>JAZKHH010000135.1:8378-74273 GCA_040385465.1 Pseudomonadota bacterium | reverse complement strand
CGTTATCCCCCACGACTGGGCACGTTCCGATATATTACTCACCCGTTCGCCACTCGCCACCAGGATTGCTCCCGTGCTGCCGTTCGACTTGCATGTGTAAGGCATGCCGCCAGCGTTCAATCTGAGCCAGGATCAAACTCTTCAGTTCGATCTTTAGCAACTCAATGAATTGATTACTCTTTTCAGTGAGCGCCACTTAATATTTACAAACTTGCGTTCGTGGCGCCCACACTTATCGGCTGTTTATTTTTAAAGAGCGTTCAGATTTCTCTGATTTGCCTGCCGCATTGTTTGCAGCAAGTCTTGCATTCTATTCTCTGCTTGATTTCCATGTCAACCGCTTGGTTATTTGCAACTCACTGCTTTCGCTGTTTGCTGCCCTGCGCTTTGCTTTCAATCAAGCCTTGGATTCTGACATTTTTTCGATTTCCCTGTCAACCACTAGGTCTTGCGCTGATCAAAACGTTTGTTTTGTTCTTTGCATTTCTTCTGGGAGACTTTTTAACCGAGTCGGCAATTTTGGCACGCCTTTCAAGGCGTCGTCAACATCACCAATCAGATTTTTTGGTCTTTTTTGTCCGCCTGTGAAATGCCACAAACGCGAACAGCCAAGCCCACGAATGTAGCACTCTTTCAAGAGCCTGGAAAAAAATTCTGAGGCGCTTGTGGGTCAAGGGCGGGCGCTGGACTCCTGAAGTTCCTTTTGCAAGGCCCACGCTTCACGAGGATCGTCGCTGTGGAGCAGTGTCTCGATCACGGTGGGGTCCCACCGTCCCCTTGCGCGCAGAACCCGCTGTTTGACCCGGGAAACTTGGGACGGGTGCATCGAGAAGCTTCGCAAGCCCATGGCCAACAGGAGCTCGGTGTGGTCTGGGTCTCCCGCCATTTCTCCGCACACGGACACATCCTTGTCCACTGCCTGGCCTTGTTGAATGGTTTGATAGATCAGCTGCAGCACTGCGGGGTGCCAAGGGTCATACAGATGAGCGACAGCTTCGTCGGCTCGGTCGATGGCCAAGGTGTACTGGATCAGGTCGTTGGTGCCGATGGACAAAAAATCGAACTTGGTCAGGAAGCGCTTGGCCAGCAAGGCGGCGGCTGGCACTTCAATCATGGCGCCCACCGGGACGTCCTTGAAGAGCTTGCCGGCTTCAGTCAGTTGCTGCTTGGCGCGCACCAAGGCATCAAAAATTTGCTGGACCTCCGCCCAGTGGGCCACCATGGGGATGAGCAGTCGGACGGGCCCGTGGGCGCTTGCTCGGAGAACGGCTCTCAATTGCTGGCGGAACATGCCGGGCTCGGACAGGCTCCAGCGAATGGCCCTCAAACCAAGGGCGGGGTTGAGGGTGTGCTCATGGCGCATTTCATTGATGGACAGGCGTTCGAGCGATTTGTCTGCACCGACGTCGACCGTGCGGATCGTGACCGGCAAGCCTTGCATGGCCTCCACGGCTGCCTTGTAAGCCTCGTATTGCTCGTCTTCGCCTGGCAACTCACCGCCTCTGTTGAGGAACAAGAACTCGGATCTAAACAAGCCGACGCCCATGCAGCCGGCTGCCAAGGCACCCGTGGCGTCTGCAGGAAGCTCGATGTTGGCCAACAGCTCCACTCGGTCGCCGTCCAGCGTAACGGCCGGAGTGTGGCGCAATCGGGCCAGCCTCAAACCTTCGAGATCGCTCTGCCGCTGCTTGAAGCGGTACTCCTCTAACAAGATGGAAGAAGGGTTGACGATGATGGCGCCGACGTCGCCGTCGATCACCACCCAATCGTCTTGGCGAATGATGCGGCTGGCTTCCCTGGCCCCCACCACGGCGGGGATGTCGAGGCTGCGGGCGACGATGGCGGTGTGCGATGTCCTGCCGCCCACGTCGGTGACGAAACCGGTGAACACGCTGCGTTTGAACTGCAGCATGTCTGCCGGTGCGATGTCATTGGCCACCAGGATCAGCGGCTCTTCCTTGCCGGATTCTTTGGACGGCACAGGTGGCAAGCGTGAGCTCATGGGATGTTTGGACAGGGCAAACATCAGCCGCTCGACGACTTGCTCGAGATCGGCCTTGCGCTCACGCAGGTACTCGTCTTCCATCTCGTCGAACTGACGGGCCAAGACTTCCAGCTGCGCGGACAGCGCCCACTCGGCGTTGTAGTGGCGCTCGACCACCCACTGTTTGGTGGCGGTGGTCAAGGCTTCGTCACGCAGCAACATCAGGTGCACGTCCAGCAGGGCGGACAACTCGGCGGGCGCATCGGACGGGAGCTCTCGTTGCAGACTGGTCAGCTCCTCGGCCACGACATCGCGGGCATCGCGCAAACGCAGGATTTCGGCTTCGGTGGTATCGGGATCGATGAAGTAATGCGCCACGTCCAGTCGGCTGGAGGCGATCAGGACCGCCTTGCCGATGGCGATGCCTCGGGAGACCGGTAGACCGAAGACTTGGATGCTCATGCGAAGGATGCTAGCGTGATCGGCGTTGCGGCGATACAGCACTTTCGCGCAGTGCCACGGCGATGCCAGCGGGGTGTCACTGGGTCGTCATCACGCCGTCATGGCGACGACATGGGAACGCGGCAGCATCCAGCGGTACTGCACCACCGGGAGCCTTTCCATGCGGGATCTGCCTTTGCCTACCTTTCCCCTGTCACACCTTCAGGTGCCGGCTCGCCATTTTTTCCGCTCGACCTCGCCGGTTCCCCCTGCGGCGCCTGGCAAGGCTCGGCTGGAGGTCGTCTGGGCACGCGGCGAAGAAGACGTGCGCCAGGCACAGCGGCTGAGGCACCAAGTGTTCGTGGAAGAAATGGGCGCACGCCCTCCGCGCTTGCGCCACGCTCCCGCGGGACACGATGTGGACCTGTTCGATCCGTTTTGCGAGCACCTGCTGGTTCGGGCTTGGACGCCGGGCGAGGATGAGCCGGTGGTGGTGGGAACCTACCGGGTCCTCACGCCCGACGCAGCGGCCCGGGTGGGCGGGTTCTACAGCGAAACCGAGTTTGATTTCACCCGACTGCGTCCCGTGCGGCACCGGATGGTGGAGCTGGGGCGCTCCTGCGTGCACGCGTCGTGGCGTCATGGCGGGGTGATCATGGCGTTGTGGGGGGCCCTGACCGACTTCATGCAGCGCAATCGCTGGGACATCATGGTGGGTTGCGCCAGCATCAGCATGCGTGACGGCGGCCATGGGGCGGCCAACCTGTGGCACCAACTCAAAACCACGCACCTGGCGCCGATCGAATGGCAGGTCCAACCGCGGCTGGTGCTGCCGGTGGACGAGCTGCACAACGACCAACCGGTGGAGCCGCCTGCCTTGATCAAAGGCTATCTGCGCTGCGGCGCCAAAGTGCTGGGCGCACCGGCCTGGGACCCGGACTTTCACACGGCGGACTTGCCGCTGCTGATGCGCCTGAGCGAGTTACCTGCGCGTTACCGGCAGCACTTCCTTCGCTCACCCGGCGCCTGACTTCACTGGCCCTCGCCGAACTTGTCGTTGACCAACGCGGCCAATGCGTGCGAGGCCGCCTGCTCGTCTTCGCCGTCCACTTCGAGTTCGACCTGGCTGCCCAGACCGGCCGCCAGCATCATCACGCCCATGATGCTTTTGGCGTTGACCCGCCGCTCGTTGCGCGTCAGGAAAATTTCACTGCGGAATGAGCCGGCCAGTTTGGTGAACTTGGCAGACGCTCGGGCGTGCAAGCCGAGTTTATTGCTGATGGTGAGCGTGGCCTTGATCATTCGGACTGCCTTTGGGAGCTTGGTTCTGGGGCTTGGGGATGCCCACGGGCATCACGCCCTGGGTGGCACCGGCAACCGCGCGGGCCACCATGACATCGAGAGCGTCTTCTTCATAACAGAGGGAACGCCACAGCATCGGCACGTTGACACCGGCGATGATCTTGACCTGGTGGCCCTCTTCTGAGGTCTGCGCGAGGCGCTGAGCCACGTTGCAAGGGGTGGCCCCGAAAACATCGGTCAGGATCAAGGCGTCGGGGTTGCGCACCTTGTGCAGCAATGCGCGCGCGCCGGCCTCGATCTCTTCCTGGGCCATGTCGGGAAACACGTCGAACACCTCCAACCACTGGGCACGCTCGGCGAAAGTGTGCCGAGCCACTGCCTTGAGCGCAGTGGCCAACGGGGCGTGGGCAATGATCAGGAGGCCTGGCATGTGGCTGGATTATGGCGTCACGCGCAAATTGGAGAAAAACATTTGCACCGCTTCGCCCTCCAGGCCCGCGCCGACGATGGACGCCTGGTACACCCACTCGCCTTGGGCAAAGAAGGCAGACTCCAGTGTCAAGGGGCTGCCATCCGCCCGAGCCGCTTCCCAACGCAGACGTTGGGCCGGCTGGGCTGGGGCGAGCCCCGGAATGGCCAAAGTGAGCTCCGAAAGCGGTGGGCGACCCACGTTGTGGCTGGCTGCCTGGCGCAAAGCGTCTCTGAGCACCGTGGGTGTCTGGCTCGGCGGCACCTGGACATGCCCCAAGGCAAACACCTGTCCTTGGGCTTCGCAAGACAGCATGCGCATCTCCAAAGCCAAGCCGGCGAGCTGAACAGGGCGCACACTTGCGTCGGGTTTGCACGGAAACAGGACAACGGCCGGAGCGCCCTCGGGTCGGATTTCGCGCCAGTTGAGGGCCGGCGTGCAGGCGCTTGACAGAAGGGCGCCGGTCAGACAAATGAGCAGCGGACGACCCCGCTGCCGCTTGCGGCTTGGCAACAGCGGCGCTGTGGAAAGCGAATGGGGCCAACAAATTCGCAAAAGCTGGGTGAATTTCGGATGGAACTGGACCATGGGGCTGGTAGCCTGGAAAGTGTCATGAAAAAAAAAGATCATCCCACGCCGTCCACCCCCGTTTGGGTCGAGCCGCCTTCGTCTGACAGCGTGCAGGGTCGTCGGTGGAACGACCTGGTTCAAGCCGTGGGCGAGGAAATTGGGGAACCGCTGACGGCGGCGTTGGAGCGCATTCACACATTCACGTCCACCGGGCAGATTGACCGCGCGGAAATGCGGGCTTTGCGTCGAGACGTTGAGACCGCACGGGAAGTGGGCATCAAGGCGCAGCAGATTGCCCGCTTGGGCTCGGGACGGGTGCGGCAGGCGCCTGAGCCGGTGCAATTGACGGAAATGCTGCAAGGGGCGGTGAACCACCGCAGCCGTGACATCCATGCCAGGGGCATCCTGATCAAGCCCAAACTGCGACCGGTGGAGGTGGTGGTTGACGCTTCGCTGCTGTTCGGCTTGCTGAACACGGTGGTGGACTGGTCTTTGCGCCACGCGCGCTCGTCGATCGAATTGTGGGTGGACGTGAAAAGCTGGCCACGCCACGCGGTGCTGTCGTGCCGCTATGTGCACAGCCTGTCCGATGAGCAGGACAGCCGGTCCCAGGCGCTGGCCGCGCGGGTCTCGTTGGACTCGTTGACTTGGCGGCTGATCGAGGAGACGGCCCGGGTGATGGGGCTGCCGCTTCAGCGGCACACCGAAGGGCAGCACACCCTGCTGTCGGTCGAGTTTCCGCACACCAGCAGTGAAACGGCCAAATCGCTGCGGCATCTGGACCTGGACCAAGGCTTTTCGCCGTCCACCCAGCATCAGCCGGTGGCGGGCAACCAGGTGCTGGTGGTCGGTGCGCGTCGGGAATTGCGGGCAGAGATCAAAGAGGCGATCAAGGACATGGGCCTGGTGATCGATTTGGTGTCGTCGGTCAATCAGGCAGTGGACTTTTGCACCGAGAGCCTGCCGCATGCGGTGATCTTCGAGAGTGCACTTCGCGGCGACAAGCTGCGACAGCTGCAGGCCGAACTGCTGGACGAGGTGCCGGACATGGTGTTCATCGAGATTTTGGAAGAGGGCAACCGGTTCGAAACGTCCGGTTTTGACCACGCCAGCATGGCAAAGGTGGGGCGCGGTGCCTTGGCCACGGCCCTGCCCTCGGTGCTGGTGTACGAGCTGTCGAACAGCATCTGACAACGGATGGACCGCCCGGTGACCGCTTTTCCACGCACGGCGGGTTGACGCTATGCTTGTCGACTTGCCCGCAGGTGAGCTGCGCGTGCGTTTCCAGCGATTCACTTCCCCATCATGAGCAATTTTTTTGAAGCCAAGGTGCTGACCGTTCACCACTGGACGGACCGGCTGTTTTCTTTCACCACCGAGCGCGAGGCCAGCTTCCGTTATCAGAGCGGCCAGTTCGCGATGATCGGCTTGACGGTTGAAGGCCGCCCCCTGATGCGGGCTTACAGCATGGTGAGCCCCCACTATGAAGAGAACCTGGAGTTCTTGAGCATCAAGGTGCAAGACGGCCCGCTCACCTCACGGCTGCAGCACATCCAGCCTGGCGAACACATTTTGGTGGGACGCAAGGCGTCGGGCACCCTGCTCTTGCAGAACCTGTTGCCAGGCGGCACGCTCTATCTGCTGTCGACAGGCACGGGGCTGGCGCCGTTCATGAGCATCATCCGCGACCCGGACGTCTATGAGCAATTCAGCAAGGTGGTGTTGGTGCACGGTTGCCGACAGGTCAAGGAACTGGCGTACGACTCGGTGATCCACGAGGAGCTGCCGAACAACGAATTCTTTGGCGAGCAAGTGGCCAAGCAACTGCTGTACTACCCCACGGTGACCCGTGAGCCGTTCAAAAACCAGGGTCGGATTCCGGTGTTGCTGGAAAGCGGCCAGCTGTGTGACGACTTGGGATTGCCGCGTCTGAGTTTGGAGAATGACCGTTTCATGCTGTGCGGCAGCCCAGAAATGTTGAAAGATACACGGACTTTGCTGGACGCCATGGGAATGACCGAGGGCAACATGAGCCGTCCTGGCCATTACGTGATCGAGCGAGCTTTCGTGGAGAAGTGATCTCGGCGCCCGCACCGCGCGTCGACAAAGGAGTTTCGGTATGAAGCAGTGGGACGCGCGTGCTTGGATCGGCCTGGGTTTGGCGGCATGGGCCGTTGCCAGCGCTGCGGCGCCGGTGCGCACCGACCACGTGGTGGCGGAACTGGTGGCCGAGCGCAGTGCGGTGCAGGCGGGGCAGGTGCTGCAGATTGGCCTGAGCCTGACCCACCAGCCTGGCTGGCACACCTACTGGCGCAACCCAGGCGACTCCGGCCTGCCCACGCGCCTGACCTGGCAGTTGCCCGTGGGCAGCCAGACGAGCGACATCGAGTGGCCAGTGCCCCAGCGCCTGCCGGTGGGCCCGCTGGTGAACTACGGCTACGAGGGCGAGTTGTTGCTGCCGTTGAGCTTCACGCCGCCGCCGTCGGCCAAGCCAGGCGACACCCTGACGTTGAAGGCGCAGGCCCATTGGCTGGTGTGCAAAGACGTGTGCATTCCCGAGTCGGCCGAGCTGGAGCTGCAATTGCCCGTGGTGGGGCAGGACGTCACGCCAGGGGCCACGGCCGCGAGCCCGGCGTTTGCCAGCAACGCCGCTGCGGTGCCCTTGCCGCTGCAGGGCTGGTCGGTGGAGCTGCAGCATGCCGGGCGGGAGGCGCTGCTGCTGATGAAGCGCACCGGCAACAAAAACCTGGGTGACAAGGTTCTTCCCTCGGTGCACGTGTTCCCCTACTCGCTGCAACTGCTGGAGCCCGCACGCCACGAGGTGTACCGGATTCCGCAGGGCTATGCCGTGAAATTGGGCGTCATGGCCGATGCCAATTTGCCCAAGACCGTGCGGGGCATTGCGGTGGCCCCCCCGGCCACACCGGGCGAAATGAGTGTGTGGGGCATGGGCTCTGCCGCCGCCGAGTTCACTGCCAACGTCAAAGCGGTGCCGCAGCTGATGACGTTGTCTGAATCGGACCACCTGCCCGATCTGCCCATCCACGCCTCCAGCAGCCTCAGTCAACCGGCCAACCTGGCCACCTTGAGCCTGTGGGCGGCCCTGGGCCTGGCCCTGGTCGGCGGGATGGTGCTCAACCTGATGCCTTGCGTGTTTCCGGTGCTGTCGATCAAGTTGCTGAGCCTGGCGCGCACCCAGGACCGCCAGACGCTGGTCACCCACGCCTTGGCCTACAGCGTGGGCGTGGTGCTGAGCTTCGTGGCGCTGGCCGCCGGTTTGCTGGCCCTGCGGGAGGCCGGCAGTGCGGTGGGCTGGGGCTTTCAGTTGCAGGAGCCCGGGGTGGTGTTTGCTCTGGCGTTGCTGTTCTTCCTGTTGGGACTGAACTTGCTGGGCGCCTTCGAGTTTGCCAACGTCACGCCGCAAGCCTTGGCCAACTGGCGCGATCGGCGGCCCTCGGTGGACGCGTTTGCCTCTGGGGTGCTGGCGGTGGTGGCGGCAAGCCCCTGCACGGCGCCGTTCATGGGCGCGGCGCTGGGCTTTGCCTTGACGCAGTCGACCGGGGTGAGCCTGGCGGTATTTGCCGCGCTCGGCGTGGGCATGGCCTTGCCTTATGTGTTGTTGACCTTGGCGCCGGGTTGGCGTGAGCGCTTGCCGCGGCCGGGGATGTGGATGGTTCGCCTCAAACAGGCGTTGGCGTTTCCCATGTTCGCCACTGTGGTGTGGTTGCTGTGGGTGCTGGGACAACAAGCAGGCATCGACGGTGCCAGCAAGGTGTTGCTGACCTTGGTGGGGGTGGCCTGGGTGGTGTGGATGGTCGCCGCACCGGCGGGCTGGGGCGTGAATCACTGGGTCCGCCGCACGTTGCTGGCGGGCGCCTTTGTGGGTGTCGTCGTTTGGGGCTGGCCGAATGACGTGCCGGCCAGCCGACAGGCTGACGCTGGACCTGCAGGCGCTGCAGTGGCGGGGGCAGATTGGAAAACGTTTGACGAAGCCTCGGTGGCCGACCATCTGGCGCGCGGCGAGACGGTGTTCATCGACTTCACGGCAGCCTGGTGCGTGACCTGCCAGGTCAACAAGCGGCTGGTGTTGCAGTCTGCAGAGACAGTGCAGAATTTTGCCGATGCCAAAGTGGTCTTGATGCGCGCCGACTGGACCGACCGCAATCCGCAGATCACTGCCGCCCTGGCCCGCTTGGGCCGCAACGGTGTGCCGGTGTATGTGTTGCTGCGTCCGGGCAAGGACCCGGTGCTGCTGCCCGAAGTGCTGACGTCCGGGCGGGTGCGCGACGCGCTGCGTGGGCTTTGAGTCGGGGTTCCTTGCTGCTGTGAGCACCTTGAGCACCTTGAGCACCTTGGAATTGGATCAGCTGGAGTGCATCCGCGGTGGGCGCTCCTTGTTCACCGGGTTGTCGCGCAAGGTCGACGAAGGCACGTTGCTGCGCGTCGAGGGTGCCAATGGCGCCGGCAAGACCAGCCTGCTGCGCACGGTGTGCGGCCTGACTCCTCCGGCCCATGGCGAGGTGCGCTGGAAGGGGCGCCCCTTGCGCGAGTTGAGAGAAAGCTTTCACCAGCGGTTGGTCTACCTGGGCCACGCACCGGCTTTGAAGGATGACCTCAGCGCGGTCGAGAACCTGCAGACCGCCCTGTTGATGGGGGGCACCCGCCTGTCCGCGGACAAGCTCACCGAGGCCTTGGCGCAAGCGGGGTTGCCGCACCGCGCCGGCGTGGCGGTGCGCACCTTGTCGCAGGGCCAACGCAAGCGCGTGGCTTTGGCTCGCCTGTCCTTGAGTGCGCATGCGCCCCTGTGGGTGCTGGACGAGCCGTTCAATGCCCTCGACAGCCTGGCCACCGCCTGGCTGGTGGGCTTGCTGGCACAGCATGTGCGGCGCGGCGGCATCGTGGTGTTGACCAGCCATCAGGCGGTGGCTTGGGGTGCGCCGGTGTCTGAGATGAGCATCCGCCTGTGAGCCGGCTGGCCCCTCCCTCTGATTCGGCCGTTTCCTGGGTGGCGGGCGGCTGGGGCCTCTTGTGCCGCGACCTGCGGTTGGCCTTGCGCCGTCGGGCCGACACCGGGGCGGCGCTGGTGTTTTTCGCCATGGTGGTGAGCTTGTTTCCGCTGGGCGTGGGACCCGAACCGGCGCTGCTGCGCAGCCTGGGTCCGGGCGTGGTGTGGGTGGCGGCGCTCCTGGCCTCGATGCTGTCGCTCAGCCGCTTGTTCACCGACGATCACCAGGACGGGACCTTGGAACAGCTGCTGTTGAGCACGACGCCTTTGCCGGTGCTGGTGCTGGGCAAGGCTCTCGCGCACTGGCTGTCGTCGGGCCTGCTGCTGGTGTTGGCTTCGCCCGTGGTTGCGCTGCAGTTCGACCTGTCGACGTCCGCGATCGGGGTCCTCATGCTGACCCTGCTGCTGGGCACACCACTGCTGAGCCTGGTGGGTGCCATCGGGGCGGCCCTGACGGTGGGCGTTCGCGGTGCCGGGGTGCTGGTGTCGTTGCTGGTGTTGCCGTTGGTGATGCCGGTGCTGATTTTTGGCGCCTCGGCGGTGCAGGACAGCGTGGCCGGGCTGTCGGTGCAGGCGCATTTTTCACTGTTGGGGGCGCTGCTGCTGGCGGCGTTGGTGCTGGCCCCGTTGGCCGCCGCGGCGGCTTTGCGCATCTCGCTGGAATGAGCCGGTCGGACCACGGCACAATCGCGGCGGTGTGAACGGCCTTCGCCCCCCGCTCACGCGTTGTCCTTTTCTTTTTCTCGGTTGACGACTCCATGAACTGGTTCAAATACGCGGCGCCTCAGCGCTTCTACCCGCTGGCCGGCCGCGCCATACCGGTGTTTGCCGTGCTGGGCATGGTGCTGGCGGTGGCGGGCCTGGTGCTGGGCCTGCTGCTGGCCCCCACCGATGCCCAACAGGGCAACGTGTACCGGGTGATCTACATCCACGTGCCCGCTGCTTGGATGTCGATGGTCCTCTACCTGGCCATGGCCTTTTGGGCCGGGGTGGGACTGGTGTTCAATGCCCGTTTGGCGTCGATGCTGGCGCTGGCTTTGGCACCGACGGGCGCATTGATGACCTTCATTGCGCTGTGGACGGGTGCGTTGTGGGGCAAGCCGACCTGGGGGACCTGGTGGGTGTGGGACGCGCGACTGACCTCGGAGTTGATTCTGCTGTTCCTCTACATCGGCTATTTGTCGTTGCACGCGGCCATCGACGACGCCCGCCGCGCCGACCGCGCCGCCGCGTTGTTGGCCTTGGTGGGCGTGGTCAACGTGCCAATCATCTATTTCTCGGTGCAGTGGTGGAACACCTTGCACCAGGGTGCGTCGGTCAGCCTCACCCGCGCGCCCAGCATGGCCACGCCGATGCTGATGGGGATGCTGGTGATGTCGTTGGCGTTCTGGATGTACTGCATTGCGGTGACACTGATCCGCGTGCGCACCTTGATTTTGGAACGTGAGCAACACGCCGGCTGGACGCAGGAGGTGCGGGCATGAACATCGTCTGGTCCAGTGCTGCCGAGTTTTGGGCCATGGGCGGCCAAGGGGCGTATGTGTGGGGCTCGTTCGCGGTGACGGCTCTGGCGCTGGTGGCCGAGGTGGTTGTCTTGCGCCGCCGCCGACGGGCTGTCCGCCGTCAAATCGAAGCGGCAGCCAAAGCGGGCACGGGCCACGTCAACGACTGACTGACGCCGACTCAACGCCAACGCGTGGCGGGTGATTTCAGGCCGTGGCGCGCGCGGCCTGGCGGGTTTCCAGCCAACGCTTGAAACGCCAGACCCAGGGGCCGGTCACGGCCCAGTTGCCCCAAGACGCCAGTGCCTGCTTTTCGCCGCAGGTCACGAAGCGCAGGCTGCGCCGGCGCGGCATGTGGCGCACGAGCTCCCCAGTGGACACATGGCGGCGCAGGTTGGCGCTCAGGGCCGGCGCCGCATGGTGGGCGTCGCGCCCGTGCCCGGGGGGCAGGTCGGCGCGGCTGGCCAGGTCGCCCACGGCAAAGACCGTCTGGTGCGAGCTGCTTTGCAAGGTCGGCCCCGTCAAAACGAAACCCTGCTCATCCAAAGCCAGCCCGCTGGAGGCCAACCAGGGAGGACCGTCGGGCGCCCAGGCCGCAATGGGGGCATCGCACACCAGCCGGCCGCCACCACGCAGGATCACATGGGTGGCGGTGACCTCGGTGCAGGCGTCTTCGATCACCGTCACCGCCAAGCGCTTGAGCACCGAGCGCGCCTCCTGGCACAAGGGCTCAGGCTCGCCTGCCAGCAAGGCAGTGCCACCGGTCACCAGGCTCACGCGGGCCTGGGCACCCAGACGGTATTGCAGCGCCATGGCCAGCTCGACGGCAAGCACGCCACCACCCAGCACCACCACACTCAGGGTGCGCTCGGAGGCCAGCAACAGCAGACCCCCCCACATCTTGGCAAAGTGCTCGATCGGGCGCGCAAACAGGGCCAAGCCACGCGCGCCGGGAATGGCATCCCGGTTGAGCGAGGGCCCTGCGTCAAGGCTGAGGGCGTCGTAGCTCATCACCCGCCCATCGGCCAGGGTGACCGTGCGCTCACTGGCGTTCACGCCGCTGGGCTTGGCCTGCACGAACTGCACGTTGGCGGCATTGGCCAGGTCGGGCAAGGCAATGCTGCCTTCGTCCACGCCGTGGTGCCCCGCCACGAAACCCGCGAGCATGGCCGCGCACGCCGGGCGCGGAAACGGCGCCACCAGCGTGACGTGCGCGGTGGCCAGGCCCGTGCGGGCCAACGACCGCAAGACCTGCACATGTGCCGGCCCCCCGCCAAGCAATAAAAGATGTTTCATGGAATCGAACCGTTCCCCGCCTGCCTGCGTGACTGCTTTGTGGTGTGGGCCCCGAGACCTGTGCGCTCGGGGCGATCGTGCATTGTCGCCAATCGCGCGCCGCTTGGCGATCTTGTGCCACGGACATCCATGCGAATGAACGAAGGTGCGGCTTCGCGGCGTGCATGAAGGCACAGAGCCCGCACGGGCAGCTCGGTTCCCTCGCCTGGCTCAAAGGTCTTGGGTTAGCATAGCGGCATCATGTTGGTTCATTCGATGCCCCTCCTGCTTTCGCTAGGTCTGCCAGGTCTGACACCTGGCCGGGGTTTGCTCGACTTGCGCACGACAAAGCGCCACCACTGATCTCCCCCTGACCCCGGCCATCGAACCAGTCCCTTGCGCTGCAAGTGGCACTGCAGGGGAGACGATTCACCGACCGCCGTTGTGGCTGCTGCTGCCTTCTCACTCAGCAGCTTGGCGGTCTGCGCTTCACGTCTCGAATGGCCTTCCATGATCACCACCCCTCAGACCAAATACCGCCCCTTCCCTCCTGTGGCTTTGGCCGACCGCCAATGGCCGAATCGCGTGCTGAGCACCGCACCGCTGTGGTTGTCAACCGATTTGCGCGACGGCAACCAAGCGTTGTTCGAGCCCATGAATGGCGACACCAAGCTGCGTTTGTTTCAAACCCTGGTGCAAGTGGGTTTCAAGGAAATCGAAGTTGGCTTTCCGGCCGCCTCGCAGACCGATTTCAATTTCGTGCGCCGCCTCATCGAGGAAGACCATCTGGGCCACGAGGTGACGCCGATGGTGATCACGCAGGCGCGAGAAGACCTGATCGAGCGCACGGTGGCCTCGTTGCGCGGGGCGCGCCGTGCCATCGTGCACCTTTACAACGCCACCGCGCCGGCGTGGCGCAACGTCGTCTTCGGCCTGAGCACGGACGAGGTGATTGCCTTGGTCGAAAAGCATGTGGCCGTGCTCAAGCGGTTGACCGATGCCCAGCCTGAGACCGAATGGGTGCTGCAATATTCGCCCGAAACCTTCAGCATGACCGAGCTCGACGTGTCACTGCGCGCCTGCCATGCGGCCATTCGCACTTGGGATGCCGGGCCGGGCCGGCCGATCATCTTGAACCTGCCCACCACCGTCGAAAACGCCACGCCAAATGTGTTCGCCGATCAAGTGGAGTGGATGCACCGCCATCTGGAGCGCCGTGAGCACGTGGTGTTGTCGGTGCACGCGCACAACGACCGTGGCACCGGCGTGGCCGCTTCGGAGTTGGCGCAACTGGCCGGCGCCCAGCGGGTGGAAGGTTGCCTGTTCGGCAATGGCGAGCGCAGCGGCAACGTCGACATCGTGACCTTGGCGCTCAACCTGTACACCCAAGGGGTGCACCCTGGCCTGGACTTTTCGGACATCAATGCCGTGGCCCGCACCATCGAGTCGTGCACGCAGTTGCCGATTCACCCACGCCATCCGTATGTGGGCGACCTGGTGTTCACGGCTTTTTCCGGTTCACACCAGGACGCGATCAAAAAAGGCCTGGCCGCGCAGCGCGCCGACCGGCCGTGGGAGGTGCCCTACCTGCCGATCGACCCGGCGGACCTTGGCCGCACTTACGACAGTGTGATCCGCGTCAACAGCCAATCGGGCAAAGGCGGCATTGCCTATTTGCTCGAGCGCGACCATGGGGTGGTGATGCCTCGGCGCATGCAGATCGAGTTCAGCGCGGTGGTGCAGCAGCACACCGATGCCAGCGAATCCGAGATGACCTCAGCGCAGTTGTGGGCGTTGTTCCAGGACACCTACCTGGCCACTGCCGTGGCAGGCTCGCCGGGCCTCCAGTACGTGGCACATCAGCTGAGTGCCGATGATCCCCAGGGTCAGGCCATCGTGCTGACGTTGAGTTGGAACGGGCAACGGCAGGTGCTGCACGGCAGCGGTGCGGGGCCCATCGACGCGGCCGTGGACGCATTGGGCATCGGCCTGCGCATCGACCATTTTGAGGAACGCGCGTTGGCCTCGGGTGCCAATGCCCAGGCGTGGGCGGTGGTGGAGGCCTCGCTCGACGGCACGGTGGGCAGCCGCTTCGGCGCCGGGGTGGACGCCAACATCGTGACCGCTTCGCTGAAAGCGGTGGTCCAGGCGGCTCAGCGCCTGGGCGCCGAAGCCCTGTTGGAAAAGCGCTGGGCGGTGCCGATCGAAGCCTGATGAGGGCAAAGCGCCTCAGTACGTGCCGATGTAATCCTTCTTGCCCACGTCGACGCCGACGTGGCGCAGGATGGCATAGGCCGTGGTGACGTGAAAGAAGAAGTGGGGCAGGCCGTAGTTCAACAGGTAGCTCTGGCCGCTGAAACGCTTTTCCTTCGGCGTGCCGGCCTGCGTCACGATCTCGCGCGTGTCGCCGCCGTCGAATTGCGCGGCGGTCAGGCCGTTGATGAACGCCAGTGTTTTGGCGATGCGGGCCTGCAGATCGGCCACGGTTTGTTCGGTGTCTTCAAAGCTGGGAACCTCGACGCCGGCCAGGCGCGCCGACACGCTTTTGGCGAAGTCGCAGGCGACCTGGACCTGGCGCAGCAACGGGAACATATCGGGGTAGAGCCGCGCGTGCATCAGCAGGGCCGGGTCCATCTTGCGGGACGCGGCGAAGGCGTCGGCCTTGCCCAACACTGTGCTCAGGGCACCGAGCAGTTGGTTGAAGGAGGTGTTCGAGGCGGTGTGCAGCGACGTGGTCATGGGTGCCTTCCAAGGAAGTGAAGAATTACCGAGCCAGAAAAGACAAAAGGGTCAGCCGGTGAGGCTGACCCTTTGATCGCGATGTTGGTGGCCAAGGGCGGAATCGAACCACCGACACGCGGATTTTCAATCCGCTGCTCTACCGACTGAGCTACTTGGCCGAAGCCGCGCAGTATACCAGCACCACCAGGGGCCTGGCACGCTGCCGCAGCGGTCACACGGTGCTGCGCTTGTTGCGGGTGAGGTCGACACCGAGCTGCTTGAGCTTGCGGTACAGGTGGGTGCGCTCGAGGCCGGTTTTTTCGGCCACGCGGGTCATGCTGCCGTTTTCTTGCGCCAGGTGGAACTCGAAATAGCTTTTCTCGAACACGTCACGGGCTTCGCGCAAGGGACGGTCGAGATCGAAGCTTTGGGCGGATTGGGGGCCGCTGGGCATCGAAGGCATCGACATCGCGCCGTTGCCGCCATGCGGGCCGGTGGGGCTCATGGCGGAGAAGGCCATGCCGTCCACCCGCGCAGGGGCCGAGGACGGGCTGCGTGGCGCGGGCTTGACGAGGCTCTGCTCGACCGCCCGCAACAGCTTTTGCAAGGTGATGGGTTTTTCAAGGAAAGCCGAGGCGCCGTACTTGGTGGCTTCCACGGCGGTGTCGATGGTGCCGTGGCCGCTCATCATGATCACCGGCATGTTCAGCTGGCCGGTGCTGCCCCACTCTTTGAGCAGGGTCACGCCGTCGACATCGGGCATCCAGATGTCGAGCAGCACCAGGTCGGGTCGCTGGCGCTCGCGAGACGCACGGGC
Organism: Pseudomonadota bacterium; assembly: GCA_040385465.1. Taxonomy (GTDB): domain Bacteria; phylum Pseudomonadota; class Gammaproteobacteria; order Burkholderiales; family Burkholderiaceae_C; genus CANHBY01. The sequence continues at coordinate 58,187 of JAZKHH010000135.1, read as the reverse complement.
CTGCGAGGCGTTTTCCGCCAGCTCGACCGCGTGACCTTCGTCCGTCAATATTTCGGACAGCAGCGCCCGAATTCCCAATTCATCGTCAACAACAAGAATGTTAGCCATGGAACCTTATTGAGCCCGCGGTTCAGAAGAATCGGCCACAGCGCCAACGCTGTGAGGCGGTGCAAATTTTGAAAATGATAACGAAACTTGAGCCCCTCGGATGAGGGGTGGCTCGCCGGGGCCCCCTGTTTGAGGGCCATTTGCCGCGACAGAGGGGGTCAAATTGGCGATTCTCACGCGTGCGCTGTGCTCATCTGCGATTTTTTTCACGACCGCCAACCCCAAACCGGTGCCTTTGCTCTTGGTCGTGACGTAAGGCTCAAAGGCCCGCTTCAACACTTTTTCTGGAAAGCCAGGGCCGTTGTCGGCGATGTTGAGCCGCACGGCGCGCAATTCGCCTTGCTCGGTGCGAGTAGCTTCGGTGCGCACCACCACCTGGCCGTCGGGCTGGTCGGCCACAGCGTCGAGCGCGTTCTGCACCAGGTTGTGGATGACCTGGCGCAGCTGGGTGGCGTCGCCTTCGATGGCGGGCAAGGCCTTGCCGAAATCGGCCCGCAGGTGACCGGATTCCTGCGCCGTGGTGTAGAGCGTCAGCACCTCGGTCACCAGGCCGTTGAGGTCGATGCTGGTGAGGTGGGCGGCGGGCAGGCGGGCGTAGTCGCGGAATTCATTGACCAGGGTTTTCATGGCCTGGACCTGGTTGACGATGGTGCCGACACAGCGCACCAGCATGGCCTGATCGGTGCCTTCGAGTTTGGCTTCGAGCTTGTGCTGCAAGCGCTCGGCCGAAAGCTGGATGGGCGTCAATGGGTTCTTGATTTCATGGGCCAGGCGGCGGGCCACCTCGCTCCAGGCCTCGCTGCGCTGCGCCGAGACGACCTCGGAGATGTCGTCGAACACCATCAGGCGCGCACCGTGGGGCAGCGCGGCGCCGCGCACCAGCAGGGTCAGTGGCTCGCGCTCGGGGCCGTTGCCGGTGGGTGGCAGCACGAAGGAGTCTTGCCACTGGTCGCGCTCGCCGGCTTCGGGGCTGCTGGTGTGCAGTTCGAAACGCTGCCAGATGGCCTGCGCGAACTTTTCCAGGCCGGGCACTTCGTCGAGCCGGCGGCGGTGGTAGACCGACAAGGGCAGGCGGACGATGCGGGTGGCGCCTGGGTTGACGGTGTCGATGCGGCGGTCGCGGTCGAACACGATCACACCGGCGGTGAGGTTGTCGAGGATGGTCTGCAGATTGGTGCGGGCCCCTTCGACCTGGGCCACGCTGCGCTGCGCCAGGGCGCGGGCGTCGGCGAGCTGTTGGGTCATCTCGGCAAAGGAGCGGGTCAGCCCGCCCAGCTCGTCGCGCGAGGCGAACACCGGTTTGGCGCTGAGGTCGCCCTGGGCCACCTGGCGCATGCCTTCGGCCAACAGCAGCAACGGCCGGGCCAGTTGATTGGCCACGGTGACGGCCAACAACAAGGCGGCGAAGATGGCCAAAATCAGCGCCAAGGTCAGGGTGCCGATGTACATCTTGCGCAGGCCGACACGGGCCAGGGCGCGCTGCTGGTATTCGGCGTTGGCCGACTGCACCGCCAGCGCGTTGTCGGCCAGGTCGGGTGGCAGCAGCTGGGTGACGTAGAGATAGCGGTCCTGGCGCGACAGGTCGATGTCGTTGCTGGGGATGAAAGCCAGGGCCCGGATGCGGGGCGGGGTGCGCGCGTCGATGCCACCGGTGGCGTCGCCTTCCAGGCCTTCCAGCTGGCTCACCACCCGGGCGTTGCGGGCCTGGCGCAGCAGGCTTTGCGAGGGACGGTCGGGGGCCAGCGAGGCCGAGGAACTGCCCGCGGTGACCAGTGCCTGACCGCTGGGGCCGATGATGACGATGTCTTGCACCGAGAGTTGCTCGCGCAGGCGTTCCAGGGCGAGGGCTTGGCGGGTGCCACGGCTTTCGCCCAGGCGCTCGGCGGCGCTCTGGGTCTTTTTGGCCAGGTCACTGACCTGGGCATCCAGGGTGCTGCGGCCGAGGTTGAGCCCGGCTTCGAGCGCGCCTTCGACTTTGACGTCGAACCAGCTCTCGATGCTGCGCGAGACGAATTGGAAACTGACGGTGTAGATCAACAGGCCGGGCAACACCCCGACCAGGGCGAAAAAGGCCGCGAGCTTGAGCAGCAGCCGGCTGCCGAACTTGCCACGCGACACCCGGGTGTACAGGCGCACCGCGGTGACACCGATCACCAGCAACAAAATGCCGGCCACCGCCAGGTTGACCCCGAACAGCCAGGCGTAGTTGCGCTCGTAGAAGGCGCGGTTGTTGGTGGCCACGGCCAGGACGAAAGCGAGCACCAGGCCGGTGCCCGTGGCGGCCACGACCGAGATCAGAAACGCCCAGCGGGATGCTTTGGTCATGCGGAAACCCTCACTCGGGCGCGGGCGTGGGCGCGGTCGTCAAGGGTGGCAGGCGGTGGGTCTTTTGGATCATCAGCGCCCAGTCGGTCTGCCCGCCAATGCCGATCTGCATGGGCCGGGGCAGCAGCGTCGTGTCCAGCTGGTAGGTGAATTCGAGATAGTACTGCCCCGGGGTGGCCACTTCGGCCGCGTCGGCCACCTTCCAGTGGGCCGAGCGCTGCAAGGCGGCCAAGGCTTCGGGCAATTGATCAAAGGCCTGGTTCAGCCCGCCAAAGCCGACGCGGTACTGGCGGGTCAGGGGTTGATAGGACAGGCGCCACATTTTTTGGGCACGGGCCACCCGGGCGTTGCGCCAGTACCAGCGTTCGCGAAAGACCTGGACTTCGACCACGAAGTTCAACGCGACCCCTTTTTGCAAGGCAGCTTCCACCGAGGGGCTGAGCTCGAACGTGGTGGCGAAATCCAGGTGCACCCCCTCGTCGGTGCGTTGCACCTCGAAAGCCGTCAGCACCTGCGCCTGTGCAGCCGGAGCCGCTATCAGCGCAACGCCGCACCAGAGTACTGTGCACAGCAGCCAAATGGTGCATCGCAACCGGCCGCGGTGTCGCCTCGCCATCTGGCACGCCAGGCGGTCGATGAATTCACGACACCAGGGTGCCAAATCGGGAAAGGTCCACGTCATCACGGGGTATTACATCACCGTGCTGTCGGAAGGACCGGGGGGAAGGGACCTGAAATTTCGCATCGTGGGAGTCTGCAGGGGGGCGGGGCATGACCTCTGTCGCGCCGAGACCACGCAAAAGCCGCACAATCGGCGGTTTGTCAGACATCGACTGCTCGAGGTGAACCACTCTGCGGGTGCGCGCCTCTGACGGTCGGGACCGACGGCGGTCCGTGTTTTGCCCCTGGAGCTTCTTGTCCTCATGAAACCTCGAACCCAACGCGCTGTGGCCATTGGCCTGGGCTTGCTTGTTTTGGGCGTGGCCAGCGCCTTGGTGTTGAATGCCTTCAACAGCAATCTGGTGTTCTTCTTCAGCCCCACGCAGGTGCTGGCCCAAGAGGCCCCACGCGACCGCAGCTTCCGCTTGGGTGGTTTGGTGGAGATGGGCAGCGTGCAGCGCGGCGAGGCGGGCTTGACGGTCAATTTCGTCGTCACCGACACGGCGCAGAAAATCCCAGTGGCCTACACCGGCCTGCTGCCGGACCTGTTCCGTGAAGGCAAAGGGGTGGTGGCGCAGGGCAAGCTGGGTCCGGACGGTGTGTTCCGGGCCGATCAGGTGCTGGCCAAACACGATGAGAACTACATGCCGCCTGAGGCCGCTCAAGCGCTGAAAGAGGCCCGCCCGGCCTCCACCGAGCCGCAACCGACCTCGACGCTGGCCACCGACACCGCCAGCCCGGGCGCCACGACGCGGGGCTCGCCATGATTGCCGAGATCGGCCACTTTGCCTTGATCCTGGCGCTGGCCATGGCGCTGTCGCAAAGCGTGCTGCCCTTGGTGGGGGCGCACCAGGGGCGTGCCGCCTGGATGGCGCTGGCGCGGCCTTCGGCGGTGGGCCAGTTCGTGTTCACGGCGTTGGCCTTTGGCTGCCTGACCGCGGTGTTCATCGGCAACGACTTTTCGGTCTTGCTGGCGGCCGAGCACTCGAATTCGCAGCTGCCGCTGATTTACCGCATCACGGCGGTGTGGGGCAACCACGAGGGCTCGATCCTGCTGTGGACCTTGATTCTGGCGGGCTGGACGCTGGCGGTGGCTTGGCGTTCCCAGCAACTGGAGACGCCGACGGCGGCGCGCATCCTGGGCGTGATGGGGCTGATCAGCTGCGGCTTTTTGGTGTTCACGCTGTGGGCCTCCAACCCGTTCGAGCGGCTGCTGCCGGCGCCCGCCGATGGCAAGGACCTCAACCCGCTGCTGCAAGACCCCGGGATGGTGATCCACCCGCCCATGCTCTACATGGGGTACGTGGGCTTCGTGGTGGCCTTTGCCTTCGCCGTGGCCGCGCTGTTGTCAGGGCGGCTGGACAGCGCCTGGGCGCGCTGGTCGCGGCCTTGGACCACGGTGGCCTGGTGCTTCCTGACGCTGGGCATCGCCCTGGGCAGCTTCTGGGCGTATTACGAACTGGGCTGGGGCGGGTGGTGGTTTTGGGACCCGGTGGAGAACGCGTCGTTCATGCCCTGGCTGGCGGGCACGGCGTTGATGCACTCGCTGGCCGTCACGGAAAAACGCGGCGGCTTCAAGATGTGGACGTCGTTGCTGGCGATCATCACGTTTTCGCTGTCGCTGTTGGGCACCTTCCTGGTCCGCTCGGGGGTGCTGAGTTCGGTGCACGCGTTTGCCACCGACCCGACGCGCGGTTTGTTCATCCTGACGCTGCTGGCGTTGGTGGTGGGCGGGTCTTTGCTGCTGTTCGCCTGGCGGGCCCCGAAGGTGGGCGTGGGCGGTGCGTTCGAGTGGGTGTCGCGCGAGTCGATGCTGCTGGCCAACAACGTCTTGCTGCTGGTGGCGATGGCGGCGGTGCTGCTGGGCACGCTGTACCCGCTGATCATCGACGCGCTGGGGCTGGGCAAGCTGTCGGTGGGCCCACCCTACTTCGATGCGGTCTTCGTGCCGCTGTTGACGCCGGCGCTGTTCCTGATGGGCATCGGCCCGATCGCCCGGTGGCGCCAGGCGGGTGCGATCGAGTTGATGCGGCGCCTGCGGTGGGCGGCGGGTGTGAGCGTGGCCACGGCGATCGCCATGCCGCTGCTGCTGGGCCGCTGGTCGCCGATGGTGGCCTTGGGCTGCCTGCTGGCCGCCTGGATTGCGAGCAGCGCCGTGGCCAACCTGTGGGCGCGGCTGCGTGCCCATGACAAGGTCGGCTGGCTGCAGCGGGTGCGGGCCCAGCCGGGCAGCTACTACGGCATGCTGCTGGCGCACGTGGGCGTGGCGGTGTTCATTGTCGGGGTGACGGTGGTGAGCGGGTACGCCAGCGAGAACGACGTGCGCATGGAGCCCGGCCAGAGTGCCAGCGTGGGCGGCTTTGACTTCAAGCTCGACCAAGTGGTGGAAACCGCCGGCCCGAATTACAGCGCGACGCGTGCCACGTTGACGGTGTCACGCAAAGGACAGCCGGTCGCGGTGCTGACGCCGGAGCGGCGCATTTACCACGTGCGCCGCATGCCGCTCACCGAGGTGGCCATCGACCGGGGGCTGACACGCGACCTGTACGTGGCCTTGGGTGAGCCGGTGAGCGCCACGGCCTGGAGCATGCGGCTGCACCACAAGCCTTTCGTCAATTGGATCTGGCTGGGCTGTGTGCTGATGGCCTTGGGCGGGGTGCTGGCGGTGCTGGACCGGCGTTACCGGGTGCGCCAACGCGCGGTGGCCCCAGTGGCCACGCCCACGCCCACTGATGCGACGGGCCCGCAGGGGACGCCGCCGGGTCGGCCTGCCGAGGTGCTGTGATGCAGCGGTATCTGTGGCCGCTGGTGATCTTCGCGGTGCTGGTGGGGTTCTTGGCGGTGGGGTTGAACCGCGATCCGCGCGAGGTGCCCTCGCCGTTCATCAACAAGCCGGCGCCGGCCTTTGCGTTGCCGCGCCTGGACGATCCGCAAGCGACCCTTTCGCCGCAAGACCTGCGCGGTCAGGTGTGGCTGCTCAACGTGTGGGCCTCGTGGTGCGTGTCGTGCCAGTACGAGCACCCCTTGTTGGTGGACCTGGCCAAGGCCGGGCGGGTGCGGATCTACGGCCTGAACTACAAGGACCAGCGGCCGGCCGCGCAGGCGTGGTTGGCGCGGTACGGCAATCCGTATGTGCATTCGATCTCGGACACCGAGGGCCTGGTGGGCATCGAGTACGGGGTGTACGGCGTGCCGGAAACGTTTGTCATCGACAAGGCGGGCGTGATCCGCCACAAGCACGTGGGGCCGGTCACGCCGGAGTCTTTGCGCGACCAGTTGTTGCCCCTGGTGGAGAAGCTGAATGCATCCTGACTGGAAAACTTTGCTGGTCTGCGACCGCCGGCAGATGATGCGCACTGGGCTGTCGCTCAGCGTGCTGAGAGCCGGCGCGGCCGCGGCCAGCACCCTGGCAGCGGCGGCCCTGGCGGCCGACAACACCCCCGCCCTGGCCACGCCGATGGCGGCCGACCCGGTGTTGGAGGCGCGGGTCATGAAGGTGGCGGAGGAATTGCGCTGCCTGGTGTGCCAGAACGAAACGCTGGCGGCGTCGCAGGCCGACCTGGCGGTGGACCTGCGCAAGCAGATCCGCCTGAAGCTGCAGCAAGGCCAGTCGTCGGAGCAGATCGTTGACTTCATGGTGGCGCGCTATGGGGAGTTCGTGCGCTACCGCCCGTCCTTCACCGGCATGACGGTGCTGCTGTGGCTGGGGCCCTTTGCTTTCCTGTTGGCGTCGTTGACAGGGCTGGCGGTGGTGATCCGGCGCCGTCGCGCCGCACCGCCGGCAGCCCTCAGCGAGGCGCAGCGGGCGCGTGCCCGGGCGCTGCTGGAGGCGGTAGAGGTGGTGCCTGCCACGGCCTCGTCAGCGGCTGTCTCTCCCGCCACGGCGTCACCTCCTTCTTCTTCCCCGCCTTCTTCGACATGATCATTTTCTGGATTGCCGCCGCCGGCCTGCTGTGCCTGGCGCTGGGCCTGGTGCTGACGCCCCTGTTGCGCGCGCGCGCTGACGCCACCGGTGGGCCGCCGCACGGCAGCAACCTGAGTATTTTGCGAGACCAACTGCGGCAAATCGAGGAAGAGCGGGCCGCCGGCTTGAGCACGCCGGCCGAGCACCAGGCAGCGCGCGCCGAACTCGAGCGCCGCGTGCTGGACGAAGAAGCCACGCCGGAGGCGGGCACGCCGCTCAAGCGGAGCGGGGCACGCCGCGCGGCGCGCACCGCCTGGGTGGTGGGCTTGCTGGTGCCGGTGTTGGCCCTGGGCGCGTATGGGCAACTGGGCACGCCGGCGGCGCTGAGCCCGCAGGTGGTGGCCACCGAGGAACCCACCGACGCCGGGCAGGCGGCGCAACTGGCCGAACTCAACGGCCTGGTCGACAAGCTGGGTGAGCGCATGGCCCAGGAGCCGGGCAACCTGGAGGGCTGGACTCAGCTGGGCCGCGCTTACGCGATGTTGCAGCGCTACGAGGAAGCCAAGAACGCGAACCGCCATGCCATGGGCCTGGGCGCGCCGTCGGCGCAGCTGTTGGCCGACCAGGCCGACGTGCTCGCGATGCTGCAGGGGCAAAGCACCCGGGGCGAGCCGGACCGGCTGATTGAACAGGCCCTGCAGCTGGATGGCCGCAACGTGAAGGCCCTGGCCTTGGCGGGCAGCGCGGCCACCGAGCGGCGCGACTTCGCGCTGGCCATTCGCCACTGGACGCTGGCCTTGCAGCTCGCACCTGCCGGCAGCACGCTGGCCAACAACTTGGAGAGCAGCCTGGCTGAGGCGCGCAGCGCCGCCCAAGCACAGGCCACACCGGCGCCAGCAGCGCCGTCGACCACCGGCGGCGCGGGTTCGGCCGGCGTGGCTGCAGCGGCACCGGTGGCGGGCACCCGCGCGGTCAGCGGCACGGTTCGGTTGGCGCCGGCACTGGCCGCCCGCGTGGCGCCGGGCGACACCTTGTTCGTTTACGCGCGGGCGGCGCAAGGGCCCCGCATGCCGCTGGCGATCGTGCGGACCACGGCCGCGTCACTGCCCTTCAGCTTCACCTTGGACGACAGCACCGCGATGTCGCCGCAGGCGCGGTTGTCGCAATTCGATTCTGTGGTGGTGAGTGCGCGGATCTCGAAATCGGGCGAAGCACTGCCGAGCAGTGGCGACCTGGTGGGGCAGATGGGCCCGTTGAGCCCGCCGAGCCAGGGGCTGCAGATCACCATCGACGCCGTGCAGCCTTAGGGCCTGTTAACACGACGCAAGCCAGATGCGGTTGAACCAGAAAAGCCGTGAGCAAGGCGCAAAACGCAGCCGGGGCGGTGCCCCCGGCGAGGCTTTGCAACGCCGCGCACGGCTTTTCTGGTTCAAACCCTTCGGGAAGGTGGCTGGTAAGGCACAGCGCCGCGTTGCTCACCTTGCCCAGACGCCCAGTCTGGGCGGCGGCTCGCGCCTTGCTCTGTGCCTTACCAGCCACCTTCGCACTGGCTTGCGTCGTGTTAACAGGCCCTAGAGCGCTTGCCGCGCTCACGCAGCGTCATGGCCAGGCGTTGCAACGCGCCACTCGACCCCTCTTTCCCAGAACGGCCCACAACGTTTGAGCGACCCCAGCACACGATGGCTTTGTGCGGCTGGCGACCGTCTGCACATGGCTGAGTGGTGGCTCACTGACACCCCTTTGGGGGATTGAAAAAGTGCCTGCTGCGCCACGCTGGGCTGGGCCATGCAGAACTGCCGTGTCCAGTTTCACACCGATGGGGGGGCGCGCAAGTGGGGGGTTCTCGAAGGGGGCATGCCCCCCTAAGATGGCCTGGTGAATGAAGCCCCGCCCATCATCAAACAGCTGCCGCTGTTTCCCTTGCCCTCGGTGTTGTTTCCCGGGGGCTTGCTGCCCCTGCGAATTTTCGAGGTGCGCTACCTCGACATGATCAAGCGCTGCCACCGGGCCAAGGTGCCGTTCGGTGTGGTGGCCACGATGCCCTCGCCGTGGGACACGACCCCTCGGCCGCAATTTGAAGAATCGCGCGTGCGCCGCGAGGACGATGACGACGGCATCGAAGGCTTCGCACCCGAGACCTTCCACCCGATCGGCACACTGGCCTACATCCACCAGGTGGAGCGGCCGCAGCCGGGGGTGATGATGATCCGCTGCACCGGCGGCCAGCGTTTTCAGATTCATGCCTGCCAACAGCGCCGCTTCGGCTTGTGGGTGGCGGATGTTGCCTTGCTCGACAACGACCCGACCATTCCCGTGCCGCCCGATTTGATTCCGAGCAGCGAGACCCTGCAGCAGCTTGTGCGCAGCATGGAACAACAGCTCGACAACATCGCGCAGATGCCGCTGGCCCTGCCCTATCACTGGAACGACTGCGGCTGGCTGTCCAACCGCTGGTGCGAACTGCTGCCAGTGGACTCGGAGCAGAAGCAGCGGTTGATGTCGCTCGACAATCCGCTGGTGCGCCTGGAGTTGGTCAGCGACATGCTCGACCACATGGGCTTGAGCCACCCGACGCAGCCACAGTCCTGAGCGACGGAGAGTGGGTGCCGGCACGGCATGGTGCCGAGTGCGGCTGGAAGTTGCTCGACGCTGCACTCGCCTTCTGAACCAGCAACCTGAGCGGGTGGAGGGGTGCCCTGCTGCGGTGGACTCGGGAATTGGCGGTCAGCTCCGGCTTTGAATTGGCTCGGGGCGCTCGGAGCGATGCCAGAGGTGGGCTGGGGCTGTGACGCAATGCACGCCGCCAGCCATGCACCCGCTCATTCAGGGGGAAGGCAGGCGCCAAGGGCCCTGCCTAGAATCCCTTGATGAACCGACCTGTCCGCCCCCTGTTGTCCCCCTGCCCCGCTCCTTTGCGCCTCGTGGGCCCGTTGATGCTGGCTGCTGCGCTCACCGCCTGCGGCGGCGGCGGGTCCGATGCGCCGGCACCGGCCACTGGCGCGGCGCCGACGCCGACCACTGGTGAGGTGATGACGCCCGCACCGGCGCCCGCACCGGCCGTGGTCTGGCCCACGCCGGCGCCCTTGGCCCCGACACCCGCCGTGACGCCTGCACCCCCACCCGCACCGACACCGGCGCCCACGCCGGTTGCCAGCAGCCCGGCGCCGACCCCTTCGCCCGCGCCCTCACCGGCCCCCGCCCCGGCGTTTGGCCCGGCTTCGGCCTGTGCCGATCCGCTGCCGAATTTCATGTCGAGCGTGGTGTTCGAGACGCCTGCCGGCGCGGCCGCGTCCAACGTCACCCTCAGCAGCAACCGCAGCAGCGCCTGCTTCACCGGCAGCAAGCCCTACGGCGTGCGCTCGACGGTGGCGGTGGGACAAGGGCCTGACAGCTTCTATTACTTCGAAGCCAGCCGCTCGTCGCTGGTGAACATGAACATCGGCGTGGGCGGTGCGGCGCTGCTCGATTCGGGCAGCGGCCCGGACCTCGGCCCCACGGCCGACAGCCTGGTGGCCAGCCACACCAACACCTTGACCCAGGACGGTGCCGGCGGCACGCAGTACGGCCAGGTGGGCGAGCAGACCGTGATGGGCTACGCGGTGGACTACCGCGGCACGCACCCGGTGGTGTACGTGATCGGCAACGCCAATGCGCCCGGCGCCACCTGCCCCTCGGGGCAGACCGGCAATGTGCCCTGCGTGCTCAATCGCGTGCAGCTGGCCCGCACCACCGGCGCGCTGCACATCTATGCCTACGGCACGGGCGACGGCTCGAGCACCGGGCCGATGGTGTCGATCAACACCGGCAGCGATTTGGCGGCCAAGCCCTACGCTTACCCACAAGCCGGCGTGCGCCAGGCGCTGCGGGCCTCGTTCTACCAGGGCGACCGCGGCTTCAACCCGCAGTGGCCCAGCGGCGTGGGGCCGGTGGCCCTGCCGGCGTTGAGCCGCACCGGCCGCGAGCGCGCGGTGGTGCGCCTGGGCGACGGCACGCCGCACACCTCGGCCTTGAGCGCCACGGCGGGTGGCAGCACGGCGGCCATTCAGTGGACCGATGAGACCGGCACGCTGCGCGGCACCGGCGGCACCTTGAGCCTGACGCCGACCTTGCTGGCCGCCTTGGGCGCCGGTGAGCACGCGCTGCGCGCCGGGGTCACCGACACCAGCACGGGGCTGTACACCGAGCTGAGCCACACGCTGAAGATCGACGCTTCAGGCACCAACCTGGACGACGACGGCGACGGCCTGAACTACGACCAGGAAAAGACCGCGGGCACCGACCCAGCGAATGCCGACAGCGACGCCGACGGCTTGTCGGATGGTGCCGAAGCGGCGCTGGGCTTCAACCCAGCCCTGACCGACACGGACGGCAACGGCATCAACGACGGACGCCAACTGGCGGGCAACGCGGCTTTGAACCAGCGCTTGTCGCTGGTGATGGAGACGGGTGCCTACGCCACCAGCCGCGGCATCGTGTTGTCTGACGACGGCCTGTCAGCGGCCTTCACCTCCGACGTGAACCCGGACTGCGTGCAGCGCCGCGGTGTCTACGCCGACGCCGACTTTGCCGACATCCAGCATTGCTACAAGCGCGCGGTGCGGGCCAATGGCGGCGTGCAGCCGGGTGAATTCCGCTACTTCGAGACGCGTCGCCTGGCGGGCCAGGACAACCTGGGCCAAGGCTTCATCACCGCCAACAGCACCATCGACCCGTACTGCTGCTTCAACAACACCGCGGCCCCGTCGGCACCGGCTGCGCGCACACCGCCGTCGATGTCGGTGAACTCGGCCGGTGGCATGTACGTGCAACTGGTGACGACGAACGGCTACAACACCAGCGCCACCACGCACTACGGCTTCGCGGTGGACTACACCGGCGCCAACCCGGTGGTGTATGTGGTGACGAACGATGGCGTGGGCGGCATGGCGATCAACCCACTGTCAACCCCGGGCTTCAACGGCCAGGCGGCGATTCCGTTCTTCTATGGCAACCCGCTGTCGGACACCGAAGCCCGCGGCGCGATGAACTTGGGGCTGCAGAGCTTTCACTACGACACCGCCGCGCTGCGCACCGCCTTGGGCAGCTTGGGTGCCAATGTGAGCCAGTTCCAGCCTGGCGTGGGCGTGCACCGCCGCCCTTGAGGGTTGGGGTCGATGCAGTCGGTCGGCTCCCTGGTTTTTCAGCCCGGCTTCGGCCGGGTTTTTTTTGCCTGTCAGCCGACAGTGAAGTGCTGATGCCGGATCGCTCAGCGCGTTCGGGGGCTCACAAGCCGTAGCGTTCGAGGACGGCCAAGTGCGCCGAGGTGTCGAGCCCGGCCCGATCGGCGAAGCGGGGCCAGCAAACCGGGTGGGGCCAGTCGGCGGTGAGCTGGTGCAGGACCTGATCGAGCTCGCGGGCGCTGACCCCTTGGGGGGCGGTGACGCTGAAGTGCAAGCCCTCGAGGGGTTCGCCGGAGGCGGGATCGGTGACGCGGTAATCGTCGCCGCTGCTGACCCAGCAGTGCCAGCCGCGCGCGGCCAGGGCATCGCGAAAACAGGTGAAGGCGGCCTCGCCGGGGGCGGCGCCGTCGACGAAGCAGCTCTCGCCGAAGCCGCCTTTTTCCAGCGTGTGAACCACGCGGAAGGTGGGCACGAAGTGCGCGCGCTCGGCCTCGTCTTCAGACGGCGGCTCGAGCAGGGCGGCATCGAAGGCCACCCAGTCGCCCAGGCACTGGGGATTCGGCGCATGCGAGGGCACCAGCACCCGCGCGGTGACGGGGCCGGTGCGGCGGGCGTACAGGTCGCGAGCGGGGCTGGTGCCGTTGTCGTCGTGACGAACGTAAGCCACGCCCCAAGCTTCTTCGACGGGGCCGCTGTCGCTTTGCAGGCTCAGGCCGAGCACGAGGCTGAGCTGGCGAACGGTGGCCCAGTCCTGGCTGGCGCTGGCCACGGTGAGCAGGTCCCAGTGGTCGTCGCTGGGGGTGTCTTGCTCAGCGACCAGGGCTTGGCGCAGGCGCAGCGCGGTGGGCAGGTCGCCGGCCGACATGGCGGCATGGGCCCACAGGCGGCGAGCGCCCCGAGCCTGCGGCTCGCTGGCCACATAGGCGGCCAAGGCCTCGATGGCGGGTGGCCATTGCTTCTGGCGCAGGGCAGCCTGGGCCCGCAGCCAGCGCGCAGCTTGGGGGTTGAGCGTGACCAGCTGCTGGGCCAGCGCGGCCAGCTCGTCGAAGGCGCTGCGTTCGAGCAGCATCGACATCAGGCGGTAGATGGGCGCGTCTTGCGTGGGGTGGCGGGCGACGAATTGGCTGAGGTGGGCACAAGCCTCGTCCGGCAGGCCGCAGGCGTGGAGCGCGACGGCGGCGAACTCGGCCAGCTCGGCGTCGTTGGGGCGCTCCACGCAAGCGGCCAGCAGCCATTCCACGTCGCGCTCGGGGTTGCGGCCGCTGCCCTCCTCCTCGGTTTGCTCGGTCTGCTCGGTCTGCTCGGACGGCTGCAGATGGCCCACCAGCTCGGCGGCGGGCACGGGCAGGCGGGGCTGGGCGGGCAAGGCGTGCAGGCGGGCGTCCAGCGCGGACACGATCGGGGCCAGGGTGTCGCGGCGGCGCAGGGACAGCAGGTGGGCCTGCGCCACGGCCAAGGCGCGGCGGGCGGTCCAGCTGGCGCCGCGGGTCAGCGCCAGCTCGGCATGCTGGGTGGCCACGGTGACCGCATCGTGGTGGGCGCCGACGCGGCTGAAATGGGTCAAGGCCTGCTGCAGTTGGCGGCCCAGGTGCCAGGTGTTGCGCCGGGGGTCTTGCCGGGCCAGTGACACCACGGCGGTGGCCCAGTCGGCGTAAGCGCTGGGCTCCAGGGCCTCCCAGGTGGGCAGCGCGGCGCAGGCGGCGCTCAGCGGACCGGTCTCGGCCAGGATGGTGGCGCGCAGGATGGCGCGTTGGCATTGGCGCTCGGCATCGCCACCACCATCGGCTGCTTCCAGGCGGTCGATGTGCTCGAGCTGGGTGAGGGCCTGGTCGGGCTGGCCGGCCTTCCACGCGGCGCGGGCCTGCAAGGCGAGGTAGGCGGGGTCGAGGGTGTCGCCCTGGTCGCGCATGGCTTGCGCTTGCTGCTCGAGGAATTGCACGGCCTCGGGCGCGCGGTCAGCGGCCAGCAAGGCGTCGGCTTTCTCGCGGCTGATGCAGCAAAAGCACGGCCAGGTGGCGTCGATGCGGGCCAGGGTTTCTTCGCACACGGCCAGCACGTCGCTCGCCCAACCGGGGCCGTCGATGTTGGCGTAGCAAATGGCGATGTCCTGCGTCACGCACACGGATTGCGGGCACTCGAGGTGGCCGTCGCGGTGGGCGAACTCGATCAACGACACGGCTTCGGACAGGGCCACGTCGCCTTCGTTCAGGTTCGACAGGCGGTTGTTCAAACCCCAGTGGCGGAAAAAGATTTCCAGCCACGGGTTCTTCAACGCACGGGCCGCGGCGATGGCTTCGGGCAAGGCCGCCAGCACGCGCTCGGGACGGCTGTTGTAGGTGTCGTCGGGGATGCTGTCGATCAGGTCGGCCAGCCGGCCCTGGCCTGCCTCGCGCAGCCCACGCTGCAAATCGGTGACCCACGACCAGATGTCCATGCCGGTGATGCCTTGGTGAAGGGGGAAGGGGTGGAGTCAGGGACTCGGATCAGGCCAGCAACAAGCCCAACACCTGGCCCACGCGGGCCAGGGCGCCGTTCAGGTCGCCGCTGCCGGGGGCCGCGTCGCCGCCGGCCATGATGACCTTGAGCGAGCGCAGCAAGCCAGCGGCCACGTCGGCCTGGGCATGGCCGAGGCGGTGGGCCTCGAGCAGCTGGCGCACGGCGAGGTTGTCGACGTTGACGTAGAGCCGCATCGTGGTGCCGCCTTCGAGCTGCTGGGTGAAACTGCGCGCCAGGCGCAGCGCCGCCACCGAGATGCGCTTGTCGGCTTCATCGGACGCCAGTTGGCGCTTGAGCTCGGCGTCGCGGTCGTGCACCACGACGAGGGGCAGCTCGACCGGGTCGAAGCGCGCCGGCACCAGCTGTTCGCCGTCGCCCAGCACGCTGCGCAGCCAGGCGCTGTCGGCCTCGGACAGCTCGGCGGTGGCGAAGAGCTTGCGGTTGCCTTGCTCGGTGCCGAGCTCGATCAGGGTGCCGCCGTGGCGCTGCACCCACTCGCGCAAAAAAGGCAGCACGGCGTAGCGGTCGCCGCGGGCCACAGGCACTTTGAGGGCGCGGAACAGCATGTCTTCGAAGCCGCCGACGCTGCCCAGGTTGACGTGCACGCAGGCCTGGCTGCGCAAGGCGCGCGCGGGCAGGTCGCCCTGCGACGTGGGCAGGTGGACGACGTCGGCCAGCAGCTCGAACAGGCGCGGGTCGCACAGCGAGGCGCCGAGCAGGGCTTCGTTGTGCCGGCTGACGACGCGGCGCCAGGCCTCGGGCTGCTCGCGGGCGGTGCGGGCCAGGCCGGCGATCAGCGACTCGGTCAATGCCGATTGCACTGCGTGGTAGGCCTCGTCGCGCTGCAGGTCTTCGCGGCTGGCGGTGGGGGTGAGCTGGTGCGACTCGATGACGCCACCGACAAAGCCCGCCCACGGCGGCAGCAAGTCGCGCGCGTCGTCGTCGAGCAGCATGCCGCGCACGAAGACGGAGAGGTTGCGGTTGTCGCTGGTGCCGTAGGTGGCGCCGTCTTGCACCCACAGCAGGCCCTGCAGGTCGCGCTGGCTGTCGGCCGCGTGGACGGGAAAGGTGCACAGCGGCTCGAAGCGGGATTCGAAGCGGGTGGCGAAGGCCAAGGCCTGGCGGCGGGCGCGCACGGCGTGCTCGACGACGTTGGCGCCGGGCTGGGCGACTTCGGCACGCCACGGAGGCGGCTCGCCGTTGAGGGGCTCGGTGCTGTCGGCGCCAACGAACACCGGCACCTGCAGCAGCGCGCAGTAGCGCTCGAGGATTTTGAGCAGCGAGCCGGTGGCCGCCAAGTGGCGGTGGCCCTCGCGCAGCGCCAGCTCGACCACCGTGCCCACCGTGCGCGCGGGCACCGGCGTCAACGTGTACTGCTCACCGTTGCTGGACTGGTAACGCCAGCCTTGCCCGGGGGTTTGAAAAGAGGTGGTGGTGACGGTGACGCGGGTGGCCAGCACGAAGGCGGACAAAAAGCCCAGGCCGAACATGCCGATCAGCTCGCTGCTGTCGGTGTCTTCGCGCAGCTTGCGGGTGTAGCCCACGCCGACGGTGGCGAGGTAGCGGTGCACCTCGTCTTCGGTCAGCCCGGCGCCGGTGTCGGTGACGCGCACGATGCCGGTGTGGAGATCGCCTTCCACCCGGATGGCCGGCGAGAACGCCCCGGGCTGAGGGTCTTCCAGACGGCGGCGGACGATGGAGTCGTGGGCGTTTTGCACCAGCTCGCGCAAGGCCACCATGGGGGTGGAATAGAGATGGCGGCCCAGCACCGTCATCAGACCGCCCAGGTCCACCCCGGCGGTGCGCACGGTGCTGAGAGAGGAAATCGTCATGGAAAAAATCACCCGTTCAAGGCCAACGCAGGGCGGTATTGTGGGCGCAGGGCCAGGGGATGATCCGTCCCCTGCTGCAGCGGGCCCACCGGCGGCGTGGCGGTCAGGGCGTGGTGCCCGTGCAGATCTGCTCGCCCGCGTTGATGTAGTCGCGCAGGCTGGCGCTCAGGGTCTGCCCTTCCAGGCGCAGGTTGTGCACCCGCCAGCGGCCGCCCTCGCGCTGCAGTTCGACGGTGTCGCTCCAGCTGGTCATGCGGTAGGGGTGGGCCTTGGGAAAGCGCGGGTCGAGTGACACCAGGTACATCTCCGCCAGGGCATGGTTCTCGTCGACCTGCACCACCGGCCCGTGGTCGACCTCGGTGGCGCCTTCGTGATGGGAGACGAAGAGATCGCCTTCCATCAGCAGCGGTTTTTCATCGCGCTCGGCCTGGCGGATGCAACGGGCTTCGGTGTCGGCCGCCTGTTTGAGCAGTTGGGACAACGAGGGCGTGACGAGGGTGGCAAGCTGGGCGCGCTGGCGCACCGTGGGCAGGCCCTTGCCGGGATGGGCGAGCACCCAGCCGTAGAAACGGCGCAGGGCGTCGGTCAGCTCGCCCCCGGCCATGGGTTCCACGGCACGGGCCGGCCAGGCCACGCCGATCGCCATGGCGCCACCCAGGGCCCAGGCCCACCACCACACCCTGCCACGTCGCATCAAAGAGGTCTCCAGCGTTGTCATTGCAACCCGTCGGCTGGCGGGCTGAATGCACGGTGTGCGCCAGCCGCCGCCTGCCAAAGCCCGGTCAAATGGATCGACCTGACGGGGTCTTGGCGGGATGCGTGGCATTGTATTTCTGAGTGGCAGGAACGAGGGGCTCGAGGGCACCTGCGGCGCGGCCGTTTTCAAGCCGCGTCGCCGTCACCAGCCCGGCGGCATGACCCACAGGCGCTCGAGCTCGGGCGCAGTGGGGCGGTCGTCGGCGTACCCGGCCAGCATGACGGGGCGGCGCTCGGGTTCGGCCCAGGCGGCCTGCAACACCTCGCGCAGGGCCGTCTCGCTGAGCACAGGGCCGCTCGGCGGCCCGGGGGCCAGCCACTGCCCCCGGTCCAACCGCCGCCACACCCCTACCGGGCAGGTGGCCGGCCACGCGTCGGCGTGGACCCAGCGGGCACGCAGGTGCGCCGGGTTGAGCGCCTCGGGCGCGTGCACGGTGTGGCCCCAGGGGTAGAACAACCGGCCGCGCACGAACGCAGCCGGCTGCCAGGTGTGCGCCGACCAGGGCGGTGGTGGGGCGTGGCGCAGCTGCTGGCGAAACAGCTTGTGCAGCTTGCGGTCCAGGTCGTCACGGCGTTGTGGGCCGACGTAATCGGCGGTGGTGGCCTCCAACTCCTGGCCGTGCGGCACCGGCAGCCCGGGCGGGGCGCAAAGGTAGAACTTGACGGCCAGCTCCCAATGCCAGCGCTGGCCATGGCGGTCTTCGACCAGGAAATCGATCTCACCGACGGTGGTGGTGCTGCCGTCTGCCAAGGTTTGGCGCAGCGCCAGGTGGGCGGCGTGGCCCCGGTGGGTCGGGCCGGCCTGCAGGAAGTGGCTCAACAGCTGCTCGGCATGGCGGCCAAGGCGGCGCGGCGGGGCCTGGGTGGGCAGCGGTGAGGCAGTGTTCGCGGCCGCGGTGGCTTGCTGGTAAGGAGGGTGGGGGAACACCGCCTGGCTCTGCAGCCAGGCGTCGATCAGGGCCACCTCGTCGGCGGTGAACTGCTGCACCAATGCCGGGTGGGCACCGGGCACGGTGGACAGCAGCGGTGGCGACAGCAGCAGCCAGCGCAGGTCGCGCAGCCAGTCGGGCTCTGGCGTGTGCGCGGAAGGCACGGCGGACATGCAGGGAGCGGCGGGGCCAGGGCAGGGGCGCGTGCGTCGACCGCGCGTCAGGCGCTGCTGGAGGGCGCCGCCGCCGCCGCCTCGTCGGCCACCTGCCGCGCCAGGCACAGGTCGTCCCAGGCTTTGGACTTGTCCTGCGCGTTGCGCAGCAGGTAGGCCGGGTGGTAAGTGACGATCAGCGGCACGCCCTGGTAGGTGTGCACCCGGCCCCGCAGGCGGCCCACCGGCTCGGTGCTGCGCAGCAGCGTCTGCACGGCGAAGCGGCCCATGGCCAGGATGATGCGCGGGCGCAGCAGCTCGATCTGGCGGATCAGGTAGGGCTCGCAGCGCAGCAGCTCCTCGGCCGCCGGGTTGCGGTTGCCGGGCGGGCGGCACTTGACGGTGTTGGCGATGTAGACCTGGTGCGAGGGCGGCGCGGGCGTGCCGTCGGGCCGGGTCTCGTGGCGGGTGCGCTGGATGGCGCGCAGCATGTTGTCGAGCAGCTGGCCGGACTTGCCGACGAAGGGCTCGCCGAGCCGGTCTTCCTGCTCGCCCGGGGCTTCGCCCACCACCAACCAGTGGGCCTGGGTCGGGCCGGCGCCGAAGACGGTCTGGGTGCGGCCGGTGCACAAGGCGCAGGCGGTGCAGCCGGCCACGGTCTCGCGCAGGGTCTGCCAGTCCAGGCCTTCCGCGACCACGGACGAGGGGTTGGCAAACAAGGGCACTTCGACGGGGGTCTTGATCACCGGGCCGGTGACCCGCTGAGGCGCAGGCGCCGAGGGACGTGTCGGCACGGTCGAAGAGACCACCGGTGCAGGCACAGGGGCAGCGGCGGTCGATGGCTCGTCAGGCACCGGCGCAGCCTCGGGTCGGGTGGCGGTGACGGCCTCCCCTCCGGGCTGGGCAGAAGGCGCCTGCCACACGGCCAGGCCCATCTCGGCCAGCATGGCGCGTTGTCGGTCGGTCCAGCTCATGCGGGGGGTGTCTCCAAAAAGGCGGGCAGCACTGGCGGCAAGGCCAGCACCATCACGGTGGCGTCTTCGCGCTGGCCTTGTGCGGCGGGATAGTAGCCCGGGCGCAGGCCCACGGTTTGGAAACCCTGGCCGCGGTAGAGAGAGATGGCCGCCAGGTTGCTGGGACGCACCTCCAGCCACAGCTGCTCGGCGCCCTGCCCGCGCGCCCAGGCCACCGCCTGGTCCAGCAGGCGCCGCGCATGGCCGCGCCGCTGCGCCCAGGGTGCCACGGTCAGGTTGAGCAGGTGGACTTCCTGAACGCCTGGCAACGCCCAGGCATAGGCCAGCAAGGCCGGTGCAGCGCCGGGCAAGGCGCCATCGGCGGGGCCGAACAGGCCCTGCGTCCAGTAGCCGGCGGCCAGCGAGTCGATGAAGTTGCCGCGGGTCCAGGGGAAGGCGTATGCCTGCACCTCGATGCACATCACCGCGTCCAGGTCGGCCAGGGTGAGGGCGCGCGGGGTCATCGTGCCCACAGGCGCGGCCGACGGGCGCGCAGCCGCCCTCACCTCACCCTCGGCCGTGGGCCGCCGCCACCGCTTTGGCGGCGTCGCGCTCCACGGTGGTTTGCGCCACTTTGTCGCGCACATAAGAAGGCAGCGCATGCAAGGCCTCAAGCACATCGCCGCGGGCCCAGGCCTGCCGGGCCAAGGGCACCAGTGCCGCCGCGCGCGGCAAGGCGCCGGGGTCGCAGCGGGCCGTGGCGCCGGGCTGCAGCTGAGGGCCGAAAGCGGCCAGCGCCGTGCCGGCCACCGCAACAGGCGGGTCGGCGCGCCACCGCTGGTTGAGGGCCTCGGCGGTGCTCAGGTGCGGCGCAGTGAGCACCTGCCACTGGCCGGCGCGCCACTGGTAGCGCGCGGCGTAGATCTCGTTCATGCGCGCGTCCATGGCCACCCAGAGGTCGTCGGCGCTGGTCGACTGCGACGTTAGCCGAACCCGGGCGTCTTCGGCCACGGCCATCAGGGTGTCGAGCGCCAACACCGGCTTGCCGGCGCCAAAGGCCAGGCCCTGCGCCACCGAACAGGCCGTGCGCAAGCCGGTGAAGGCGCCGGGGCCGCGGCCAAACGCCACGGCGTCGAGCGCGGCCCAGCCGCAGTGGGCTTGGGCCATGAGGGCTTTGATGACCGGGATCAAACGGGCCGACGCCTGGGCGCCGCCCGCTTCCTCGGCCACCCATTGGCCCTGCGGAGTGGCCAGCACGACACTCATGAATTCAGTGGCGGTGTCAAAGGCCAGCACGTGCGACAGATCGGCTCGGGGGTTCATGGCAGGCAACAACGTCTGGCCAACGCGTGCGCGTGGGGCCGAAAAAACGGGACACAAAGTGTAGCCGGGGGTGGATTCCCCTTTTTCGGGCCCCGCTGCGCTGCGCCAGCCACTACCATGGCGCCCACCCGGAACTGCCCGGGGCACGCACGCACGCAACGAGGACCGGATGCACTGGAACCTGAAGACTCATCGGCAAGGCCTTGACGCTGCCCCTGGCGAACCCCGTGACCAGACGCAGGGGGGATGGCCGCGATGGTGCGGGCCGACGGCCCTGGCCGCCCTGACGCTGCTGAGCGTTTGCGGCAGCGCGGCCGCCCAAGCGCCGGGCAGCGCCTCCAGCCTGCCGGTGGAGGTGGAGGCCGCCTTGAAGCGGGCGCGCGTGCCGCGCGAGGCCATGGTGGCCGTGGTGGAGGAGGTGGACGCCAACGTGCCGGTGCTGAGCTGGCAACCGCAGCAGTCCGTCAACCCGGCCTCGGTGATGAAGCTCTTCCCCACCTATGCCGCGCTCGACCTGCTGGGGCCGGCCTGGACCTGGTCGACCCCGGTGTGGCTGCAGGGCCAGTTGGTCAACCCCGGCCCGCAGGGCGTGCTCCACGGCGACCTGGTGATCAAAGGCAACGGCGACCCCAAACTGGTGATGGAGCGGGTGTGGCTGCTGCTGCGCCGGGTGCAGCAGCTCGGCGTGCGCGAGATCCGCGGCGACATCGTGCTCGACCGCAGCGGCTTTCGGGTGCCCGCCCAGAACCCGGCCGACTTCGACGGCGAGCCGCTCAAGCCCTACAACGTCAGCGCCGACGCGCTGCTGTTGAACTACAAATCGGTGGTGCTGACCTTCACCCCGGACGTGGCCCGCAATGTGGCGCTGGTCAGCATGGACCCGCCCATGGCCCAGCTGCAGGCCGACGCCAGCGTGCCGCTGTCGACGGCGCCCTGCGGCGATTGGCGCGCCGGCCTCAAGGCCGACTTCAACAACCCCCAGCTGCTGCGCCTGACGGGCAGCTACCCGGCCACCTGCGGTGAGCGCACCTGGGCCGTGGCGTATGCCGACCCGGGCAGCTACAACCAGCGCGCCTTGCTGGGCATGTGGCAAAGCCTGGGTGGCCAGCTCAGCGGCAAGGTGCGCGACGGCACCGCGCCGACCACCCCGCCGACCTTTGAGCTGGCCTCGCCCAGCCTGACCGAGGTGGTGCGCGACATCAACAAGTACAGCAACAACGTGATGGCGCAGCAGCTCTTTCTGACGCTGGGCCTGACCCAGCGCGGCACGGGCACGCCCGAGGCGGCACGCGAGGTGGTGCGCCAGTGGGCGCTCGACCGGCTGGGCGACACCGAACGCGAGCTGGTGATCGACAACGGCTCGGGCCTGTCGCGCGAGAGCCGGGTCAATGCCCAGCTGATGGCCAAGCTGCTGCAAAGCGCCTGGTCGAGCCCAGTGATGTCGGAGCTGATGAGCTCGCTGCCGGTGAGCGGGGTCGACGGCACCTTGAAGCGCTCGCGCGTCAACCAGGGCCGCACCCACCTCAAGACCGGCTCACTGCGCGACGTGGTGGCGGTGGCAGGCTACGTGCTGCACCCGAACGGCCGGCGCTACGTGCTGGTGGCCATCGTCAACCACCCCGAGGCGAGCGCCGCGCGGCCGGCGGTGGAGGCGCTGGTGCAGTGGGCCTCCGGGCCGGGCGTGATGCGCAAGCCCAACGCCTTGGACGCGCGCTGAGCGAGGCCCGCGACATGGGCGTGCACGCCACCTTGCAGCCCGGCGCGGGGGCTGGCGATGCGCGCCGTTGCCCGCGCTGTGGCCAGGCGAATGCCTGCAGCCAGGCCGAGGGCGCCGCGCCCGACGCGCCTTGTTGGTGCCGCGCGGCACCGGTGTCCGGGCTCCCGCTGCGCCACTCCGACGCCACCCCCGCCGTGGCCTGCCTTTGCGCTGCCTGCCTGGGCGCGCCGTTGCCCTGCCCTGCACAGGCGGCGACGCCATGAACGCCGCCCCCTGGGTCGACTGGCTGGGCTATGTCGCCGCCGCCCTGACCACCGCGGCGTTCGTGCCGCAGGCCTGGCTGACCTTTCGCACCCGCGACGTCCGCGGCATCTCCTTGAGCATGTACAGCGTGTTCACCGCCGGGGTGGCCTTGTGGCTGGGCTACGGGCTGTTGCTGGGCGCCTGGCCGCTGATCCTGGCCAACACCGTGACCTTGATCCTGTCGGGCTCGATCCTGCTCATGAAGTGCCTGCTGCGGGGCGACGTGCGGCCGCCATGTCAGTGACAGGTCGTCAATCACCATCCGTCTTTCTTCGTGGAAGTCGGTTGTGGACTTTCCCCACCTGTGAAGTAGAAGGCAGCCCAGCGCGGCGCGCTCGAGCGAGCGAGCGAGCGAGCGATTGGAAGGGCATGGAGCCCGGCATGCAGAGATTTCATCACTTAATGCCGATTCAAGCATTAAATGGTGAAACTTGTAAACAGCGCTTGAAACGGCGCTGGGTGTTAAGGATGTAGCACGCAATGGCGTTGCGGCGCGCGGTCGCCGTGGCTTGTCCGCCCCCTTGCCGTGCCTGCTTGTCGATGTTTTCGCTTTTCTTTTTTGATCCCTCCACTGCCCTCGGCCGACCGCTGAGAAAGGACGCCTTCCTCATGACCACCACCACCGATATCAACCCCACCACGTCCACCACTGACCGCGTCAAGTGGGATGCCAACACCCCCCTGACCCCCGCCCTGATCCAGGCCTTGCTCGCGGCCTTGAATGCCACGCTGACCACGCCGGCGCCCCAAGAGCCGCGGGTTTTACCCAATGGCTTGATCTCGCGGCGGATCTACGACACGCCGAACGGGATCGGCGGCGGCCAGCGGGCGTACAACCTCTCCAACATCACTGCTTCCACCGAGGCGGTGCGCACCCAGCTGCACGAAGCCGACGCGCGCAACGGCAACCTTCTGACCGACGCCCAGGAGGCGGAACTGGCGGCGGCCCTGCCGCTGGACAGCGGCGGCGAGCTGGAGGACAGCCGCTTCATGGCCGCCTACGCCGCGCGTTTCGCCCAGACCCACGACGCGGCCGACGCCAAGCTGTTCGCCTCGACGGCGGCGCAGCTGGGCATGCCGCGCGAGGTGGCGGTGGCCTTGGCCAGCCGGGTCACGCCGGAGGAGCTGAAGAACGCCGACTTCATGGCCCACGCCGCCTTGCTCGTGCCCCTGGCGAACGCCGGTGACTTGAAGAACGCCAGCCTGGAAAAGAAGGTGGATGCGGTGTTGAAGTACCTGCGCAACCCCAGCCAGTCGAAACAGCCGCTGATCACGCCGCGCACTGTGTCCGAGCAGGGTCCCCGCGCCACGCTGGCCGGGTTCGACCAGGCCTTGCAGACCTACGGCGCCGCCTTGGGCGACCGCGCTTCGCGGTTGAGCTCGCTCGACAACGCCACCCGCAGCCAGATCGCCGGCAGCCTGTCGGAAGCGCAGCTGAAGGACCCTGTCTTCATGCAGACTTTCCTCGCCGGCCTGGCCATGCGGCTGGACGGCACCGACCCGGCCGCGCTGCAGTCGGCGATCCACGAGGCCAAGAAGTGGGCCACCCAGGCGGTGGCGGCGGGCTTGACGCCGCAGACAGCACTGGCGCTGTTCAATGACCGCACCAACGAGCTGCCCAGCGAGCTGCAGTGGCTGGCCACTTTGACCCATCGGCGCAACTGAGGCGCGTCCCGGCTTGGCCCCTGGGGCCCGGTGGCCCAGGGGCCGTGGTTTTGTGGTGACCACGGTCGTCCTTCTTGAGTGGGTGGCGCCTGCCCTCATGGCCGGTGCATTCGGCCGGAGGATCACCGGCCTGGGCGGCGCCCCCCGAAAAAAATGCGCACAGCGCTGGGCCGTTCGAAGCCGTTCCGCCCTCCGGGAAGGGCAGGGTGCCTGCAGTCGCCTCTTTTCAACCTTCAGGAGACATTCATGCAAGTCGAGACGTTGGATTCCATCACCGGCACGACCCTGCGCAGGGAAGACGGTGCCTCCGACAACGGCCGCTCCACGGCGGTGCGCGTGCTTTTCGAATCGCTGAGGCAGACCTCGGCCGCCGACACGCCGGCTTCCGTGCCCCTCGATCCAGGGTCGCCCATTGACCCAGGTCCTTTCGACCAGTACACCCGGCTGCGGCCGCTGACACACGGCGTGGGCGGTGGCCGCAACGGCTACAGTTCGCTTCACCAGTTCTTCCGGCCGGATGGCAAGCCAAATCCCCGCTTGAAATTCGATCCGGACAACCCGGCCGACAGCGTCCAGGCGCGCTGGACCGTGCGCGACGCCGCACAGCGCCATGGCTTCACGTTGAGCGAACCCGAGGAAGGCCTGCTGGCCGACACCTTCACCCAGCAGTACGCGAAGAACGGGCTGTACGCGGCGGCCCTGGTGGCGCGTTACAAGCACACCCGCAACCTCGACAGCGACACCCGCGCCTATGCCGCGCGGATGGTCGAACTCGGCATGCCGGAAGACCTCGCGGTGGCATTCGCCAGCCGCCTGACCCCGCCAGAGCTGCAGGACGACGCCTTCATGGAGAAGCTCGCGCTGGCCGCCTCCCTGGTCAATGCCCCTGGCCTGGACACGGCCGAGCAAAAAGCCGACGCGGTGCTCAAGGTCCTGCGCGACCCGAACGCCACCTTCACCGGTCTGGTGCAGCCGAATGCCTTGGCCGGGTTCCATCCCGACGACCCGGCCGATCCGGCTGCGGTGGCGCAGCGCCTGCAGGAGGTGGTCAACGAGGTGCCAGGCTTCCAGGGCATGCTGACGCCGGACCAGATCGCCCACGCCGCCGAGGAGGCAGGCCTCACCCAGGGAGAGATCGCCTCCACACCCTATGGGGCCGCCTTCGTGCGCGCCTTTGTGGCGCGGCTGGCCCAGTTTCCGCACAGCGCCGCCACCGGCCACTTCAACCGCGGCCAGATGGAGTCGGCGCGCGCCTACGCCGCGCTGGCGGCCCGCCTGGGCATCAGCGAAGAAGCGCTGCCGGCGGTGGCCCGCACGATGGGCCCCGAGGTGCTCGAGGACCTCAGTCGCCGGCTCCTGCCGGCGCCGAACCCCGACACCCAGTCGCGCGCGGCCTGAGCCCCCTTCCGGGTGTACGCGGGTGTGCGCCTGACCGCCCGCAGCGGCTGGCCGGGCGCACCCGCGCTGGAGGCGCCTGGCGCGCGCAAGGGCTTTGGCGTCGCACCGCCTGCCTTGCGCCTCCCGCCGGGAGGTGGGACACCACCGGGCCTTTCGAGACCCAGCCGGTGGTCATCAAGCGGGGCTTTGGCGGCTCCGGCCAACGGCTGGTGCCCCCCCCACCGACGCGGGCATGGCCGTGGTGCCCCGCCACAGATGAGACGATGCACGTTCCACCTGTTCTTTTCTTTTCTTTTCTTCAAAGAGACCGCCATGTCCCACACCGCCCCCATCAGCACCAGCAAACGCCTGTTCTTGTCGACCACCTTGGCCCTGGGGCTGAGCCTGAGCGCAGGTTGCAGCAGCGTGGCCCAAGCCCAGAGCCCCACCACGGCCAAACCCAACATCGTCATCCTGGCCACCGGCGGCACCATCGCCGGTGCCGGGGCCGACAGCACCCAAAGCGCCACCTACCAGGCCGCCAAGGTGCCGGTAGACAAGCTGATCGCCGGGGTGCCGGAGCTGAAGAACCTGGCCAACGTGCGCGGTGAGCAGGTGTTCCAGATCGCGTCGGAAAGCTTCACCAACGACAAGCTGGTGCAACTGGCCAAGCGGGTCTCGGCGCTGTCGAAGCAGGCCGACGTGGACGGCATCGTCGTCACCCATGGCACCGACACCCTGGAAGAAACCGCCTACTTCCTGAACCTGGTCGTCAAGACCCACAAGCCGATCGTGGTGGTGGGCTCCATGCGCCCGGGCACGGCCATGTCGGCCGATGGCATGCTGAACCTGTACGACGCGGTGGCCATTGCCGGCCAGAAAGATTCTCACGGCAAGGGCGTGCTGGTGACGATGAACGACGAGATCCATTCGGGCCGCGACGCCATCAAGCGCGTCAACATCAAGACCAGCGCCTTCCAGTCGCAGTGGGGCCCGCTGGGCATGGTGGTCGAGGGCAAGGGCTACTGGTTCCGCGCGCCGGTCAAGACCCACACGATGCAGTCGGAGTTCAACATCGACCAGATCGACGCCCTGCCCGACGTGCAGATCGCCTACGCCTACGGCAACATGAATCCCGAGCCCACCGCCCGGGCCGCGGCCAACACGCAGGCGCTGGTGTTCGCCGGCACCGGCAACGGCTCGGTGCCCAACTACATGGTCGACACCCTGAAGGCGGCGCGCGCCAAGGGCGTGCTGGTGATCCGCTCCTCGCGTGTGATCGACGGCTTCGTGCTGCGCAACGCCGAGCAGCCCGACGACCAGAACGACTGGGTGGTGGCACACGACCTGAACCCGCAAAAGGCCAAGATCCTGGCGGCCGTGGCCCTCACCCGCACGCGGGACACGAAAGAGCTTCAGCGGATTTTTTGGCAGTATTGAAGCGCTGAGTGTGCGGGCGCGGCGCTGAGCCGTGGCCCGGGTCTCGGCAAGGCCTCGGCCCTGCCATGGGGGCCTGGACGGGGCGGATCCGCAGCCGCACAGCCGGTCACTGATGCCCTCGCACGCCAGGAATGAAGGGCATAGACAACGGAGTACCCTGCCCAGACACGTCATGGGATCGTCCGGCCGCGTGCCGTCACCAGGAGACTCTCATGACGATGATGAAAGCTGCCGTTTTCGTCGAGCCGGGACGCATCGTTCTAGAAGACAAGCGAATTCCCGACGTGGGGCCACAGGACGCGCTGATGCGCGTCACCACAACCACAATCTGCGGCACCGACATCCATATCCTGAAGGGTGAGTACCCGGTCGAGCGCGGCCTGACCATCGGCCACGAGCCGGTCGGCGTGATCGAAAAATTGGGCTCCGAGGTGCGCGGTTACCGCGAGGGGCAGCGCGTCATTGCTGGCGCCATCACCCCCAGCGGCTGGAGCACCGCATGCCTGTGCGGCGTGGGCTCGCAGGACGGCGCGGGCACCGCGCACGGCTGGAAGGCGATGGGCGGGTGGAAGTTCGGCAACACCATTGACGGCTGCCAGGCGGAATACGTGCTGGTGCCCGACGCCATGGCCAACCTGGCGCCGATCCCCGACACGCTGAGCGACGAGCAGGTGCTGATGTGCCCCGACATCATGTCCACAGGCTTCAGCGGCGCCGAGAGCGCCGGGGTGCGCATCGGCGACACCGTCGCGGTGTTTGCGCAAGGGCCGATTGGCCTGTGCGCCACGGCCGGCGCCAAGCTGAGTGGCGCGACCATGGTCATCGGCGTCGACCGCCTCGCCAACCGTCTGGTCATTGCCACCCGGATGGGCGCCGACCACGTGATCGACGCCAGCAAGGTCGATGCGGTGGAGGAGATCATGCGGCTGACCGACGGGCGCGGCGTCGACGTCGCGATCGAAGCTCTCGGCACGCAGCAGACTTTCGCCGCCTGCCTGGGTGTGCTGCGCCCCGGTGGCACCCTCTCGAGCCTGGGTGTCTATTCCACCGACCTGACGATCCCGCTCGGCGCCTTCGCAGCAGGCCTGGGCGACCACAAGATCGTCACGACGTTGTGCCCGGGCGGCAAGGAGCGCATGCGCCGGCTGATGGCCGTGATTGCGGCTCGGCGGGTCGACCTCGGAGCGATGGTCACTCACCGCTTCAAACTTGACGACATCGAAGCGGCCTACGAGCTCTTCGGCCACCAGCGCGATGGCGTGCTCAAAGTGGCGATCACGCCCTGACGGGCTGTTGCCATGGGCATCCACCCCCCTGACCGGCTGCTGGCGCCGCGCTCGGTCGCCGTCGTCGGTGCCTCGAGCTGGCCTGGCAGTGTGGGCGCGACCGTCTGGCGCAACCTGCACGCGGGAAAGTGCGGCGGGCAGGGACTGAAGGCTGCTGCGTCGCATACCGGCGTGCCGGCGGGCCCGGATAGGGTCTTCGACGCTGCCATTTGCCGTGCCGGGACGCTGGCGCATCAGGGCCGGCCGGGTGCCACAAAGCAGCTGGCCGGCAACTGTGACCGTCCTCCCCCGCCCGTCCACAAGATCTGCGACGCGCGGGTCGCTGTTTCGCAAAGGCTGGCCGACCTGCCCGAACCCGCAGAGCTCGACGTCCGCCCGTTGCTGGCCGATGCCAATGGCGTGATTGTTGGGCCGGATGCCCACCTGCGGGTGGCTGCTGAGACTGGGCCCGGTGGCGCAGGAACGGCGCGCTTTGCCATCCAAAACTGTGCGGCCGAGCTGGCCGAAACTTGGCCATCGCAAGGCCGACCGCTGCTTGTCCGACCGATGCGCCGGGAGCACGAAGCACGGCATCTGGCGTGTGCCATGCCACTTGCTCGGGATGACATCCGCATGCGCTCCTTCCACACGCGGCGCACGCTGCCCCGCAGCGATCGGGCTGGCTTGGCGCGGATCGACTGCGACCGCCAGACGGCTTTGGGGGCCCTGGCGACGCAGCCCGACGGCTCGCGGCACACGCTGGGCGTCGTGCGAGCCGTCGCCGACCCCCGACAACAAGGAGGCCGAGTTCGCCATCATCTCGGTGGCCAACGCCCCAGGGCGGGGCCTTGGCCAGCGCGTGCTTGAGAACATGGCGCAGTGCCTGCGCGGCCATGGTGCGCGGCGCCCCGTTGCGCTGGTGCTGCGCGACGACCGCGCGACGTGCGCTTTGGCCGCTCGCAGCGGCTCTGTGCTCGATGCGGCGGGTTCAGACTGCAGGCCGCGTCGCTACGCCCTTGATTTGGCTTCAGCTGCGCCTCTGTCTGGGCCTCATGACGCTGCTTGACCCTCCGGTTACCAGCGCGTTGGGCGCCGCATCAGATGCCGCAGCCGGAGCTGAGGGCGCCACCGAGCTCGGCCCGGAAAATGCCTGTGTCAAAGCCTGGGAGAAGACGAGTGCCGCGACGCTCGCTGACTTGCAATCGTCGCCGCAAGGCTTGGCCACGGCCGAGGCCCAGTTGCGACTGCAGCGCTTCGGCCCAAACCAGCTGCCTGAAAAGCCGCCTCGGCCGGTGTGGCTGAAGTTCGTCGGCCATTTCAAGAACCTGCTGGTGTTGGTGCTGATCGGTGCGGCCGCTTTGGCTGCTTTCATCGGCGACACCAAAGACGCCGCGGTGATTCTCGTGGTGGTGGTCATCAACGCCTGCCTCGGCTTCTACCAAGAGCACCGCGCCGAAGCAACGCTGGCGGCGTTGAAGCAGATGCTGGCGCGGCATGCCCGCGTGCGGCGCGGCAATGAAGTCCTCCAGGTGGATGCCCAGGCGCTGGTACCAGGCGACATCGTGTTGCTCGAAGCAGGCGACCGTGTGCCTGCCGATGCACGCGTGCTGGCGGCTCACAACGCGGAGGTGGCAGAGGCGGCCCTGACGGGCGAGTCGCAAGCCGTGGGCAAGCACGCCCGGCCGCTTTCCCGCGGTGATCACGCGCTGGCCGAGCGCTTGAACATGGTGTTCATGAACACCGTTGTCACGCGCGGCCGCCTTGAGGTGCTGGTGTGCACGACTGGCATGCGAACCGAGATGGGCCGCATCAGCGGCTTGCTGGAAGCGGCCCCTGAGCAGCCCACGCCGCTGCAGGTTCAGATCGACGCGCTGGGCAAGACCCTGGCGGGCATCGCCGGCGCGGTGGTCGCTCTCATCTTTGCCCTGGGCGTTTTGCGTGGAGATGATCTGACGCAAGCCATCATGACCTCCATCGCCTTGGCCGTCGCCGCGATTCCGGAAGGGTTGCCGGCCGTGGTGACGGTGACATTGGCCATTGGCATGCACCGCATGGCGCAAAACCGCGCTATCGTGAAAAAACTGGCGGCAGTGGAAACACTGGGTTCAACCACGGTCATCTGATCCGACAAGACTGGCACCCTGACGCTGAATCAGATGACTGCACGCGAGTTCTTCTACCAAGGCCGGCACTTCGTCGCTTCTGGTGAAGGTTATGCCGGTGAAGGCACCATCAGCGCGCAAGACGGTTCCCAGCTGCCGGACTTTTCATCCCTGTTGACCCCTGCCGCACTGTGCAACGAGAGCAGCATCCGTGACGGCAAGTTGATCGGCGACCCGACCGAGGGTGCACTGCTGGCGCTCGCCGGCAAGGGTGGAGAGCCCTGCGAACGCAGCGTCACCAGCCTGGCACCTGGCAGCCCCCGAATCGCCGAGATTCCCTTCGACTCGGCCCACAAATTCATGGCCACGTTCTATCGCCATGGCGGGCAGGTGCGCATGCTGGTGAAGGGTGCCCCCGACGTGTTGCTGGCGCGTGCCGGTCGCCTGCTGGGCCCGGATGGAGATGCACGGCAGCTCGAGGCGCCTGACCGCATCGCGTTCGAAACGGAGAATGCGCGCCTCGCGGGCCAGGCCATGCGTGTGCTGGCGATTGCGCAGCGGGACATCTCGTTGTCTGATTTCAATCCAGCTGCCGACCTGATGCCATGGGCTCAGCAGCTCACCCTCGTCGGCCTGGTCGGACTCATCGACCCCCCACGGCCGGAAGCGCGAGACGCAATCGACCTCTGCAAACAGGCTGGCATTCGGGTCAAGATGATCACGGGCGACCACGCGCTGACCGCCAGTGCCATCGCCCGCGAACTGGGCCTTCACGGCACCGTTCTGACGGGTGCCGAGCTCGAGGGCATGGACGTGGCGGAGCTGTCGCGCCGCATCGAAGACGCCGACGTGTTTGCACGCGTGGCACCTGAGCACAAGGTCAAGATCGTGCAGGCGCTGAAGGCGCGTGGCCATGTGGTGGCGATGACGGGCGATGGCGTCAACGACGCCCCAGCGCTGAAGAACGCCGACATTGGCATCGCGATGGGCATCACCGGCACCGAGGTGACAAAGGAAGCTGCTGCGATGGTGCTGGCGGACGACAACTTCGCGTCCATCGTCGGCGCCGTCAAGGAAGGGCGAACGATTTACGACAACATCGTCAAGTTCGTGCGCTTTCAGTTGTCCACCAGCGTCGGCGCCATCCTCACCGTCGTCGGCGCTCAGTTGCTGGGGCTGCCGATGCCGTTCACGGCCATCCACATTCTCTGGATCGCACTCATCATGGATGGCCCGCCAGCGGTGATGCTTGGGCTTGAGCCGACACGGTCTGGAATCATGAACGAGCCCCCGCGCCACAGCGGCGTCCGCATCTTGACGCTGCGGCGTCTCGGCCGCCTGTTGACCTATGGCAGCACGATGGCCACAGGCACGATCGGGGTCTACTTGCACGGGCTTGAAGGCGGGGAGCAGACTTATGCGTCTACTCTGGCCTTCACCACATTCGTGCTTTTCCAGTTCTTCAATGTGATGAACGCTCGTTTTGATACTGGCACTGCTTTCAATCGTCAACTGTTCGATAACCGCAAGCTCTGGCTGGCGCTGGCCGCCGTGCTGGTGTTGCAGATGGTCGTTGTGAACTGGGCGCCGGCCCAGGCCATCTTCGATACTGCGTCGCTGAACGCGGGCGACTGGCTGCTGGCCACTGGCATTGCGAGCAGCGTGCTGCTGCTCGACGAAGCGCGCAAGTTCGCAGGGCTCTGCTGGCGAGCGATGGGCAACAGGCAGCCATCGGGACGCGCAGGAGACGGCCGATGAACATTCTGGTCGCAGTCGATGGGTCCGACCTCGCATTTCAAGCTGCGTGCCATGCCTTGCAACGTCAACGCGATGGGTTGAACCCCATGTTTTTGCGGGCAACGGTGCAAGAGCCGACCCGTGCCTTCGAGATGATGGTCGCCCCAGATGCCGACGTTTTGGATCGAGTCACCGGGGCGGCGGAGGCACGGGCACTGAGGCGTACCGAAGCCCACACAGCGGCATCGGCGGCGTGCCTCCGATCTCCAGGCTCAATCCGTCCGGAAATAACCTTTTGCCTCTTCACAGCCAGAGCGTGTTGTGAACTGCGGCAGGAGTCGCGTTCACGCAGCCCCTCTAAGGTCTGACCGCCACCGGCCCGCCTTCGATCCGCGTCACCCGGCGCCGGGCGTCCACCTGGTAGGTGTCCTGCCCGTCGGTGCCCACTTGGTGCCCGACCCACAGCTGCAGCGCCAGCCCTTCGGCCTCGTAACGGCCGAACCAGTTGATGAGGCGCGCGATGCGGCAGGCCCCGCCGAGCCACACCGGCAGGTCCTGCACCACTTCCACCGTGTAATGGGAGCTGCCAGCGCTCTTGTGCGCCTCGACCACGTCGGCACTCGCGTCAGCGGGCGGCGGGCACAAAACCTTGTCGCCACTCGCCACCACCTCGCTCACGTGAACCGCCTTGAGTGCCTGGCGCAATGCCGTGGCGGTGTCAGCAGGCAAGGTGTAAGGCACGCGGGTGCCGCTGGCGTCGCTCACCTGCTGGTTCGGCACCGTGAAGCGGTACTGGTAGTGCACCTGCCACAGCGCCACGGTGCTGGGCGAGCCCATCGGGCGCAGCAGGCGCAGGGTGTCGCGCCCGTAAGTGCTGTTCACATGGGCGACATAAGGGCGCCCCTGCAGTCGCAGCCAGTACGCCCGCTGATGGCCGCCCCGGCCGTTCAAGGTGTAGAAGTCGCCGATGCCGCCGCTGCCGTCGCCGTCGGGCGCCTGGTGGCTGACGGTGATGAAGCGCCCCGACGTGGTCTGGCGCCAGATGTTGATGGCGTTGAACAGGCCGGTGCCGCCCAGGTAGCTGTCGACCAGCAGGTCGCGGCGGCCGTCGCCGTCCAGGTCGATCAGGGCGTAGGAAGCGCGGCCGTTCTCACCGCCGCCGTCGATGCCTGCACGCGTCAGGGCGGCCCACTCGTCGGCGGTCACGCCCGGGGGCATGCGGGTGGGAAAGCGGTCACCGTCCGAGCCGTCTTCGGCCGGGGTGTTGACGAAGGTGCTGAGCTTTTCGCGCATCAAGAAGGGCTGCAAGGCGCTCTCAATCGGGAACTCGGGGTCGGCGTTGCGCTGGGCGGCCAGGGCTTTTTGAAGCGCCTGTGCCGCCTGGGCATCGACGGTGTCGAAGGGCAGGCGCAATTGGTTCAGCAGCGCCTGGGTGCGCTGCTGGTAAGCCGTGCGCAGGCACTCGACGCGGTTGCCGCAGTCGTCGCGCTCGCGCAGCCAGGCGGCCTGCTCGCGCGACAAGGCGGCCGGGTCGCGGGGTGGTCGCGCCCTCAACTCGTCGTAAGCCGCTTGAAGCTGCCCATCGAGCTCGCGCAAATCCGGGCGGGCGCACACCGTGCGCTCCGGCGGCGTGCGGGCCGCCGTGCACACCAGGCCGGCCGCTGACGCGCTGGCCACCGGCAGCATCAGCCCGACCCAACACCCTGTTGCCAGAGCAGCCTTCATTCGGTTGTGCATCTCGTTGCTCCTGACTTAAGCACCGTCTTGCGCTTCAGAGCGCGTGTGACCTCATCATCGCTGCGCGCCGCCTTGGAGCAAGGTGGTCAGGGACTGGGGCGGAAGTCCCCCGCCCCACTGCCTGACGCGCTCTAGCCTTTCACGTCGCGCCCGCGCAGCATGTCGAACACCCGCGCTTCCTTGTCGGTCTCGAAACCGCACAGCGCCACCCGCTCATGGGGGTTGGACCAGGTGCGGAACAACAGGTCCCACAAGGGAATGCCGTAGTTGTGGGCGTGCAGGCCGCGCTGGTGGTGCACCCGGTGCATCTCGGGGCGTTGCACCCACAGGCCGACCCATCGTGGCGAGCGGGTGTCGGAATGCACGTAGAGGTTGAACAGCCCAGTGAACAACACGCACCAGGCCGCCGCGGCCGCGGAAGCGCCAAACACCACGTAGCTGCTCAAGCAACCGATGGCCGTGGCCACGGCGCTGTCGATCGGGTGGGCGTAGAACGCGCTCAACGACTCCAGGCGCTGCGGGCTGTGGTGCAGCTGGTGCACCGTGCGCCACAGGAAATTGTTGGCATGCAGGGCCCGGTGCCACCAATAGAAGATGAAGCTGGTGACCAGAAAGGCCAGCAGGCCCACCAGCGGCGCCGGAAAGGCCTCGGGCAAGGGCAGCAGCGCCTGCCGGGCAATCTTCTCGCGGAAGACATAGCCCACCGCCAACGACACCACCATCTGCGTCAGGTTGAGCGCACCGGCCAGGATCAGCCAACGCCGGTTGCATTGGTTGTCAGACGCCGGGGCGATGACCTCAGCGCAAAAGATCACCACGAAGGCCATCAGCAGCAAGGGGTAGGCAATGAGTTCCATGGGGTCCGAGGTGTCGCTGTCGTGATTGAGTGAGTGAGTGAGTGGGCCCGCAAGTGTCAAGCCGCGGCGGCACGCTGCAGCCGGTCGCGCACGCCTTCCCACTCGGGCCCCGCGGGCGGTGTCTCGACCCAGATCAGCTGCACCGCCCGGTCGTCCAACTCGCGCAGCACCGCGAACAATTCCTGCGCAGCGGCGGTGGCATCGGTCGGCATGCGGCGCAGCAGCACGCCCGAGGGCACGCGCTTCACCGAGTGCGCATACACCGCCAGCTTCAGGGGCGACGCGCCCAGCACCTGCAGCGCGGTGCTCAAGGCTTCGCCGCCCATCAAGCGCAGCGGCGCGCGGGGCGCGTAGTGCGCCGCCAACGTGCCGGAAGCGCGCGGCGCGCCAATTCCAGGCTCTCCCAAGGTCTGTTCCAGCACCGCTTCGATCTGTGCCCGCAGCAGCACCCCGGGGCGCAGCAACACGGGCTGCGGCCGGGTGCAATCGATGATGGTCGACTCGATGCCCACCGCACAAGGGCCGCCATCGAGCACCCACAGCTCGTCGTCGAACTCGGTGGCCACGTGCGCAGCGGTGGTGGGGCTGATGCGCCCGAAGCGGTTAGCGCTCGGCGCCGCCACGCCCCACACGCCCTGCCCTTGCGCCGCCTGCAACAGCGCTTGCGCCACCGGGTGGGCGGGGCAGCGCAAGCCGATGCTGTTTTGCCCCCCCGCGGCGGCGGCGCCCACGTCGGGACGACGCGCCACGATCAACGTGAGCGGGCCCGGCCAAAACGCCTGGGCCAATCGCTGCGCGGTGTCTGCTGGCCAGCTGGCGGCGAAGTGCTGCGCCGCCGCGGCATCGGCCACATGAACAATCAAAGGGTGGTCGCTGGGCCGGCCTTTGGCGTGGAAGATGCGCGCCACGGCCGCGTCGTCGTCGGCGCGGGCGCCCAGGCCGTAGACCGTCTCGGTGGGAAACGCGACCAGCGCGCCTTGCGCCAGGTGCCGGGCGGCGCGTTCCACCGCATCGAGCTGCAGGCCAGGCAGGATCACAGCGGTTGGCCGGTCACAACGCAGGCAGGCCGAGCAAGGCCATGGCCTGCTGCGCCACCGCCTCGGCCTGCGCCAGCTCGGGCGCGGTGCAGGTCAGGTGGCCCATCTTGCGCCCAGGGCGCGGCGCGGTTTTGCCATACAGGTGCAGGTGTGCGCCGGGCAGCGCCAACACGGCCGCCCACGGCGGCGTCTGCTCGCGGCCTTGCACCCACCACAGCTCGCCCAGCAGGTTGAGCATCACGGCGCTGGAGTGCAGCCGGGGGGCGGCCAACGGCGCGCCGGTCAAGGTGCGCACCTGCAGTTCGAACTGCGACACGTCGCAGCTGTCCAGGCTGTGGTGCCCAGAGTTGTGCGGGCGCGGCGCCATCTCGTTGGCCACCAGGCTGCCGTCTTGCAACACGAAGAACTCCACGCACAGCACGCCCACGTAGGCCAGCGAGGCGGCCAGCCGCTCGGCGGCACGCACCGCCTCGGCACACAGGTCGGCCGACACCCCAGGCGCCGGCACCCGGGTGATGGCCAGGATGCCGTCGCGGTGCAGGTTGTGCTGAACCGGCAGGTGCACCACCGTGCCGTTGGCATGGCGCGCCACGATCACGCTGAGCTCCAAGGCCAGGGGCAGCATTTTCTCCAACAGGCAGGGCGCGCTGCCCAGCGACTGCCAGGCCGCGGCCAAGCCGGCCCGCTCGGTCACCCGCACCTGGCCTTTGCCGTCGTAGCCCAGGCGGGCGGTTTTCAGAATGCCGGGCAGCAGATCGGCCGGCACCTGCGCCAGCGACTCGGGGCTGTCGATCAGGTGGTGCGGCGCACAAGGCACCTGGCAGCGCAGAAAGTGCGCCTTCTCGGCCGCACGGTCCTGGCACACCGCCACCGCCGCGGCGGCCGGGGCCACCCGGCGGTGCACGGCCAGTGCGGCCAATGAGGCGGCCGGCACGTTCTCGAACTCGGTGGTGACGGCGGCGCAGTGCTCGGCCAGGCGGCTCAGGCCGGCGGCGTCGTCGAAACGGGCGGGGATGTGCACATGGGCGGTCAGGCCGGCGGGGCTGGCCTCGTCATCGTCCAGCACCGCGGTGGCGTAGCCCATCTGCTCGGCGGCCTGCACGAACATGCGCCCGAGTTGCCCACCGCCGAGCACGCCCAGGGTGGCGCCAGGGGCAATGAAGGCGGTGTCGTTGGAAGCCATGGGGTCGTCTGCTCGCTCGCTGGGGTCAGTTCAAATCAAATCAGGTCAGGTCGGATCAACCCATCGTCGATCCGCTCGCCCGGGACCCCGCCCGCCGGCGGTGGCCCCAGGCGCCGGGTTCATCTCAACTCGGCACTCATGGCCCGCGCGGCCTCGGTCTGGCGCGCGCGGTAGGCCTCCAACTGGGCCCGCAATGCGGGCCGCTCGCTGGCCAGCATGGCCACGGCGAACAGGGCGGCGTTGGCCGCCCCGGCCGTGCCGATGGCGAACGTGGCCACCGGAATGCCCTTGGGCATTTGCACGATCGAGTGCAAGGAGTCGACCCCTTGGAGGTGGCGACTGGCCACCGGCACGCCGAGCACCGGCACGCTGGTTTTGGCGGCCAGCATGCCCGGCAGGTGGGCCGCGCCGCCCGCGCCGGCGATGATGGCTTTCAGGCCCCGGGGCGCGGCGGCTTCGGCATAAGCGAACATGTCGTCGGGCATGCGGTGGGCCGAGACGACGCGCGCTTCGAAGGGAATGCCAAACTCGGTGAGAATCTCGGTGCTCACGCGCAGGGTCTCCCAATCGCTGCTGGACCCCATCACCACGCCGATCCACACCGGGGCGCTCTTCGATGCTGCTGCTGCTTCATTCACCACGCCGCTCATGCGCACTCCAGTGGACTCGAAACCTTGAATTGTAGGCGGCCGCACCGCATTTGCCCGTCTCGACGCCCCCCTCACCCACCGACACCATGATCGATATCACACTGCAAAACCTGGAGACCGAGCTGGTCCAAGGCTCCCTGGAACAACCCGTTCTGCTCGACATCTGGGCCCCCTGGTGCGGCCCCTGCAAATCCCTGGGGCCGGTGCTCGAGCGCCTGGAGACCTTGTACGAGGGCCGTTTCAAACTGGCCAAGCTCAATTCCGACGACCAGCCGCAGGTGGCCGGCCAGCTGTCGCAGATGTTCGGCGTGCGCAGCATCCCGTTTTGCGTGATGTTCAAAGGCGGCCAGCCGGTGGACGGTTTCGTCGGCGCCCTGCCGGAAAAAGAGATCCGCGAGTTCCTCGACAAGCACGTGCCCAGCATCGACGCCCTGGCGGCCGAGGAAGAGGTGGCGCAGGCGGAGGAGCTGCTGGCCGAAGGCGATGTCGACAGCGCCCTGGCCCGCCTGCGCGAGGCGCTGACCCTGAACCCCGACAACGACACCGCCCGGGCGGACTACCTGCGGGCCTTGCTGCAGCAAGGCCAGTGGGCGGTGGCCCGCGAGGTGCTGGCCCCGGTGGCCGGCAAGCTGATGCTCGACGCGCGCCTGAGCGCTTGCCAGCATTGGCTGCAGGCCGGCGAAAAGGCTGCCCAGGCCCGCAGCGAGGCCACACTGCGCGAGGCCATCGCCGCCAACAAGCGCGACTTCGAGGCGCGGTTCGAGCTGGCCCAGGTGCACTTCGCGGCCCAGCGCTTCACCGAGGCCCTCGACGAGCTGCTGGAAATCGTGATGCGCGACAAGGCCTGGAACCAAGAGATCGCCCGCAAGACCTGCGTGGCCATCCTGGAGCTGATGACCAAGCCCGCGCCCAAGGCCAAGCCCGACGCGCCCAAGGGCACGTTGGAAGTGGCCGGCCATGTGGCCACGCCGTCGGCCGACCCGGTGGTCGATGGTTACCGGCGCAAGTTGAGCATGGCGTTGTTTTGATGCCGGTGGGCCCCAGGGCCGGCAAGATCTTCGTTTCGAAGTTGCCGACAGGGCTTGAACGAAAAAGCTGAGGCAAGTGAGGCGTTACAGGGGGTTCGCCGCGGTGCCGTTGGGGCCTGCGAGAACCCTGATCGTCGCTCGGTGGCCCGCCCCGACCCAGTTCAGTTCACTGAACGCACCGAAACGGTTCCAGCGCAACCCGTCCAACCACCGAACGACCGGACCAAGCATGTCTAATTTTCTGGGTCCTCTTTGCGCCATCCTGGCCACCCTCGGGTTTTCTTCCAGAGCGATCTTCATCAAGTTTGTTTACCAGGGAACAGACATCGATCCCACGACCCTGCTGGCCTTGCGGATGATTTTTTCGGTGCCTTTCTTCATTTTGATGATCTTCTGGCCCCAACGCTCACCCGCCACCCGGTTTTCGAGGAACGATTGGTTGAAAATAGGCGGGCTGGGTCTTACCGGCTTTTACCTCTCGAGTTACCTGGATCTCAGTGGCCTGCAATATATTTCCGCCTCGCTGGAACGCCTGATACTGTTTCTCTATCCCACCATGGTGGTGTTGCTGACGGCCGTGCTGGCGCGCCGCAGGGTTTCCATTGTCGAATTGCTTGCCATCCTGCTTTCATATGCAGGAATTGCCGCTGTTTTTTTCGAGGACTTGTCGAAGCATGACGTGGTCAAAGACACCATTTGGCTCGGTGGTGGCCTGATATTCGCTGCAGCCATCACTTATGCAATTTACCTTGTCGGCAGCCAAGGGATGGTGAAGAAAATTGGGGCCATGAGATACACAGGCTGGGTCATGCTGTTCTCCAGTCTGGCAGCCATTGCGCAATTCGCCCTGCTCCATTCACCCGCCACCTTGGCACAGGCCAAACCCGTCATCGGACTGATTGTCATGATTGCCCTGTTTGGAACGGTGTTACCCACCTGGCTGCTGGCAGAAGCCATCAAGCGAAGCGGCGCAAACCGAACCGCTGTCATTTGCACCGTCGGCCCGGTGGCCACCATCGGCCTGGATGCCTGGTTGCTGGGAGAATCCATTTCGATGATTCAAATGGGCGGCGCGGCGCTGGTCATTGGAGGGGTTACCCTGCTGGCTTTGCGCCCCCCAAAGGCAGGCGTTAAAAGCTGACACTTTGGATGCTCAAGTCCTTCAGAGGCCAACCGAAAACAAGGTTCGGCTGGACTGGAGCACCGGATGGAAGATTCATCTTTAGACAATCCTGACCTGAATGAGGCACCCCTCAAAAGATTGCGACGTGGATTGATCGTCCTGTATCTCACGGCAGTGATTTCATCCTTGTCGGCCCTCACCTGGGCCATTTATGCCAGCCGGCTCGAGGCGATCCGCGCCTCCGAGACTCACCTCGCCACCTTGTCGAGGACACTGGGAGAAAACGTTGCACGCACACTGGACGCTTCCCGTCAGGCTGCAGACACCATTTTGGAGCACCCCCAGTTCCACCTCGATTTTGAACGGCGCGACATGGTCGCGCTGCACACCAATCTAAAAGCTCGCCTGAAAACTCTGCAGCACATGCGGAGCTGGAACATCATCGACCGAGATGGCGCGGTGCTGATGTCCACTTTTCAGACCACCCCCCCCAAAGTCAACGCGGCAGACCGCCCCTATTTCAAGCATTCACAGAGCCACGATGAGCTTTGGATCGATTCGCCGGTGTCCAGCCGCATCGGTGGAAATTGGATCATCCCGATGGCCCGGGCCATTCGCGACAAGGACGGGAATTTCTCGGGGGTTCTCATGGGCACCTACAACCCGGCTTACCTGACCAAGTTCTATACCGACATTGCAAACGATCAGGAATTGATCATCATGATCGTGAATAACGAGGGCAATGTCATGATCAGGCATCCATTCCTCGACTCGGCCATGGCCCACAACATCCAGAACCAGTCAATTTGGAAGTCGCTGAAAAACCAACCCGACAAACCCGCGATTGGTCCCGATCCCCTGGACGGCGTAGACCGGCACTATATTTACTGGAACGTTGAAAACAGCCCTTTGTCGATTGTGATGGGGGTCAGCAAAGACGTCATGCTGCAGCACTGGTGGCGCGACACCAAACTGAAAACCGTTTATGTGGTCACGATCTTGTTCGTCACAGGTCTGCTTTTGCTTTTCCTGCTGCGTCAAATCAATCGCCTGGGCCAAAGCGAGCAGGCCCGCCAGCACTTGGCCAATTACGATCCCCTGACGAAGCTGCCGAACCGGCGCATGTTGTACGACAAAATGGCCTATGCCCTGCTCTTGGCTGAGCGGCAAACCTTCCCGCTGGCCGTCCTGGTGCTCGACCTCGACAACTTCAAGACACTGAACGATTCATCCGGGCACTCTTCTGGCGACATGCTGCTGGGCCTGGTGGCCGAGCGGTTGCAGGGCACCGTGCGCAAATCGGACCTGCTGGCCCGCGTTGGCGGTGACGAATTCGTGATCGTGTTGATCGGCTTGGCCTCGCCTCTGGAGGCCACCAAAATTGCCAGAGCCATTCAAACCGAAATCTCCAAACCCTTCCAGTTGAAACACGGCGAGTTCAACACCACGGTCAGCATCGGGATCAGCATCTTTCCGGAAGATGGCCAGGACGTCGAGAGCCTGATCCGCAATGCGGACACCGCGATGTACCAGGCCAAGGCCGTGGGCAAGAACAACGCCCAGTTTTATCTTTCAGGCATGAACGACCGGCTGGCGGAGCGCTTGTCCATTGAATCCAACTTGCGCCGCGCCATCGCGAACCAGGAATTCGTGCTGTTCTATCAGGCGCAGGTGAGCCTGGAAACCGGCGCCCTGGTGGGGGCCGAAGCGCTGATCCGTT
The DNA here is from genome assembly GCA_040385465.1 of Pseudomonadota bacterium. Classification (GTDB taxonomy): domain Bacteria; phylum Pseudomonadota; class Gammaproteobacteria; order Burkholderiales; family Burkholderiaceae_C; genus CANHBY01. Next base: position 16,649 of record JAZKHH010000135.1, on the reverse strand, counting down.
GGAAGAGTCCCACGGGGTTCATCCTGCCGGGCAAGTTCATCCCCGTCGCGGAAGACTCACGCCTGATCATTCCCTTGGGCAATTGGGTGATCAACGAAGCATGCCGTCAAATCCGCGAATGGCTCGACCAGGGCTTGCCGCCCATCCGCGTTGCGGTCAACCTGTCTCCGCTGCAGTTCCAGCAACCCGACCTGCTTGAAACGGTGCAACACGCCTTGAACCAGCACCGCATTCCCCGGGGGACGCTGGAGATCGAGGTCACGGAAAGCGTCATGACGCAGGACATCGACCGTGTCATCGTCCTGCTGAGCGACCTCAAATTGATGGGCGTCGACCTGTCGATCGACGATTTCGGGACGGGTTACTCCAGTCTGAGCTACCTGAAACGCTTCAAGGTCGACAAGCTGAAAATCGACCAGTCTTTTGTGCGCGGCCTGGGCTCCGACAAAAACGACGAGGCCATCACCCTGGCCATCATCCGGCTGGCCAAGACACTGGGCCTGAAGGTGCTGGCCGAAGGGGTGGAAACCGAGCACCAGTTGGCTTTCCTGCGTGACAACGGCTGCGAGGAATTCCAAGGGTACCTGGCACACCGACCGGCGCCCGCCTCCGAGTTCGCAGCGTTGCTCACGCAATGCCGCGATCCCCGCTTCCTGCTCCTGCCGGCCTATGGCAGCCCCTGCACGCCGCCGCCGCAGCTGGCTATTTGTATGGGTTGAAAAAGATTTTTTGCGGCTCGAAAGTTTTCGATCGCTCGAAGACCTCTGGGAAATCTTCCAGGGCGTGGTGCGTGGGCCCGAGGAGCCCGTCGACGTCCAGCCGGCCGTCCGCCATGATGTGCATGGCCTCGCTGAAATCGCCGTAGTTCACGGCCGCCAGGGTGATTTCTTTTTTGATGGCGGCGAAAAAGTTGATTCCCACCAGCTCATGCTTGCGGCTCTTCATGATGATGGTGCCACGGGGCTTGATCGCCGAGAACAGATCCCGCATGGTGTCGGCGGTGGCCAGGGTCTCGATCGCGAAATCGTAATTGGACTCCTCGATCTCGCGGCCATGGCGGGGGTCGTAAATATCGACGTTCTCGAAGTCGTAAGCCTTGAGGATGCGGTGGATCAAATGGCCGAACCGGTTGTCGCCATAAATCACGCCCTTCTGATCCGCATGGATCCCGGCTTTCAAAACCGACAGCGCTGCGGCCACCGGCTCGCTGTAGGCCCCGTAGCGGAAGGGCATGTCGTCCGGCATCTTGTAGACCGCCTCGCTTGGCACAGAAATGAACTCACTGAACGCACCATCGCGGTGAACTCCCAACATGGTGGTGTCCTGGCAGGTGTCGCGCTGGCCTGCTTTGCAGTACCGACAGGCGCCGCACGCCAGGATGGGCATCGCTGTCACGCGGTTGCCCACCTGGAAGCCACTGACGCGGCGTCCTACCTTTTCGACGACGCCGGAAAACTCATGTCCCAAAATCACGTCTTCTTTGCCGGGAATCAGGCCCTCGGCCACCAAGACGTCGGTGCGGCACAGGCCTGCCACCACCACGGAAATGAGAATGTCGTCCTCACCAACGGGCGGTACCGGAATGCTTTTCACGAGCAAGTCTTTTCCCTGCTTCATCAGTGCGCGCATGAGTTCTCCTGGCTTAGAAACAATGTTTTTTGACTGGGCGACTTTTCAGGATTTAGCCCACCTTGGGTGGGTGAGCCGACCGATCCCTCGGGCCGTCAAGGTCTGCAGACAACCTCTCACAACCACCACTGGCAACGTCTAGCAAGGTTTGGACCAAAGCTGGTTGGCTGCCGGGTCATCCGTGCGCCCCCACGTCAGCGCAGCGGGATTCTGCCGCGTCAAGATGACAAATCCGCAACTATCTCCGCCCCGTTGTTTCCTCGCGACCGCTTGCCACCTAGTTGAAGGGTTGACGACTCGGTTCAATCGGTAGGACCTGCTGGGGCCATTCAGCCCAGACGCAGCCCGGGGCTTGGGCCGACCGTGAACGGGGCCGGTGCAACCAACGCGCAAGGCGTTCTATCGCAGATTCGAGACGTACCGAGTGGCGTGATGAATGAACCCTGGGTTCGACGTTTCGGAAGCCACAGTTCACGGTTCGTCCACGTTTTCCACGATTCCAAGCCATGGCGTCCAGTTCATGCGTGGTGTTCAACGCACATGCGGCACCAATCCGTCCAACGCAGACAAAAGCCGATGTTGAAGGTCTTGATGCGCCCGTTGATGCACCCCACTTTGCGCCTCGTGGCGCTTGCCCAGGCGCGAGCGCTTGAGCACGCGAAACACCAGCGCCAAGCGGCCATGCGCCAGGGCCTTGTCGTCGGCATGCTGGCTGAAGACCAAGGCCGTTTCTGCCGCCTCGGCGTAATGGGTGGCCTTGGCGACATGGCCGACTTGGTGACAGCACCAGGCCATGTCGGCCAACACCAGCGCCCGCAGCGGCCGCAGCCCCTGGGCATCGGCCTGCGGCGCATGGGCCTCGTACAGCGCCAGCGCTTCGGCCGGCTCGCCCAGCACGGACTGCGCCATGGCGATGGCCACCTGGATCAACGCGGGCAAGGACACGACGTCACGGTACAGGTCAAAATGGTGGGTGGACCCCGCGGAGGTGACCGCGCGCCGGGCCAGGCTGGTGGCCACACCCGGCTCGCCCCACAAGGCCGCCTGCACCGATTGCAGCGCCTGGTGCCAGGCCATGTTGTGGATCAAGGCGCTCAGCGTCATCGGGTCGTCTTCGGCCACGGCATGCTGGCGCGAGCGGGTGTACCAGGGCTGGGCCAGGTCCATGCGGCCGGCCAGGTGGTAGGCGTTGGCCAGCACCAGGCACGCCCGGCTGCGGGTGGCGTGGGCTTCGGGGGCGGCCAGGGCGAGGGCCTCGTGCACATGGTTGGCCATGGCCTCGACCTCGAGGCGCACATAATCAAAATGGGCCAACCAGGCCGAGCTCAGCGCGCGCTGCTGCGTCAAGCCGGCCGCTTCGCTCAACACGTGGGCGCGCTGCACTTTGGCGCGCGCGTCGGGTGACAGGTTGCTGAAGTAGGCCATCCAGGCCTCGGCCAGGTACAGGCCCACCGAGACCTCGGGCAGCGGTTGCCGGTCGAACTCTTCGTGCAGGTCGGCGATCTCGCGGCCAGCGGCCTCGAGGTGGCCTTGCCGGGCCAAGAGCCCTGCCCGCTCCGCCCGCCAGGCGGCACGCTGCACCCGGTGGTTGCAGCGCACGATCTGGCTGTCGAGCCACGCCACGCGGCGTGAAGCGGGGCGCTCCTGGGTGGCCATCAAGTCAACGCTCCTGCGGGGTGGGCCAACGCATCGGGGTGAGCCCCATGCGGTCGGCGATCAAAGGGTTCTCGATCAAGCGGCAAGCCACCCAACGATGGGCAACCCGCAGCAAGCGATCAAGCAGTCGGCCATCAAGCGGTGCGTGGTCAAGCGATGGGCGGTCAAACAAGGCCAATCAAGCGGTCAGACGCTCGAGGGCTTCGCGGTACTTCGCGGCGGTGCGCTCGATCACCTCGGCAGGCAACGCGGGCGCCGGGGCCTGCTTGTTCCAGGGCGCGCCGTGGACCTGTGCGCTTTCCAGCCAGTCGCGCACGAACTGTTTGTCGTAGCTGGGCGGGTTGCGGCCGGCTTCGAAAGCGGCTTGGTAACCCTCCACCGGCCAAAAGCGCGACGAGTCGGGCGTGAGCACTTCGTCCATCAACGTCAGGGTGCCCTGCTCATCCAGGCCGAATTCGAACTTGGTGTCGGCGATCAGGATGCCCTTGGCCTGGGCGATGTCGAAGGCGCTGCGGTACAGCGCGATCGACACGGTGCGCACCCGCTCGGCCAGCGGGGCGCCGATCAGCTCGACCATGCGGGCGAAGTCGATGTTTTCATCGTGGTCGCCCATCTCGGCCTTGGTGGCTGGGGTGAAGATGGGCTCGGGCAGCCGGCTGGCATTGCGCAGTCCGGCGGGCAAGGCCACGCCGCACACTGCCTGGTGGGCTTGGTATTCGGCCCAGCCGCTGCCGGCCAGGTAGCCGCGCACGACGGCTTCCACCGGCAAAGGCTTGAGCCGCTTGACGAGCATGGCCCGGCCGCGCACCTGCGCCTGCTCGGCCGTGGGCACCACGCTCAACGGGTCGGCGCCGGTCAGGTGGTGGGGCACGATGTGGCCCAGGCGGTCGAACCAGAACATGGCCATCTGGGTGAGCAAGGCACCCTTGCCGGGAATCGGCTCGCTCATCACCACGTCGAAGGCGCTGAGCCGGTCGGTGGCGATCATCAGGATGCGGTCGTTGCCGACGGCATAGTTGTCGCGCACCTTGCCGCGTGCCAGCAAGGGCAACGAAGTCAGGGAGGAGCTGAGCAAAGACGGGGTCACGGCGGTCATGGTGAGGGAGCCTGGAAGCAGGAATTGTAGGGAGCGGTGTGACAGGCCAGCCTGTTGAAACAGGCTGCAACCGGCCGGAAACGCCGGCCGCGGCAGCAGCCGCTGCTCACGTAAAAAACCCGGCCGAAGCCGGGTGACTGCCAGGAGCGATGGGGCTCTTCAGACCACCGAAGGGGCCAGCTCGCCCTGGGCATAGCGCTGGGCCACTTGCACCAAGGTCAGCGGCTTGATCTTGGCGGCTTGGCCAGCGCAGTTGAACTCTTCAAAACGCTGCTTGCAGATCGCCTTGGCGGCCTCGCGCGCGGGCTTGAGGTACTCGCGGGGGTCGAACTTGTCGGGGTTTTGCGCGAAGAACCGGCGGATTGCGGCGGTCATGGCCAGGCGCACGTCGGTGTCGATGTTGATCTTGCGCACGCCGTGCTTGATGGCTTCCTGGATCTCGCTGACCGGCACACCGTAGGTTTCCTTCATGTCGCCGCCGTACTTGCGGATCTCGGCCAACAGGTCTTGGGGCACGCTCGAGCTGCCGTGCATCACCAGGTGGGTGTTGGGAATGCGGCGGTGGATTTCCTTGATGCGGTCGATGGCCAGGATGTCGCCGGTGGGCTTGCGGGTGAACTTGTAGGCGCCGTGGCTGGTGCCGATGGCAATGGCCAACGCGTCGACCTGGGTGCTCTTGACGAAGTCGGCGGCCTGCTCCGGGTCGGTCAGCAGCTGCTCGCGGGTCATGGTGGCGTCGGTGCCGTGGCCGTCTTCCTTGTCGCCGCGCATGGTCTCGAGCGAGCCCAGGCAACCGAGTTCGCCTTCCACGGTCACGCCCAGGGCGTGGGCCATGTCGACGACCTTGCGGGTCACCTGCACGTTGTATTCATAGCTGGCGATGGTCTTGCCGTCGCCTTCCAAGGAGCCGTCCATCATCACCGAGCTGAAGCCCAGGTTGATGGCGCCTTGGCAGATCTCGGGGTTTTGGCCATGGTCCTGGTGCATGACCAGGGGGATGTGCGGGTACGCCTCGATGGCGGCGGAAATGAGGTGCTTGATGAAGGCCTCGCCGGCGTACTTGCGGGCACCGGCGCTGGCTTGCAGGATCACCGGGGCGCCCACTTCGTCGGCCGCGGACATCACCGCTTGCACTTGCTCGAGGTTGTTCACGTTGAACGCGGGGATGCCATAACCGTTTTCGGCGGCATGGTCCAGCAACTGGCGCATGGATACGAGGGGCATGGTGAATCTCTCAGTGAGTCATGGAAAAACCGGATTGAACCGAACGCGGTGTCGCGGCAGGCCAAAGTGGTCGAAATTGTACCGAGTCACCCAAGTGCCTCCCAAACCGCCCCCCGGAGTCAGGGGTGCGGCCCGATCCGGTGCTCAGGGGAAAACCGAGATGACGACGATGTTGCTGTCGGTGCAAAAACCGATCAAGTCACAAACTTCCGCGAAATAGCGCACCGTGTTGCCAGCATTGACGGGCACGGCCGTTTCGATGGCAGCGGGCGGCGAAGTCACTTGGGCGATCAACACGGGCGTGCCAAAGTCGATGCGGTAGAAATTGACGAAGTCGATGCCGTTGGCGGCCGAGACGTCTGCGCCGAGCTGCAGAGGTTGCCCGCGCTGACCCGCGGTGATGGACGAGCCCAGGGTGATCTGGGGCGGCGGGCCTTCGTCTTCGTACTCCCCGTCGCCGCCACCGCCACACGCGGCCAATGACGTGGCGAGCACGGCGCTGGCCAACCAAAACCCAGCGCGCCGGGCCAAGGGGATCGAGACAACACTGGTTTTCATGGCAGACGGGCCGACAGGCGGTGAACAACGGGGCGGCCAGTGTCGCTGCTTTCCGCCAGAAGTTCCCTTGGAATCAGCTTTTGTCCTACCCACCGTGTTTTTGTAACCAAAGGTGCGGCCAGAAATGAACGGCAAGCCCCCCGTTTTTCCAACCCCTGCGCGGCCAGCGCCTGCTGGACACTCACCTTCGAAGACCTCCGAGTGCTTTTTTCACACTTGCTCGACCTCTCCCTGAAAGGCTCTCCATGGCCCGCCTCGACACCAACGCAATGACCCTGTGGATCACCGCCGCCGCGGTGCAGCACCCGCACACCTTGGTGCAGGAGGTCATGGCGCGCGCGGGCATCACCCGGGGCACGGCCCACAAGGCGCTGAAGCGGCTCATCCAATTGAACTGGCTGGTCAACGAAGGCACGGTGCGCCGCCCGAACTACCGGCCGGGCCTGCTGCGCCAGGTGGTGCGCCGGTACGACCTGAACGGCTTGTCGGAAGACACCCCCTGGTCGCAAGACTTCGCGCCGTTCTTTGTGCTGCCGCCGGAAGTGCGGCGGATGACCCAGCATGCCTTTTGCGAGCTGCTGAACAACGCCATCGACCACAGCGAAGGCACCGCGGTCACCGTGTCGCTGCGCCAGACACCAAGCCAGGTTCAGTTGCTGGTCTCCGACGACGGACGCGGCTTGTTCGACAAGATCAGCCATGTCTTTGCGATTGCCGACCCCCAGGTGGCCATGCTGGAGCTGAGCAAAGGCAAGCTGACCGGCCAGCCCCTGCGCCACACCGGGCGTGGCCTGTTCTTCACCTCCAAGCTGGCCGACGTGTTCGACCTGCATGCCAACGACATGGCCTTCCAGCACCGTGAGTGGAGCCGCGCTGGCTGGCTGCCGGGCCGGGCGCTGCGGCACCAGGGCACGTCGGTCTACTTCTCGGTGTCGCTGGACACGTCACGCACCCTGGACGCGGTGCTGCAGTCGTTCAGCCTCAGCGGCGCCAGCTACGGTTTCGAGCGCACCGTGGTGCCGCTGCGCCTGGTGTCCAACGCCCAAAGCGGCTTGGAATCTCGCGGCCAAGCCCGCCGGGTGGCGGACCGGCTGAACCAGTTCCAGCGCGCCGAGGTCGACTTTGAAGGCATCCCTTTCGTCGGCCACAGCTTCGTCGATGAGCTGTTCCGGGTGCTCGGCCCCCAGCATGGCCAGACCGAATTGGTGCCGGTGAACATGTGCCCGGCCGTGGCCGCCATGGTCAACAGCGTGCGCATGATGCAAAACGTCTAAGGGGATCACTCGCCCTGATTGCTGAGCTTGCCTATAGTGCAGGTTCTGGAGATGGCCGGCGAGTTCCGCCAGGCCCGGGGCGAGAAAGACGACGGCAATGACAGGCAAGTGGCGCAAGGGACGCGGCGTGGCGCGCGGGTGCATGGGCGTAATGCTGGCGTGGGCCTGCACGCAAACGGCCTGGGGCCAGGCCACCGTCAAACGCGACGGCCAATGGCGCTCGGCCCTGGGCATCGGGGGCAGCGTGTCGTCGGGCAACACCCGCTCGACCAACCTGACCATGACCGGCGAAGCGGTGCGCGCCACCGAGCGCAGCAAATGGAGCCTGAACGGCCGGCTGCTCTACGCCACCGCGGGCACGAACACCACCGCCGACAACAAGGCGCTGACCTCGCAGTACGACAAGGACATGTCGGAGCGCTGGTTCGTGTTCAACAAGGAAGAGTACCTGCGCGACGAGCCGGCCAACCTCAAAGGGCGCTATTCCCTGGTGGCCGGCCCCGGCCTGCATCTGATCCGCACCGACGACCTGACCTTGGACGTGTCGGCCGGCCTGGCCTACACCTTGGACCGCTACGTGCGGCCCGGCCTGGTGGCGGGCCGGCTGCGCGATGATTACGGCCGCGCGGAGTGGATGGCGGGCGAGGACATGTCGCTGAAGATTTCGCCAAACGCCTCGCTGCGGCAAAAGCTCACCGTCTTCACCAACACCCACAACACCGGCGGCTACCGCTCGGTGTTTGAAGCCGGCCTGTCGGTGGCGATCACCTCGCGCATGAACCTGACCGCGGGCTTCACCCACCGGTATGAACGCGACCCGGGCCTGGGTTTGAA
>JAZKHH010000135.1:0-8278 GCA_040385465.1 Pseudomonadota bacterium | reverse complement strand
CCGGCCATCTGCCGGGTCATTTTCTGGCGCAGGCGCTCGACGAGTTTGCGGTAGCTGCCGTTTTCCAGCATCAAGGCCACCACCTGCTCGGCAAAGCGCGACGAGGCGATGCTGGTGAGCATCTTCACGTCGACCAGGCCTTTGATGAGCGGGCTGTCGCCGGCGATGAAGCCGACCCGCAGGGAGCACGACAAACTCTTCGAATAACTGCTGAGATAGATGACGCGGCGCAAGCCGTCGAGCGCGGCCAGCCGGAGGGTGGGCTCGGCTTGGAAGTCGGCGTAGATGTCGTCTTCCACCACGGTGAAGTCATACCGTTCGGCCAGCTGCAGCACGCGGTGGGCCACGCCCGGGGTCAGGGTGGTGCCGGTGGGGTTTTGCAGCACGCTGTTGATGAAGAACAGCTTGGGGCGGTGGGTCTGCAACAAACGCTCCAGCGCGTCCATGTCGGGACCCTGGAGAGTGCGGGGCACCCCCACCATGTTCACCCCCTGCAGCTTCAGCAGGCCGAACAGGTTGTAGTAGCCGGGCGACTCCACGAACACCGTGTCCCCGGGCCGGGTGAGGTAGCGCACCAGCAGGTCCAAGGCGTGGCTGGCGCCGGTGGTGAGCAGGATCTGGTTCGGGTCGGCCTGGATGTCGAAGGCGTGCAGGCGGCGCTGCACCAGACGGCGCAAGGTCACGGCGCCCAGGGGGGTGCTGTAGTCCAGCAAGCCGGAGCGGCTCATCCGCGTGACCTGCCGGATGGCGTAACTCAAGTCGTCGGTCTCGCGCCAGCTTTCCGGCAACCAGCCGCAGCCCAGCTTGAGGTTGGTGTTCTCGCTGTTGAACAGGTCCCACATCTGGCTGGTGACGTCGGAGGCGAGCTTGGGGTTGGAGGACCCCTGCCCGGAGAAGAACCGCGGTGCCCGCTCGGTCACGTAAAAGCCTGAGCCCAGGCGCGAGCGCAGCAGGCCCAAGGCCACCAACTGGTCGTAAGCCTCGATCACGGTGTTGCGGCTGATGTCGGCATCCACCGCCAGCTGTCGGATGGAGGGCATGCGCTCCTCGGGCCGCAGGCCCAAGGTCTGGATGTGGGCGCGCAGGGCGTCGACCACTTGGTCGACCAGAGGCGTGCTCGACGAGCGGTCGATGCACAACTGCATTTTGTCCATCGCTGGGCCTCCAGGCGGGGCAACTGTTCTGGATTTTTGGGGTAACACTTACCCGCAAACTGTGCCAGATTGTACCTTTCAAAGCCGAAGGGGGGCCCCTACATTCAGTTTCGCCAGGGCCCTCGCGCTGGCAGGCCAGTGGCCTTATTTTCGTTGACTTCAAGGAACCGCCATGAATCTCAAGAAAGTAGATCCTGTCCCCGTCAATCATCCTCGCCGGGTGAATGGCGCCACTTGCGGATAACTGGAATCAGGGGCGGTTTGGGTATTTCCCCAAACCGCCCCCCTGTTGGGCTGTCTCCTTCGAGGACATCACCATGCGCAGTGAAAACAATCACCGTGAAACGGCCCCGCCGAAGTTCATTCACAACCTGCTCACCAATTATGAAGACGAGCCCGACGTGACTTACCTGACGGTGAGCCACGGCCGGTATGAGATACCCCGCCATGAAGCCGAGGAGTTTCTAAAGATCCGGGGTTTTTGCACCGGACATGCCAAGGTGGAAGACATCGCCCGCAAAGGCGGTTTGCCACTCGAGCGCACCCGCCAGATCATCGAGTCGCTGACGGAGAGCGACATGCTGCGCCGCCCATGGCGGCCCTTCGAATCGTTGAGCGCCGACGAGATTCAACAAACTTTGCGTGTGGCCACCAACCTGTGGGCCCAGCAGCTGCGCGAAACCCACATCGCAGTCGAAGTCTTCAACGGCGAAGTCTCCCGCCAAGTGGCGGTGGGCTGGCTGCTGGAAACCTACCACTACATCCGCTGCTTCCCGGCTGCCCTGGAGGTGGCCGCCGCCGCGGCCACCGGCACCCTGCACCATGTGCTGCAGACCTACGCGGAGCAGGAGCGAGGCCATGAGCTGTTCGTCGAGCAGAGTTTGTGCCGTCTGGGCCTGTCGGCCGAAGAGGTTCGCAGCAGTGTGCCTCTGGTCACCACCCGGCTGATCGACCTGTTGATGCGCGAGCTGTTTCGCGACACGCCCTGCGCCGCGCTGCTGGTGGCGGCCATGGTCGAAGCCGATGATTTCGCCCCGGCGGAGTTGCCGGGCTTGCAAGCCGCCTTTGCGCGCCACCATGAGGTCGACGCGGAGTGCCTGGCGCCGTATTTCCGCCACAGCCAAATCGACGCGGACCTTGGACACGCCAAGCTGGCCGATGCGCACGCCCACCTGCTGCGCTGGCACAGCGAAGCGCAGTTGGCACGCACGGTGAACCGGCTGCACGACTTGAAGCACGCCTTCGACGCGCAAAAGCTGGAGATCAAGGCCTACTACGGCCGGGTGGGCAACTACTTCCCCCGTCAGCGCGTCGACTACTTCAGCATCTGATGATGGGCGCCGCTTTGCCTGCCCCTGTTGTCATGGCGGCCGGGGTGACTCGCACCCCGTCAAGCGCCACCCCGAGCCCGAGCGCTTCTCCGCTCCTCACGCCCTGGTCCGCCGCCGCCGCCTTGGCCTGGCGGCGCTGTTTCCCAGCCTTGGGCGACGCCCGGGTGCACCACACCACGGTGTTCGCCGACAACTCCTCGCGGTCTCAAATGCCGGCCCAGGCGCTGACGGCCGTGGCCGGCCAGTTGCAGCATTGGGAAACCCACCGCGGCGGCCAGCCAGGCTGGGACAGTCCACGCGCCGAACGGGCCGCAGCCCTGCGCCAGCGCGCCCGTGCGGTGGCCGCCAGCCTGTGCGGCGGTCAAGCGAGCCAAATCGGCTTTGCGGCCAACGGCACCAGCGCCCTGGCGATTTTGTCGCGCGCCTTGGTGGGCAGCGTGCTGCACCCGGGCGACACCGTGGTCATCACCGAAGCCGACCACGACGCCAACCGCACGCCGTGGCAGGCGCTCAGCGCCTTGGGCATCGGCGTGATCGACGTGCCGGTGGCCACAGACGGCGCGCTCGAGCCAGGGGCCTGGGGCCAGGCCCTGGCACGCCGGCCCAAAGTGGTGGCGCTGTGCATGCTGTCGAACGTGACCGGGGTGCTGCTGCCTTTCCAGCGCCTGGCCCAAGAGGCGCAGGCCGCCGGTGCGGTGGTCGTGCTGGACGCCGTGCAAGGCCCGCCGCATGGCCACACCGACATCATGTGGCCCGAGGTCGACGTGGCGATCTTTTCGAACTGCAAGCTGTTCTCGCCGCACCTGGGCTGGTGGGCGGTGCGCGAATCCTTGCTGGAGCGGATGAAGTTGCGACCCGCGCAGGGCGCCCACCCCAGCTTGGAGTGGGGCTCGTTCGGCCACGCCAGCTTCGCCGGTTTCGTGGCCACCTTCGAGCATCTGTGCGCGCTCACGCCGCAGGGCACCCTGGACAGCGGCATGGCGGCGCTGCGTCAGCACGAGGCCGTGCTGCTGCGCACCTTCTTGCAGTGCCTGCCGACCCGTTGCCAGCCGTTGCTGCTGGCCGGCGAGACGGCGCAGGCGCGTGCGCCGATCTTTTCGCTGGCCTTGGCCCCGCACCGATGGGCGCCCACCCGGCAGGCCTTCGAGCGGGCGGGCATCGACGTGCGCATCGGGCAGTTCGGCACCCCCGCCACCTTGCGCCGCCTGGCACCGGCCACCCAGGCCACGGCGCTGCGTCTGAGCTTCGTGCACTACAACAGCGTGGAAGATGTCCAGGCGGCCTGTGCGGTGCTGGACGAATTGAGCTGGGCGGCGCCTTGAACCACCGCACCGGCGAGCGTGGGGGCGTGGAAACGTGGGGACTCCCAGGCCTTGGGCTTGCCCTGTGACGCGCCTTCTCACGCCGAGGTGGACGTGGTGTTGACCGAGTCGGTTGACGCGTCCATCGCTGCTGAGCTGCTTCCCATGCCTTCCATTGTCGGCACCGCCGCCCATCCTCAAGCCCTGGACGCCATCGTCCAGGCCAGCGCACGCTGCGCGATCATCGCCAGCCAGGACATCGTGGACGCCCGCGGCACCCGGTTGTGGCCGCGCGGCCAACCGGTGTCACCGGCCCTGGCACACAGCCTGCACGCCCACAAGCTGGCCCAACCCTTGGAAGTCTGCCTCGACGCACGCGACGGGGTCACCTTGTTCACCTTGTGCACCGAACTCAGGGGCCTGCTGGAGGGCAGCGGGGCGGCCTCCCAGTTGTTGGGCGCCCATGCCGACATGTTGCTGCACGAGGTCAAGCAACTGGACCTGCACCCCGTGGCGCAGCTGCTGCTCACCACGGCGGCGGCCACCCGGCCGCAGAGCCTGTCGCACGCCGTGCTGGCCATGGCGCTGGCGGGCGCGCTGGCCGCCAGCCGCGAGCTGAACTGGCTCGGCAGCGGCCGGGCCACGGTGCGCCTGGCGATGCTGGGCGGCTTGCTGCACGATCTGGGCGAGGTCTACCTGCCCCCCGAGCATTTGGGGCCGACCGGTCCGCAGGGCCTGGCAGGCCATCAGCAGTTGATGCAGCACCCCCGCCTGGCGCAGCGCCTGCTGGATGCCACCACCGATTACCCGCGCCTGTTGACCCAGGCCATCGGCGAGCACCACGAACGCCTGGACGGCTCCGGCTACCCGGCCCGCCTGCTCGACCCCCACCTGGGGGCCTTGGGCAAGCTGCTGGCAGTGGTCGAAGTGGCGACCACGGTGTTGGGCCGCCATACCGCGCCTGCCAGCCGGCTGCGCTTGGCGCTGCAGGTGGTGCCGGGCGAGTTCGACACCACTTGCACCGACTTGCTGGCGCACATGGCCCGCTCGCTGCCGGAGAGTTTGCCGAAGGGGTTGCCGATGGCCCGACCTCACCTGCCGGTGTGGAACGGCCTGGCCGCCCGGCTGGCCCGCACCCGCGAGCTGGCCGCGGCCGTGCGGGCGCAGCGGCGCTCCGACACCGCGCTGCTCGACATCGTTCGCCATGCCGTCAAGCGGTTGGAGACATTGCACGCCGCCTGGGAGGCCTTGGGCCTGTGGCAGCAGGCTGGCCAGGCGCTGCTGCCCCGCACCCTGTTCGAGTTGAACCTGGCGGAAGAGGCGCTGGCCGAGCGGGTGCAGGCGCTGCAGCGTGAATGCCTGCTGATGAGCACGCCGTTGCGGGTGGTCGAGAAGCTGCAGCTGGCGCCGCTGTGGCAAGGGCTGATGGACGACCGGCCCGGCGCTTGACCCCACCCCATCCTTTCCTCTGAGCGGATCGACAGGATCCCGGCGTTCAGCGCAGCGCCGCTTCCAGCGCCCGGTCGATGTAGGGCCGCGCTTGCAGCACATGGATGCGCCCCTGGGCGTCCACCGCCCATTCAATGTCTTGCTCGGTGGCCGGGCCCAGCACCGCCTTGATTTGCGCGCCCACCGCCGCCAGCTCGCGCACCAAGGCATCGGTGAGCACGGCGCGCCCAGGCGTCACGGCCTGCTCGCGCACCCCGCCCTGGGCCTGCAGCAACAGCGCGATCTCATCGTCGGAACGGCTCAGCACCTGCACGGCACCGCTGCGCGGGTTGAACAGCACCTGCTCCGCCACCCGCCGGCCTTCGACCACGCGCATGCCCAGACCGCGCTTGGCCGACAGGTAGCTCACGCCGCGCTGCAAGGGGTCGAAGGGGTTGACGGTGACCATCACGCCGGACGACTGGGCGTCCACCGCCCGTTGCACCAGCACCGCCATCACCACCCGGTCGTGCGGGATGCGGGCCCAGCGGCGCGCCTCGTAAGCCTCGGCGTTGAAGACCGAGGCCCAGACGGTTTTCACCGCCGTCTCCAAGGCGTCGGCGCGGGTGACGTTGGGCACCGTGCTGTACAGCCCCGCACCACTGAAGCGCGGCATGTCTTCGGAATTGGACGAGCTGCGCACGAACACCCCGGCGCCGCCCAACTGGCTGCGCCAGCGCTGCACCCAGGCGCGGGCACTGTCCACCGGCACGGGCAGCGCGACCAAGGTTTCGCGCAGGCGGGCCAGTGCGGCGTTGCGCACCTTGCGCTCGGTGGCAAAGCCGGGGGTCTGCTCGGCCCGGGCCACCGCCGCCCGCGCGGCCGGTTGGGCCATGAAGTCGGCGTACGCGGAAAACGGAATGCAGTAGCCATCGGGCACGGGGGCCACGCCCTGCAGCTGGCCTCTGCGCACCGCTTCGCCCAACGCACCGAGGTGAGCGGCCTTGGTGCCGCAATGCACGCGGTCGGCGCGGCGCAGCGCGGCCAGCGGGGTCAGGGTGCGCCGGCTGAGCAGCGGCATCGGCCACTCGGCGGGGTGGCGCACGTCGGTCAGGCCGGCGCGCACGCTGGGCTCGGGCGCGGCCTGCACCTGGTAGCCCTCGGCGGTGACGGTCAGCTGCACCCAGCGGCCGTTCCACGGCGTCAGCACCGCGGTCTCGCGCACATACGCACTCGGGATGCCCCAACTCTTGACCAGCAGGTTCACGTGCGACAAGGTGGTCGACGGCCGGGCGGTCACCACCCCGGCCACCGGCGGCAGGCTCAACGGCACCTGGTTGAGCACCAGGATGTCGTCGGGCTCGAGTTCGTCGGCCTCGTCGAGGTCGTCGAGCACCCGCAGCCGGCCCAGGGCCGTGCCGGGGTTCATGGCGATGAAGTCCTGTCCACGCACCAGCTCGGCCAGTGACAGGAACGGCAAGGCCGCCTGCGCGGCCACGGCTTCTTGCTGCGAAGCGTTGGCCTTGAAGGCCAGCGGCGCGAAGAACTGGGCACCCAAGGCCTGCTCGGCCACCTTGAGCAATTCGGGGGTGAGCCGATCGCCTTCCCAGAACTCGTAGCTCCACTGTTTGACCGTGGGCTGCCAGCCGAGGGTGCCGAGCAGGAAGCGGCGGTCGGGCAGCAGGTAGTTGTCGTTCAGCGCCTGGCGCGAGGCGTTCGCGAGGCCCAGGTGGGCGCGAATGAATTGCTCGTGCAAAGCGTAGCGCCGGGTGTTGATGAAGTAGACCTTGTTGCCGTCGGCCCGGTCGATCAGGAACAGCAGGTGAGCGATCTCGAAGACCCGGGCCATGCGGTCGAACGCGGCCCGGTCGGGCACGCTGTCGAGCCAGGGCGCCGGGTCCGGGGCCACCGCGCCGGGCAGGCCGCCGCGGGCATCGATGGCCAAGCCAGCGGGCTTGCGCGCGAGTTGGGCCTGGGCGTTCGAAGCGGGGGCCGCCAGACCCATGAGTGCCAGCGCCACCGCCAGCAGCCACGAACACAACGCTGCGCCCGGGCCGTGCAGCCCCCCCGCTGGTGCGGTCTCATTCCAGTGGCCTTCCCGCCGACCCACGCCCACCCCGCCACACTGCCCGCTGTGGATCATGACCTCAACGGACCTGGCACACCTTCAACATGTTGGTGCCACCGGGGTAGCCCATCGGCTCGCCGCAGGTGATGGCGTAGGTGTCGCCCGGCATCAGCACGCCGGCCTCGACCAGCAACGCCTCGGCATGCGACAGCGCCTGGTCGCGCTCGGTGAAGCTGGGCATCAGCAAGGGCCGCACGTTGCGATAAAGGGTCATCTTGCGCTGGCTGCCGAGCTGCGAGGTCAAGCCAAAAATCGGCACGTGGACCTTGTAGCGGCTCATCCACAGCGCGGTGGAGCCCGACTCGGTCAGGGCCAAGATGGCCTTGCAGCCCAGGTGGTAGGCAGTGAACAGCGCGCCCATGGCGATCGACTGGTCGATGCGGCCGAAGGTCTTGTTGGTGAAGTCGGCATCGAGCGAGACCTCCTCCGCGCGCTCGGCCTCCACGCACACGCTGGCCATCATCTCCACCGTTTCGACCGGGTACTTGCCGGCCGCCGTCTCGGCGCTGAGCATCACCGCGTCGGTGCCGTCGAGCACCGCGTTGGCCACGTCGCTGACCTCGGCGCGGGTGGGCACCGGGTTGACGATCATCGACTCCATCATCTGGGTGGCGGTGATGACGATGCGGTCCATGGCGCGGGCCATTTTGATCATGCGTTTTTGCAGCGCCGGCACCGCGGCGTTGCCGACTTCCACCGCCAGGTCGCCGCGCGCCACCATGATGCCGTCACTGGCCTTGACGATGCTTTCAAGCGCGGGAATCGCCTCGCAGCGCTCGATCTTGGCAATCAGCGCGGGCTTGTGCCGCCAGGGTTCACCAGCGACGTTGGCCAACTGGCGCGCCATCTCCATGTCGGTGGCGTTCTTGGGGAAGCTCACGGCCAGGTACTCGCACTGGAAGCTCATCGCGGTCTTGATGTCTTCCATGTCCTTGC
>JAZKHH010000134.1:0-1864 GCA_040385465.1 Pseudomonadota bacterium | reverse complement strand
CAGGTCTTGCGGATGCACTTCCAGCTTGAGTTCGGTTTCTTGAGACAAGGAGACACCCGGTGAAGAAGCATGCGCTTGGAGGTGCGAGTCTGCCAGCCTGTGGTCGTTCGATGATCGGCGCCCACACCGCGACAGCCGCGCAGATGTAACTGCTTGTGCAGCAAGGCAACGAAGTAGACTGCTCTCGGCCCCACAACACCCGAGACTTGAACCATGAACGCACCGCGCAGAACTTTGTGGGCTTTCGCCGGCCTGAGCCTGGCGATGGCCCTCACGGCCGCCCCCGCGCTGGCCGAAAAACCCGACCATGCCGGCGGCGGTAAGAACAAATGGGAAAAATCCGACCGTGGCGGCAAAAACAGCAAGGGCGATCGCGACGCCCAGCCGCGCCACACCCAACAAGGCTCGGGCGATCGATCGTCGACCAACGTCGCGGTGCAGATCAACATCGGCGGCTATTTTCAGGACAGCCAGCGCGTGGCGGTGCGCGAGTACTACGAGCCGCGTTTCCGCGCCGGCAACTGCCCGCCGGGTCTGGCCAAGAAAAACAACGGCTGCATGCCCCCGGGCCAGGCCAAGAAGTGGCGCAAGGGCTACCGCCTGCCGTCCGACGTGGTCTATTACGCCGTGCCCAACGACATCTCGATCCGCCTGGGTGCGCCTCCAGCAGGTCATAAATACGTGCGAGTTGCAGCCGACATCCTGCTGATTGCCGTGGGCACCAGCATGGTGGTCGATGCGATCGAAGACCTGAGCCGACTCTGAGCGCAACACCATGACGCGAATGACCGTGCTTCCCCTGGCGCTGGTCGCAGCGTCATGGGCCGTGGCGGGCCATGCCCAGGTGGCCGAACCGGTGGCGCTCGAAGCGAGTCGCGACTACCTGCTGGGCGCTTCACTCTCCAGCGGACGCGATCCCTTCGGCACCAGCGAGCAGAGCCTGGGTCTTCGCCCGATCTGGGCCTTCCAGCTCGGGCGCTTCCGCTTTGCCACCTCAGGTGCCAGCGCGCTGCTGGCGCAGGGCCGCGAGTCGGTGGACAGCGGCGTGAGCACCGTGCTCTCCCGCAGCGACCGTGTTTCGCTGAGCACATCGCTGTCCATTGACGAGGGCCGCTCGTGGAAGGATGACCCCGTGTACGGCGGCCTGCCCCGGGTGCGCGACACGGTGCGCGGGCGCGTCACGGCTGGCTTCACGCTGAGCCCACGCTGGAGCGGCTCGTTGCGCGCTTCGCAAGACCTGCTGGGCCGCGACGGTGGCCTGCGGCTCGACTCGGGCCTGAACTACCGCTACCCCATTTCGTCACAAACGCACTGGGATCTGTCCATCGGCGCAGGCTGGGCCAATGGCACCTACCGACAAACCCATTACGGCATCGCGCTCGACGCGGCAGCAGCCACCGGCTTGCAGGCCTACGCACTGGGGTCGGGGTTCGACGGCGTCTCGCTGGGTTGGCGCATCACCTCGGCGTTGAACAAGCGTTGGGTGGCCTATGGCGGCTTGAGCGTGTACCAGTTGCAGGGCGCGGTGGCCCGCAGTCCCTTGGCCACGCGCACCACCACCTACGGCGCCTCAGTAGGGCTGGCCTACCGCAACAAGTAACGCGTCACGCGGCCTGCGGCAACGTCAGCAGGCGCTTGAGGTAGTGCCCGGTGTGGCTGTGCGCGTGCGCAGCAATGGTCTCGGGCGTGCCCTGCGCCACCACGGTGCCACCGCCGGAGCCACCTTCGGGACCCATGTCGATCACCCAGTCGGCGGTCTTGATCACGTCCAGGTTGTGCTCGATCACCACGATGGTGTTGCCGGCGTCTCGCAACTGGTGCAGCACCTGCAGCAGCAGTTCGATGTCGGCGAAGTGCAGACCCG
>JAZKHH010000133.1:6021-37129 GCA_040385465.1 Pseudomonadota bacterium | reverse complement strand
TGGTGGGCAACAACATCCCGGTCTTCTTCATCCAGGACGCGATGAAGTTTCCCGATCTGGCGCACGCCGTCAAGCCGGAGCCGCACCACGGCATGCCGCAGGCCCAATCGGCCCACGACACCTTCTGGGATTTTGTGTCGCTGATGCCCGAGTCGACCCACATGCTGATGTGGACGATGTCGGACCGTGCGCTGCCGCGCAGCTACCGGATGATGCAAGGCTTCGGGGTGCACAGCTTCCGCCTGGTCAACGCCCAAGGCGAGTCGCACTTCGTCAAGTTCCATTGGAAGCCCTTGCTGGGCACGCATTCCCTGGTCTGGGACGAAGCGCTGAAGATTTGCGGCGCCGACCCCGACTTCCACCGCCGCGACCTGTGGGAGGCCATCGAGTCGGGCGAGTACCCGGAATGGGAGCTGGGTTTCCAGATCTTCACCGAAGCCCAAGCCGAGGCCTTCAGCTTCGACGTGCTGGACGCCACCAAGCTGATTCCCGAGGAGCTGGTGCCGGTGACGCCGGTGGGCCGCATGGTGCTCAACCGCAACCCGGACAACTTCTTCGCTGAGACCGAGCAAGTGGCGTTTTGCACCGCGCACGTGATCCCCGGCATCGACTTCAGCAACGACCCGTTGCTGGCTGGCCGCATCCACTCTTACGTCGACACCCAGATCACCCGACTGGGTGGGCCGAATTTCCATGAAATCCCGATCAACTCGCCGCTGGCCAAGGTGCAGAACAACCAGCGCGACGGGCTTCACCGCCAGACGATCCCGCGCGGGCGGGTGGCTTATGAGCCGAACTCGTTGGGCGGTGGCTGTCCGTTCCAGGCCGGCGCCAAGGGCTTCGTTTCTTTCCCGGAACCGGTGAAGGAAGACAAGGTGCGCGGCAAGCCGGCGAAGTTCGCCGACCACTACACCCAGGCCACGCTGTTTTTTGAGAGCCAAACCCCGGTCGAGAAGGCGCACATCATCGGCGGCTTCCGCTTCGAGCTGAGCAAGCTGACGGTGCCGGCGATTCGCGAGCGCATGCTGTCGTCGCTGGCCAACGTGTCGGCCGAGCTGGTGCAGGCGGTGGCCGATGGCCTGGGCATGGACGTGCCCGTCGCCATGCCCAAAGCCCTCGAGCAGCCGGCCAAGCCCGAGGTGACGTCGTCACCCGCTCTGTCGATGACGGCCCACCCTGGCGTGGGTGGCATCCGCACCCGCAAGGTGGCGATCCTGGCGGCCGACGGGGTGCAGGGCGACTCGATCCGGCAATTGCAAGCCGCCTTGTTGGCCGAAGGCGCCGTGCCCTTTGTGGTCGCACCGCGCCTGGGTGCGGTGAAGACGGTGGACGGCGATTCGATCCCGGCCGACGGCACCTTGGAGAACGCCGCGCCGGTGCTCTTCGATGCGCTGGCGCTGCCAGACGGGGAAGCGGGCCTGGCTGTCTTGTCGCGCTACGGTCAGACGATGGACTTCGTCACCCACCAGTACCGGCATTGCAAGACGCTGCTGGTGTTGGGTGCCTCGCGCCAACTGCTGGACCGCGCGATGATTGCCGAGGCGCTGCCTTCCGGCGAGCCGGACCCTGGCATCGTGCTGGGTGCGAGCGACAAGGCACCCGCACTCATCCGCACGTTCATCGAAGCGGTCGGGCAACACCGCCATCCGGCGCGCGAAACCGATCCGCCACGGGTGTGATGGGTTGTTGAGCGGGACGGTGGGGCTGGCTGAACACTCGACAGCCAGCCCCATTTGCTTTTGGGGGTAGACAGCCGGTGGCTGTCAGCTCAGGCGGCGCAATAGGTTCGAGCAAGCAGGAGCATGCCGCTTGTGTGCGATGGCCAGCGGCGGGGAGCGAACAGCCTCACGGCCGTCTGTGCGCGTATTCAAGTCAGGGATGGGCAGCGGCTTTGACGGCCAGGCTCACGCGCCCAGCAGCACTGGATTGGCCAGCCAGACCGCTGTGTTCAATGTCGCGGCGAACGACACCCAGGCCCACACCGGCAGCATCAAGGCGCCGGCCAGCGGCCGCACGCGCCAGAATGCGACGCAGGTCATGGCCAGCAGGCACCACAGCACGGCGACGTCCCACAAGGCCCAATCGCCGCGGTGCCAGGCGAAGAACAACCAGGACCACAGGGCGTTGGGCACCAAGGCCAGCACATACAGCGCCAACGCAGGGGTCACCGGTTGGCGCCGGCCTTCCTGCCACACAAGCCAAGCGGCCACAGCCATCATCAGGTACAGCGCCGACCAGACCGGGCCGAAGACACCGGGCGGCGGAGCCCACGAGGGTTTGATGAGCACGCCGTAAAACTCCGCTGCCTGGATCGAGGCCAGGGCCCCCAGTGCGGCCACTGCCAGGCTCAAGCCCCCCCAGATGAACACGCCCACCACGGCGCGGCCGCGGGACGAGGGATGGCGGTGGAACAGGCCGCGGGATTGGTTGCCGGGCGTCGGAAGTTCGAAAGTACTGTTGGCGCTCGTCATGGGAAACCTTCCGTCGGGCAACCGGTTGAGGCCACGGCCTCACCAGCGTGCAGGGAGTCATCGGTGGTGATCTTGCGTCGGCTTGGCGGACAAAGGAATCGGAAGCGGTCGGCGCAGGGTGTAGGACAACTCGCGAACCGGAGCTCGCCGAGGCAGGATACGCTGGAACGGCACGGCGCGCCGACGGTGAAACGCCCGAAGGCCTGTAAGGGACAGTCCCCCGCGGGCGGGTTTGAGAACAGGTCCACGCTCAGGGCCCCGGCACGCTTGCACGCTCTGGTCCCCTGAGTGGCACTCCCTCTGCCGACGGCGCGGCGACCCCAAGGCTCAGCTCAATGTCGCCGCGTCACTGCATGAACCAACCGTGGCTGACCACCAGGGACTGCCCGGTCAACGCGTTGGTCGGAAAGCTGGCGAACATCAACGCCACCTGGGCAACGTCGGCGGTGGTGGTGAACTCGCCGTCCACGGTCTCCTTCAACATCACTTTCTTGATGACCTCGTCCTCCGTCAGGCCCAGTGTTTTGGCTTGCTCGGGAATCTGCTTATCGACCAGCGGCGTGCGCACGAACCCGGGGCAGATCACATTGGCCCGGATGTTGTGCTTGGCGCCTTCCTTGGCCATCGTCTTGGCCAGGCCGATCAAGCCGTGCTTGGCGGTGACGTAGGGCGCCTTGAGCACCGACGCTTCCTTCGAGTGCACCGAGCCCATGTAGATGATGCTGCCGCCGCGCTTGCTGGCGATCATCTGCTTGACGCAGGCGCGGGTGGTGAGGAAGGCACCGTCGAGGTGGATGGCCAGCATCTTCTTCCACTCGGCGAAGCTGAACTCTTCGATGGGGTGCACGATCTGGATGCCGGCGTTGCTGATCAAGATGTCGACGCCGCCCAGCTGTTTCACCGTGGCCTCCACCGCCGCGTCCACCTGCGCCTCGTCGGTGACGTCCACGGCCACGCCGAAGGCGCGGGCACCGGTTGTCTGGATCTCAGCGGCGGTGGCCTCGGCCGCTTGCAGGTTCAAGTCGGCGATGGCCACCGCGGCGCCCGCGCGCGCGAATTCCAGCGCGATTTCCTTGCCGATGCCGCTCGCAGCACCGGTGATGAAAGCCACTTTGCCTTGGAGTTGGGGTGAGGTCATGGTCGTTCATTCCTTGGGTTGGAAAAAGGATCTTGCAACAAAGCGCCGGGGTCGAGCGTCGAGCGCGGATGGCTTTCGGGGTGGTTGGGCTCCGCCAAGGGCTCACTGGCGCGGCAGGCTGACCTCGAAACGGGTGGTGTCGGGCACGTCGGTGCGCACCTCGATGCGGCCGCCGTGGGCCCGCACGATCTGCTGAGCAATGAACAGGCCCAGGCCAAGGCCTTCCGCCTGATGGGCCGCTTTGCGTCCGCTGCGAAACGGGTTGAAGATGTGCGGCAACAGCGCAGGTGGAATCGCCCCGCCGTTGGCCACGCTCAGCACCACCCGCTCGCTGCGGCTGCCATCGAGCTGAACTGTGATGGGTTGCGTCGGGTCGCCGTGGATCACGGCATTGCCGACCAGGTTGGAGACGAGTTGGGTGAGCCGGTCGCCATCCCAGGCGCCACGCAGATCGCCCTGGCGCTGGAAGTCGATGGTGCGGCCCGGGCAGGTGCTCTGGCGTTCCTGGATCACCCGCTCGCTCAACTCGCCCAAGTCGCTGGGTTGGCGGCTCACCGGAATGCCGCCTCCCACCCGGGCCCGGGTGAGGTCGAGCATGTCTTCGATCATGCGGTTCATCCACTGGCCGCTGCGCAGCAAGCGCAGGCCGACTTTCTGGCTGGCTTCATCGGGCCGTTTGGACAGCAGCTGGGCCGACATCAGGATGGCGCTCAAAGGGCCGCGCAGGTCATGGCCCAGCACCGCGGTGAACATCTCTTTGAGCCGCAGGGTCTCGGTGCGTTCTTCGAGTTGCTGGGCGAGCTGCAAGGTTTGGCGGTGCAGCTGGAAGAACACATTGGCCTTGCTCTTGAGAATGTGCGCCTCGATCGGCTTGAACAGGAAGTCGACCGCCCCGCTGTCGTAGCCTTTGAACACACGCTGCTGGTCGCGCGAGCCGGCGGTGACGAAGATGATCGGCACCCGTTGGGTGCGTTCGCTGCCGCGCATGAGCTCGGCCAACTCGAAGCCGTCCATGTCGGGCATCTGCACGTCCACCAGGGCCAGCGCCACGTCGTGGACGAGCAGCAGCTCCAGCGCCTCGCGGCCGGAGCGCGCCTGCAGCACTTCGACCGGTTCATCGCGCAGCAGCGCCGACAGTGCCAACAGGTTCTCCTGCAGGTCGTCGACGATCAGGCACTTGACCCGCTGCGTGTCCTTGCCCAAGGCATCCACCATCACTGTTCACCTCCATCGTGCAGGCTGGCCAACAGCGCTGCGATTTGTTCCAGATTCAAGACGAAATCCGCGGCCACCCGTTCCAGGGCCGCCCGTGGCATGGACGCCGACTGCGCGGTGGCCGGGTCTTGCACCACCGTGACCCCGCCTGCCGCCTGCACGGCGGCCAGGCCAAGCGCGCCGTCCTGGTTGGCGCCGGTCAGCACGATGGCCATCAGCCGCTCGCGGTAGACGTCGGCGGCCGACTCGAAGAGCACGTCGATCGACGGGCGGGAATAGTTGACCGGGTCGTCCACCGACAAGGCCAGCGAAGGACCCGTGTCGATCAGCAGGTGGTAATCGGGCGGCGCGAAATACACCGTGCCCGGCACCACCGGCTGCTTGTCTTCGGCCTCCTGCACCGGCACCGTGCACTCACGGCGGAAGATGTGGCTCAGCAGGCTGCGCCGGTCGCGCGGCAGGTGCAGCACGACGAACACCGCCAGCCTGCCCTCGCTCACCAAGGCGGGCAGCAGCACGGACAAGGCCTCCACGCCGCCGGCCGACGCACCGACCACCACCGCCTCGATGCGCCGGGGCAGCACACCCGGGCCGGTGGCCGCACCGGTCTTGGCGGCCGAGTGGGCGATGGAGAGGGCGGGATTGGGGCGGCTCATCGGTCAGTCGCCGATCTTTTGGAAGATGCGTTCGTCGCGCACGAAATCACTGAAGGCCTCGGCCTGGGCTGAAAACCGCAGCGATTCCTTCGACCCCAGGCTCAAGAAACCCTTGCGGCACAAGGTGTCCTTGAACAGGCCCAGGGCGCGGTCCTGCAGGGCGCGGTCGAAATAGATCAGGACGTTGCGGCACGACACCAGCTGCACTTCGGCGAACACGCCGTCGGTGGCCAGGCTGTGGTCGGAAAACACGATGTGGCGCCGCAAGGACTTGTCGAACACCGCCCGACCGTAGGCCGCCGAGTAGTAATTCGACAGCGAGGTGGGCGCACCGGAGCGCTGGTGGTTCAGAGTGAAGGCCGCCACGCGGTCGAGGTCGTAGACGCCCTCCTCGGCCTGCTGCAAGGCGTGGGGGTTGATGTCGGTGGCGTAGATCAGGGTGCGCTCGAGCAAGCCTTCCTCGTGCAGCAGGATGGCCAGCGAATAAACCTCTTCGCCGGAGCTGCAGCCGGCCACCCACACCTTCAGCGAGGGGTAGGTGCGCAGCAGGGGCATCACCTCTTGGCGCAGCGCGCGAAAGTGGTCGGGGTCGCGGAACATCTCGCTCACCTGCACGGTCAGGTAGTCGAGCAGGTTGTGGAACGCCGCGGGGTCGTGCAGCACACGGTCTTGCAAGCGCGACAGGGTGGTGCAGCCGAAGCGGCTCATCGCCGCCGTCAGGCGGCGCTTCAACGAGGCCACCGCATAGCCGCGGAAGTCGAAGTGGTACTTCAGGTAGATGGCGTCCACCAGCAGCCGCAGTTCGATGTCGAAGGTTGTGGACGGCACGCGGCACCTGGCCTTACTTGGGCATCCACACACGCACCAGCGACAGGAGCTTTTCCACGTCGAGGGGCTTGGCGATGTAGTCGTTGGCGCCGGCGGCCAGGCACTTTTCCTGGTCGTCCCGCATCGCCTTGGCGGTGAGCGCGATGATGGGCAGCTTGTTCCAGACGGGGTTTTTGCGGATCTCGCGCATGGCGGTGAAGCCGTCCATCTCCGGCATCATGATGTCCATCAGCACCAGGTCGATGGGCTGGCCCTCCGGGCCCAGGCTGCGATCCAACACCTCCAGGGCCTCGCGGCCGTTGCGGGCCAGGGCCACCTTGGCGCCCTTGGGCTCGAGCACGCTGGTCAGGGCGAAGACGTTGCGCACGTCGTCTTCCACGACGAGCACGCGCCGGCCGTCCAGGGTCGAGTCGCGGTCGCGGGCCACCTTGAGCAGGCGTTGCGCCTCGGGGGGCAGCGACGACTCCACCTGGTGCAAGAACAGCGTGACCTCGTCGAGCAGGCGCTCGGGCGAGCGGGCGTCTTTGATGATGATCGAGTGGGAGAAGCCGCGCAGCTTTTGCTCTTCGTCGCGGCTCAGCGAGCGGCCGGTGTAGACGATCACGGGCGGGAAGGTGGTGTCGGCCTGCGCCGCCATCTGCTCGAGCAGCTCGTAGCCGCTGAGGTCGGGCAGGTTCAAGTCCATGATGACGCAGTCGAAGGTGGTGCTCCCCAGCTGCGCCAAGGCCGCCGCCGCGCTGGCCACGCCAGTGATCTCGACCCCTTCATTGCCCAGCAACTGGTGGATGCTTTCGCGTTGGCGCTCATCGTCTTCGATCACCAGCACCCGGCGCAGGCGCTGGGAAAACTTGGCTTCCAGGCGCTCCAGCGCCAGCACCAGCTGCGCCCGCTTGACCGGCTTGAGGTCGTAGCCAACGGCGCCGCGCTCGAACGCCTGCTTCATGTAGTCGGCCACCGAGATCACGTGCACCGGGATGTGCCGGGTGCGCATGTCGCGCTTGAGCTGGTCGAGCACGCCCAAGCCGGAGTGATCCGGCAGGTTCATGTCCAACAAGATGGCATGGGGCTGGAAGCGCACCGCGGCCTGCACGCCGTCGGTGGCGGTGTGCGTGACCACGCACTGGAAGTCCATCTCGTGGCACAGGTCGCACAGGATGGCGGCAAAGCGCTGGTCGTCTTCGATCACCAAAATGAGCCGTGCGCCGGGGCGCAAGGCGTCGCGGTCGTCGGGCACGGTGGATTCGGTCGGGGTCGAGCCGGCGGGTGGCGACCCCGACGCGGGCAGGTCTTCCAGCGGCTGCCACGCGGCCAGGTCTTGTGCTTCTGCGCGGTTGGCCGGCGGCCCGCTGCCTTCGAGCAGCTCGTTGGAGGCCGGGTCTGCCGGCGGAGGGCACACCGGTGGCAAGGTGAGCGTGAACACGCTGCCTTGCCCGGGGGTGCTCTGCACCGAAATCCGCCCACCCAGCAAGCGGGCCAGGTCGCGTGAGATGGACAGGCCCAGTCCGGTGCCACCGTATTTGCGGTGGGTGCTGCCATCGGCCTGCTGGAACGCCTCGAAAATCAGGTCTTGCTGCTCGGGCGCAATGCCGATGCCGGTGTCGTGCACCGCAAAGGCCACCCCGCCGCTGTCGCCCTGCGGACGCACCTGCACCCGAACTTCGCCGCGCTCGGTGAATTTGAGTGCGTTGGACAACAGGTTCTTGAGAATCTGGCTCAAGCGCTGCGAGTCGGTCTCCAGGCGATTGGGCAGGCCGGGTTCCAACGCCACCCGCAACTGCAGCTTCTTCTGCAGGGCCACGGGTTGCAGGCTGTGCACCAGGCCTTCCACCAGGCCCGCCAATGGAACGGGCTCGGGCACGATGTCGATCTTGCCGGCCTCGATCTTGGACAAGTCGAGGATGTCGTTGATGAGGGTGAGCAGGTCGTTGCCCGCCGACAGGATGGTCTGCGCGAACTTGATCTGTTCGGCCTGCAGGTTGCCGGGCTTGTTGTCGGCCAGCAGCTTGGCCAAAATGAGGGTGGAGTTCAGCGGCGTGCGCAGCTCGTGGCTCATGTTGGCCAAAAATTCGCTCTTGTAGCGGTTCGACAGCTCGAGCTCACGCGCCCGGGCGGTCAGCACGTCTTGCGCGCGCGCGAGTTCGTCGCGCTGGTGCTCCAGCTGGGTGGCCTGCCCCTCGAGTTGCGAGTTGGTCTGCTCGAGCTCGGCTTGCTGGGCCTCCAGCTGCACTTGCGACTTGCCCAGGGCGCGGCTTTGGGCCTCGAGCTCTTCGTTGCTCACGCGCAGTTCTTCCTGCTGGGCCTGCATCTCCTCGGCCTGGCGCTGGGTTTCCTCGAGCAGTTCTTCCAGGCGGCTGCGGTCTTTGGCGGAGCGCACCGCCACGCCCAGCATCTCGGAGACGCTGTCGAGCAGCTCCTCGTCGGCCGGCTCCAAGTGGCGGAAAAAGCCCAGCTCGACCACGCCATAGACCACGCCGTCCACATCGGCCGGGGCCAGCAGCAGCTCGCGCGGTCGGCTGCGGCCGAGGGCGGAGTTGACCTCCAAGTGCTCGTCGGGCACGTCGCGCACGTGCATGGGCTGCAGCGACTTGGCGACCTCGCCCAGCAGGCCCTGGCCCGGCCGCACCTCTTCGCTGGCCTGGGCCGCGCCATAAGCGGCCACGCGGCGAAACACCCCGTTGGGCTCGGCCAGGTACAGCGCGCCCACCTGCGCCTGAAGGTACTCCGCCAGGTAGTTCAGCGCATTGGCGCCCAGCACTTCCAGCCGCTGCTCGCCCTGCACCCGCGTGCCCAAACCGGCCTTGCCGGCGCGCAGCCAGATCTGCGTCTCACGGGAACGGTGGTCGCGTGCGGCCATGGCGCCCGCCAAGGCGATGAGCGCCAAGATCGTCAACAGGCCACCGCCTTGGACCTGGGTCGACAGGCGAACCGCCTCCTGCCATTCGGTGTGGCGTGCGGCCAGCAGGCTTTTCTCTTCGGCCACCATCTGGTCTGCGGTGCGGCGGATGTTGTCCATCACCGTGCGGCCGCGGTCGCTGGCCACCAGCGCCAGCGCTTGGTCGACCTGGCCCTGGCGGCGCAACGCGATGGTTTCGGCCAGCTCCTCGAACTTATTGTCGACCAGGCGCTGCAGGGTCTCAAGGCGATCGAGCTGAGGGGTGTCCTGCGCCATCATCGCGCGGGTTTTGGCGAACTGCCCCGGCATCGCCGACCGGCTTTGAAAATAAGGTTCCAGGTAGCGCTCGGCGCCGGTGAGCAGGAAGCCGCGTTGCCCCGTTTCCGCGTCTTTCAGGTCCGACAACAGCGTTTGCAGGCGCTCGATCACCAACACCGAGTGATTCAGGCGTGCGATCGCGATGGCGCGGCTGCGCTCCACATTGAACGAAAACAACGCCACCAGCACCACGGCCAACACGGCCAGGGCAAAGCCGAACAGCGTGATCGCCGGCAAGGGCGGACCCACGCGCCGGCCCCGCGGGGCGCCGGACTTTTTTCTCACACGGGAGGTCATGGCGCGCAGACTGCGGCCGCAGAAGGGTCGAACGGCGTCATGGGACAAAGTCTCCGAACAGGGTCGGGCGGGCCACCTTCGGCCCGCGTGCAGGATGGCAGTGAGTGGAGTGGCTGCTCAAGGGCCTGGGGATGATAGCAAGGGCTTGTACGACGACGCGGCCGGCCTACAGCGCGGGCAAGCGGGGGTCCTGTGGCCTTCGACCCCTGGGGGCAAGGCAACGGCCTGGGTGAGCGTCAGGGGGGCGTCGGGGTCACGCGCCCACCAGGGCGGGTGAGCGGGCCTGGACAAGCCAGGGGCAGTCTGGGCCAGGATCGCGAGGGGATTGAGAAACGCCCGACACGGTGTCCTGTGCCGACCACCCGGCGCTGTTGTCTGGCCCAGGCGGCATGGACAGCCGGCCCGGCGCCAATGCCCGGTTTCCTCCTGGCACTGGCGCTGTGCTGCCGAGCGCAGGAACGGGGAACCGGGCTGGGCCGTCAAGGACTGGGCAGCCAGAGGTTGCGGTCGCTGGCGGCGTCGAAATGGAAGGGATGGTCGGTGCGGCCGGCAGCGAACCGGCTTTGGCAGGACGCCGCCTGGCTGGCGTCGCGCATGTAGGTGGCATAGGTGCTGCAGAACGAGTCGCGCAGGGTCGCCGCGCATTGCCCCAGGTCCAGGGGTGTTTCGGCTTCACGGCGCGAGACGGTGTCCCAGGCCACGTTTTGCAGGGACGCGGCCTGGGCCGCGGTGACGTCGGCGGGACGCCAGGCACCCACCGGCGACTGGCGGTAGATGGCGGCATAGCTCACCAAGGCCATGTAGTACATGCCCAATCGGGTGGGGTGCACATCGTCTTCGATCAGGCGGTCCACCGTCTCGCGCACGCTGGCGCCGGTGATGCCGGCCACGGTGCCCTGGGTGGCCCGCTCCACCAGCTCGGCCAGGGCCGCGCCTGCCGGCAGCGGCACCACCCGGCTGCTGCGGCCTTCGGCCACCAGCGACTGGTTGAGACGGGTGGCCATGCAGGTCCACACCGGGGAGGCGGCGCGCTCGTAGGCGATCCATTCGGCCGGGGCATTTTTGTCACGCAGGCCTTGCCACGACTGATAAAAATAGGTGGTTGCCGAAGGTTGGGCAGCGGCCACCCGGTCGTGGTAATGGCGGGCGTAGCGAATCGTGTCTTCGAACAGCAGTGAGCTCACCAGATCGTGGCGCTCGGTGAGCAGCAGGGCGTCGTAGGTGCCGCTCACGGTTTGCGGCCGGGCGATCTCGGCCAGCACGTCCATGTTCTGGCCTTCGCGGTTCTTGCCCAGGCGGTAACCGCTCCAGTCGGACGACGCCGAGTTCAGGCCGCGGGTGCGCACGCGCAGTGGCGAGCCCAGGACGTTTTGCTGGTTGTACTCGGACGTGCCCCCGAGGCTGTTGGCGATCTGCACCAGGTCATCGGGCAAGGGGTTGTCGACCAGGCTGTGCCCGGTGACGAACACCCGCGCCGAGCGGCGGGCGGCAGGCAACTCGGGGCGAGGGCCGGCCGGGGTGGCCGCGCCCGGGGCCGGTGCAGCGGCGCTGTCGGCGGAACTGCCGGCAGAGGTTCCTTCACCACCACCGCCACCGCCGCAGGCAGTCAGCGCTGCCACGAGTGCCGCCGTCATGGGAATCAGTGCCAGTCGCGAGCCTAGGAACAGGTGGCGCAAGGGGGAAGGGAAAAGCTTCATGACGAGGTACGGCTGGGGGTGGCTGGGCACCGGAAGGCGGAGCGTAGATCGCCCACACAGGACTGTGTGTCGGCAATCGGTCCGATGCAAGGACAGTGCTTTCCTACAGCCCGATCAAGGTCTCCTGAGACGTCAACAAACACCTTGCGTGCCTTGGAAGCGTTCCCTCGCTAACCCGGTCGACACCCATTGAGGGCCGCCACCGGCCGCCCCAATTTGTTACGGTTGGTTTCCAATGACCGGGCAGCACCGCTGCTGTTTCACCACCGGCGAATCCACCGGCGCATGGGTTGCTCAAAGGCATAGAACGACAGTGTGGCCAGCAGCAACGCACCGGCCATGCGGACCAGCACGGGCATCGTGTTCAGCGCATCCAGGTAGAAGAAAGGGTAGTGCCAGATGTAGAGGGAAAATGAACACAGGCCCAGCCACGTCAGCCACCGCGTGGACAAGGCCCGCAACACCGCCGGCGGCGCGTCTTGCAGCAGGTGGATGCCCAACGCCAGCAAGCACGGCAGGACGATGAACTCGTTGATCCGGGCCAGCGCCGGCAAGGCGCCGGTGACGGCCAGCCCGGCGCTCAGGAGCAGCAACCCCCAGACGAGGCTCCCCACGGACCGCAGCCAGGCGAGCCGGCCCGCCCGGCCCCACAAGAACAGCGCCGCCGACAGCAGCAGCGGCAAGGCGGCGCACTCCGTGCGCAATTCTGGCGGCGTGGCGCCGGGTTCCACGGGCAGCCAGCGGTACACCAGGTAGGCCGCCACGCAGCCCACGCTCAACGCCGTCAACCCCCAACGCGCCGCACGCTCTCCATGGGCCACGGCCGCCCAGGCCGCCAACGACAGCACCACGTAGGCGTGCTCTTCCACGTTCAACGACCACAGATTGCCCAGCGGCAACGGGCCGGTCCAGATGTGGGTCGGCGGCCAGTAGCTGCGCAGGTACAGCGCTGCGCTGGCCAGGCTGTTCCAGTCGACCGGGGGCTGCTGCTGCCACCAGGCGCACGAGGCCACCACGGCCAGGTACAAATAGAACACCGGAAAAATCCGGGCGATGCGGTTTTGATAGAACCTGCGCAACGGCAGCTTGTCTTCGAACAGCACCCGGCTCATCAGCAGGCCGGAGAGCACGAAGAAGGTGTCGACGCCAAGGCGCCCGGTGTGCAGCCCGCCAAAGTGCTCGATGAGCACCAGCACGATCGCCACCCCCCGCACCCCGTCGAGGTGGGCCTGGCGCTGGGAGGTCAAGGGCAACCCTTGCATGGTGTGGATCCTTCCGTGGACCCATGGGGTCGCAAGCGAGGGCATCCGAGCAAACGACATGCACACCAGCATGCGAGCAAACAAGCGCTGGTGTCCTGCGATCTGTCGGACAAGGCCCTGCAGGACGGGGCACCATGGGCTGGCAGGCGGCCGCTTGGATGTCGGGCATTATCCGTCCTCGCGCTGCGCCGTGTGGTGCAGCCTTTTCGAGTTGCCTCTTTCTCTCTTCTACAAGGAACCCTCATGTCCAACGCCTCCTCCCCCCGCACCGAAGCCGACCGCAAACGCACCCCCTCTCCTGTGCGCGAAGGCCGAGGTCAACGCAGCAGTCAAGAGCGCGGTGCTCACACCCGCAGCAAGAAGAATCCCGGCAAGCGGGCGAAAAAAGGCGGTTGAGCGCCTCACTCCCCTGCCTTTTGACCGGTTGTCGGCAAGAGCCGCCGGTCGAACGGTCGGGCGGGTGAGTGGGTGAGAGTGAGCGCCGTCAACTTCGTGCAGACGACGCGCTCAGCAGGTGGATTTCTTTGGGAGCGCCGCAACGACCTGGGCTTCCCGGTTCAGCAGCG
The DNA here is from genome assembly GCA_040385465.1 of Pseudomonadota bacterium. Taxonomy (GTDB): domain Bacteria; phylum Pseudomonadota; class Gammaproteobacteria; order Burkholderiales; family Burkholderiaceae_C; genus CANHBY01. The sequence continues at coordinate 23,788 of JAZKHH010000133.1, read as the reverse complement.
TGCGCTTGCGCTCCACGCCCCAGCGGTAGCCGGACAGGCTGCCGTCGCCCCGCACCACCCGGTGGCAGGGAATGGCCACTGCCAACGCGTTGGCGCCGCAAGCCTGCGCGACAGCGCGGGCTGAGGTGGGCGCGCCCATGCGGCAAGCCACTTCGGTGTAGCTGGCGGTCTGCCCCGGCGGGATGTCGCGCAGCGCCTGCCAGACACGTTGCTGGAACGCGGTGCCGCGCACGTCCAGCGGCAGGTCCAGTCCGACATGGGGTGCTTCGACCAAGCCCACCACCTGGGCCACCCATTGCTCGAAATCGGCCTCTGCGCCCCTCAGCTCGGCCTGCGGAAAACGGTCCTGCAAATCTTGGGTCAAGGCCTGGGGGTCGTCGCCCAGCAGGATCGCGCACACGCCGCGCTCGGTGCACGCCACCAAGATCGCCCCCAGGCTGCACTGCCCCACGGCAAAGCGGATGGGCACGCCGGCACCCCCAGCGCGGTAGCGGCCCGGCGTCATGCCCAGCACCTGCTGGGCCTCGGTGTAGAACGGCCCGCTGGCGTTGTAGCCGGCCTCGAACACCGCCTCGGTCACCGTGCCGCTGTGCGCCAACGCCTCGCGCAGGCGTTGGGCGCGGTGGGCCCGGGCATAGGCCTGCGGCGTCAAGCCAGTCACGGCCTTGAAGACCCGGTGCAGGTGGTAAGTGCTGAGTTGCGCCTGCGCTGCCAGGGCGCTCAAGCGGGGCGGCTGCTCACAGCGTTGGATGAAACGGCACAGACCGGCGACCAGCTCGGCTTGTTGCGCGGCGGGTGAGGCCCGGTCGGGATGGCAGCGGCGGCAGGCCCGAAACCCCGCCTGCCGGGCGAGCTCGGACGTGGCGTGGAAGCTGACGTTTTCCGGGCGGGCCTGACGCGACGCGCAGCTGGGGCGGCAGTACACCCCGGTGGTGCGCACCGCGTAGACGAACGTCCCGTCGGCCTGGGCATCGCGCGCGGTCACGGCCACCCAGCGTGGGTCGTTCACGGTGGCGAGGGCCAGGGGATCGGCCGTGGCGGGCGCTGGGGACGACAGAGGGGAAGAAGACGGCTTCATGGGCAGGGCACTCCGATGGCTTGCCCCCACTGTAGGCTCCTGGCCAGGCGGGCGCACCCTGTGCCTTGCGGTTGAATTTAACGCTGAGGGCGTGAGGGCCCGGTCAGGCGGCTTCAGGCGGCGGCCGAGGGCGCCGTGTCAGTGAGCGGGCGCTTGAGCGACGGGCCTTCCGCCAGGCGTTGCACCGCCTCCAGCAAGGCATTGGGGTCGGCGGGTTTGGCCAGGTGCAGCGCGAAGCCGGCCGCTGCCGCCTTGGCCTTGTCGGCCCCCTGGCCGTAACCGGTCAGCGCGATCAGTTGGCCCGTCCAGGTGGGCAAGGTGCTGCGGATGGCCCGCGCCAGCTCGTAGCCGTCCATGTCGGGCATGCCGATGTCGAGAATGGCGACGTCAGGCTGGAACACGGGGATGCGGGTGAGCGCATCGCGGGGGTGGGCCAGCATTTCGACCTGGTGGCCGGCGACCCCGAGCAAGTCTGCCAGCGTTTCCAGAGCGTCGACGTTGTCGTCCACCACCAGCACCTTGAGGCCCCGGCGCCGGCCCTCGGGCTCACGGGCCAAGGTGCTCACCGGCACCGGTGCGGCAATGGTCGGCAGGCGGATGGCGACCCGGCTGCCCTGCCCCGGGCCCGGGCTTTCGGCCGAAACCGTGCCGTGGTGCAGCTGCACCACCGTGCGCACGATGGCCAGGCCCAGGCCCAACCCACCGGTGGTGCGGTCGGAGGCCTGGGGGGCCTGGTAAAACGGCTCGAAGATGCGCGCCAAGGTGTCGGGCTGCATGCCCACGCCCTCGTCCCGCACCTCGATGCAGACCTGCTGGCCGCCTTGCTCCAGGTTCACGCTCAGGGTGATGGGGGCTTGCGCGCCGAAACGCACCGCGTTGGTCAACAGGTTGGACACCGCTTGCACCAGGCGGGTGTCGTCGCCCTGCACCCACACCGCCACACCGTCCGGCCAGTCGACGCGCAGGCTCTGCGAGCGCTGGTTGGCCGCGGGCTGAATGGCCTCCACCGAGCGTTCGATCACCGTCACCAGGTTGACCGGGTGGCTGCGCATCTCGAGCTTGCCGCGGGTGATGCGCGACACGTCGAGCAGGTCGTCGACCAAGCGGCGCATGTGGTCGAGCTGGCGCCGCATGATCTGGCGTTCGCGCAAGGTGTGGCTGTCGGACTTCATGTCCAGCAGTTGCAGCGCGGTGAGCATCGGTGCCAGCGGGTTGCGCAGCTCATGGCCGAGGATGGCCAGGAACTGGTCCTTGGCCTGCGCGGCGGCCTGCGCACCGCTCAAGGCCTCGCGCAGGGAACCGGTGGTCTCGTTCAAACGCTGCGAGGCACTGTGCAGGGCCACCGCCATGTCGTTGACTTCCTCGATGTCGCTGGGCTCGATCTGCACCGGCTTGCCTTCGCCCAGCTGCACCGCCTTGTCGCGCACGGCCCCGATGCCGCGGGCAATGCGGGCCGACAGGCGCAGCGCCAGCACCAGGCAGATGGCCACCGAGCCGATCAACCCCAAGGGGTACCAGCCCAGGGTGCGGCCCAGCGCCATCCAGGTCTGTGCGGTCGGTGCGCCCACCACGACCGTCCAGCCGTAAGACTTCAGGCGGGTGTAGCCGGTGTGCATCTCATGACCCTCGATGGTGTGGGTCACGCCGGAGCCAGCCTCCGCATCCGCGCTGGCGGCCAACAATTTTTCCAACGACGGGCTGGCGGGACGGCCCAGCGTGTCGCCGTGGTCTTTGGAGCGCGCCACCCGCCGCCCGGTGCCGTCGAACACCGACAGCACCCAGCTCTCGGGCACCTGCTGCTTGTTCACCACTTCCAGAATGCGATCGGGCTTGACCGCCGCCGTGAGCACGTAGGCCAGCTGGTCGTCGACCACCACGGGCCAGCGCACGGGAAACGCAGCCTCACCCCGATGGCCCACCGCCAGCGAGCCCACCACCGGTCGCCGGGCGCGCAGCGCCTGCGCCATGCTCAAGGGCTCACTGAGCCGAATGTCAGCGCTGCCGTAAGGCACGGAGGAGCGGAACAGCAACCGCCCTTGCGCATCGGCAAGGGTGACGGACAACCACTCCGGCCGCAGCACCACTTCGCTGCGCATGAGCTCATGGAACGCCCGCAGATCGCCCTTGGCCAAAGCGGGCGACTTGCTGGCGACCGACAACGCACTGACCGTGCCGTTGAGTTCCGACTCGACCGCCGTGGCCAGCGCCCTCGACAATTCCAGGATGGAGCGCTGCTGGTCCTGCTGTTGGGCCTGGAACGTCGTCCACACGCCCCAGGCACCCAACAGCGTCACCGGCAGCAGGCCAAGGGCCGCCAGACTCAACAGCGATCTGCGCAAAGGGTGGGTGCGTGGACGGGTCATGGGCGGCTCGTTTGCCGCCTCGTTATAGCGCAAGGCCAGACGGCTTTGGAAGGATTTGTGCCAGTGGCGCCAGGGCCTGTGCCGAGTGGTGCGCCGCGGCAACGGCGGCTGGCCAGGCCGGTCGTCGGCACACGGCTTTCAGCCCATCGCGGTGGCCGTGGCCTCGGCGGCGCGAGCCGTGTCGGCCTGCACTTCAGCGTGCCAAGCGGCATAAGGGGTGGTGTGGACGGCGTGGCGGTTCCAATCCGGCGCACCGTCGGTCCACCACACCGGGCCGCGCTCGCCCAACGCGCGTTTGGCCACGTCCACCTGCGCCCGGGCCGCCGCAAGGTCAACCGGCGCCTGGCCCTTCAAAGCCTGCCCTACCGCTCGCCGGGCGTGCATCAGGGCGTCGACCCACCGCTGCCGCTCCGCTGGCGGCAAGGCAGGGTTCGAACAGCGCCACAGCCGCCCCCGCACCACGAAATACCGGCCATCGGGGGTGACTGGGTGGGGCGGGCGGGTCTTCATCCCGGCATCCTATCCACCGCCCCTGCTGGCTGGCTTCAACACGGGGTACCGTCCTATACCTGCTCAGGCGCAACAGGGTAACGATGGGCCCATGTGGTGCCTTTCTCCCCCTCCACCCACCGGCGCGCCCTGGGCGGCGACCAACGCATGGTGAAGCCAATTGCCCTGCGTGCGCCGCAGGCCATGGCGTCCTCCGACCGCTTCGTGCGCGTGCGCGGTGCGCGCGAGCACAACCTGAAGAACGTCGACGTCGACATTCCACGCGACGCCCTGGTGGTGTTCACTGGTGTGTCGGGCTCGGGCAAATCGTCGCTGGCCTTTGGCACCTTGTACGCCGAGGCGCAGCGCCGTTATTTGGAATCGGTGGCCCCTTATGCACGACGGCTGATTGACCAGGCGGGCGTGCCCGAGGTGGACGCCATCGAAGGTCTGCCGCCCGCCGTGGCGCTGCAGCAGCAGCGGGGCACGCCCAGCATGCGTTCCTCCGTGGGCAGCGTGACCACCTTGTCGAGTTTCCTGCGCCTGCTGTACTCGCGCGCCGGACACTACCCGGCGCGCCAACCGATGCTGTACGCGGAAGATTTCTCGCCCAACACGCCGCAGGGCGCCTGCCCGCACTGCCATGGCCTGGGCCACGTGTTCGAGGTCACGGAGGCCACGATGGTGCCGGACGATCGCTTGACCATCCGCGAGCGCGCCATTGCCGCCTGGCCACCGGCCTGGCACGGTCAGAACCTGCGCGACATCCTCGTGACCTTGGGTCACGACGTGGACACCCCCTGGCGTCAACTGCCGAAAAAAGTGCGCCAATGGATTCTCTTCACCGAGGAGCAACCCACCGTGCCGGTGTACGCCGGCTTCACCCCGGCTGAAACCCGGGCCGCCTTGCGCCGCAAGGCCGAACCCAGCTACCAGGGCACTTTCATCGGCGCCCGCAAGTACGTGCTGCAGACGTTTGCCACCACCCAGAGCCCGCTGATGAAAAAGCGCGTGGCCCGCTTCATGGTGGGCAGCCGTTGCCCAGCCTGCGAAGGGCGCCGCCTCAAGCACGAGGCGCTGAGCGTCACCTTCGCGGGCGTCGACATCGGCACGCTGTCGCAGATGCCGCTGGACCAAGTGGCCGCGCTGTTGGCCCCGGTGGCTGCGGCCGACGCCCCCCTGGCAAGCGCCCACGCCCCTGGGGCGGACACTCCGCTGAGCCGGGCCGCCGCCCGCCGTGACACGGCCCGTCGCGTGGCGGCGGGCGGCTCAGCCCACGCCAGCGCACCCGACGTGCGGCGCACCTCCCACCTGTCACCCGAAAAGCGCCTCGCGGCCCAGCGCCTGGCGCACGACCTGCTGGTGCGCATCAGCACCCTGCAGGCGCTCGGGCTGGGGTATTTGTCGCTGGACCGCGCCACGCCCACCTTGTCGCCCGGCGAGCTGCAGCGGCTGCGCCTGGCCACGCAGATCCGCTCGAACCTGTTCGGCGTGGTCTATGTGCTGGACGAACCCTCAGCAGGCCTGCACCCCGCCGACGGCGAGGCTTTGCTCCAAGCCTTGGACACGCTCAAGCGCGCTGGCAACAGCCTGTTCGTGGTCGAGCACGACCTGGAGACGATGCGCCGCGCCGACTGGTTGATCGACGTCGGTCCCGACGCCGGCGAGCGCGGAGGCCAAGTGCTCTACAGCGGTCCACCCGCTGGCCTACAGGGGGTGAGCGAATCGCACACCGCACGCCACCTCTTTGGCCGCCAGCCGACCGCCGGCCGCCGCCGCCCGCTGCCTGGGCCCCGTGGACCGAGCGGCTGGCTGGAGCTGCGCGGCGTGACCCGCAACAACCTGCACAACCTGGACGCCCGCTTCCCATTGGGGGCTTTGACCGCGGTCACCGGCGTGTCGGGCTCGGGCAAGTCCAGCCTGGTCAGCCACGCTCTCGTGGAGCTGGTGGCCGAGCACCTGGGCCAGCGCAGCGCTGGCCCGGCCGACCTGGACGAGCCCGATGCCGCCGCGGCCCTGGCCGCCACCGCCTCCCCCACCCCGACCAGCGGCCGGCTGCACGCGGGGGCCGAAAACCTGCGGCGCCTGGTGCAGGTGGACCAAAAGCCCATCGGCCGCACCCCGCGTTCCAACCTGGCCACTTACACCGGCCTGTTCGATGTCGTGCGCAAGCTCTACGCCGCCACCCCCGCGGCGCGCGCCAAGCGTTACGGCGCCGGGCGCTTTTCCTTCAATGTGGCCGGCGGGCGCTGCCAGACCTGCGAAGGCGAAGGCGCGGTCAGCGTGGAGTTGCTTTTCATGCCCAGCGTCTATGCGCCCTGCCCCACCTGCCACGGCGCCCGCTACAACGACGCCACCTTGCGGGTGACCTGGAACGGGCGCTCCATTGCCGAGGTGCTGGCCTTGACGGTCGAGGAAGCGTGCGACTTCTTTGCCGCCGAGCCGGCGGTCTTCAAGCCCTTGGCCTTGCTGCGCGACATCGGGCTGGGCTATTTGCGCTTGGGGCAGCCGGCCACCGAGCTGTCGGGCGGCGAAGCGCAGCGCATCAAGCTGGCCACCGAGTTGCAGCGGCCCCAACGCGGCGATGCGCTGTACGTGCTGGACGAGCCGACCACGGGGCTGCACCCGGCCGACGTCGACAAGCTCATGGCCCAGCTGCAGCAGTTGGTGGACGCCGGCAACACCGTGGTCGTGGTGGAGCATGAAATGCGGGTGGCCGCCGCCTGCGACTGGGTGATCGACCTCGGCCCAGGTGCCGGCGAGGAAGGCGGCCGCGTCGTCGCCTGCGGCATGCCCTTGGCTGTGGCCCGCGCGACGCGAAGCCGCACCGCGCCTTACCTGCTGCGCTGCCTTCAAGAAGCCGAAGAAGGCTGAGCGCCGGGCAGGCGTTTCTACCTCCCGGCCGTCACGACATCAAGACAAGCGGCCTTCGATGGAATCGTCGAGCGTCTTGCCCACGGCAGCCCCGATCATCATCTTGATGCCCGCCACGGCGTTGCCGTGCTTGTTGTCCCAGTAATAGCCGCTGGAGGGCGTGACCTGGACAACCGCGATGCGGGGGTCGTTGATGCCTTCGGTGAACCAGGTGCGCAAAATCGGCTCCCACAGCTCTTCGATCTTCTGCTTGTCACGCGACAACAGGGCCGTGCCGCGCAGGTGCACGAAATCCGAGTGCTCCGAGCCTTGGAAGAAAAGCTCCACCGTGGGGTTGCGGCCGATCTCTTCATGGGTGTGGCTGTCGTTGGCACACAGAAACCACAGGTTGCCCGCGTCGTCTACTTTGCGCACGCTCATTGGCCGGGTGCCTTGCGAGGGCCCTTGCCCGCCCGCTGTGCAGAAGAAGCAGGTTTGGGTTTTCTTGACGGTTTCCTGCACCCGGCGCACCGTGTCGGCGCCCTGCAGGTCTTGATGGTTGTCTTCGGGTTGGTTGCGGTTGATCGAGTCCATGAGGGGTTGCTCCAAGGCATCTGAGAATGAGGTCGTCGGATTGACGCCAACGGGTCAGCGCCGCTGGGTCCACGGGCGTCGCCTCATTGTCAGCAGCGCCGATGCGCCGGCAAGCGGTTGACCCCTTCCATGTTTGTAGGCCGTCACCGACAGCGATGCGGCCGTGTCCGTGTCGGCTGGGTTGGATCACCCGTTCAACAGGCCTGTATAGACTCCTGCATGGCCCAGACCCTTTAGGGCCGCACCCGTGGATTGACCCGCTGCCCACGCGCACTGCGTCTCACTTTTGCAGAAAGCTCTTTTTCCAATGTCCATCCAGTGGTTTCCGGGTCACATGCACTCGACCAAGAAAGCCATCGCCGAGCGCGTGCCGGACATCGACGTGGTGATCGAGCTGCTCGATGCCCGCCTGCCCGGTTCCAGCGCCAACCCCTTGCTGGCCAGCTTGACCCGGGGCAAGCCGTCGCTCAAGGTGTTGAACAAGCAAGACCTCGCCGACCCCGAACACACCGCGCTGTGGCTGGCCCATTACCAGGCCCAGCCAGGCACCCAAGCCTTGGCCCTGGATGCCAGCGTCACCGCACCCGCACGACAGCTGATCGCCGCCTGCCGTGCGCTGGCCCCGTTGAGGGGCGGCATGGTCAAGCCGGTGCGGGTGTTGATCTGCGGCATCCCCAACGTCGGCAAATCCACCCTCATCAACACCCTGATGGGTCAGCGCGCCACCAAGACCGGTGACGAGCCGGGCATCACCAAGCTCGAACAAAAGCTGATGCTGGCCAACGACTTCCACCTGTTCGACACCCCCGGCATGCTGTGGCCGCGCATTGCCGTGGCGCAGTCCGGCTACCACCTGGCAGCCAGCGGCGGCATCGGGCGCAATGCCTATGACGAGGAAGACGTCGCACTGGCCCTGCTGGCCAACGTGCGCCAGCGCCATGCCGACCGGCTGCAGGCGCGCTACAAGCTGGCCGACCTCGGCACGCTGACCGACGACGAGTTGCTGGCCGACATCGGCCGCAAGCGCGGCGGCTTGCTGGCCGGCGGCCAGGTGAACCGGCAAAAGGCCGCCGAGATCGCCATCAACGATTTCCGCACCGGGGCCTGGGGCCGCATCACCTTGGAAAGCCCCGAGGAGTTTGCCCGCTGGTGGGCCGAGGGCCTGGCCCTGGACGCCGAGCGGCAGGCCCAGCGGGACGCGCGCCACCAGCGCAAGAAAAAAGGCAAGTCGGCTGCCAGCCCGGCAGCAGGCGATGAGGACTCTGCGTCAGGTGAGCTCGGGGTCGAGGAAGAGGCGTCTTCAATGAACATCGACCTGAACCCCGAGCACGACCCCAACACATCTGCCTGAACGAAGGCCTTGCCCGGCCCATGCGGCCAGGTGGGCCACCCTCCAAACGCCAGCCTTCGTCAACGCCCACCGCCAAGCCGCCTCGCGGCTCGAATCAACCCACCCGCAACGCGTCATTGGCTTGCTGCCCACCGACCTTTGGTGCAGCCTTGCGACCTTCGGCCGATGGAGTCAGCGCTTGCCCCACGGCGGCCGTGGATTCTCGTCGTCCCTTTTCCCCAAGAACAACACCCAGGAGCCTTTGCATGACGATGAATCGAACCGACCCTGTCTGGCTGATCACGGGCTGCTCCACAGGCTTTGGACGCGAGCTGGCCAAGCTGGTGCTGGCCAAAGGGTGGCGGGCCGTGATCACCGCGCGCGACCCCGAGCAGGTGGCCGACTTGGCGCACCAGCAGGGTGACCGCGCGTTGGTGCTGGCTTTGGACGTGACCCAGCCGCTGCACATCGAGAACGCCGTCGCTCAGGCCTTGCGCCACTTCGGCCGCATCGACGTGCTGGTGAACAACGCCGGCTATGGCTATTTGGCGGCCATTGAAGAAGGGGAAGACGACGCCGTGCGCGCCCTGTTCGACACCAACGTGTTTGGCCTGATCGACATGACCAAGGCGGTGCTGCCCCAAATGCGCCAGCAGCGCAGCGGGCTGATCGTCAACCTGTCGTCGATCGGCGGCCTCACCAGCTTCGCCGCGACCGGCTATTACCATGCCACCAAGTACGCGGTGGAGGGCCTGTCTGAGTCGCTGGCCCTGGAGGTCAAGCCCTTGGGCATCGACGTGATGATCGTGGAGCCCGGCCCGTTCCGCACCAACTGGGCAGGCAGCTCGATCAAGCAATCGGCCCTGCGCATCCCTGCCTACGCCGAGACCGCCGGCGAGCGCCGCAAGCAGACCGAAGCGCGCAGCGGCACCCAGGCCGGCGACCCGGTGCGGGGCGCCCAGGCCATCATCACGGCCGCCATGTCCGAGCGCCCCCCGCTGCGCCTGTTGCTGGGCAAAACCGCCCTGGAACTGGCCCGCCGCAAGATCGACCTGCTGCGCAGCGATTTCAACAAGTGGGAAGCCACCACCATGGCGTCCGATTTCCCGTCGCGCTGAGCCCCACCCGGCCCTGCTTGGGCTCCCGGCCAGTTCGACCGTGTTGATGAGGGGACGGCCTGTGGGTTGGAACCCTTGCTCACCCGCCGGGGCGCTGCGTTTCACATCACCCGACGCGGAAGTGACCGCCACGTGCGGACTGTCGGCCCATGGTTGCGTTGCCGGCGTTGGCTTGAGGGGCAAGCAGGCAGCTGCTCAGCCACTGCTCTGCTGAACCCACCGACCGCCCTGCAAGTCACGGCTTGGTCCTACGCGAAAGCGCCTTTGCGCAGTTGCGCCCGACGCAAAATGGTGGCCGCTGGACCTTGCATCCGGGCAGCGCAGTCAACTTGAATCAACGGGCACCGGATGGTCCGTCGCAAGCCCATGGACAACGAAAAACCTTCCCTGGCCGGACACGGCACCCCAGCGCCCCGCGTGACCGAGGGCCACCCTGAGGAGCTCGTCGACCACAAGAACGACATCTTCTTTGCGGCCATCGAGACCACCCGCATGCCCATGCTGGTGACCGATCCCCGGCAGGAAGACAACCCCATCGTTTTTTGCAACCGCGCCTTCTGCGCCATGACCGGCTACGGCCCTCAAGAGCTGAATGGCCGCAATTGCCGTTTCTTACAGGGCACCGCCACCGATCGCAACTCCGTCGCCGCCATCCGCGATGCCGTCGAACGGCGCCAGGAAATTTCCGTTGAGATCCTCAACTACCGCAAAGACGGCTCCTCCTTCTGGAATGCGCTGTTCATCTCGCCAGTGTTCAATCAGCGCGGCGAGCTGGTGTACTTCTTTGCGTCACAGCTTGATGTGAGCCGCCGTCGCGACGCCGAGGAAGCCCTGGCTCAAGCGCAAAAGATGGAAGCCCTCGGCCAGTTGACGGGCGGCATCTCGCACGATTTCAACAACCTCCTGCAGGTCATGTCCGGGCACCTGGACGTGATGCGGGCGCGCATGCGGCTGAACAAACTGAGCCCGGCCGACATGGAGCGCAGTGTCGAGACCATCCGCAGTGCCGTGACCAAAGCCAGCACCTTGACCCAGCAGCTGCTGGCGTTCTCGCGCAAGCAGACCCTCAAAGGCCGGGTCATCAACCTCAACGCCGTGACCCGCGAGATGGCCAGCCTGGCGCAACGCACGCTGGGCGATGCCATCACCTTGGCCTACGAGCTGGGCAACGATTTGCCCAATTGCGAACTCGACCCGACCCAGCTCGAAGTCGCCCTCTTGAACCTGATGGTCAATTCCCGCGACGCGATGGCCGACGGGGGCGTGATCCGCATCCGCACCGATGTGGTCGAGGTGCACGTTTCCGACCGCGAGGCCTATGCCGGGCTGCCGGTGGGGCGCTACGTGTCGCTGGCCATCACCGACAACGGCGAGGGCATTCCCCCCGACGTGATTGCCCGCGTCATGGACCCCTTCTTCACCACCAAAGACGAAGGCAAGGGCACCGGCTTGGGCCTGTCGACGGTGTATGGCTTTGCCAAGCAGTCGGGTGGCACGGCCACCATCTACTCCGAGCTCGGCGTGGGCACGACGGTGCGCATGTATTTTCCCGCCGTGATGCGCGACGTGCCCGCCATCGGCCTGGCCTCCCCCATGGCGCCCGACCGGGGCGGGGACGAGACCATCCTGGTGGTCGACGACCGCCCCGAGGTGGCGGAGCTGGCCCGCGACATGCTCAGCAGCCTGGGCTACCGCGTGCACCTGGCCGGCAGCGCGGCCACAGCTTTGGCATTGGTGGATGTGTTGCCGCACGGCGAACTGCCCAACTTGCTGTTTTCCGACGTGGTCATGCCCGGCGGCATGAACGGCTACACCCTGGCACGCGAGATGCGCCGCCGTTTGCCCGGCCTGCAAATCCTGCTCACGACCGGCTTCGACCGCGACATGGGCAACCTCAGCAACGTCGCCCCCACCGAGTTCGACATCTTGAAGAAGCCGTACCGCCTGTCGGACCTGGCGCGCTATGTGCGGCTGGTGTTGGACGGCCCCACGGGCACCAAACTCTGAGCAAGCCTTCAGCCTGCGCGAAGCAGGCACCGGCGGCTTGTCCCCGGAGATTCGGGCGATCGAGGCATGCGCCTACACAGGCTCTCGCGAAGGCCTACCGTGGCGCGCCGGGTTGGCCGTTATAAGTTCAGGGTGAGGCTTTTTTTCCATCGCCCACCCTCTTACTCACTCGATCCCATCCACCCACTCATCTCTCACGGAGAATACTCATGGCTCAAATCAGCACCCTGCAAGAACTCTACGCCGACGAACTCAAAGACCTGTGGTCGGCCAACGACCAAATGGCCCGCGCCTTGAACAAGATCGCGCCCGCCGCCACCAACAACAAGCTGACCGCTCTGTTGAAGACCGCACAAGAAGGCATCACGCAGCACACCACGCTGCTCAAGTCCATCATCGAAGGCTTGGACGAAAAAGTGCAGAAGGAACACTGCAAAGGCATGGAAGGCCTGGCCGCCGAAGCCCTCAAGCACACGGTGGAAGAAGGCCCTGTGAGCGGCCCGGTGCTGGACGCAGCCATCATCGCCCAATACCAGCGCATGACGCACTACGGCATCACCGGCTTCGGCACGGTGGCCGCGTTCGCCAAGGCCCTCAAGCGCATGGGTGAATACGACAAGCTCGAGTCCGCCGTCAAGTCGATGTACCAAAGCGATGACTTGATGAGCGAGCTGGCCGAGTCGGCAGTGAACATCAAGGCCGTCGGCTGAGGTTTCACTGACCGGGGGGGCTGACACCTGACGGACCGGCCCCGGCGGCCGATCCGTTCCAGCGCCTTCTTCGACGCCTGCACCCATCGGCTGCGGGTTTCATGTCCCACCCGAGTCACGCCTTGCGTGGCTCGGGTGGGACATGGTCGTTTGGGCCCTGGCACTGGACTTTCGCTGTGGGTTGGCGTGAGCGCTGTGAGCACACCCGCACAAACGATAATCTTCCTACGGGGCCACGGCCTCATTGGGCTGACGACAACGACGCGTTCAGCCCGACGCCACGGCGCAGGACACCACGCAGCATCAAACAGGGACGCCGGATGGCCGCCACGAACGACTCCAGACTCCTCGCGCCCGAACGGCTGAGCGCATTGAGGCACTACGGCGTGCTCGACACGCCCCGTGAAAAGGACTACGACGACTTGGTGCAGCTGGCTGCTGGAGTGTGCGGCACTCCCTACGCCGTCATCAATTTCGTGGACGGCGCGCGCCAGTGGTTCAAGGCCGAAATCGGCTTCGGCGTGCGCGAGACGCCGCTCGAGTCGTCGATCTGTGCACAGGTCATGCTCGAGTCGGCGCTGGTGGAAATTCCCAACCTTCAGCACGATGCCCGCTTCACCTGCAACGCGCTGGTCACCGCCGGCCCTGAACTGCGCTTTTACGCCGGTGCGCCGCTGCAAACGCCCGAAGGCCAGGTGCTCGGCACCCTGTGCGTGCTGGACAACCAGACGCGCACACTGTCGGCCCTGCAACGCAACACCCTCATGGTGCTGGCGCGGCAAGTGGTGACGCTGTTGGAGCTGCGCCGCCATGCCGCGCTGGCCGCCAGCCGCGCCGAAGCGCTCGAGCGCCTGCTGGGTGAGCAACAGGACACCCAGCAGGCCCAACGACAGGCCGAGGCCCACCATCGCTACGTGGTCGATCACATGCAAGCCGGCCTGGTGGTGCACGCTGCCGATGATGGGGCCGTGCTGTTCAGCAACGAGGTGGCCAGCCAGTTGCTGGGCTTGGACAGCCACACCCTGCGCGGCAAGTCACTCACCGACCAGGCCTGGCATTTCCTGCGAGCCGACCGCAGCCCAATGCCGCCCTCAGAGTACCCGGTGGCCTGCGTGCTGGCCACGGGCGAGCCGGTGACCGGCCAGGTGGTCGGCATCCTGCACTCCGGCGCCAGCGAGCCGCGCTGGGTGCTGGTGAACGCCTACCCCGGCGAGGACGGCACGCGGTCTCAGGCGCACATCGTGGTTTCCTTCGTCGACATCACGGTGTTGAAGAAAGCCGAAGAGCAACTGCGCCAAGCCGATCAGGCCAAAGACGAGTTCATCGCCACCCTGGCCCACGAACTGCGCAACCCACTGGCCCCCATCCGCTCAGCGGCAGCCACTTTGGCCCTGCACGATCTGCCCGCCGACAAGGTTGCCTGGTGCCAGTCGGTGATTGCCCGCCAGGTGGCCAACATGGGTTTGCTGCTCGACGACCTGCTCGACGCCTCGCGCATCTCGCGGGGCCAGCTCGAACTGCGACAGGCAGCCGTGCCATTGCAGGAGGTGGTCGATGCGGCGGTCGAAGTGGTTCGTCCGCTCATCGACCGCAAGCACCACACCTTGCAGATCGAAACGCTCGATGCCAACGTCGTGCTGCAGGCCGACGGCTTGCGCTTGGCGCAAGTATTGGCCAACTTGCTCACCAACGCCGCCAAATACACCCCGCCGAACGGCACCTTGACCTTGCGGGCGAAGGTGGAAGGTCCGTCGGTGTTGTTGAGCGTGCAAGACAACGGCATCGGCCTGTCACCGGAGGTGCTGCCCACCGTGTTCGGCATGTTCACCCAGGTGCGCAGCGTCGCAGCAAGCACGCTGAGCGAAGGCGGGCTGGGCATCGGCCTGAGCCTGGCCCAAGGCCTGATGCGCTTGCACGGTGGCCACATCGAGGCCCACAGCGATGGCTTGGGCCTGGGCAGCCGCTTCACCGCCCACCTGCCGCAAGCGATCGTCACCACCGCAACCCTCGACGCCAGCGCCAACCCGGACCTGGCGGCCCCCCCTGCCCTCACTGCGCCGGCAAAGACCGAGGGCACGGCACCATCACCGCGCTCGATCCTGGTGGTGGACGACAACCGCGATGCCGCCGAGAGCCTGGCCCTGCTGCTGGAATACCAAGGCCACCGGGTGCACCAGGCGCACAGCGGCGAGGCGGCCTTGAGCTTGCTGCGAACCGTGCAGGCCGACTTCGCCCTGATTGACATTGGCATGCCCGGCATGGGCGGGCACGGCCTGGCGCGCCAGCTGCGTCTGGCCCATCCCTCGCCGGAGTCCATGATGCTGGTGGCCCTCACAGGGTGGGGGCAGCGACAGGACATCGAGCGCTCCAAAGCCGCCGGCTTCGACCACCATCTGGTCAAGCCAGTGGCGCTGGAAAAAATCTTGGCATTGCTGGTTTGAGCGCAAGGACTGGCCCTGCAGGAACTTGTCGACGACGACATCGCACAGCCAGGGTCTGCCAAAAAACAGGGGCAATGGGGCTTTCACGTGAGGCCGGTTTGCGCACCTCTCCCCTTGGGCCCACGACCTGGTTCGATCACCCCTGTTTTTGAGCAATGGCTTTGGCCAGGGCTTCCTTGTTCATGGTGGAGCGGCCCCGAATGTCCAGCCGCCGGGCCCGCTCGAGCAGCTCGGCTCGGCTGTGTCCGAAAGCGTCCACCCCACCAGCGCTGTCGCGCCCGCTCGAACGTGCTGACGCTCCGGACTTGGCCGCTTGGCTGTCGGAGGAACCCGGGTGTTCCTTGGCTTCCCAGTGGTCATCCACCTTTTCGAAACTGTGCTTGAGCGAGGAGTAAGCCGTGCGCCCTGCGCGTTCGCCGGGCCCGTAGGTCTTCTCGGCCTGCTTCAGCGTCTCAGCATAGGTGCGTTGGGCCTTGTCGCTCGAGCGCAAAAGGGTGCTGGGCATGTCGACGCCTTGTTTTTTCGCCATGGTGAACTTCTCCTTCACGGCGTGGGCGCCGGGCCCGGTGCCCAACTTGCCTGCCTGCCTGCCGCACGGCCTCGAGCAATCGGCATGCCATCGCCAGCGGCTGGCCTCGCCGTGGCAGCGCTTCTTATTCCGGTGTGGGCAGTGTGTCGAATTCTGGCGGCGTGCTGCCGGGTTGAAGGTCCGGTGCCAAGGGCGCAAACGGCATCTCGGGCGCCGGGGCTGCCGGTGACTCTGGCGGCGACGGCGGCGGTGTGGCGTCAGGCCCGATCGGCTGCGGCACAACGTCCGGCGGCGGAACCAACGGGTCGCCCTGCTGCTGCACCAATTCCTGGAAAGGCAGGCCCAGGTCCGCCGGGTCGGCCATGGCGTCCACCGGTTGCACCGGCTCAATGGCGTCGACAGGGGTGACCGACAGGTCGGTGCGAGACGAATTCAAAGTGGTCGAGGACATGGCGAAGGGCTCCGGTGACAAACACAAAGCCGCCTGTCCCGCTCAAGCCGAGCTGGCGGGCGGCGCAAGATACTCATCCAGGGCAAAACCGGGGCCCGGTCCAGCGTGAACGGATAAGCGGCCCCACCACCCCTGGTTGAGAGCTTGCGAAGCCCATGCCGGTGGCCTCAGGGCCGATTGGGCTGCGGCGTGACCCGCAGGTACGGCGTCACCGCGGTGTAGCCCTTCGGAAACTTCTGCCGCAGCACCTCCGGATCTTGCAAAGAGGGCACGATCACCACATCCTCTCCGTCCTTCCAATTGCCAGGGGTGGCCACGCTGTGGTGGTCGGTGAGTTGCAAGGAATCGATGACCCGCAGGATCTCATCGAAATTGCGACCGGTGCTGGCGGGGTAGGTGATGATCAAACGGATCTTCTTGGCCGGGTCGATGACGAACAACGAGCGCACCGTCGCCGTGGTGCTGGCATTCGGGTGGATCAAATCGTAGAGCTCGCTCACCCGACGGTCGGCGTCCGCGATGATCGGAAACTTGACCTGCGTGTTCTGCGTGCGGTTGATGTCCTCGATCCACTCACCGTGTTGCGCCACCGGGTCGATCGACAACGCAATCACCTTGACGTTGCGCCGAGCGAATTGGTCTTCCAGCTTGGCGGTGAGGCCCAGTTCGGTGGTGCACACCGGCGTGAAATCGGCTGGGTGGGAGAACAGCACGCCCCAACTGTTGCCCAACCACTCGTGGAAGCGGATGGGCCCTTCAGTGGAGAGCTGCTCAAAATCGGGGGCGGTGTCGCCAAGGCGCAGGCTGGGCATGGCAGAGGTCCTTTCAAACGAGAGAAGCAATTGGGGAAGTTGCTCACCCTAAACCGGCAAGCTCGTCCGTTCAACGAATAGATTCATTCGAGCTCATGTGGTCCCTGAAGGTCGGTCACACCGAGCTCGTCGCTGCCTTGACGCCCACACCGCGCCAAGCAGCTTCGGCCGCGAGCGGCTGGACCGCCGTGCTGACGCGACGAACTCGGTTCAAGGCAACACGGCATTCCACTTTCCAACCGTGCGCTCCCACCTCAGACCCAGGCCCTCGCGCGCGCCGGCAAGGCTTGCGTGCGCTCTTTCACCGCGGGGTCCACGCCCTGGTGGGCTCGCCGGGCAGTCGACTCGGCAAAAAAGGGCGGCTGGCATTTGACGTCTGGAGGTTGGGAGCGGCAGCTCTGTGGCAATCGAGATGCCACCTGGCGTTGCGGCCTCCTCCTTCACCGAGGGGACCGGTGCGCTTGCTACGGGTCACTGCGCTTCGCATCCAACGCGCAGCGCATCCGTGGTTGCAGGTGTAGCGTGCCTGCGCGAGAAGTGCTCAGCGGGACCTTGCCCCAGAGGGCGTGCTCAGCGTCCGACCGGGGCCGGAAGGTTGGTGAAACTCGCATTGCCCAGCCCGGTGCCGATGGTGAGCACGGCCCAGCGGCGCACATCCTGGGTGTACGGCAACTCGCTGAGCCCTTGCACCACCGCGTCGTTGTGCATCAAGACCAGCGTCTTGGCCTGCGCAATGGTGGGAATGTTTTCAGCGATGCGCCGGGGCAGGTGGAAGCTGGCCTGTTGCCAATCGCCCGGCAGGTTTTGGGCCCCTCGCTCGATCGACCCGTCGCGGCGAATGATGCCGGGGCAACCGATCCCGATGAACGGCAGCAAAGCGATCTGATGCGCTTTGGCATGGTCCAGCAAGCGGTTCAGCATGTCCACGATGCCTTCAACCAAGTCGCGTGGTTCACCGTCGCTGTCGGCATGGCGCCATTTTTCCCGGTGAA
>JAZKHH010000133.1:0-5921 GCA_040385465.1 Pseudomonadota bacterium | reverse complement strand
TGCCCGTGCCTGGCCCTGGGTCCGCGGCCACCGGCGCCACAATGCCGCAGCGCACGTTGGTGCCCCCGATGTCCACCGCCAGAAAAGCCTGCTTCGGCGGCCCTTGGGGGTGCAGCTGGGCCCAGCCGACCAAGCCGCCGTCGTCCGCCTCGTGGTGCAAACGGCGCAGCTCCACCTGCAACCCGTCTTCTGCCAAGCGCTGCTGTGTGCGCCGAATGGCCAAGCGGCCGATCGCGCTCTCTTTAAAGCCACCGCCGACCACGATGCGCTCGACGTCCGTCCACTGGTCATGGCGCATGAAGCGGCCCACCGCGTACGCCAACCGTGCTGAGAATTCATGGATTGCCAACGCAATGGCCTGCGCCGCCTCGCCGCCGCCCTCATGTGCCATGCGGTCCAGCTCGTCGTTGCTCAACGCGTCGGCCGTGTCTTCGCCGAACGGCGTGGAGCCCACCCGCTCCAGAGCCACCTGCCAGTCATTGAGCACCTGCCGGAAGGCCGTCTGGCTGGCCTGATCGCCCACCAGCCCTTGCGCGTCCTCCACCTCTAGGCTGTACGCGTCGATCGACGCCCGCTCTGTCTGACAAGCGCCATGGCGGGGCGACGACGCGGTGCGCTCCGGGGTTGCGGGGGGTCGACGATCTGAGGCCATGCGCTTGAGCTCCGTAGTTGTCCTGGCGACTTTATCGACCGCCCTCACCACGCCCGTCAGCAACCGAAGGGATGTCTTGTAGGTCAAGGTGCTGCCATGAGCCAACCTGGGCGTTGAGCGCCACGAATCAGCGCAGCAAGCCGGCCACTGATCAACAAGTTCTATTTCACGCGGGCTGCCCGGTAACGATCGATCGGCTTCATCACGCCATAACTCAGCAGCACCGACATGCCAATGGTGGTGACCAACGGATTCAGGCCTGCCGCCCAAGGGGCGTGTTGGAGCACCAAGGTGTGAGACAGGTAAATGGGATAAGAAAGATCACCGATGTGGCGATCAATCGAGCTCTTCGCCGTCAACTCAAAAGCAAAAGGCAGGCACAACATGAACACCAACGCCCCAACCAAGTTGGCAATTTCACCGCTGCCAAACAACGGCAGACCAACGTACGTCATGTACTCGACGTGAAGCAGCACATAGGCCAACATCAAGGTGTAAGCGAGAGCCGCCTTGCGCACGGTGTAAAACTGTTTGAACCGCTCTGAGTCGTAGATGTTCCAGGCCACTGCCCCCAACGCGAACAGGTACAAAGTCGGCAACAAAAAATTGTAGGTCCAGGGAATGAAAGCCGACTCATGGACACGCAGGTAGATGTACGCCACGGCACTGACAGCGAACATGAACGCCATTTTGGCGAAGCGGCCTTTCGCGGCCACCAACAAAGGAGCGACGAGATAAAACAAGATTTCGACGCTGATGGACCACACGGGCCCGATGTACAAACGGCCCCAGGTCATCTCGGGGGCAGCGATCTGACGTCCGAACGGCAGGAGGCCGAAGCCCTCTGGGGTGTTGATGATCACGGACGTCAAGTGCGAACCCACGACGAAAATGTTGGCGAACAGCCAATAGGCCAGGGCGGAGCCGCTCAGACCGGCGAAAGGCGTCGAGGGTGACATCCAAGCCAGTGCCAGCACCACCCAATAGACCGGGTACAGCTTCAAAAAGCGATTTGTCAAGAAGGCTCCGTAGCTGTTGTATTTGCCGTTCAGAATCAACGCCATGTAAAAGCCGGAGATGATGAAAAACAGCATGACGGCGGAAAAGCCGTCGATCAGCTTCATGCTGAACAAAGTGGTGCCACTGTGGAACAGCACAACGGCAATGGCCAGCATCACACGAACAAGACCCATGATCAGAGGACAGCTTCACACTAGGCAAGCGCTGTGAAAGAGCCTCTAATTTTACCTGCCAAGACTGGAAGCGCCGATGGCGCCACGGCGCCTTGTGAAGGCGGGATGAGTCGGGTGGACTGGACAAACATCCTGGGTGCCCTCAGCTGCGATCACCCGTTTCTTCTCCTGCAGCACGGGCTTTCGTGTCGCACATGTGGCCACGGTGCCGAGCCACCCCAGGATCAATTTTTCGAGTGATCAACACCCCACATTGCAGCGTTGAAACTATAATTCAACACTTTTGGTATGGTCGTTAAATGAACGAAGAACACGTCATCCGCGCGCTTGCCGCCCTCGCCCACCCCGTCCGACTCCAGGTGTTCAGGGCCTTGGTGGTGGCGGGGCCCTCTGGCATGACGCCTGGCGTGATGCAGGAGGGGCTGGGGGTGCCGGCCACCACCTTGTCCTTCCACCTCAAAGAGTTGGCCAGCGCCAGCTTGGTCACCACCGAGCGGGCCAGCCGCAACGTCGTCTACCGGGCGGCCTATGCGCAGATGAACGAGGTGCTCAGCTACCTCACCGAAAACTGCTGCGCAGGCGCTGCCTGCGCCGTCGTGTCCCCATCCACAGCCTGCAGCAGCTGAAGCGATGCCGGTGCGGCTGACGCTCGTCCACCGCCCGCAAGCCGGGTGCCAGCGCGACCTCCTCATTCAACAAACCGCATGACCATCACCATCTACCACAACCCTGCCTGCGGCACCTCCCGCAACGTCTTGGCCCTGCTTCGCCACGCCGGCATCGAGCCGACTGTCGTCGAGTACCTGCAAGCCCCCCCATGCAAGGCAAAGCTCCAGCAGCTGGTGGCGGCCATGGGCCTTCCCGTTCGCGCGCTCCTGCGCGAAAAGGGCACCCCCTACCAAGCGCTGAACTTGGCCGATCCAAGCTGGACCGACGACCAGCTGCTCGACTTCATCCAGCAGCACCCCATCCTGATGAACCGACCCGTCGTTGAAACGCCCCTGGGGACTCGGCTGTGCCGCCCCTCTGAAGCCGTGTTGGAACTGCTGCCGGTCGGCCCCCTGCTGCCCTTTCGCAAGGAAGACGGCGAGTGGATCGTCGACACCGGGGTGCGCCGTGCCTGACCTCGGCGCTTCATTGCCAGCCCTCGACCCCCACCACTTCGAGATGCCCACCGAGGCGCGGTTGGCGGTGCGCGAGCCCTCGCGCCACCCGCCCCGTTTCGTGATGCTGTATGGCTCGTTGCGCGAGCGCTCTTACAGCCGCCTGACCACGCTGGAGGCCGCCCGGCTGCTGGAAGCGATGGGCGGCGAAGTGAAAGTGTTCGACCCCACCGGCCTGCCCTTGCCCGATGGCGCGCCCGAGTCGCACCCCAAAGTGCAGGAGCTTCGCGCGCTGGCGACCTGGTCCGAGGGCATGGTGTGGTGTTCGCCCGAGCGCCATGGCGCGATGACCGGCATCCTGAAGGCCCAGATCGACTGGATCCCGCTGAGCCTGGGCGCGGTCCGGCCCACGCAAGGCAAGACCCTGGCGGTGATGCAGGTGTCCGGGGGCAGCCAGTCGTTCAACGCCGTCAACCAGATGCGGGTGCTGGGCCGCTGGATGCGGATGTTGACCATTCCGAACCAGTCGTCCGTGGCCAAGGCCTTCACCGAGTTCGAGGAAGACGGGCGCATGAAGCCGTCCGCCTACTACGACCGCATCGTCGACGTGATGGAGGAGCTGTTCAAGTTCACCCTCCTCACCCGGGACGCCAGCGCCTACCTGGTCGACCGCTACAGCGAGCGCAAAGAATCGGCAGCCGAGCTGTCCCGGCGCGTCAATCAGCGCACGCTTTGAGTCGCCGCCCATCATGACAGCCGACCGCCGTGCCCGCGCCGTGACGGCTTTGGGCTTGGCACAGACGTTGGCTTGGGCGTCTTCCTACTACCTGCCCGCCATGCTGGCCACGTCGATGGCGCGCGACCTGGGCATGTCCGTGCCGACGGTGTTCGCAGCCTTCTCGCTCGCCCTTGTCGTCTCCGCGCTGCTCGGCCCGCGCGCCGGCGCCGCGATCGACCGCTGGGGTGGACGGCCGGTGCTCATGGCCACCAGCGTCGTGTTCGCGCTCGGTTTGGCCAGCCTTGGGCTGGCGCAAGGCCCCATTGGCCTGTTCGCGGCCTGGGTCGTCATCGGCATCGGCATGGGCAGCGGTTTGTACGAGGCCGCCTTCGCCACGCTCGTGCGCCTGTACGGCAAGGAGTCGCGCGGCGTCATCACCGCCATCACCCTGATCGCCGGCTTTGCCAGCACCGTGGGCTGGCCGTTGTCGACCCTGCTCGAGGCCCACATCGGCTGGCGAGGCGCGTGCCTCACCTGGGCGGCGCTGAACCTGGTGGTCGGGCTGCCCTTGAACGCGTGGCTGCCTGGCGCCCCGGCGCGGCCAATCGCTGCGCCGGTCCAACTTGACGCCTTCCCACCGCCACAGGAGCAGTTGCCGGCCTCCTCGCTGCGCGCCACCGTGACACTGTCTTTCGTGTTCGCCGCCACCTGGTTCATTTCGACCGCCATGGCCGCCCACCTGCCCAGGCTGCTGCAGTTGGCGGGGGCCACGCTCGGCACGGCTGTGCTGGTCGGTGCCCTCATCGGGCCGGCGCAGGTCGGTGCCCGCCTGCTCGAGTTCGGCTTGCTGCGCAAGGTGCACCCGCTGCTGTCCGCTCGCCTCGCCGCGGCCCTGCACCCTTTGGGGGTGATGGCCCTGGCGCTCTTCGGCGCACCGGCGGCCGCCGTCTTCGGCGTGCTCCATGGTGCAGGCAATGGCATCCTGACGATTGCCAAGGGCACGCTGCCCTTGATCATCTTCGGCCCCCAAGGCTACGGACACCGCCAGGGGGCGCTGATGCTTCCCGCCCGGATGGCGCAAGCCCTGGCGCCGTGGCTGTTCGGGCTGGCTTTGGACCGCTGGGGCACGGGTGCCTTGCTGATGTCCGCCACGGTCGGCACGCTGGCCTTCGGGGTGCTCTTCCTGGTGCCGGGGCGACATCGTCCGGTCGACGCTGAGACCGCCTCGCCCCGCGCTGGGCCAGACGACCGAGTGCGCCAAGACGTTGCCCCGGTGACGTCTGCCAAGAAAAGTCGCGCAGGCGCTTGACCACGAAGTAAATAGTCTTTACATTTCACAGTCGCTGCGGTCAACGCCGCGGCCCTGAAACCTCGACACCCTCGTTGTGAAAGCATTCATCGTGAACACCCCAGGCCTCCTCACTCACCGCTCGCTGCCCCACTCAGGCCGGCGCACGTCCGTCGTGCGTGCGGTGCAGGATGAACGGCGCGCCGCCAGTGCCCAGCGACCTGCAGCCGTGTCGTTGGACCGTGAGGATGAAACGCCACCACCGGGCCGGGGAAGCGCTTAAACCAGCGCACACCTCCCGCCACTCGATCCGTCGAGGCCCGGATTCCCAAACAGAGGATCCGGGCCTCTTTTGTGTCGTGTTGCTCCGTTAACTCAGTGGCCAGAGTGCCAGCCTGTCGAGCTGGAAGCCGCGGGTTCGACTCCCGCACGGGGCGCCAGCGTTTTAAACCATTCCATTGTTTGACCCACCGGGAGATCCGTCATGAAACCGCATCCGCCACACCCCTTTTGCTTTCGAAGTCATGAGCAAGCGCCGCAAAGGCTTCCCCTCGGAGACCCAGGTCAAACGGGGCCAGCGGGTCGTGCACGGTGACAAAGAGCTGCACGAAAAACTCGGCCGCAACGACCTGTGCCCCTGTGGTTCCGGCCGTTGCTTTCAAGCGCTGCTGCTTGCGCAGCGGCTGCTTTGACGGCGTTCTTCGCGACGACTACCACCGCGACTGATCCAGTTCCTCATCTCTTATTCGTTCATTTATTCATTCAAGGAGAGCTGCCCGAGTGGCAAGGGGTCGGCTTGCTAAGCCGAAGCCGGCGCCAAAGCGCCGCACAGGTTCGAATCCTGTGCTCTCCGCTCAATCGGTTTTTTTCCCCAATCACCTGTCTCGTTCGTTTAGGGCCTGTTCACACTAAGGAAGCCAGATGCGTTTGAACCAGAAAAGCCGTGAGCAAGGCGCAAAACGCAGCC
>JAZKHH010000132.1:0-13347 GCA_040385465.1 Pseudomonadota bacterium | reverse complement strand
TCCAGGCGGCGGTGCTGAACGTGGCCCGCTACGACGTGTTCCAGCTCGGCGAGGCGGTCTGGTCAGTGCAGGTGGAGCGGGCCTTGCGCATGCTCGACGGCCTGCAAGCCGGCGGCGAGGCCGCCGTGCTGGTGCACTGGACCCTGAGCGAAGACATCCGCGCCTTGCACCGCGTGCACAGCGCGGTGCAGTCGCGCCAGCCGCTGCCCATGGCGCTGCGCGAAGCGCGGGTCTGGGGCGCCAAAGAACGCCTGTTCGAACGCCTGGTGCCGCGCTTGTCAGGCGAGGTGCTGGGCCGCTGGTTGCAGCAAGCCCACCAATGTGACGGGGTGATCAAAGGGTTGAAGCAGCCCGATTGGCCGGTGTCTCCCTGGGCGGCCTTGCGGCAGCTGGTCCTGCGTCTGCTCCAGGATGCCGGCCCCGGGGGCGTCCAGCTGGTGCTGTCGGCCCACGCTCCTTGAAAGGCGCTGCGCGGGAACATCGCTTGCCCTCGTCCTCGCCTTGACACCACATGGAGAGGTCAACATGGCTTCAACACCGGCATCGAAGGCGTCCAAGGGCGCCACGCTCCACCGCGGCGACACCGTGACCTGGGACAGCTCCCAAGGCACGATCGAAGGCACCGTGGTCAAAAAAGTCACCGGCAAGGCCCAGATCAAGGGCCACGCCGTCAGCGCCTCGGAAAAATCGCCGCAGTACGAGGTAAAAAGTGCCAAGACGGGTGCGCACGCGGTGCACAAGCCCGAGGCGCTGAAAAAGAAAACCACCTCGTCGAAAGGCTGACGCTCATGGGCGCGCATGCACAAGACGAGCGGGCCGAGGTGACGCGCGAATTCGACGCGGTGGTCAACATGAGCCCGGCAGCCCTGGAAAAATGGCTGCAGACCGACACCTCCCAGCAGGTCGGCTGGACCCACGAGGGCGAGGGCGAGTCGGTGGGCCACCAGTCCGGCCGCCACATCGTGCGCCTGCTGCGCCAGAAAAAATCCGAGGTGTCGGACGACGACCTGGCGCACATGAAAAAAGTCATCGGCTACGTGCACCGGCACCTGGCCCAACGGCCGCACGGCGATGTGAGCGAATCACGCTGGCGGTATTCGTTGATGAACTGGGGCCACGACCCCTTGCGGGACACAGGTCACCCCTCTTGACTCTTTGGTGGCGCGTCGCGCGCACCCTCGCGGCTCCTGGTTCACGGTCCCCACAAAAGAAAGCCCCGCACCACCATCAGGCGGTGCAGGGCTTTCACGAGGTCCAAAGACGCCCGTGTCACGTTTGGGCGATATCAGCCTTCGTGCTCTTTGTTCAACTGGTCGAGCGAGCCGTCACGGCGTGCGCGGTCAAGGTCTTGCATGACCTGCTGGCGGGTGCGGGTGGAGGTGGCGTCCTCGATGTCCGGCGCATAGCCGATTTCGCTGTTCATGCGGGCGCCGGCTTCACCTTGCAGGGGCGCGGCGGGCAGTTCCGACTTCACATCGCTGCGGGTGCGGGTGGCCGGGGCGGGTTGGCGCATTTCGCCCTTTTCACCGCGGGTGCCCGGCAGCTCCACGACGCCATCGGTGGCGGCAAAAGCAGGCAGGGAGAAGGCGGTCACGAGCAAAGCGGCGGTCAATTGTTTGGTGCGAGACATGGTAGAGCTCCTTGTAAAGTGAACCCGCTGGGACAGCAGGTTCCTGGTTTGAACGAGGCGCACTGGGGCGTCCACAATTCCAATGTAGAGCGCAATGTCCGACACCAAGCTGTCCGCCAGATGACAGTTTTGTCATCTGCGCTTCGCCGCTGTGCGGCCAGCACCATGGCCGGCCCGCTCGGCCTGGAAGGCCGGCCATGAAGCTGCTGGTGGTCGAAGACGAAGTCAAGCTGGTGAGCTACCTGCGCAAGGGCCTCACCGAGGCCGGCCACCTGGTGGACGTGGCCGACAACGGGGTCGATGGCCTGCACCTGGCGCTGGAAGGCGATCACGACCTGCTGGTGCTCGACAGCATGCTGCCCGGCATCGACGGCCTGAGCCTGTTGACGGCCTTGCGCCGGGTCAAGCAAACCCCGGTGCTGATGCTGACGGCCCGTGTGGGTGTCAACGACCGGGTGGAGGGCCTGCAGACCGGCGCCGACGACTACCTGCTCAAGCCGTTTGCGTTTTCCGAGCTGCTGGCGCGCATCCAGGTGCTGCAGCGCCGCGCCAGCCCGCGCGCCGAACCCGAGTCGGTGGTGATGCGCCTGGCCGATCTCGAAGTCGACCTGCTGCGCCGCCGGGCCACCCGCGCTTCCAGCAAGTTGGAGCTCACCGCCAAGGAGTTCAGCCTGTTGACGCTGCTGTTGCGCCGCCAAGGCCAGGTACTCTCGCGCACCGAGATCGCCTCCCAGGTCTGGGACATGAACTTCGACAGCGACACCAACGTCGTCGAAGTGGCCGTGCGCCGTTTGCGCAGCAAGCTCGACGTGCCCTTCGAGCAGCCCTTGCTGCACACCGTGCGGGGCATGGGCTACGTGCTGGAAGCGCGGCCCCCTGCATGAGGCCGCGGCCGATCCATTCGGTCGGGCGGCGGCTGTCGCGCTGGTTGGCATTGCAGACCTTTCTCGGCTTGGGCTTGGTGTGCCTGGCCGTGTACTTGTTCACCCTGGACGATGTCGAGCAACGCCAGGTCCAGACCCTGGTGCGCCACCACGGCGGGCTCGAGAACCTGCTCACCGAGACCCGCCAGGAGGGCGATTGGGGCAGCCTGCGGCACCGCTTGAACGAGTTCTTCACCGTGCGCCCCGACCTGGCGTTGAGCCTGGCGTGCGCCGCCGGCCCGCCCCTGTACGACAACACCGAGCTCATGCCCGCGCCTTACCGCGAGCACCGCTTCGCCTTCGCCGCCGCCGTGCCAGGCTGCCAAGCCGAGGCGCTGCCGGCGCGGCTGCTGTTGAGCACCGCCGACGACGCGCAGTCGTTGGCACGCTTGCGGGCCACCCTGGGCAGCGCCGCCTTGATCGGCGTGTTGCTGGTGACGGTGGGCAGCTTCGGGTTGGTGCGCGTGGGGCTGGCCCCGGTGCGCCTGCTGGTGGAGCAGACCAAGCGCCTGAGCGCCGGCGACCTGAGCCCGCGCCTCGACGGCTCCGGCCAGCCTTTGGAGCTGCAGCCCCTGGTGCAGCAGTTCAATGCCTTGCTCGAGCGCATCGAGCGCGCTTACGCGCAGCTCGACGGCTTCAATGCCGACGTGGCCCATGAGCTGCGCTCGCCCTTGTCGACGCTGATCGCCGGCATCGAGTTGGCCCTGCGGGGCCCCCTCCAACCCGATGCCGTGCGCGAGCTGCTGGGCAGCAACCTGGAAGAACTGCGCCGCATGTCGCGCATCGTCAAGGACATGCTGTTCCTCTCGCACGCCGACAGTGGCGCGCCGGCCCGCCGCGAGTGGGTGCCCAGCCTGGCCGCGCTGTTGCAGCAGGTGGCCGAGTACCACGAGGCGGCCCTGGCCGACGCCGAGCTCGGGTGGGCGGTGGAGGGCGACGCCAGCGGTCATTTCGACGGCGCCTTGCTGCAACAGGCGGTGTCGAACCTGTTGAGCAACGCCACCCGCTACGCCGTGGCCGGCAGCACCGTGCGCCTGCGCATCGACGACAACCACCCGGACGCCGGCTCGACGCGCCTGTCCGTCGTCAACCAAGGCCCGCCCATCGACCCGGTGCACCTGCCGCGCCTGTTCGACCGGTTCTACCGCAGCGAGGCCGCCCTGCACACCCCTGCGCAGGCGCACCACGGCCTGGGATTGTCCATCGTGGCGGCGATCGCGCGCATGCACCGCGGCCGGCCGTTCGCCCGGTCGGACGCGCTCACCACGGAAGTGGGCTTCAGCGTGCAGCGCAGTGATGGGTGAGCGGGCCTGACACTCTGCGCGCCGAGGAGACGGCGCGCTTGTCAACCCTGGCACTACACTTTGACGACCCCGGCTCACTGAGGCATCCGCTCATGTCCCTGCAACCTGAACAACACACCGAACTGCTGCGCGCGGCGTACGTGGCCTTCAACGCTCGCGACATCGAGGGCGCTCTCGCCCTGATGACGGTGGACGTGACGTGGCCCATGGCGTTCAAGGGCGGTGTCGTCCGCGGGCATGAAGAAATCCGTGCCTACTGGACGGAACAATGGAGTGAGATCGATCCGAACGTTGAGCCGGTTGCCTTTCACCCCCGAGGGGGTGGGCACGTCGAGGTCGACGTGCACCAAGTCGTGCGCAGTTTGGCCGGGGCCGTGCTCGCCGATGAGCACGTGAGCCACCGGTTCACCCTCGAGAATGGTTTGATTCGGGCCATGGAAGTGGGTGCACCGCCAGCGGCTTGAACCGCCTGCCGCCTCGCGGTTCCCGAGCTCATCGGGCCGGTGACGCGGCCCCTTGGCCCTGCCACCAGCGGTGCAAGGCGTCCGCTGTGTCGGCCAGGGTGCCGTCATTGCACAGCGTCAAGTCCACCTCGGCTTGAGGGGCGCGCGCCAGCCGTTGCGCCAGGGCCTGTGCGTCCTCGCGGCCACGCTGGGCCAGGCGTTCGGCCAGCACCTCGGTGGGCGCGGTGATGGCCACGGCGCGCAGGCCGGGGGCCTGGGCGCGCAGGGCGGGCAGGTGGGCGCGCGACCCGTTCATCACCACCCAGGCGCCCTGGGCCAGTGGCGCCAACTCGGTCTGCCGAATGCCGTAGAGCAGGCCGTTGGCCTGCCACCAGGTGGCCAGTGCGCGCTGCGCGCGCAGTCGAGCGAACGCTTCTTCGTCGACGCTTTCGTGCGCCTCGTTGGCCTCGGGTGGCCGGGTGATCACGCGGCGGGCGAAGGCAACCTCGGCGTCCGTGGCGCTCAGGCGTTCACGCCAGGCGCGCAGCACGCTGTCCTTGCCCGCGCCGGAGGGGCCCACGACCACCAGCAAGCGCTCGGCCGAGGCGATGGGGGGCAGCAGCGGGCTCATGGTTGCAAGGCCCAGCGGTGGGCCAGGCGAAACGGCTGCCCAGGGGCGGGTTCGGTGAACACGCACAAGCTGCTGCAGGTCAACGGGACCCGCAGCGCCAAGGCGAAGAACTGGCGCGCCTGTGCTTCGAGCGCGTCTCGCTCGGCCCTGCGTTCGAGCGGCAGGCTGTCGGACAAGGTCATGTGGAATCTCCACTGGTCGAAGACATGGGGGTAGCCCCAGCGGTGCAGGTGGTCCAAGTGCTCGGCCGACAGCTCGCTGTTTTGCAGGCGGCGCTGTGTGTCGGCCTCGGTCAGCGGCGCCCGCCAGCGGTCGAGCTCGCTGACGCAGGCGTCGGCCAGGCGGCGCAGCGGGTGGGTGGCCTCGATCGGCCCGATGGGCTGCAAGGCCAGGTAGTCCTCGTGGAAGCGCACTTGCAGGGCGGGCATCGGGAACACGGGTGTGCGCGCGGCCAAGGCCTGCACGGCGGACAGGAGGTCGGCTTCACAGGCGTGCGGTGCCAGGCGAAACGGCGCCTTCAAGGTGGCGTGGAAACCGTAGCGGCGCGGCTCGGTGGTGGGGCGCTGGGGGTCGCCGTCCAGGCGCAGCCTGCCGCTCGGGTCGCGCCCCAGCCAGGCACAACCGGCCTGCCACAGCAGGTGGGTGGGCTCGGGTGCCCAGTAGACCGCGTGGCGCGGCCCCGGAGTGCCTCGGTCGTTCGAGCCGCTCATGCGCCGGGCGCCACGGTCAGCTGCACCGCGTCGGCGGCGAACAGGGTCACGCCGACCTCGACCGGCACGCCCGCCGCGTCGACGTTGGTGTACTGCACCACCAGCACCGGCTCCGACACCGCGCGCGCCAAGGCATCGGCCTCGGCCAGGGTGGGCAGGCGGGCCGAGACCACGCTGCTGGCGCGGGTGTAGTCGGCCACGCCGAGCTCTGCCAAAGCGGCCGTGACGCTGCCGGTGCGGGCCAGCACCTCGGCCATGCCCGCCAGGCGCGGGCAGGGAAAGGCGGCGGTCGTCAGACCCACGGCCCGCGAGCGCACCGAGGCCCGGGTGTGCAGCAGCTCGATGCGCGAGCGCGGCGCCACCTGCAGGGCGGTGGCCCAGTCGCCCGCTTGGGTGAGCTGGTGCCCCAGCAGCTCGCGCTGGGCCCGCTCGCCGACGCTGGCCAGGTTTTCCGACAACCGGGTGCGCTGCTTGAGTGCGTAATCCAGCACCAGCTCGCGCACGAAGGTGCCCTTGCCCTGGCGCACGTGCACGTGGCCTTCGCGGGCCAGCGCCTGCATGGCCTGGCGCACCGTGTGGCGGTTGACGCCGAAGCGCTCGGCCAATTTCTGCTCGTTGGGCAGCTGCTCGCCCGGGGCATGGCGGCCGACCAGGATGTCGTCGCGCAGGGCCGCGGCAATCTGCTCCCAGCGCGCCGTGGTGGCGCTGTCATCGGCGCCGGGCACCGGGGCTGCGGCGAAGGGGTCTTTCAACATCGTCGGGGTCCTTGTCGTGGAACTGACTTGCTGCCGTCAAGAAACTGTCATCGCGGTGGCAGATACTGGGGCCCATGTTAAGTCGTCTAGATGACACCTCCATGACCCCTTCCATGTCCCCTGATCCCACGACACCTTCTTCTGCACGGCGCGACTGGCTCAGTGTGCTGGCCCACGCGCCCCGCCCGGTGCTGGCCCAGCACGCCCTGGCCCTCCACAGCGATGCCTTCGACTGGCTGCGCCAGCCGGAGGTGGGGCTGGTGATGCTGCGCGGGCGCATCGGCAACACCGGCGACAAGTTCAACCTCGGTGAGGCCACCCTGACGCGCTGCGTGGTGCGCCACCGCGGTGCGGTCGGCACGGTGGCCGCCGGGGTGGGCTACGTGCTTGGCCGCGATGCCGAGCGGGCCGAGTGGGTGGCCCGCATCGACGCCCTGCTGCAGCAGCCCGAACACCACGCCGCGCTGATGCACGACGTGATCGAGCCGCTGCGCGCGGCCCCCCGTGCCGAGCGCACCGCCCAGGCCGCGCGCACCGCCGCCAGCCGGGTGCAATTCTTCACCCTGGCCCCGGAGAACGCCCCATGAGCGCCGTGTTGCTGAGCGGCATGACCGCCGGATTCCAAGACGCCTGCCACGGCGCGCAGCAGACCTTCCGCAGCCTGCTGGAGGCCATGGCCCGCCCGGGCCGCCTGTTCGTGCTGCCGCCCACTGCGATTGACGGCCTCGAGCCACCGCTGGGCACCGGCCCGGGCGAGCCGCTCGATCTGGGCGCCACGGCCGTGCTGCTGAGCCTGCTCGACGCCGAGACCCAGGTGCGCCTGGTGGGCTCGCTGAACAGCGCCGCGGCGCAGGCCTACCTGCGGTTCCACACCGGGGTGCGGCTGGCCGCGCCCGGCGGCCCGGCCGACTTCACCGCAGCGCAAGCCGGTGAGCTCAGCGCCACGGTGTGGGACACGCTGGCCTTGGGCAGCGACGAAGTGCCCCAGGGCGGCGCCACCCTGGTGGTGCAGGTGCCCACGCTGGGCGAGCCGGGCGCCACCCGCCTGGTGCTGCGCGGCCCGGGCATCGAGTCCACCCAGCGCCTCGGCGTGTCGGGCCTGTCGCCCGCGTTCTGGCAATGGCGTCGGGGGCTGCAAGCCGCGCTGCCCCGTGGCGTCGACCTGATCCTGACCTGCGGCGCGCGCCTGGCCGCCCTGCCGCGCACCACCCACATCGAATTGGAGGCTTGACATGTACATCGCAGTCAAAGGCGGAGAGCGGGCCATCGAGGCCTCGCGCGCGTTGCTGGCCGAACAACGCCGGGGCGACCCGCAGGTGCCCGCGATCGGCGTGGACCAGATCCGCGAGCAGCTGGGCCTCTTGGTCGACCGGGTGATGGCCGAGGCCTCCCTGTACGACCCCGAGCTCGCCGCCCTGGCCCTGCGCCAAGCCTGCGGCGACCCGATCGAGGCGGTGTTCCTGCTGCGCGCCTACCGCACCACCCTGCCGCGTTTCACCTACGGCGAGCCCTTGGACACCGACCGCATGCGCGTGGCCCGCCGCGTGTCGGCCATCTTCAAGGACCTGCCCGGCGGCCAGGTGCTCGGTCCGACCTTCGACTACACCCAGCGCCTGCTCGACTTCGCGCTGTTGCGTGGCGAGCCGGCGCTGCCCTCGCTGCCTGCACAGGCCAGGCAGGCTGCGCCCATGCACCATGAAGGCCCTGTGCCCAACGCACTGGCGCAGCTCGCCGCTGCCGGCCTGGTCGAGCCCTGCGTGCCCAGCGAAGGCGACCCGACCCCGCCCGACATCACCCGCGAGCCACCCGCCTATCCGTTGCCGCGCAGCGGCTGGCTGCAGATGCTGGCGCGCGCCGACGAAGGCTGGGTGCTGGGCATGGGCTACTCCACCCAGCGTGGCTACGCCCACACCCACCCCTTTGCCGGCGACATCCGCTTCGGCACCGTGCCGGTCGAGATCGTGCCCGACGAGCTCGACTTTCCCATCGAGGTCGGCGAGGTCGCCCTGACGGAATGCCAGATGGTCAACCAGTTCGTGGGCAGCCAGGGCGTGGCCCCCACCTTCACCCGCGGCCACGGCCTGGTGTTTGGGCATGGCGAGCGCAAGGCCATGGCCATGTCGCTGGTCGACCGCGCCTTGCGCTGCACCGAGTTTGACGAGATGGCCCGAAGCCCGGCCCAGCAGCAAGAGTTCGTGCTGCCGCAGGGCGACAGCGTCGAGGCCTCGGGCTTCGTGCAGCACTTGAAGCTGCCGCACTACGTGACCTTCGAGTCCGAGCTGCAGCTGATCCGCAAATTGCGCCAGGACGTCCACGCCGCCGCGGCCGCCTTGGCACCCGGTGTTCCGGCCGCCGCGCAAGCCGCCGCCCAGCCCGCCCCGTCCGATGACCGACCCCATGCGGCCCAGGCCGCCGAGGAAAACGCATGATGAGCGCCCACGCCACCGCCCCTTCGCGTCTTGAAGACGGCGCCAGCCCGGCCGAGGGCTACAACTTCGCCTACCTCGACGAGCACACCAAGCGCATGATCCGCCGCGCCCTGCTCAAGGCCGTGGCCATCCCGGGCCACCAGGTGCCCTTCGGCTCCCGCGAGATGCCCCTGGCCTACGGCTGGGGCACCGGCGGCATCCAGGTCACCGCCGCCGTGATCGGCCAGGGCGACACCCTGAAGGTCATCGACCAAGGGGCCGACGACACCACCAACGCGGTCAACATCCGCCAGTTCTTCGCTCGCACCACCGGCGTGGCCACCACCACCCGCACGGTCGACGCCAGCCTCATCCAGACCCGTCACCGCATTCCGGAAACACCGCTCACCGAGCAGCAGATCCTGGTCTACCAGGTGCCCCAGCCCGAGCCGCTGTACAAGCTCGAAGCCCGCCGCGCCGAGACGCTGAAGCTGCACGCCGCCGAGGAATACAGCCTGATGGACGTCAAGCTCTACGAAGACATCGTGCACTGGGGCTGCGTGGAAACCACCTACGACCACCCGGTGCGGGTGGACGGCCGCTACGTCATGTCGCCATCGCCCATTCCCGGCTTCGACAACCCGAAGATGCACCGCATGCCCGCGCTGCAACTCTTCGGCGCTGGCCGCGAAAAGCGCCTGTACGCCGTGCCGCCCTACACCGACGTCGTCAGCCTCGATTTCGAAGACCACCCCTTCCAAGTCGAGCCGCAAGGCCATGCCTGCGCGCTGTGCGGCGCCACCACCAGTTTCCTGGA
This sequence comes from Pseudomonadota bacterium, assembly GCA_040385465.1. GTDB lineage: Bacteria > Pseudomonadota > Gammaproteobacteria > Burkholderiales > Burkholderiaceae_C > CANHBY01. Next base: position 3,726 of record JAZKHH010000132.1, on the reverse strand, counting down.
CGAGGTGATGGACGAGGCCGGCCAGGTCGCCTGGACCTGCTCCGACACCGATTGGTGCAGCAGCCGGCCGCCCGTGGCCCCTGGTGCCGTTGCCGCTGTGCAGTCCCCGCCCCTTTCTACTTCCACAGTCGAGAACGCCCCATGAGCCTGACCCTCCGCGACGCGGTCCACGCCGACCTGGCCACGCTGGCCGCCTTGTACGAAGCCTCCGGGCTCGATCCCGCCGGCCGCAACCACGCGCACGCCATGGAAGCCGCCTGGGCGCGCCTGCACAACGAGACCCCCACCGCGCGGGTCCTGGTGGCCGAGCGCGACGGTGATCCGGTCGGCACGCTGACCTGCTTCGTGCTGCCCTCGCTGGCGCACGGCGGCCTGCCCGCGGCGGTGGTCGAAGCGGTGGCGGTGCACCCCAAGGCCCAAGGCCAGGGCGTGGGCCGCGCGCTGATGGCCGCCGCCATGGAGCTGGCCCGCACCGCCGGCTGCTACAAGCTGGCGCTGTCGTCCAATGAAAAACGCGGTCCGGCGCATGCCTTCTACGAGCGCCTCGGCTTCGACCGCCACGGCGTGAGTTTCGTCGCCACGCCCGAAGCGGTGAGCGCATGAACGCCCCACTGCGCACGCCCCTTCACGGCGACACTCCCAGTGGCACCACCGCCACCCCCTTGCTGCGCGTCAAGTCGCTCAGCCACCGCTACCCCGGCGCCCGCGACGGCAAGTTCGCCGTGCGCGGTGCCTCGCTGGAGATGTTCCCCGGCGAAGTCATCGCCATCGTCGGCGAGTCGGGTTCCGGCAAGACCACCTTGCTCAACTGCATCGCCGGCCGCCTGCCGCCCTCCGAGGGCGAGGTGCTGTTCCGCGACCGCGACGGCCGCTGGCTCGACGTCCACCGGGTGAGCGAGCGCGAGCGCCGGGTGCTGTCGCGCACCCAGTGGGGCTTCGTCGAACAAAACCCCGCCGAGGGCCTGCGCATGGACGTCAGCGCCGGCGCCAACATCGGCGAGCGGCTGATGGGCCAGGGCCAGCGCCACCACGGCCGCTTGCGGGTGGCGGGGCAGGCCTGGATGCAGCGCGTCGAGCTCGACCCGGCGCGCATGGACGACTCGCCCCGCGCCTTCTCCGGCGGCATGCGCCAGCGCCTGCAGATCGCCCGCAACCTGGTGACCGGCCCGCGCCTGGTGCTGATGGACGAGCCCACCTCCGGGCTCGACGTCTCGGTGCAGGCCAAGCTGCTCGACCTCATCCGCCTGTTGGCCGCGCGGCTGCACCTGTCGGCGTTGATCGTCACCCACGACCTGGGCGTGGCCCGACTGCTGGCGCACCGCACTTTGGTCATGCGCGACGGCCTCATCGTCGAGCAAGGCCTGACCGACCGCGTGCTGGACGACCCCCAGCATGCCTACACCCAACTGCTCGTGTCCTCGGTGGTGATGCCATGAACAACCTTCCCCAACCCGCTGGTGCCCCACCGGCCCCGCGCCGTCCCGTGCTCGAGGTGCAGGGCCTGTCCAAGGCCTTCACCCTGCACCTGCGCAATGGGCTGCAGCTGCCGGTGCTGCGCGACGTGTCGCTGCGCTTGGGCGCCGGCGAGTGCGTGGCCCTGGTCGGCGCCTCTGGCCAAGGCAAGTCGACCTTCATGAAGTGCCTGTACGGCAGCTACGGCGCCGATGAAGGCCGCATCGTGCTGCATTCCGCGCACGGCCCCATCGACCTGGCCCAGGCCACGCCGCAAGAGGTGCTGTCGCTGCGGCGGCGCGAGCTCGCCTACGTCAGCCAGTTCCTGCGCGCCGTGCCGCGGGTGCCAGCGTTGGAGGTGGTGGTCGAGCGCGTGCTGCAAGCGCAACAAGTGCCCCTGGCTGCTGCCGTGGAAGCCAGCGCCGAGCTCGACGCCGCCGAGGCCTGGCCCGGTGACGACGACCGCCTGATGGCCGCCGCCCGCGAGCAGGCGCAAGCGCTGTTCTCGCGGCTCAACCTGCCCCGCGCGCTGTGGGAGCTGCCCCCGGCCACCTTCTCCGGCGGCGAGCAGCAGCGGGTGAACATTGCCCGCGGCTTCATCGCACCGGCGCGTTTGCTCCTGCTTGACGAGCCCACCGCGTCGCTCGACGCCGTCAACCGCCGCGTCGTCGTGCAGTTGATCCAGGAAGCGAAGGCCCGTGGCACCGCCATCGTCGGCATCTTCCACGACGAAGAAGTGCGCGACGCCGTCGCCACCCGCTGCGTCACCTTGGCCTGATGTGATCTGATCTGAGCTGAACCCCACTTCGCCATCGCCGTCCAGGCCTGCTTTTCAACCCGCTTTCACCCTCACCATGACCGAACAGATTTTCTGCAACGCCCGCCTCGTGCTGCCCACCGAAGTGGTGCACGGCAGTGTTCATGTGCGCGACGGTCGCATCGTGGCCATCGACAGTGGCGGCACCTCCGCCTTGGGGGCGCACGACCTCGGCGGTGACCACCTCATCGCCGGCCTGGTCGAGGTGCACACCGACAACCTCGAGCGCCACGTCATGCCCCGGCCGCAGGTGATGTTCCCGATGCAGGGCGCCGTGCAGGCGCACGACGCCGAGATCGCCAGCGCCGGCATCACCACCGTGCTTGATGCCATCGGCGTGGGCGACCCCTACGGCGACGGCTTCCGGGCCCACGATCAAAGCGCTCTGTTGGCCGTGCTCGACCGCCTGGAAGCCGCCGATGCGCTGCGCGCCGACCATTTGATTCATGTGCGCTGCGAGCTGCCGGCGTCGAACGCCTGTGCGTTGTTCGAGCCGTTCGCGGGCAGCCCGCGGCTGCGGCTGCTGTCCTTGATGGACCACACCCCGGGTCAGCGGCAATGGTCCGACATCGCGCATGCCCGCATTTACTACACCGGCAAGAAGGGCTGGAGCGACGCGCGTTTTGAGGAAGAGGTGCGGGTGGCGCCGCAGCGGCAGCGCGAGCACGCGGTGCCCAACCGGGCCTGGTTCGCCGACTATGCGCGCACGCATGGGGTGGCCTTGGCCACACACGACGACACCACGGTGGCGCATGTGGACGAAGCCTGTGCGTTGGGGGCCAGCATGAGCGAGTTTCCGACCACCTTGGTCGCGGCGCGGCATGCCAAGTCGAAGGGGCTGGCAACCGTTGCGGGGGCGCCGAATGTGCTGCGTGGTGGGTCGCATTCGGGCAACGTGTCGGCGTTGGCGTTGGCGCGGGAAGGGGTGCTGGATGCGCTGTCGTCGGACTACGTGCCGAGCAGTTTGCTGCTGGCGGCCTGGCTGCTGCGGCGGGATGCTGGGTTCTCGCTCAGCGAGGCGTTGGGGGTGGTGACGGTGAAGCCGGCGCGGGCTTGTGGGTTGGTGGATCGGGGGGAGATTGCGGTAGGGTTGCGGGGGGATTTGGTGCGGGTGCGGGAGGTGGAGGGGGTGCCGGTGGTGAGGGAGGTGTTTGTGCGGGGACGGAGGGTGGCTTGATGTGATGTGATGTCGCTTGGCGCGACGCGCTGTTTGATGGGTGGGTGCTGCTTTTTTCGCTGGCGGTGACTTGCCTGCAGGTCGGGATTTGCGCCCGACAGCGCACTCACTTTTTTTGCTTCGCCAAAAAAAGTAAGCAAAAAAAGGCGACCCCGGAGGCGTTGCCCCTCGCTGCGCGAGGGGTGCGCTGCGGTGCTCGCGAACCCAGGGCCGGTGATCCCCAACTCGCCCCTTCGGGACTCAAACAGGGATCCCGGACGGCTTCGCCGCAACCCTGGGC
>JAZKHH010000131.1:0-29265 GCA_040385465.1 Pseudomonadota bacterium | reverse complement strand
ATCGACGACGTGATCCTGCCGCATGAAACCCGCAAGCGCATCTGCCGCTCGCTGGTGATGCTGCGCGACAAGAAGGTCGACAACCCCTGGCGCAAGCACGGGAACATTCCGCTGTGAGCGCTGCCATGGGCCGCGCAGGCTGTGACGGGAGTGTCGGGTTTGACAAGGCGATCACGCTCCGGAGCTGCCATGTTTGACAAAATTTTGATTGCCAATCGCGGAGAGATTGCGTGCCGGGTGGTGAGGACAGCGCGGCAGATGGGCATCCGCACCGTCGCCGTCTACTCCGACGCCGACCGCGACGCGCAGCACGTGGCGCTGGCCGACGAAGCGGTCTGCATTGGCCCGGCGCCCAGCCGTGAGTCCTATCTGGTGGTGGACAAGATCCTGCAGGCGGCCCGCGACATGGGGGCCCAGGCGATCCACCCCGGCTACGGCTTCCTGAGCGAGAACGCCGAGTTCGCGCGGCGGGTGGAAGAGGAGGCCGGTCTGGTGTTCATTGGCCCAAAGCACGCGGCCATCGCCGCCATGGGCGACAAGATCGCGTCCAAGAAGCTGGCCCTGGCCGCGGGCGTGCGCACGATTCCGGGCCACAACGAGTCCATCGCCACACCCGATGAAGCCGCTGCCATTGCGGCGGGCATCGGCTACCCGGTGATGGTCAAGGCCAGCGCCGGCGGCGGCGGCAAGGGACTGCGGGTGGCGGCCAACGAGGCCGAGCTGCGCACGGCCTACACCGCTTGCCGCAACGAGGCACGCCAGAGCTTTGGCGACGATCGGGTGTTCATTGAAAAATTCGTCAGCTCACCGCGCCACATCGAGATCCAGGTGCTGGCCGATGCCCATGGGCACACCGTGTTCCTCTGGGAGCGGGAGTGCTCGTTGCAGCGCCGGCACCAAAAGGTGATCGAAGAAGCCCCCAGCCCCTTCCTGCAGGAGGCCACACGGCAGGCGATGGGGGCCCAGGCGGTGGCATTGGCCCGGGCCGTGAACTACCAGTCCGCCGGCACGGTGGAGTTTGTGGTCGGCCCTGAGCAAGACTTCTACTTTCTGGAGATGAACACCCGCCTGCAGGTGGAGCACCCCGTCACCGAGTGCATCACCGGCATCGACCTGGTCGAGCAAATGATCCGCATCGCCGCCGGCGAGCCGCTGGCCTTCACCCAGGCCGAGATCCCGCGCCGCGGCTGGGCCATGGAGTGCCGCATCAATGCCGAAGACCCGGCGCGCAATTTCCTGCCCAGCACCGGCCGGCTGGTGCGTTATGAGCCGCCGCCGATGGTGCCGGGCGTGCGGGTCGACACCGGGGTGGCGGAGGGTGGCGAGATCTCGGTGCACTACGACGCCATGATCGCCAAGCTGATCACCTTCGGTGCCGACCGTGGCGAGGCCATGGCCAAGATGCGCGCAGCGCTCGACGCCTTTGTGATCCGCGGCATCCGTTGCAACCTGGGTTTTCAGTCGGCCCTGCTGCACCACCCCGATTTCATCGCCGGCCACTTCCACACCGGCTTCATCGCCGAGCATTTTCCGCGCGGCCACGTGGGGGCCGATGCCACCCCGGCCCGGCCCGAATTCCTGCTGGCCGTGGCCGCGGCGCTGCACCGCCGACTGCTTGAACGCGCCACCGGCATCGGCGGCCAACTGCCCGGCCATGAGTTCCAAATCGGCACCGACTTCGTGGTGCTCACCGTGCGCCCGGCTGAGGCCCCCTGCGCCACGCCGGTGAGCGTGGAGGCCGACGGCCCGTTGATCCGGGTCAGCGTGAACGGCCGGGTGCACGTGCTGTGCCTGCATGGCAGCCTGCGCCAAATTGCGGTGCACGGTGATTTCGACGGCGAGCCGTTTTGCGTGCAGGTCGAGCGCATGGGGTTGAACTTCCGCCTCACCCACCAGGGCGTGGTGGTCGACACCCGGGTGCTGTCGCCCCGTGCCGCGGCCTTGATGCAATGGATGCCGGTCAAACAGCCGCCCGACCTGTCGCGCCTGTTGCTGTCGCCCATGCCCGGCTTGCTGGCGGAGGTGGCCGTGCGCCCCGGCCAGGCGGTGCAGGCCGGTGACAAACTCGCCATCATCGAAGCCATGAAAATGGAGAACCTGCTGTTGGCCGAGTCGGACGTGGTGATCGACGAGGTGCTCGCACAGCAGGGCGACAGCGTGGCGGTGGACCAGCCGATCCTGCGCTTCAAATGACGGCAACCTTCTCAGTGCCTGCTTTCCACTTTCTGCCCTCATCGACCCTGATCGATTGACCGTTTGATCGACGCCTCAGCCCCACAAGGATGAACCATTCATGACCCGCCCCTTCCATGTGCTCGGCCTGCAGCAAGTGGCCATCGGCGGCCCCAGCAAAGCGCGCTTGCGCAGCCTGTGGGTCGACCTGCTGGGCTTGACCCCCTCCGGCCACTTCGTCTCCGAACGCGAAAACGTCGACGAAGAGATCTGCACCGTGGGCCACGGCCTGGCCCAGGTCGAGGTGGACCTGATGCAGCCGCTGGACCCCGAAAAAAAGCCCGCGGTGCACACCACGCCCTTGAACCACATCGGCTTGTGGATCGACGACTTGCCGGCGGCTGTGCAGTGGCTCACCGCGCAGGGCGTTCGCTTCGCGCCGGGCGGCATTCGCCCCGGTGCGGCGGGCCACGACATCTGCTTCATCCACCCCAAGAGCAGCGCTGAGTTTCCTTGGGGCGGGGAAGGGGTGTTGATCGAGCTCGTGCAGGCGCCCCAGGCCGTCAGGGAACAGGCCGCCGCAGCGCGGGCTGCCGCGCCGGCCTCTTAGGAGGATGTTTCAGCTCGGTGCACGCTGCTGGCGGCTGTCGAGCCACACCGCCAGCCCCTGGGCATTGAGCTCGATGTCAACCGCCAGGCACTGGCGAATCGCTTCAGTGTCCAGCGTGCTGCCCTGGCTGCGCAGTTCACTCAAATACAGCTCGCTCAGGGTTTCGCACAGCGATCCATGCCGTTCGGCACCGGCCTGGCCGGTGTCGTTGATCTGCTGTGCACAGGCCACCATGGCATCCAGCTGCCGCAGCAACTGCGCACCCGAGCGGGCCACGTCTTGCACGGCACCGTAATGGGTCAGGTACACGGCCTGCGGTTGGAGGTCGAGCAGACGCTGGACCGAATGCCGCAACGCCACCGGATCGAACTGCACCGGGGTGCTGCTGGGCAGCAGGTAAGGGCCGTTGGGGGTGTGGAGCTCGGCATACGACAAACCGAAGGTGTCGCCGGTGAACACGCCGCCACTGCGGGCGTCCCAGACACAGTGGTGGTGGCGGGCATGGCCGGGGGTGTCCAGCAACTGCAAGGGCCGTCCGGTCCAGTGCAGGGTCATGCCGTCGGCGCTGGAGGTGACGCGCTCCGCAGGCACTGGCACCAGCGTGCCATAGGTGCGTGCCACCGCTTCCACGCCGTAGACCGCCTGTGCCCCCTGCACCAGGCGGGTGGGGTCGATCAGGTGGGGGGCGCCGCGTGGGTGCACCAGCAGGCGCGCTTGAGGCAGGGCCTGCATCAGCAGGCCCACGCCGCCTGCGTGGTCGAGGTGCACATGGGTGGCAATCACCCAGTCCACGGCGTCCACGCCCAAGCCAAGCACCGACAAGGCCTCGAGCAGGCGGGGCACGCTGGCGTTGGTGCCGGTGTCGATGAACACCGCCTGGCCTTCCTCGACGAGCAGGTAGCTGGCGTCAAATCGCGGGCGGTGAAAGCCGGTGTCGATGACGTGAACGCCATGGGGCAGGGCGTCGATCCAGGCAGGCAGGGAGCGGGTCATGGGGCGGGGCGATCGCAAGACCGCGGTGTGGGTTGGGGAGGCAAGGCCACCCAGGGCATGCCGGTCGGTGCGCAAGCTGACAGCGGGCTGCGCACCCGGGCCTGGCCGGTGGCCACCATTGGGCACTTCATGTTCTGGAACCGTCAAGCCACTTGCCACCAGGGCCGCAAGCCGCGCAGTGCCAGGGCCTGCGCATGCCGCGGCAACCAAAGTGTGGCGCTGCCTGCCATCCACAGTGTCCCGTCCCACACCAGGGTGGGGCAAAGCCTGCAAGAATTCACAGCGGCAACCCCAGAGGGTGCTCGCCCGCCTTCTCCCATCAGCTTGATTGGAACCCTCCGCATGAACACCACGACGCCTCCACGGGCCTTGCACGGCACCGCCACAACCAGGTTGCCGCTCAGCTCACTTGCCCGGGTGACACGGCGATCGCATGGGACCCTGCCGGGCCGGCTGGCGCGGGCCTGTGGCGCCCTGGCGCTGGGCGCGTTGGCCGCTTGCAGCAGCTACGCGCCTGCCAATTGGCCGGCCGGCACGCCGCGCAGCGAGATCGTGAAGACCCTGGGGCTGCCCACGGCTCAGCGTCGCCCGACACCCGAGGCTGCACCGGGCGCGGTGCAGCGCTTGGAGTACGCCCGCGGGCCGATGGGCCGGCACACCTACATGCTGGACTTCGATGCCAACGACCGCTTGCTGGGTGTTCAGCAGGTGCTCAACGAGACGCGGTTTCAACAGGTGCGGCCGGGCATGACACAGGCGGCCTTGCTGGACTTGCTCGGACGGCCGTCGGACATCCGCGCCATCACGCGGCAACGTCAAAAGGTTTGGTCGTACCGCTATGAGACGCCGTTTTGCCAGTGGTTCGAGGTCAGCGTGTCGGACGAGGGGCCGGTGAGCGATGCTGGCTTTGGGCCTGATCCCTTGTGCGAAAAAAGGTGGGATTAGCAGGGTCCAGGACAGGGCTTTGAGAGCTTCCCTGTGCCAAGGGGCCCCTGTCCACTGCAGGGGCACCCCTGGCGGGAAGCGCCCGAAGAGGGGCCGGGCCCTGACGACCGATTTTCGGGTGCCTGGCAGCCGCTGACAGTCCCTTTTTCTTTGACTTGAAAGCGTTCAGCGAATGGATCTGTCTCTCGCACTGCCGACCGTGTTTGGCATTCCTCAATGTGACAGCGTCAAACGCGCCCGGCTGTGGCTGACCCAGCAAGGCGTGGCGCACGAGTTCCATGACTTCAAAAAACTGGGCGTTTCCGCCGACGACCTGAACCGCTGGGCGGCAGCGGTCGGTTGGGAGCGCCTGATCAACCGCCAAGGCACCACCTGGCGCAAGCTCTCAGCGGCCGAGCAGGCCGTGCTGGCCCAACCGGGCGCCCTGGCGGTGGCGCAGGTGCAGGCCCAGCCCAGCGTGATCAAGCGGCCGGTGATCGCCTGGCCCAGCGGTCAGGTGACCGTGGGCGCAAACGAAGCGGTGCTGACCGCGGCGGCAGCGGCTTCGTCATTCACCAGTCCTCCTTGACGGCCTGGGCCACGTCGCGCAGGGCGGTGCGGCGCGCACTCAACCAGGCCGTCAAGGTGCCCGCCACCCACACCACGCTGCACAACACCACCAAGCGCAGCCAGGGCGGATCGAGGTCCATGGTCCAGTGAAAGCTCTGAGGGTTCACCACCTTGACCAGCACCACGCTCACGCCGAGGCCCAGCGCCAGGCCGAGCAGGGTGCCGGTGGCCGACCAGACTGCGCCTTCACCCGCCACCAGCGTCAGAATTTGGCGCCGCGTCAAGCCGAGGTGGCTGAGCAAACCGAACTCCTTGCGCCGCGCCAGCACCTGCGCTGAGAAACTGGCCGCCACGCCGAACAGGCCAATGCCGATGGCCACCGCCTGCAACCAATAAGTGACCGCAAAACTGCGGTCGAAAATCCGCAGGGACGACGCGCGGATTTCGCCCGGTGAGGCGAACTCGATCAGGCTCTCGTCGGGGGCTTGGCCGACGCCACCCGCCTGCGCCCGCACGGCCTCTCGCACGCGCTGCTGCACGTCGTCCGCCTGCGCGCCCGGCTGCAGCCACAGCCCCAGGTCGTTGACACGCGTGTCACCGCTGAGGCGCTCGAAATCACCGGCGTCCATCATCACGCTGCCGCTCTGGCGGGCGTAATCGCGCCACACCCCCCGCACCTGCACCCGCTGGGCAGGGTGGCCCGGCAAGGGCAGGGTCATGGCCTGGCCCGGCTGCACGCCGTACAGGCTCACCACCGCTTCGCTGACGTAGACATTGACCTCGCCCGGCAGCGGCGGCAGCGGCGTGTCGACCAAGGGCAGGCTGCGCGCCGGGTCGGGCAAGGGCCGAGCCATCAGCACCACCGCGGGCTGCGCCGGATCCAGCTGCAGGCCGAGCACCCGCTGGGTTTCCACACGGGCCACGCCGGGCAGTTGGCTCACGGCCTGCACCAGCGTTTGCGGCAGGAACACGTTGTCGCTGTCGGCGCTGATGCTGGTGCGCACGTACACGTCGGCCGGCAGCACGGTGTCGAGCCAGTCGACCACCGCATGGCGAAAGCTCGACACCATCACTGTCAAGGCAACCGACAAAGCCAGGCTGGCGACCACGCCGGCCACCGCGATCGTGGCCGTGTGGCGTTGGTGACGCGCCCGGGAGGTGGCCAGCAAGGCCAGCGGATGGCGCTGCAGCCAGGGGCCGAAGCGGGCGCTGGAGCTCAGGCTCCAGGCCACGCCAGCCGGCACGCAGGCAATGCCACCGAGCAGCAGGCTGGCGACCGCGGCGTAGGCGGCCAACGGCATGCCGCCGATCGGGGGCACCAGCGCCAGCAAGGCCCCCAGCGCGATCAGCAGGGGCCCGGTCCACGGCAGGCGCTCTGGGCCGGTGTGCCCGCCCAGGCCCTTGAGCGCTTGCGCAGGGGCCAGGCGTTGGGCGCTGCGCGCCGGCAGCCAGCCGCCCACCACCGCAGCCCCCACCCCCAGGCCGCCGTACAGCAGCGCTGCCTCCCACCGCAGCCGCAAGCTCGGCATCACGCCCGGAAAGTAGCCGCCGCCCAGGTCACCGGACAGCAGTTGCAACGCAGTTTGCGCCAAGCCGGTGCCCAGGGCCAACCCCAGGGCGCTGCCCAGCAGACCCAGCAAGGCCGACTCCGCGAGCACCAACCGCAGCCGCTCGCGCGCACCCAGGCCCAGCACGCCCAGCAGCGCGAACTGCGGCGTGCGACGCGCCACCGACAACGACAGGATGGAAAACACCAAAAAACTTCCGGTGAACAGGGCCACCAGCGCCAGCACCGTCAGGTTGACCCGGTAGGCCCGCGACAGGTTGGACACCCGCTGCGCGGTTTCCTGCGGCGTGACGGCCCGCACCCCTGCGGGCAGGTCCAGCTCGCGCAGCACCTGCTCGCGGTCGGCGCCCGGACGCAGGCGCACGTCGATGTGGCTCAGGCGGCCAAGCCAGTCAAAGCGGGTCTGCACCCCCGCCAAGTCCATCACCAGCACGGCCTCGCCGACCAGGGCCACCCGGCCCCGCACCGGCAGGCTCAAGGTGTCCACACCGTGCTGGATGCGCAAGGTGGTGGTGGCCTCGAGCGCCACCGGCAGGCCGAGCTGCTGGCGTGCGCTGTCGTTGACGAACACCGCGTCAGGCTGGAGCATCACCAGGCGATCGGTGCCCGGTGCCGGCTGCGGCAGCAAGGCCGGGTTCAAGGCCGGCGCCACCAGCGCATCGATGCCCAGCACCCGCACCGGCACCCGTTGACCGCCGCGGCCGGTCCACGCCAGGGTGTCGATGTCGATCACGGGGTTGGCCAGGGCGACCTGGGGGTGCTGGCTGACGCGGTCGTACAAGCGGTCGTCGAAGCCTTCCCGCTGGCCACGCAACTCGAAATCGGCCTGGCCGTTGACGTTGCGCACCGCCGCGCTGAACTCACTCAGGGCCGACTCGTTGATGAGGTGCACCGAGAACGCCAACGCCACCCCCAGCACCACGGCCACCAGCGCCGTGAGGTTGCGCCAAGGCTGGTGACGCCACTCCGGCCACGAGAGGTGGCGCAACTGGCGCCACAGGCTGGCGTGCCCAGGCGCGCTCATGGGCTCGACAGCTTGGCGGGTTGAATGCCGTCCGGCGTCAACTCCAGCACCCGGTCGGCGCGGGCCGCCGCCGCATGCGAGTGCGTCACCAGCACGCAAGCCGCTTGCTGCCGCCGCACCTGGTCGACCAGCACGTCCATCACCTTGCGCGCGGTGCGGGGGTCGAGGTTGCCCGTCGGCTCGTCCGCCAGGATCAGCTGCGGCCGGTGCACCAGCGCGCGGGCAATGGCCACCCGCTGCAACTGGCCGCCGGACAAGGTTTGCGGCAAGCGGCGGCCCAGATCCTCCAGCCCGACCGACACCAAGGCCTCCGCCACCCGCGCCGGGTCGGGCCGGCCCAGCAGCAACAAGGGCAGGGCCACGTTGTCGGCCACGCTCAAGTGGGCCAGCACATGGAAAGCCTGGAAGATGAAGCCCAAGTGGCGCCGGCGGAACAAGGCCTGTTCCGCTTCGGGCAGATGGCTCAGCCGGGTGTCGAGCAGCCGCACCTCGCCGCCGTCCAGGCTGTCCAGGCCGGCCATGCAGTTGAGCAGGGTGGATTTGCCCATGCCGGACTCGCCGAGCAAGGCGACGAACTCGCCCGGCTGCACCTGCAGGTTCAGGCCGCTGAACAGCGTGTGGTCGCCGTAGCGCTTGGTGACGTTGTGGAGGGTGAGCATGGGGAGCGGGCGGAAGGGATGGAAGCGTCGTTTGTCTCAGGCCGCCAGGGCGGTGGCGGCGTGCTGCTGTGCCCAGGCCACCGCCTGCGCCACAGCGGTCGGGTCGTCACACGCCACCACCTGGCGCTGCGGCAGGCTGCGCAGCCAGGTGAGCTGGCGTTTGGCCAGTTGCCGCGTGGCGGCGCTGCAGCGCTCCGCCAAGCCGCTCAGATCCCCGCTGTCGAGCGCCTCCCAGGTCTGCCGGTAGCCCACGCAGCGCATGGACGGCAAGCCGGCATGCAGGTCGTCGCGCTGGCGCAGCAAGCGCACCTCGTCCACCAGGCCGGCGTCCATCATCTGTGCCATGCGCTCGCCGATGCGCTGGTGCAGCCAGGCGCGCTCGCGGGGTTCGAGCGACAGCAAGGGCGGTGGCGCCGCCGGGCTGGCTGCCGACTTGTCGCGGTGAAACGCCGACAGGGGTTGCCCGCTGATGCGGTGCACTTCGAGCGCGCGCTGGATGCGCTGGGTGTCGTTGGGCGCCAGCCGCTGCGCGGTCACCGGGTCGACGCGCACCAGCTCGGCGTACAAAGCGCCCAGGCCCTCGTGCTCGGCCTGCAACGCCAGGGCGGCGCGCACCTCGGCGTCGGCCGCCGGCATCGGGTCCAGGCCGTCGAACAGGGCTTTGAAGTACAGCATGGTGCCGCCCACCAGCAAGGGCAGGCGGCCGCGTGCATGGATCGCCCGCACCAGGCCTTGGGCATCGGAAACGAATCGGGCGGCCGAGTAGGCCTCGCAAGGCTCCAGAATGTCGATCAGGTGGTGCGGCACGCCGGCGCGCTCGGCCGCACTGGGCTTGGCGGTGCCAATGTCCATGCCCCGGTAGACCAAGGCCGAGTCCACGCTGACGATCTCCACCTCACACCAAGGCCGCAGGGCGTCGGCCATGGCCAAGGCGGTGGCCGTCTTGCCGGCGGCGGTGGGGCCGGCCAGGCACAAGCAGGCGGGCAGGGAAGGGAAATCAATCGGCGACGGCATGGGCGAGCGGAGGGTGACAGCGGCGAGCCTAGCAGGGGTGCCGGATACTGGGCGGGCCAGGCCCCCTCACCCAGCCACAGCGTCAGGGCTTTGAAGCAGCCAGGGCGTGTCATCAGGCAGCGTCGTGCCGAAGGCGAGCGGTGTCTTCGGCGCCCAGTGGCGCAGCGCCCTTTGACGGCGCCGATTGCTTGCACAATCGACCCATGGCACGCAAAGAACACGTCAGCGAAACCCCGGCGACCCAACTGCTCAAGGCGCGCGGTGTCTTCTACAGCAGCCACGCTTATGAGTACGTCGATGGTGGCGGCACCGCAGAGTCGGCCCGCCAACTGGGCGTGGACGAGCACCACGTCGTCAAGACCTTGGTGATGGAAGACGACGCTGGCCAGCCCTGGCTGGTGTTGATGCACGGCGATTGCCAGGTCAGCACCAAGAATCTGGCCCGTCAGCTCGGTGTGAAGAAGATGCAGAACTGCGCGCCGGAAACCGCCCAGCGCCACAGCGGCTACCTGGTGGGGGGCACATCGCCGTTTGGCACCCGCAAGCGCATGCCGGTGTGCGTGGAGGGCAGCGTCTTGCAACTGCCCATGATCTACATCAACGGCGGTCAGCGCGGCCACCTGGTCGGGCTGGACCCGAAAGTCCTGGTGACGCTGCTGGGTGCCCGGCCGGTGCAGTGCGCCATGGGCGGAGTCACCCGTCCCACCGGCCCGAACAAATCGCAACGTTGAACGGTGTGGGGGACTCGGGCAGGGGCCGGATGTCAGGCGACGGTCGACCCCTTCCCAGGGTTGGCCGACGAGTTAGGGCGAAAAAGCCACAGGGCGGCGTTGCGCCGCTTGCACAGTGCCCCCTGCGTGGGGGCACGCCGCGCCTCGCTCTGTGCCTTTCTCGCCGAGACGCGATCCCCGTCTCACCGCATGTTCTAAATCAGGGCCAGAGGCATGCTTATGTGCAGAACTGCACACTCTGCGGCGACAATGCGGCCTTGAACTTGGTGTTTTCGTCATGCATTTGATTCCCTCCGCGCTGGCCGTGCTTCTGGCTTACCTGGCAGGCTCTTTGTCTTTCGCCGTCATCGTCAGCCGGTGGCTCGGTTTGAACGACCCTCGCAATTACGGCTCCGGCAACCCCGGTGCGACGAACGTGCTGCGCTCGGGCCACAAGGGCGCTGCCGCACTCACGCTGGTCTTTGATGCCCTCAAAGGTGCGGTGCCGGTGTGGCTGGTGAGTCACGGAGTGGGCGCCTGGGGGTTGGACGCCGACGTCGTTCCGCTGGCCGGCTTGGCGGCTTTTGTCGGCCACGTCTGGCCAGTGTTTTTCCAATTCAAGGGTGGCAAAGGCGTGGCCACGGCCGCTGGCGTGCTGGTGGCGCTGCACCCTTTGCTCGGCCTGGCCACACTGCTCACCTGGGGGGTGGTGGCCGGGGTGACCCGTTACTCCTCGCTGGCCGCGTTGGCGGCGGCCTTGCTGGCGCCGGTGTTCCAGATCGTCTTCTGGGGCGGTGGTGTGACGACCGTGGTCGTCCTGGCCATGAGCGTGATGTTGGTTTGGCGCCACCAAGGCAACATTCGCAAACTGTGGCTGGGCACTGAAAGCAAACTCGGCTCGCGTTCGACCCCGGCTGCGCCCGCTGGCGGTGCGCCTTCCTCTTCTTCTTCTCCCACTCCCGCAAAACATCAACCATGACCCACAGCATTCGGCGTTTTCACGTCGGCGACCGCCTTTCCGAGATGGCCGTGTTCAACCAGGTGGTCTACCTGGCGGGCCAGGTTGCCACCGACGCCAGCCAAGACATCCGCGGCCAGACCACCCAGGTGCTGGCCGCCATCGACAAGCTGTTGGCCGAAGCGCGCACCGACAAAGCGCACATCCTCATGGTGCAGATTTTCCTGGCCGATCTGGCCGACTTCGGCGGCCTCAACGAGGTGTGGGACGACTGGGTCTCACCGGGCGACGCGCCCCCGCGCGCGACCGTGCAGGCGCTGCTGGCGCGCTCCGAGTGGAAGGTGGAAATGGTGGTCACCGCAGCGATTGCCGCGGGCGCATGAGCTCGGCCGCACCCCGTTCCGCCCGGTCGTTTCTGGCGTCAACGCCCTTCACCGTGCCGCAGCTTGGTGTGTTGGCGTTGCTGGTGGGACTGATCTACGGCATCACCCAGTGGTGGCAGGTGCGTCAGACCGACGAAGCCGTGGCCCGTTCACTGGCGGTGTACAGCCGGCCAGGTGAAATCTTGATGATCAGCTCCGAAACCTGCACCCACTGTGCCTCCGCGCGCCGCTGGATGCACACGCGCGACGTGGCATTCACTGAATGCGTGATCGAGCAAGACACCCAGTGCGCTGCGCGCTACCAGGCGCTGTATGCGCCGGGCACGCCGGTGCTCGTCGTCCGTGACCAGGTGCTGCTGGGCTTTTCGCCGCAAGCCATCTGGAACGTGTTGAAAGCCCCGGTGCGCAGCTCGCCGCAAGGCGCCTGAGTCATCGCGGCCAGGTTGTGCCTGCGCCGTGGCGTTGAGAGGGTGTCCCGCCGATCTGGTTTCCAGTTCAGCGCCTTCATGGCCGGCCTGAGGCCGTTGCCGAACCCTGGTGGCTCGCGGCAGCTCAAACCGGCCGCTGCATCGCCAGCAGGTAGCCCACCCCCATAAAGTGGTGCAGGCGAAAGCGCTGGGTGAAGGGGTTGTAGCCCAGCCCCCGTTGGTCGCGCAGCACCAAGCCGTGCCGCTCGGCCGTGGCCCGCAGCTCGGCAGGACGGATGAAACGATCAAAACGGTGGGTGCCTCGAGGCAGCAGCCTCAAGACCCATTCAGCCCCCACGATGGCCATCAAAAAGCTCAGCGGATTCCGGTTCAGGGTCGAAAAGAACACCCAGCCACCGGGGCGCACCAAGCGCGCGCAGGCCGCCACCACCTCCTCGGGCTGCGGCACGTGTTCCAGCATCTCCATGCAGGTCACCACGTCGAAAGCCGTCGGGTGGGCCGCGGCCCAGTCTTCGGCACTGCTGAGCGCATAGTGCAGCGCCAGCGCCTGGCCTTGTGCGTGCAATCGGGCGGCCTGCAAGGGCCGCTCGGCCAGGTCGATGCCGGTCACCTCGGCCCCGCGCTGGGCCATTGCTTCGCTGAGGATGCCGCCGCCACAGCCGATGTCGAGCGCTTTTTTGCCGCGCAGTGAACTCAGCCCGTCAATCCACGCCAGGCGGTGCGGGTTGATGCGGTGCAAGGGGCGGAACTCAGAGTCTTCGTCCCACCAGCGGGCCGTGAACTTGGCCAGCTCGGCAGGGTCGACATTGCGGGAGCGCTCCGGGAAGCGGGTGGGCTCGGTCATGGCAGTGGCTCTCCAAAAATTCGGTCGGGTGGGCAAAACACGCAGGCCAAGGTGGGGTCACCAGTGACCTTGCGAGCGGTTCCAGCGGTACAACCAGCGCGCCAGGCAGCGGTAGGCTGGCCGGCCCAACCACGCCGTGCGCCGGGCCAGCCAAGCCAGCGGCCGTTGGCGGGGTGTTTGTGCCCACAGCCAGGCCAAGGCGTCCAGGCCCACGTGCACTTGGCCTTGTGCATCGCGCAGGTGAAGGCGTTCGCGCACTGACGCCAGCGAAGTTCCCAAAGCCTCTGTCGACTCGGGCTGGGTGTGCACGTCGATCCAGTCGACCTGGACCCCAGGCATCCGCCGCCGTTGAGCCTCGATGCCGGCATCGCAGACCGGACACGCGCTGTTGTAGTAGACAGTGCACGAGAGGGGCGGGGCCTCCTGCCTGACGCGGGGCACCGGCGTGCCGGCGGGGTGGGGAAGGCGGGTAGATGAAACCATGGTGAGTGACCTCGGGGTGGGCATGCGCTCGATCATACGCCCACATTTAGCTAAATGGCTAAATATCTAATTAGCTCAGCGTTCTGTCTGCCGCTATCATGGCCGCTGCTTCAGGAGAATGTGTTTTGGACAAAATTTTCGAAGCGTTGGCCTCCACGCCGCGCCGGAAGATCTTGGCCTACCTGGCCGAGACCGAGCTGTCAGCGGGTGACATTGCCTCGCGCTTCGAGATGACCAAGCCGTCGCTGTCAAAGCATCTCAAAATCTTGGAGTCTGCCGGGCTGGTGGTGGGCGACAAGCGCGGCCAGTACGTGTTTTACCGGCTGCAGCGCGACAACCTGGCAGGCACCTTGGCCTCGTTCATGCAGGCGGTGTGCCCGGTGTCGCAAGAGCTGAAAAAAGAAAGCAAGCAGCTGGCGGCCGCGCGCAAACGCGCCTCGGGCTGAACGCCGCGCAGCCATCGGCCAGGCCTCGGACCCGGCTGGCGCTTCAGGCCAGTTCCGACAGACCCAGCCGGCTCAAATCGCCTGCGCCTTGACGGATCAACGCCGGCGGGTCGCTGGACAGGTCCAGCACGGTGGTGGCCTGGGCCGGGCTGGCACCGGCATCGATCACCGCCGCAATGGTCTTCTCGTAGCGTTGGCGAATGTCCTGCGGGTCGTTGAGGGGCTCGCTTTCGCCAGGCGGGATCAAGGTCGTGGCCAGCAGCGGCTGGCCGAAACAACTCAGCAGCGCCTGCATCACCGCATGGGCCGGCACCCGCAGGCCGATGCTGCGGCGAGACGGGTGCGACAGCCGCCGCGGTACCTCCTTGGTCGCCTCCAGAATGAAGGTGAAGGGCCCCGGCGTGCCCAGCTTGAGCAAGCGGTACTGCCGGTTGTCAACGCGGGCGTAGGTCGACACTTCGCTCAAATCTCGGCACAGCAAGGTCAGCAGGTGCTTGTCGTCCAAGCCGCGCAACCGGCGCAGTTGCTCAGCGGCCGACTTGTTCTCCGAGTGGCACACCAGGGCGTAGCTCGAATCCGTCGGCACGGCCATCACGCCGCCGTTGTTGAGCAGCTGCACTGCGGTCTTGAGCAGGCGGGGCTGGGGGTTGGTGGGGTGAACCTCGAAATATTGCGACATGACGGCACAGGGGAGCCCGCGGGCTGGCGGCGAGGGCCCGGGCGGCCCTCAATGGGGGAGGTGGATGCGGTGGGCCAGTGCGGTCCACACCGGGGTAAGGTGCGCGGGCAATGCCGGCAGCGTGCCGAGGTCGACGCGGCTCTCCGTGGGGCTGTGGAAGTCGCTGCCGCGCGAGGCCATCAGGCCGAACTCGGTGGCCATGTCGGCATAGCGGATGTACTCGTCCGGTGAATGGCTGCCTGTCACGACTTCCACCGCCCGCCCACCATGGGCTTTGAACTCACTGAACAGCGCGAACTCTTCATTGGGGGTGAGTTTGTAGCGGGCCGGGTGGGCAATGACGGCTTCGCCGCCAGCCTGGGTGATCCAGCGCACGGCATCGCCCAGCGTGGCCCAGCGGTGGGGCACGAAGCCGGGCTTGCCCTCCACGAGAAAGCGCCGGAACACATCCTGGGTGTCGTGGCACACGCCGCTGTCGACCAAATGGCGGGCGAAGTGGGTGCGTGAGATGAGCTCTGGGTTGCCCACGTAGCGCAGCGCCCCCTCGAACGCACCGGCAATGCCCACGCGTGCCAAACCGGCGGCAATCTCTTGTGCCCGCTCGGTGCGCCCGCCGCGGGTGGCGCGAAGGCCTGCGAGCAGGTCTTCGTTGTCTGGGTCGAAGCCCAGACCGACGATGTGCACGGTGACGCCCACGAACGTGATGGAGATCTCAGTGCCGGTCAGGTAGGGCAGGCCACACGCATGGGCCGCGGCCCTGGCGCGATGCTGACCGCTGATTTCGTCGTGGTCCGTCAGGGCCCACAGGTCGACGCCCTGGGCCTTGGCGCGGGCCGCCAGAACCTCAGGCTCCAAGGTGCCGTCGGACACGACGGAGTGGCAGTGCAGATCGGCGTTCAGCCAGGCAGCGGGGGTGGGCATGGGCAGGGAGGACATCAGGACCGATTGTAGGCAGGCAGCGTGAACGGTGCACCCCCCGGTGTCCACAACTGGCACGGTGGCATGGTCAGGCGGGGCCTCAGACGGCCGCCTCGATCACCATCTGCACCCGTTGCCGTCCGTTGTAGTCGTTCAGACTCAACCGGTAGGCGAGGGTGACCCTGTCGGGCACGGGCTCGCTGCGGCCGAACCAGATGGCATCGCACAGCACACCGGCGTGCTTGACGCTGAGCTTGAGGTGGCGTTCGCCCACCAGCCGCTGCGACACCACCTCCACCTCGTCGCTGAACATGGGGGCCTCGAACGCTTGCCCCCAGACGACCGCATCGAGCGCCTGCACCGTGGCGGCGGTGAAGTGCTCGCGCGCCAACGGACCGTCGCTCAGCACCTGCCGTGCCAGGGCGCCCGGGCTCAACCACTCCCGCGCCACCTGTGCGAAGGCGGCCTCGAAGGTGGGAAAGTCGTCCTCGCCCAAGGTGCACCCAGCGGCCATGGCATGGCCGCCGAATTTCTTCAACACCCCGGGGTGGCGTTTGCTCACCAGATCGAGCGCGTCGCGCAGGTGGAAGCCGGGGATCGAGCGGCCCGAGCCTTTGAGCAGGCCGTCTTGCCCGCGGGCGAAGACGAAGGTCGGCCGGTGCACGCGCTCTTTCAACCGCGACGCCACGATGCCCACCACGCCTTCGTGAAAATCAGGCCGGTAGATGGCCAGGGCCGCGGGCACCTGGCGGCTGCCATCGGCACCGGTTTGCTCGAGCACCGTGGCCAGCCACGCCTCGGCCTCGTCGCGCATGCCGGCTTCCACATCCCGGCGTTCCCGGTTGATGCTGTCCAGCAGCTGCGCCAGCTCCGCGGCCCGCGCCGGGTCGTCGGTGAGCAGGCATTCGATGCCCAGGGTCATGTCCGCCAGGCGCCCCGCCGCATTGATGCGCGGCCCCAACGCGAAGCCGAAATCGAAGCCGCTGGCTTGGGCCGGGTTGCGCGAGGCCACTTCGAACAGCGCCGCCACGCCCGCCTGCATCCGGCCGCTGCGGATGCGGCGCAGGCCCTGCGACACAAGGCGCCGGTTGTTGGCGTCGAGCTTGACCACGTCGGCCACCGTGCCCAGGGCCACCAGGTCGAGCAAGGTGTCCAGGCGGGGTTGGCTGGCCGCATCGAACACGCCCTGCGCCCGCAGGGTGGTGCGCAGGGCCAGCAGCACGTAAAAGATCACGCCCACGCCCGCCAGGTTCTTGCTCTCAAAGCCGCAGTCCGGCTGGCTGGGGTTGACGATGACGTTGGCGTCCGGCAGCGTGATGCGGCCGTCCTCCAGAGCCGGCAGGTGGTGGTCGGTGACGATCACGCCCAGCCCGCAGGCCCGTGCATGGGCCACACCCGCCAGGCTGGCGATGCCGTTGTCCACCGTCAGCAACCAACGGGGTTGTTCCTCCTGGATGGCCAGGTCGACGATGGTCGGGGTGAGCCCGTAGCCGTGCAGGGCCCGGTCGGGCACGATGTAGCTCAACATCTCCGCCGGCGCACCCAGCAGCCGCAGGCCGCGCAAGGCCACGGCGCAGGCGGTGGCGCCGTCGCAGTCGTAGTCGGCGATCACGCAGATGCGCTCACGCGCCTGGATGGCGCGTGCCAATTGCTCGGCGGCTGCCTGGGTGCCCATCAACGTTTGGGGTGCCAACAAACGGCCCAGGCCGTCGTCCAGCTCGTCGACGCTGCGCACACCGCGGGCCGCGAACAGGCGTGCCAGCAAAGGCGGCACCCCGGCCTGCTCCAAAGCCCAGATGGCACGAGGGGGCGCGTCGCGGGCGGTGATCGTCGGAGCGTTCATCAAAGGGTTCCCAGCAGCGAAGAAAGCGGCGGTGACCGCCAAGGCCGGCGCCAGGCCGAGACCCAGCGGGGCCACGGCGAAGCCGCAGGCGCCAACCAGGATTGTGAGCTGCGTTCGCCACACAGGGTGAGGGTGAGGTCAACCGCGTTGCCCAGCTCGGCCAAGGGCCCTTGGTCCAAAGCCTCCCAAGCCCTCGTCCAGGCCGCCCAGTCCTGCTCCAGTGCCGGCGC
Source organism: Pseudomonadota bacterium (assembly GCA_040385465.1). Taxonomy (GTDB): domain Bacteria; phylum Pseudomonadota; class Gammaproteobacteria; order Burkholderiales; family Burkholderiaceae_C; genus CANHBY01. Next base: position 11,810 of record JAZKHH010000131.1, on the reverse strand, counting down.
CCGCAGGGTGTCGAGCACCCGCACCGGCGGCTGCGCGGGAACCGGCTGGACACTGCCACAACCGCTGAGCCAGAAGCTGTTCACCGGCAACCGGCCCTGGGCTTCCCGCGCATCGTTCAACGGCGATTGATAGAGCAGCATCTGCACCTCGTTTTGCAGACGCCGGATCAGCCGGGCGCGCGGACCGGCGGGCAGCCACGCGTCGACGTTGCGGCCGATGACGCGGTCCAGGCTGGCGCACGGCAGCTCGGCCAGGGTTTCATGGGCCACGTACCAGCGCAGCGGCGCCCCGTACGCCAGCACCATCCCTTCGCTTTCGAACAAGTCCCGCACGGCTTCCAGCAGGCCGCGCGAGGTGTCGGCGTCCAGCTCAAGGCCGGCAGGGTCGAGCAAGGTGATCTGGTCGCGGCCCACGTGCCAGTGGGTGGGCGTCATCAGGCCCCAGGCCAAGTCACCGGTGTCGATGCCATCGGCTTGAGCGGCCTGGGCGGCAAAAGGCAGGGCCCCTGCGCCGCCTGCCCATCCCCAGACGCTGGCGAGCACCCGTTCGTGCGGCGTGGACAACCCGAAGTCATCGCCGTCGACACGGGGGCCAACGTTCCACCGCGCAATGCAGGCACTGAGGTGGGGCAGGCGCAAGTCGCGCAGGGCCTGTGTGCAGCCCTCCGCGGTGGCGTGGGCAAACGGAATCACCAAGTGCTGGGCGCAAGTCATGGGTTGGGAACGAGAAGCTGGAGGCGCATTATCCGGGTCGTCCTGTAGCATCCCACCCCCATGAGCTGGCCTTACGAACTTCAGATTGGATGGCGCTACACCCGCACGGGTCGGGCGGGCCGTCGCAATGGTTTCATTTCCTTCATTTCTTTCATCTCGATGGCCGGCATTGCCGTGGGCGTGGCGGTGCTGATCATCGTGCTGTCGGTGATGAACGGCTTTCAACGCGAGGTGCGCGACCGCATGCTGTCGGTGGTGGCCCATGTGGAGGTGGTGGGTGGCGCCAGCGGGGCCTTGACCGACTGGCAGAGCACCGCCGCCCAGGTGGCCCGCCACCCGCAAGTGCAGGGGGCCGCGCCGTTCGTGGCGGCCCAAGCGCTGGTGGCCCGGGGCGACAACATGGTCGGCGCCATGGTGCGCGGCATTTCGCCGGCTGACGAAGTGAAGGTCACCCAGTTGGCCGCGCAGGTGAGCGAGGGCGGCTTGGCGCGCCTGGTGCCCGGTGAATGGCAAATTCTGCTGGGCAGCGAGCTGGCCCGCACCTTGGGTGTGCGATTGGGCGACAAGGTGACCCTGGTGGCCCCCGGCGGCCAGCTGACCCCTGCCGGCCTGGTGCCGCGCTTGAAGCAGTTCACCGTGGCCGGCACCTTCAATTCCGGCCATTACCAGTACGACAGCAGCCTGGCCCTGGTGCACCTGGACGACGCTGCCAAGCTGTTTCGCGTCGACGGCGTCAGTGGCGTGCAGGTGCGCTTGCAAGACCTGCACCAGGCGCGCGAGGTGGGCTACGAGTTGCAGGCTGCCCTGGGGCCGTCCGTCGACGTGCGCGACTGGACCCGCACCAACCAGCAATGGTTTTCCGCAGTGCAGGTCGAAAAGCGCTTGATGAGCATCATCCTGACCTTGATCGTCGCGGTGGCCAGCTTCAACTTGGTTTCCACCCTCGTCATGACCGTGACCGACAAGCGTGCCGACATCGCCATCCTGCGCACGCTGGGCGCCAGCCCCGGCTCGATCATGTCGATCTTCCTGGTGCAGGGCGCGGCAGCGGGCATCATCGGCACCCTGAGCGGGTTGGTGATGGGCCTGCTGGCGGCCTTCAACATCGACCTCATCGTCACCAGCATCGAGCGCCTGCTCAACGTCACCTTTCTCGACGCCAGCATCTACCTGATCACCCGCATGCCAAGCGACCCGCAGTGGAGCGACATCGTCCCGATCTGCTTGATCTCACTGCTGATGGCCTTTCTCTTCACGCTCTACCCCAGCTGGCGCGCCAGCCGGGTGCAACCCGCTGAGGCGCTGCGTTATGAATAGCCCCGGCAGCGTGTCGCTCAGCAAGCCGCAGGCCGCCCTCGAGCCTTCTGCCCCAGTGGTGCTGAAGGCCACGGGCCTGTCCATGCGTTTTTCCGAAGCCGACCTGGACGTCACGGTGCTGCAAAACGTGAGTTTGCAGCTGCATGCCGGCGAAACCCTGGCCATCGTGGGTGCCTCCGGCTCCGGCAAAAGCACTTTGCTGCACTTGCTCGGGGGGCTTGCGTCGCCCACCCAAGGCCATGTCAGCTTGAAAGGCCAGGCGTTCGCGCAGCTCAGCGCCTCGCAGCAAGGCAAACTGCGCAATCAGCACCTTGGGTTCATCTACCAGTTTCATCACCTGTTGCCAGAGTTCTCGGCGCTCGACAACGTGGCCATGCCCTTGCGCATCCGGCGCACACCCGCCGAGCAGGCCCGGCCTGTGGCCCAAGCGGTGTTGGAGCAGGTGGGGCTGGGCCATCGCCTGCACCACCGCCCGTCCGAGTTGTCAGGCGGCGAGCGCCAACGCGTGGCCATTGCCCGGGCCCTGGTCACCCGCCCGGCGTGTGTATTGGCCGACGAGCCCACCGGTAACCTCGACCGCAGCACCGCCCAAACCGTGTTTGATTTGTTGTTGTCTTTGACCCGACAACAGGGTATGGCCAGTGTGGTTGTGACACACGATGAAGTTTTGGCTGTGCGATGTGACCGATTGCTTCGTTTGGATCAAGGAAGATTGCTCGAATGACTCAAAATTCGGGCATCATCCGCCTGGGCGTTGCCGTTGGGCAACAATTCCCGGGGGGCAGGTGTACCCGCCCTGGCTCGCTTTCCAAGCTGTGCGAGTGCTTTTCCCGAGTTTGTTTTGGTATCTTCTGGCCGCTTTTGTGATTTCTAGTTACTGAATATGTCATCCAGCGCCATCCGCATGGGTATATTCGAGCCTTACTGCGTTGAGGCCATTAGAAAGTCACATCCGTTTTAACGAGATGGGAGACGCTTTGAAAAGACATTCACTTCAACTTGGCCGCTTCGCGCTGACGTCCGTGGCCCTGGCTGCCTTGCTGGTGCATGCCCCCACGGCCTGGTCTTTGGGCCTGGGCCGTTTGTCGGTCCAGTCCTCCTTGGGTGAGACGCTGAAGGCAGAGATCGACGTCACCAGCGTCTCGCCGGATGAAGCGTCCACGCTGAAGGTCCGCGTGGCCCCACCGGAAGCCTACCGATCGGCCGGGGTTGACTACAACGCCGTGTTGCCTGGCACGCAGGTCGTTCTGCAGCGCCGTGGCGACCGCCAGGTGCTGGTGCTCAACAGCGAGCGTTCGGTGCAAGAGCCGTTCGTTGATGTGATCCTGGAGCTGACTTGGTCCACCGGTCGCCTGGTGCGCGAGTACACCTTGCTGTTCGATCCTCCGACCACCACGGCCCGCGTGCCGGCGCCCAGCGGCGTCACCACGCCACCCGCCTTGACACCGACGCCGCTGCCGTCGTCGCCACCTGCTTCTCCCAGCCCGAGCCCCAGTGCCACCGCGCCGGTGCCCGAGGCGCCGGCTCCCCGGCCGAGCCGTCCGGCCACCCGGCCCACGGCACAGGCCCCCGCGCCCGCACCCGCTGCGCTGGAGCGAAGCCCCGGCGACACCGAGTACCGCGTCAAGCCGGGCGACACCTTGTCCCGCATCGCCGGACAAAACCTCAGCTCCGGCGTGTCGCTGGAGCAGATGCTGGTGGCTTTGCACAAGGCGAACAGCGCCGCATTCATCGACAACAACATGAACCGGCTGAAGGCCGGTGTGGTGTTGAACGTGCCGGCCGCCGAGACCGCCACCGCGGTGCCCGTTGCCGAAGCCCGCGAGATCATCCGGGCGCAGAGCACCGACTTCCGGGCCTATGCCGAGAGGCTGGCGTCTGCCGCCCCCACCACGCCCACCAACGCGCCCGGCAAGAAGGCCTCTGGCCAGGTCAAAGCCGAGGTGGTGGAAAGGCGTCCTGCCGCCACACCCGACAAGCTGACCCTCACCAACGGTGGGGCCGCCAACCGCGCTGCGGCTGCCTCCACGCCCGAAGCGCAAATTTCACGTGAAAAACAGCTGCAGGCCACCAACGAACGCGTCAAGGAATTGACGGCCAACGTCGAGAAGCTCAAGAAAGTGCAGGCCGACGCGTCGGCGGTGAGCGCTGCCCCCGCGGCAACGCCGCCAGCGCCCGTCGTGGCACCGGTGGTGCCTGCCGTGCCGGTGCCAGTGGCGCCACCGCCCGCAGCGCCGGTGCCGCCACCCCCGCCACCACCCGCACCTCCACCGCCGCCTCCACCGCCGCCTCCTGCGCCCATGCCAGCTCCCACGCCAGCGCCGGCCCCCGTGCCGGCACCATCGCCCGACGCCAGCGCGGTCGTGGCCCCCGTCGCCCCTGTCACCGAGGCCGCTTCGGCTGCCGTTCCCCCTCCGCCCGAGCCAGCGTCCGCTCCGGCGCAGGCGGCATCGGGTGCATCACCTGGCACCATGAGCTCTCTTTTCGGCGACAACTCCCTGGCATTGGTGATCGGCGGCGGTCTGATCGCCTTGCTGGCAGGCTTTGGCATCTACCGCCTCAGCCGCCGTTCGCGCAAAGACAGCGGCGAGACCTCGTTCCTGGAAAGCCGCCTGCAACCCGATTCGTTCTTCGGGGCCAGCGGCGGCCAGCGCATCGACACCCGCAATGAAACCGGTGCCTCGTCGTCGATGAGCTACTCCCTCAGCCAACTCGACGCCATCGGTGACGTCGACCCCGTCGCCGAAGCCGATGTCTACCTGGCTTACGGCCGCGACCTGCAGGCCGAGGAAATTCTCAAGGAAGCCATCCGCGGCAACCCGGACCGCCTGGCCATTCGCACCAAACTCCTCGAGGTCTATGCCAAGCGCCGTGACGTCAAGGGCTTCGAGCAACTGGCCACCCAGCTGTTCACCCTGACCCAAGGCGAGGGCGAAGACTGGGCCCGTGCTCAGGAGCTGGGTGCTCAGATCGACCCCGACAATCCGCTGTACCGTCCGGGGGGCTTGCCAGGCTCGGCCGCTGCGCCATCGTTCTCCGCCGCACAGGCCGAGCCCGGGGTGCAGGACGCGGTCATCTCGCCGCCGATGCAGTCTGCCTACCGGCCCACCGCCCCCGCGCCGGACATCGATTCCGGCCCGGTCGACCTGGACCTGGACCTGGCTTCCGAGGCGCTGAACAACGTGTACGCATCGAATGCGGCCGTGGCACCTGTGGCCCCGGCGCCACTGCAGCCTCCCCCGGCTGCAGTGGCGGCACCTGCCACCCAGTCAGGCGGCGACATCGACTTCAATTTCGACATGGACACGCCGCCCGCCAGCGAAGTGGCGTACACGCCGCCCCCGGCCCGGCCCATGGAGTTTGACCTGAACGAGATCTCGCTCGACCTCGACAGCGGCACCACCACCCCAGGTGCGTTGGCGCAGAACGACCCACCCGTCGACTTGAACATGGACGACGATGGGCGCGACCCGCTGGTGCGCAAGTTCGAATTGGCCGAAGAGTTCCGCCAGATCGGTGACGTGGAGGGCGCCCGTGACCTGTTGCAGGAGGTGGTCTCCCGCGCCGACGGCACGCTCAAGACCAAGGCGCAGGCCTTGTTGAAGGCCCTGGCCTGACCGTCCGGGTTGACGGGGTGGGGCGCGAACCGCTTCTGCTGAAGGAAGCGGCTCGGGCCACCTGGCCGTGAAGACGGTGAAAAAAGCAGCAATGTTGTGCAACGCCAGTGACGGGCTTGTTGGCCCCTCGCTGGCGTTTGCCTTTGGAAAAACGGCTGGGTGCCCGGTGACAGGGTGCTGCGGTGGTGCCGCGGAGGGGCAGCACGGATGAGGTTGGCCTTGGGGGTGAGCTACGGCGGATCGGCCTACCAGGGCTGGCAGCGCCAGTTGGCGGGGCCGACGGTGCAGGGCTGTTTGGAACAGGCCCTGAGCGCCTTCGCGGCCGGGCCCATTGGCACCGTCTGTGCCGGCCGCACCGATGCCGGCGTCCACGGCCTGAACCAGGTGATCCACCTCGACACCGACCTCGTGCGGCCACCGATGTCGTGGGTGCGGGGCACCAACCGTTACCTGCCGAGCGACATCGCCGTGCAGTGGTGCCACCCTGTCAGCGACGAGTTCCATGCGCGTTTCAGCGCCCAGGGCCGGCGCTATGTCTACCTGCTGTTGCAAAGCCCCGTGCGTCCGGCGCTGGAAAGCGGCCGCGCCGGCTGGGTGTTTCGACCGCTGGATTTGGCCGCCATGCAAGCGGGGGCGGTCCACTTGATCGGCGAGCATGATTTCAGCGCGTTTCGCTCCGCGCAGTGCCAGGCCCGTTCGCCCATCAAACAACTGCACCGCATCGAGATTCGCCGTCATGCCGCTTACTGGCGCTTTGATTTTGAAGGCAGTGCCTTCTTACACCACATGGTGCGCAACATCATGGGGTGCCTGATGGCCGTCGGGCAGGGCGCGCGTCCCAGTGACTGGGTGGCCCAGGTGCTGCGCTCAGCCGATCGCCGCCAGGCCGCCCCGACGTTTTCCCCTGCGGGCTTGTACTTCGCCGGGCCCTATTACGATCCGGCCTGGGGCCTGCCAGAACAGTCGGCCGCTGCCGACTGGCTGCCCTTGTCCCGGGCTTGAGACTTTCAATCACGCTCGAGCGATCGATCCCTCGGCCTGCTGTGGCTGCTTTGTTGTTTTCCTTGCGCTGTTCCACTGCCTTCACCATGCTGCCTCGCACCCGAATCAAGATCTGCGGCCTGACCCGCGAAGAAGACGTCCATGCCGCCGTGGCGGCAGGGGCGGATGCCATCGGGCTGGTCTTCTATGAGCGCAGCCCCCGTCATGTGAGCGTCGAGCGCGCTGGCCAGCTGGCAGCCCTGTTGCCGCCTTTTGTGACGCCGGTGGGCCTGTTCGTCAATGCCACGCCGGCGCTGCTGCGCCAGGCCGTCGACGCCTTGCCGCACCTGGTGCTGCAATTCCACGGCGATGAGTCGGCCGCGACCTGCGACGCTGCCGGCCGGCCCTACCTGAAAGCCGCCCGGATGTGCACCGGCTTTGATTTGTTAGACTTTTCCACCCAGTTCTCCCACGCCCAAGCCCTGTTGCTCGACGCCCATGTCGAAGGTTACGGGGGCGGCGGAAAGGTTTTCGATTGGTCGCTCATCCCCGCCGACGTGCCCCGTCCGCTCGTTTTGTCTGGTGGCTTGCATGCCGAAAATGTGGCCGACGGCATTCTTCAGGTACGGCCCTGGGCCGTTGACGTGAGCTCCGGCGTCGAGCGGGCCAAAGGCATCAAGGATGCCCAGGCCATTCGACGTTTTTGCCAGGCGGTGCGCGATGCCGACGCCCGCCGGGCCCCCTTGCCGACCTGAAGAAGAAGCCGCACACCATGTTCGATTACCAGCAACCCGATGCCCGAGGCCATTTCGGCCCCTATGGCGGGACCTTCGTGTCCGAAACCCTCATCCATGCCCTCGATGAGCTCAAAGCCGCCTATGCCGAGGCCCAGCAAGACCCGGCCTTCATGGCCGAATTCCGCTCCGAGCTGGCCCATTTCGTCGGCCGCCCCAGCCCGATCTACCATGCCCGCCGCCTGAGCAGCGAGCTCGGTGGCGCACAGATCTACCTCAAGCGCGAAGACCTCAACCACACCGGCGCGCACAAGGTCAACAACACCATCGGCCAGGCCATGCTGGCGCGCCGCATGGGCAAGCCGCGGGTGATCGCTGAAACCGGTGCCGGCCAGCATGGCGTGGCCACGGCCACCATCTGCGCGCGCTACGGCCTCGAATGCGTCGTCTACATGGGCAGCGAAGACGTCAAGCGCCAGTCGCCCAACGTCTACCGCATGCACTTGCTGGGCGCCCGCGTGGTGCCGGTGGCGAGCGGCTCGAAGACCTTGAAGGACGCCCTCAACGAGGCCCTGCGCGACTGGGTCACCCACGTCGACAACACCTTCTACATCATCGGCACCGTGGCCGGCCCCCACCCGTATCCAATGATGGTGCGCGATTTCCAGCGGGTGATCGGCGACGAGTGCCTGGTGCAGATGCCCGAATTCATCGGCCGCCAGCCCGACGCGGTGATCGCCTGCGTGGGCGGTGGCAGCAACGCCATGGGCATCTTCTACCCCTACATCGCTCACGAGCAGACCCGCCTGATCGGCGTGGAAGCCGCCGGTGAAGGCCTGGACACCAACCGCCACGCCGCCAGCCTCTCCGCCGGCTCGCCGGGCGTGCTGCACGGCAACCGCACCTACCTGCTGCAAAACGCGCAGGGCCAGATCACCGAGACCCATTCCGTCTCCGCCGGCCTCGACTACCCCGGGGTCGGTCCCGAGCACGCCTACCTCAAGGACCTGGGCCGTGCCGAGTACGTCGGCATCACCGATGCGGAAGCAATGAGTGCGTTCCACGTGCTGTGCCGCACCGAGGGCATCATCCCGGCGCTCGAGTCGGCCCATGCGCTGGCCCATGCGATGAAGATGGCCCCGCAGATGCGCGCCGATCAGCACCTGCTGGTGAACCTGTCGGGGCGGGGCGACAAAGACATCGGCACCGTGGCTGATTTGTCGGGGGCTGAGTTTTTCTGCCGGCCGTCTTGCCGGGGCCAAAGCGTCAAGGGCAGCCTGGTGCACACCATGGCCGCGCCGGTGTCCACCGTCGCCACCAAGGACCCCGCATGAGCCGCATCCACGCCACCTTCGAGCGGCTGCAGCAGCAGGGCCGCAAAGCGCTGATTCCTTACGTGGCCGCCGGCGATCCTGACATCCTGGCCAGCGTCGAAATCCTGCGCGCGATGGCCGACGCGGGCGCCGACGTCATCGAGCTGGGGGTGCCGTTCTCCGACCCGATGGCCGATGGGCCGGTGATCCAACGGGCCGCTGAGCGGGCCCTGGCGCAAGGCACGGGGCTGGCGCAGGTGCTGTCCATCGTGGCCGACTTCCGCCGCACCCATGCCGACACCCCGGTGGTATTGATGGGTTACGCCAACCCGATCGAGCACCATGGCGTCGACCGGTTCGTGGCCGAGGCCAAAGCGGCGGGTGTCGATGGGGTGCTGGTGGTGGATTACCCGCCCGAGGAATGCGAAGACTTTGCCCGCTGCCTGCAGGCCGAGGGGCTGGACCCGATCTTCCTGCTGGCCCCCACGTCCAGCGAAACGCGCATGCAGACCCTGGGCCGCATTGCCCGTGGCTATGTCTATTACGTGGCCTTGCGGGGTGTGACCGGCGCGGCCCACTTCGACATCACCGCCGTGGCCGACATGATCCCTCGCATCCGCCAGCATGTGAAGGTGCCTGTGGGTGTAGGCTTCGGCATCCGCGATGCCCAAACCGCGCGGGCGGTGGCCGCGGTGGCCGATGCGGTGGTGATCGGCACGGCCTTGGTACAGTGCCTGGAAAGCCAGCCCCGCGATCAGGTGGCTCAGGCCGCGGGCGCGTTCATCCGCGACATCCGGCAGGCCCTGGATGCGGCGTGAGCCTTCGCTGCCCAGTTGGTGAGCGGGCGGCTGTCGGAACGAACGAACAAATGAGTCAGTCGTCATTGAAAGGATGGTTCCCATGAGTTGGCTGGAGAAACTGCTGCCGCCCAAAATGCAGCAAAGTGACCGCACCGACCGGCGCACGGTGCCCGAGGGCCTGTGGAGCAAGTGCCCGGCGTGCGAGACGGTGCTCTACAAGACCGACCTCGAGCAAAACGCCAACGTCTGCCCGAAGTGCAGCCACCACCACCGCATCGGCGCCCGGGCCCGGCTCGATGCCTTCCTGGACGCCGAGGGGCGTTTCGAAATTGGCCAGGAGGTATTGCCAGTCGACGCCTTGAAGTTCAAGGACAGCAAGAAATACCCCGAGCGCCTCAAGGAGGCCATGGAAAACACCGGCGAGACCGACGCCCTGGTGGTGATGGGCGGTGCCGTGCACAGCATCTCTCTGGTGGCAGCCTGCTTTGAATTCGACTTCATGGGCGGCTCCATGGGCTCGGTGGTTGGTGAGCGTTTCGTGCGTGGCGTGGAGACCGCGATCGAGCAAAAAACGCCGTTCGTCAGCTTCACCTCCACCGGGGGCGCGCGCATGCAAGAAGGGCTGTTGAGCCTCATGCAGATGGCCAAGACGAACGCGGCGCTGACCCGCCTGGCCAAAGCCCGGCTGCCCTACATCAGTGTCCTCGCCGACCCGACCATGGGCGGGGTGTCGGCCGGCTTCGCCTTCATGGGCGATGTGGTGATCGCTGAGCCACGCGCCTTGATTGGCTTTGCGGGTCCCCGGGTGATCGAAAACACGGTGAGGGAAACCTTGCCCGAAGGCTTCCAGCGGGCCGAGTTCTTGTTGCAGACCGGGGCGGTGGACATGATCACCGACCGCCGCGAGTTGCGCGGCACGATCGCCCGGATGGTGGCCATCTTGCAGCGGCAAAGCGCCGACGCCGTGGCGTGAGTCGGTCCCTGGATCGGCACCGCCGGTCGGTGTCGATCCACAGCAGAAGAACCCAGGTGGACAACTTGGAACGGCGTCAGACGTTGACGCCCAGTGAGGGGTTGGCGAGCACGCTGTTTGCTCTGTCGCCTGCAGTCACCCGCACGAACCCGCCTGAGCTCAGGCCCAGCAACGTGTGCAGTACGGAGTGGTCATCACAACAAGGGGAGAACCGCATGAAGTTCACATCGAAAGTGGTGGGCGCCGCTGCCCTGGTCTGCGTGTCCGTGAGTGTTTCGGCCATGCCGTACACCTCGCTGGTGGTCATCGGCGACAGCCTGTCAGACCCTGGCAATGCGGCCTCATTGACTTCCCTGGGCGACGGCACGTCGTTCTTTCCGCCTTCGCCGTTTCCATACGCCGGACGTTTCACCAACGGCCCGACGGCTGCGGAGGTGCTGGCAGACCGCATCGGGTCGCCCACCGTGCTGGGTTGGTCGGGCGTGCCGGGGGGCAACAATTTTGCTGTTGGCGGTGCGTTGAGCGGCCATGGCAATTTCAACGCGCTGGTCAACCGGCCTGCGGGGCTTCCCGTGCTGTTCCCAGCGGTGTCGCAAACCGGCATGGCGGAGCAGATCGACCGCTACCAAGCCAGTGGCGCTCAGCCCAGCAACCCCCACACCCTGCACTTGCTGTGGGGCGGTGCCAATGATTTCTTCTTAGGCTTTGCCCAAGCGCAGGCTGGCGTGAACGTCGACTTCAACGGCCTGGTCGCCCGAACGGTTGCCAACATCGCCACCGACCTGCAAGACCTGGTGGCGCTGGGGGCAACGAACGTCCTGGTGCCCTCGCTGCCCGATCTGGGCTTGACACCCTTGGCGCGGTCGAGCGGCGCCAGCTTCTCGGCCAATGCCACTGCCTTGAGCCATGCCTACAACCGGAGTTTGAGCGCGGTCATCGCCCAGGCCGATGCGATTCCCAATCTGCAGGTGATGGGCTTCGACACGGCCGCTTTCCTCCAGCAGACCGTGGCGCAGCCCGGCGGGCCCTTCACCAACGTGACGCAGAGCTGCTTGTCCGGCGGGTTGGCCGCCTTGGCCTCGAACTGTGCCGGCTACCTGTTCTTTGACGATGTGCACCCGACCGGCGTGGCCCATGCCTTGCTCGGTGAGCGGTTTGCCAACGTGACCAGCGTGAGCCCTGTGCCCGAGCCGCAAACCTGGGGCTTGATGGCCGCGGCCTTGTTGGGCTTGCCTTGGGCGCTGCGGCGGCAACGCCGTGCCCGCCAGGCCGCACGCAGTTCACACCACGGCGTTTAGAGGGTGTTATGAACTTAGGCAGGGGTCGCGCAGCCCCGGGAAGGGGTCGAATGCAAGGCGACG
>JAZKHH010000130.1:0-39185 GCA_040385465.1 Pseudomonadota bacterium | reverse complement strand
CTGGTGATGCACGGCAGCTCCAGCGTGCCGCAGGAATGGCTGGCCATCATCCGCGAGCACGGCGGCGACATCAAGGAAACCTACGGCGTGCCGGTGGAGGAAATCCGCCGCGGCATCCGCAACGGCGTGCGCAAGGTGAACATCGACACCGACATCCGCCTGGCCATGACCGGCGCCATGCGCCAGACCTTCGCCCGGGAGCGCAGCGAGTTCGACCCGCGCAAGGCGCTGATGGCGGCCAGGAAGGCCGCGCGCGCGATCTGCCAGCAGCGCTTCGAGGCCTTCGGCAGCGCGGGACAGGCGGGCCGGATGAAGGCGGTGTCGCTGGACACCATGGCCGCCAGCTACGCCTGAGGCAGTTCCAGCAGGAACTCGGCCCCGCCCCCGGCGGCGTTGCGCGCGCTCAGTCGCCCGCCATGCTGCTCGACGATGCCGTAGCTGATCGACAGCCCCAGGCCCGTGCCCTTGCCCACCGGCTTGGTGGTGAAGAAGGGGTCGAAGATGCGCAGCAGGTGCTCGGGTGCAATGCCCGGGCCGTTGTCGCGCAGCGCCACGCGCACCTGGCCGTCGGCGACCTCCACCGACACCCAGACGCGGGGCGAGGGGCTGTGGCCCACCGCGTCGAAGCCGTTCTGCAGCAGGTTCATCATCACCTGCTGCAACTGGCCCGCGCTGCCCATCACCATGCACTGCCCGCCCGGCTGCCAGCGCACCTCCACCGGCGTGGCGCGGCCTTTTTGCACCCAGTGGATCGCTCGCTCGATCACCTCGATCAGGTTGACCGGCTTGCGTTCCTCCGGGTCCATGGCGGAGAAGCGCTTGAGCCCGTGCACGATGTCGGCGGTGCGCTGCGCGCCTTCGAGCGTGCCCTCGATCAGCGACGGCAGGTCGCCCATGAGGTGTTCGATGCGCAGCATCTGGCGCAGCGCCTGCAGCACCGGCTCGGGCTCGTGCGCGTGCGCGTGCGCGTGCACGGCGGTTATGTAGGTCTGTAGCCGGTCGCAGTACTTGCGCAGCGCATGCACGTTGCCCAGCACGAAGCTGATCGGGTTGTTGAGTTCGTGCGCCACGCCGGCCACGAGCTGGCCCAGCGAGGCCATCTTTTCCGAATGCAGCAGCTGCTGCTGGGTGCGCTTCAGGGCCTCGTGGGCGGCGCGCATCTCGTGGTACGCGCGCTTGAGCTCGGCCGTGGGCCGCCCGACCCAGACCGTGCCCACGCGCCGCCCGTTGCCGCCGATGCGCGGCGTGCAGTTGGCGTCCACCGACACCGCCTGGCCCTGCCGGTCCAGCAGGTTGAGTTCGATCGCCTCGCCCGCGCGCGGCGCGTCGGCCTTATCCATGGCCGCGCGCGCCAGTGCCACGCTGGACGCGTCGGCCAGCAGCGCGTACAGCTGCGTGCCGCGCAACTGGTCCTCGGGCCGTCCGGCCAGCTCGCACAGCGCGGCGTTGGCCTGCTCGATCAGGCCGTTCGCGTCGCACACAACCAGCACGTCCGACATCGAGGTCAGCACGCTGAAAATGAACTGCTGCGACTGCTCCAGCTCGGCGTTCTTTTTCTCCAGCTCCACCTCGTCGTCGATCAGCCGGGTGTAGACCTCGTCCATCTTCTGGATGACGTCCATCCAGGTGGACTCGTCCACACCCTCCATGGGCGCGGCGGGCAGGGGGATACGGGAGTGCTTTTCGTTCATCTGGACACTCCAGCGCGGCCCTCACCCCAACCCTCTCCCAGAGAGAGAGGGGGCAAGACGGCCCAAGATGCCATCCCCCCTCCAAGCGCCGAAGGCGCGCCAGAGAGGGGGGAAGCCGCGAAGCGGCGCAGAGGGGGGGCCATGCCCATCAGTGCACCGTGCAGACCATGCAAGGGTCGAACGAGCGCACGATGTGCTGCACGGCCACCGGCGTCTTCTCGCCCTCACGCACCGGTGCGCCGACCAGGGCCTGCTCCAGCGCGCCGGGCGTGCCGGCGGCGTCGCGCGGCGAGAAGTTCCAGCTCGTGGGCGCGACGATCTGGTAGTTGGCGATGCGCCCGCGCTGCACCACGACCCAGTGCCCCAGGCTGCCGCGCGCCGCTTCCGACAGGCCGATGCCGCTGCCTTCGGCGGGCAGGTCGGACGGCACGCAGAAGGGCTCGGTGGGCCGCAGCGCGCGCAGCCAGTCTTCCATCAGCGGCACCACGCGCGCAAGTTCGAGCAGGCGCGCCAGCACGCGCGTGTAGACCGTGCCGCCGTGCCGCGCCACCGCATCGCGCACCAGCGGGTGGCCGGCCGCGAGCTGGCGTGCGATGGCACCGGTCTCGACCACCTCGCCGGCCAGCCGCGGCGCCTTGTTCCAGGTGTAGCCGCGCGCCTTGTCGGGGTCGGGTCGGGTCTGGCCCACCAGCGGGTGCAAGGGGCCACCGGCGTCAGCCAGCCATGCGTGGGTGGCGTCTTCGGTGATCGCGACCGCGTCCACCGCGTCCAGCCGCGCCGCATCGGCGCGCCACAGCCCGCCGGGCAGGGCGAAGCCGCCTTCGGGCTGAGCATAGGCGCCGTAGCTCAGGTAACGGCCCGGGCCGGGGCCCAGGGCCTGCAAATGCAGGTCGCGCATCAGGGTGAGGAAGATGCGCAGGTCACCCCCCAGCGGGTCCCGCGCATGCCAGTCCCACAACGCGTCCTCGCTCTCGATGCCGATGATGGCCTCCAGCGGTGCGCCGAACAGCTGGCGCTCCAAGAACGATCGGAACTCGCGCACGCGCGCGAGCAGGCGCACGCGCTCGGCCGCGTCGATCGGCCGCGTGGAGCCGCCCGGCTCGATGGACTGCGTGTGCGGCCACTTGCCGCCCAGCGTGCCCATGAGGGTGAGCCAGCGCTGGCGCGCCGCCGTGGCCGCGCGCACCTGCTCGCCGTGGTTCGGCGCGAAGCGGCGCACCGCCTCGGCGTGCCAGGCATGGGCCGCGTACACCGGGCGCGTGAAGTCCGGCATGAAGAACAGGTAGAAGTGCGTGAGGTGGTCGGCCAGGTTTTCCGTGGCCAGGATCACGTTGGTCGCGTGCTGGCCGTTGGCCGGCATCTCAATGCCGCCGAGGTGGGCTAGCGCGCGCGCCGACGCCACCGACTGCGACACCGAGCAGATGCCGCAGATGCGCGGCACGTAGACCAGCGCATCGTGCGGCGCCTTGCCCTGCAGGATCTGCTCGAAACCGCGGTACATGGTGGCATTAACCTGCGCCGAGGCCACGCGGCCATCCTGCACGTCGAGCTGCACCTCCAGGTCGCCCTCGACACGGTTGAACGGACCGACAAGTAGGCGGCTCATTTGAGGGGGGTTTTGCGAACGGCGGGTTTGACCACCAGGTGGTCGGACACCGCGTTCTGTTTGACCCGTTTGGGCGTCGCGCTCTTGGACAGGGAGGCCAGCGCGACGAACCAGGCCTTGGGCATATCGGTCGGCAGGCCGATGGGGATGCCCGCGAGCTTGGGCGTCTGGTGGAACGGGTGGCCGGGCTCCTGGAAGCCGGGCTCGGTGCAGGCGATGCAGGCGTAGCCACCTCGCGTGCAGGAGCCCTCGCCGTTCCAAAGGCGGGTGTTGCAGTCCGCATGCACCTGGGTGCCCTTGCAACCCATGTGCTCCATCATGCAGCCCAGGTCCGACGGTTTCTCGGCGCTGGCCTTGAACTCGTAATACTCGTTGCGCGTGCAGCCGTGGTGCACCAGCTGGTCGGCGTAGAAACGCGGCCGGTTCAGCGGGTCGAGATCGCTGGCGGCAAAGGTGTCCGCGGCCAGTGCCATCAGCGTGTCGATCACCCAGCTCGGGTGCGTCGGGCAGCCGGCGACGTTGATGACCGGCAGGCCGTTGCTGGACCGGAAGGGCGCGCCCAGCAGGCCGCCGGGCTCGTCGTCCTGGTACTGCAGGCCGCAGGCATCGGTGGGGTTGTCACCCCCGGCGGTGATGCCACCCCAGGCCGCGCAGCTGCCCACCGCCACCACGTGCCGTGCGCGCGCACTGAGCCGGCGCACCCACTCGATCATGGGCAGTTGGGTGCCGGCCAGCATGTGAAAACGGCCGGTGCCGTTCGGCCCGCGCAGCAGCGAACCTTCCACGCACAGGGCGTCGAGCCGGAGGCGGCCCTCCAGCACGGCATTGAGCAGGTCCAGCAACTCGTCGCCGCTCTCCATCGACAGCGAGGGGTGCCACAGCAGGTGGATGCCGGCGTCGCGCAGGTGGCCTTGGAAATCGGGCGTGTCCGCGCAAAGCAGCGACATGCTGCAGCCGCCGCAACCGCCGCTCTGCAACCACAACACGTTCAAGGGCATGTCATTTCTCCAGGCCGAGACGTTGCATTTTGCCGCGCAGGCCGACGCGAGACAGGCCCAGTTCCTGCGCCACCCGCGTCTTGTTCCAGCGCTGGCGCTGCAGCGTCTCGCGCAGCACCATGGCCTCGATCACATCCAGCCGCTGCGCAAGTGTACCGTGGGCGGGCAGGGCGGCCTGCAGATCGCCGCTGCCCTGGCCGTGGCCTTGCAGCACGCGGCTGGAAAACGACGCGGCCTGCAGCTCGGGACCGTCCTGCAAGGCCAGCGCGCGGGCGATTTCGTTGCGCAGCTCGCGGATGTTGCCCGGCCAGGGGTAGCTCACGAGGCAGGCGAGCGTGTCGTCGGGCAGCGTCGCACCGGGGTGGCCGAGTTCGCTGGCCACGTCCTGCACCAACTGGCGCGCGATGGGCGCGATGTCGGCCACGCGCTCGCGCAGGGGCGGCACGGTGATGGTGATGCCGGCGATGCGGTAGTACAGGTCTTCGCGGAACAGGCCGTCGCGCACGCGCTGCTCGAGCTGGCGGTGGGTGGCGGCGATCACGCGCACGTCCACCGGCTCCGGCCGAACGCCGCCCACCGGCCGCACCTCGCCCTCTTGCAGCACACGCAGCAGCTTGACCTGAAAGGCCTGCGAGGTCTCGCCGATCTCGTCGAGGAACACCGTGCCGCGGTGCGCGCGCTGGAACAGGCCGGGGTGGTCTTCGTAGGCGCCGGTGAAGGCGCCGCGCTTGTGGCCGAACAGCTCGGACTCCAGCAGCGTGTCTGGAATGGCGGCGCAGTTCTCCACCACGAAGGGGCCGCTCAGGCGCGGCGAGGCGTAGTGGATCGCGCGCGCCATCAGTTCCTTGCCGGTGCCGGACTCGCCCAGCACCAGCACCGAGAGGTCGTAGCGCGCCACCCGGTGCGCCATGGCGCAGACCGCGTCGATCGGGCTGCCGGGCGCGCGCACGATGTGGTCGAAGCCGAAGCTGGCGCGCGCGCGGTCGATCTGGCGGGCGGTGCGCTGGCGCAGCACGCCGGTGCTGGTGCGCAGCTCCAGGTCGAGCCGGCTGGTCTGGCGCTGCAGGGCCTGCGCCTCCACCGCGTTGCGCACCGAGTCCAGCAGATGGTCGGGCGCCCAGGGCTTGAGGATGTACTGGTAGATGCCGGCCTCGTTGATGCCGGCAATGATGTCTTCGCTGTCGGTGTAGCCCGAGATCACGATGCGCACCGCGTCGGGCCACTGTTCGCGCACTTCCTTGAGGAAGCTCACGCCGGTCATGCCGGGCATGCGCTGGTCGCACAGGATCACGCTCACCGGCTGGCGCTGCAGGAGGCCGCGCGCCTCGTCGGCGCTGCTGGCGGTGAACACGGTGAAATCCTCGTCGAGCGTGCGGCGCATCGCGTCCTGCGACCGCACCTCGTCATCCACCACCAGCACGGTGGGCAGGGCGTCGGGGGACAAATGGGATTTCAACGGTGCGTGGCCAGGTGTCGCGGCGTCCAGGCGTGCGGCTGCTTGTGCACGAAATGGTGGCGCGCCACGTGGTAGCTGGGATCGAAGCCGTAGAAGTTGCGGTGCATGCGCGCCAGTTCCTGTTCTCGGTGGTGGGCCAGCGGGCGGTGGGCTTCGTCGCGCTCGCGCGTGGCCTGCTTGGCCGCCAGCCTCTCAGGCAGATTGTAGGAGGCTGCAAGCGCCAGTGCGCGTTGTAAGCAGCGCGCTTCGAAGCCCGCGCGCGCCTGGTCGTCGCAAAGGTCGATCAAGCCCATGCGCGCGGCCTCGCCGGCCAGCAGCGGCAGGCGCTGCGCCATCAGCGCCTTCGCGCCGGCCTCGCCCAGGCGGCGCGGCAGCAGGTAGGTCCAGTACTCGGAGCCGTACAGGTTGCCCATGTTCTTGTAGTGCGGGTTGAGCACCACGCCCGCGTGCGCCCACATCGCGTCGGCCGCGAGCGCGAGGAATGCGCCACCGGCGCCAGCGTTGCCGCGCAGCACGCTCACGGTGAGCCGGTCGGTGGTTTCCAGCACGGCCAGGGCGGCGTCGTTCATGGCCTGGATGTTGCGCCACGAGGCGTCGGCCGCGCTGTCGCCCGGCCGGTGGGCCGCGGCCTCGATGCTGTTGAGGTCGATGCCGTTGCTGAAGAAGTCCGCGCCACCGAGCAGCAACAGCACCCGGGTCGGCCGCTCGCGCACCGCCAGCAGGGCGGCGCGCAGGCGCTCGCAGCGGTCGGTGGACATGGCGCCGTTGTAGAAGTCGAACGCCAGGCAGCCCACGCGCGCGCCCTCGGGGCCGTGTTCGGTGTAGCGCAGCTCGCCCCACTCGTCCTCGGGCCGATCCAGCGGCGCGGGGTTGTCGGGCAGCGCGGCGGCTTGGGCGGCGAAGGCCTGGGCCGCCACCTGCTTGAAGCCGACCCGGCTCGGGTCGGCTTCGAGCGCCGCGGTGCGCCGCACGTGGCCGATCCACACGCCGCCGTCGCGCGTGCGGCGCAGCAGCGCGCCATCGCGCACCGCCAGCACCCGGCCCGGTTCGGCACCGGCAAACCCGGCCATCAGCGCGGCGCTGGCGGCGTGGCCGTCCATCAGGTGGCAGGCCTGGCCCCACAGCGCATCGAGCACGCCGGGCTGGCCGTCGGCGCAGCGCAGCCGCGCCAGCACCTCGGCCGTGCTGTGGCTTGCCCAGTCGATGGCGCGCTCGTCCTGGCGCATGGCGGGCCGCCAGCGCGCGGGGGGCGGCGGGCCGGCTTCGCGATCACCCTGCGCGAAGCGCTGCACCGCTTGCAGCGTGGCCTGCAGCGCGGCCTGCGTGACCTCGCCGCGGTACAGGCTGCCCTTGCTGGCCGGGCGCATGGGGAAGGCCGCATGCGCCCACACCGGGCCGGCATCGAAGTCGCCGGTGGCCTGCAGCACGGTCACGCCCCAGGTGCTTTCGCCTTGCAGCACGGCCCAGTCCAGCGCCGAGGGGCCCTGGTCGCCCGGCGGGCCGGGGTGCACCACCAGGCAGGGCAGGCGCTGCCACACCGTGGCCGGGATGCGGCGCTTGAGGAAGGGCGCGAGCAGCAGGTCGGGCCGGAACAGCGCGACCGCTTCCTCGGTCACGCGGTCGTTGATGTCGAGCTCCACGCTCACCGTGTGGCCGCGCGCGCGCAGCTCGGCGAACAGCCGCTGCGCCAGGCTGTTGAAGCTGTGGCACAGCAGCAGGATGCGAAGGCCCTGGGACACGGTGTTCACGGTGGCGGCCGAAGCCCCTGCAGTTCGCGTGCGGCCTGCTTGCGGCCCATGTAGATGGCGAGCTTGGATTCGATGTCGTCGAGTGCCTGGTTGAACTCGGCCGCCGTGCGCGCGGCGCGCAGGGCCTGGGCGACGGTGCCGGTGTCGGGGCCGAAGTGAGGCTTCAGGCGGGCCAGCACCTGGCGGCGCAGCGCGTCGAGTTCGGGCACGGGTGGCGCGGGCGGCGGCGGTGCCACCGCGGGGGGAGGCGGTGGGGGGGGAGGAGGCGTCGGCGCCACCACCTCGATCAGGCCGAGCGCGAGCAGCTGGCGCAGGTGTTCGCGCATATCGGGCAGGCCGCGCGCGGCCAGCGCCGCCACCGTGTCCTGGCTGTTCACCATGATCAGCACCGAGCGCGCCGCCGCCTGCAGGCCGGCCGAGCGCTGCGCGATCTCAGCGCGGCCGCGCTCGGTTTTCTGGAACACGGGGTCGGGCATGCGTTCCTCCGGTGTGGGGTGCCGCGTCAGCAAATGCGTGGGAGCTGCTCGCCGCTGAGCCAGTCCACCACGCGGCGGCCGCCGAAGCGCGTGGCCATCTGCACAAAGTGGTGCGGGTCGGCCGTCACCGCGCCGATGCGCGCGGCATCGGTGCCCAGCGGGTGCGCGCGCATCGCGGCCAGCACCGCGTCGGCCGCCTCCGGTGCACACACCGCGACCAGCTTGCCCTCGTTGGCCACGTACAGGGGATCGAGCCCGAGCAGCTCGCAGGCGGCGTCCACCTGCGCGCGCACCGGAATGGCGGCCTCCTGCAGCAGCATGCCCACGCCCGACTGGCGCGCGATCTCGTTGAGCGTGGTGGCCAGGCCGCCGCGCGTGGGGTCGCGCAGCACGCGCACCGCGCCGGGCGCGGCCGCCAGCAAGGCCGCCACCAGGGTGTGCAGCGCGGCGGTGTCGCTCTGGATCGTGGTCTCGAAGGCCAGCGACTCGCGCTGCGACAGCACCGCCACGCCGTGGTCGCCGATGCTGCCGGAGAGCAGCAGCACGTCGCCGGGGCGCGCATGGCGCCCGCTGATTTGCACGCCCGGCGGCAGCACGCCCACGCCGGTGGTGCTGATGAACACGCCGTCGCCCTTGCCCCGCTCCACCACCTTGGTGTCGCCGGTCACCACCGGCACACCGGCCTGGCGCGCCGCAGCCGCCATGGACTTGACGATGCGCTGCAGCTCGATCAGCGGGAAGCCTTCTTCGATGATGAAGCTCGCGCTCAGGTACAGCGGCTGCGCGCCCATCATCGCCACGTCGTTCACCGTGCCGTGCACCGACAGGCAGCCGATGTCGCCGCCGGGAAAAAACAGCGGAGAGATCACATGCCCGTCGGTCGCCATGACAAGGCGACCGTGAGCCGGGTCGAACGCAGGCAGCGCCAGCACCGCAGCGTCGTCGCCCTGGCGCAGGAACTCATTGTCGAAGGCGGCGAGGAACAGCTCCTCGATCAGCTGCGCCGCGGCCTTGCCGCCCGCGCCGTGGCCCATGTCGATGCGGCCGTGTTTGATGTCCAGCGGACGGATGTAGTTCTTTTTCACCGGCTTGGGTGCGGGCGCCTCGCCAGCGGCGGATGGGTCGCTGTCGGCCCTCATGCGATGGTCACTGCGATGGCAGGGGTGGTGGCAGGGACAATGGGGATGTCGCGAAAACGGCCGTAGGTGTAGTGCGCGGCGCAGGCGCCTTCGCTCGACACCATGCAGGAGCCGACCGGGTTTTCCGGCGTGCAGACGGTGCCGAAGATCTTGCAGTCGGTCGGCTTCTTCACGCCGCGCAGAATGGCGCCGCACTCGCAGGCCTTGTTGTCGGCCACGGTCGTGTAGCTGAGGTCGAAACGGCGCTCGGCGTCAAAGGCGGCAAAGGCTTCACGGATCTTGAGCGCGCTGTAGGGCACCTCGCCCAGGCCGCGCCACTCGAAGCTCGGCCGCAGCTCGAACACCTCGGACACCAGGGCTTGGGCCTTCTGGTTGCCCTCGGGCGTGACGGCACGGGTGAATTCGTTTTCCACGTGGGCGCGGCCTTCGTTGACCTGACGCACCAGCATCAGGACAGCCTGCATCACGTCCAGCGGCTCAAAGCCGGCGATCACCACCGGTTTGCGGTACTCCTCGGCAAAGTGGTCGTAGGGCGCGGAGCCGATGACGATGCTCACGTGTGCCGGGCCGATGAAGCCGTCGATGGGCACGGTACCGAGTTGGCGCACTTCGGGCGATTCGAGGATGTGGGTGATGGCCGAGGGCGTGAGCACGTGGCAGCACAGCACACTGAGGTTGGCCAGGCCCTCGCGCGCCGCGTCGCGAATGGCGAGCGCCGTGGGCGGCGTGGTGGTTTCGAAACCGATGGCGAAGAACACCACCTCGCGCTGCGGGTTGGCCCGCGCGATGGCCATGGCGTCGGCGGCGGAATAGATCATGCGGATGTCGCCGCCGCGTGCCTTGGCCCTGATCAATGACAGGCTGTCCGACGCCGGCACGCGCATGGTGTCGCCGTAGGTGCAGACGATGGCATCGCGTTCCAGTGCGAGGCGGATCGCCAGGTCGATGCGGCCGATGGGCAGCACGCAGACCGGGCAGCCCGGGCCGTGGATCATGCGCACGTTGGGCGGCAGCAACTCAAGCACACCGTAGCGCTGAATAGCGTGGGTGTGACCACCACAAAACTCCATGAAGCTGTAGCTGCGCTCGGGATGGGCTTCGGCGGCGATGCGCGCGCCAATCTGGCGGGCGAGCTCGCCGTCGCGAAATTCGTCGATGTATTTCATGCGGGTGTCACAGGTGTGGGATCAGACGCGAACTGCGCGATTTCGGCGAACAGCGCCAGCGTGCTTCGCGCCTCCTCCGGGTCGATCACCCCAATGGCGTGGCCGACGTGCACGATCACGTAGTCGCCCACTTGCACATCGGCCACCAGGGCAATGGAAATTTCTTTGCGGATGCCCCCGAGGTTGACCACGGCCTGGTCGTTGGGGCGCAACTCGACCAGTTGGGCGGGAATGGCTAGGCACATGATTCGGCTTCCTTTGTCGAGATGTTCTGCGGCGTCGTCGCCATTTGTTGCGCCGCGACCCAGGCCTGGCCCAGCGCCAGACCGGCGTCGCCGCAGCCCTTGTCCAGCGGGCGGTGCACGCGCAGCCCAGTGGCCTGCAGGCGCTGCGTGAGGCGCTCGCGCAGCACGCGGTTGAAAAAGCAGCCGCCACCGAGGCACACACTGCGACAGCCGCGTTCGTTGGCGGCCCGCGTGGCCCAGTCGGCCAGGGCGTCGGCCAGCGCGAGGTGAAAGCCCGCAGCGGTGGCGTCCACGCCATCGGCGGTGGCTTCGAACAGCGCGGGCATGAGGCCGCGCAGGTCCAGGCGGTTCAGCGCGTCGATGACCGCGCCGGGCAGGGCTGTGGTGTGTGGGGTTTGCGCAAGCCAGCGCGCGGCGGCGGCTTCCAGCGCAATGGCGGCCTGTGCTTCATCGGTTTGGCGAACGCTCAGACCCAGCGCAGCGGCGGCCGCGTCGAACCAGCGCCCGGCGCTGCTGGTGGCCGGGCAGTTCAGGCCGCGCACCAGCATCTGCTGCACACCGGCGGCCACGGCCGCACCGACCTGCGGTGCAAAGCGTGGGGTGATCTGATCGCCATCGCCCATCGCGTGCAGCACGCTCGCGGCCATGCGCCAGGGCTCGCGCGCGGCGCGGTCGCTGCCCGGCAAAGCCAGCGGCATCAAGTGGCCCAGGCGTTGCCACCGTGCGCCGTCCACCCACAACAGTTCTCCGCCCCAGGCCTGCCCGTCTGTGCCCAGGCCCACGCCGTCGAGCGCCAGGCCGATGACCGGGCCTTCGATGCGGTGCTCGGCCACCACGGCGGCGATGTGCGCGTGGTGGTGCTGCACGCCCATGGCGGGCACACCGAGCGCGTGTGCGGTGGCGATGGCCAGCTGGGTGCTGAAAAAATCGGGATGCAGGTCGTGGGCGATGGCCTGCACCGGCGCGCCGACCGCAGCGGCCTGCTGCAGCAGCTCCTGCACCGATTGCTCCAGCGCCGCGCAGGCGGTCGGGTCACTCAGGTCGCCATGCACCGGCGACCAGTGCACCTGCCCGCGCAGCACCAGGCAGGCCGCATTCTTGAGCCAGGCGCCGACAGCGAGCACGGTGGTGGACATGACAAACCGTCCGTCAGGCGGCGGCGTCGGCGGGCAGCGCGGCTTTGGCGCGGGCCAGCTCTGCTTCGAGCCGCTGCACGCGCTCGCGCAAAACCGCTTCTTCGGAAGCTGGCTCGTCGTGGTGGTGATGCTGCGCGCCCATGGCGTGGTCCAGCCAGTGCAGCCAGGCGTCCATGCCTTCGCCGGTAGTGGCCGAGAGCTGGATGACTTCGATCGTCGGGTTCACGCGGCGCGCCAGCTCAATGCAGCGCGCGACGTCGAACTTCACGTGCGCCAGCAGGTCGATCTTGTTGAGCACCATGAGCGAAGAGGCGGCGAACATGTCGGGGTACTTGAGCGGTTTGTCCTCGCCCTCGGTCACCGAGAGAATGGCCACCTTGGCGGCTTCCCCCAGGTCCCACACGGCGGGGCAGACCAGATTGCCCACGTTTTCGATGAACAGCAGGCTGTGTTCGTCGTGGTGGTTGTGATCGTGCGAGTGCTCTTTTGCAGGGTCGTGGCCATGGTGATCGTGGCTGTGCAGTTGCGCGAAAGCTTGCGACACCATGGGCGCGTCGAGGTGGCAACCCTTACCAGTGTTGACCTGGATGGCGGGGGCGCCGGTGGCGCGGATGCGGTCGGCATCGAAACTGGTCTGCTGGTCGCCTTCGATCACGGCGAGGTGCAGATCAGGCGAGCGGGCCTTCAAGGCTTCGATGGTGGCGCAAAGCAGCGTGGTCTTGCCCGAACCGGGGCTGGACACCAGGTTGAGCGCGGTCACGCCGTGCGCTTCGAAATGCGCCCGGTTCTGCACCGCCACGCGGTTGTTGGCGCCCAGGATGTCGGTCTCCAGCTTGATGGCGCGCGCCTGGCTCATGCCGGGCACCGACACGCGGGCCGCACCGGTACCGAAGTGCAGGTCGCCGTTGGCAGGGTTCACCTGCACCACGCTGGCGTCGCCGGCCTGGGTCTGAACATGCCGGGCATGGGCCGGGCTGTTGTTACTGCATCCACACACAACACACATAGTCTGTCTCCTGTTCAATCGTGATGCTAGGCGCCGCAGACCGTCTGCGTTGCCCCAAGGGTTTTCTGGCGGTCGTGAAGCGGCACAGTGTGTTCCGTTTTCATTCCACCTGCATGTCCAGCACACGCAAGGCCATGCCGCCGGTGGGCTGGAGCTGGTAGCCACCGCAAAGGGGACAGGCGTCGCCGCGCTGGGCGATCTCCACCGTCTGCGCACAGCCCAGGCACCAGGCCTGACCGGGTGGTTCTTCGATGTCGATCTGGGCGCCTTCGAGCACGGTTCCTGGTGCCAAGCAATCCAGCGCAAAACGCAGGGCGCGCACATCCACCCCCGCGAGCTGCCCGGCCTCGATCCGCAGCGACAACAGACGGGAAAAACCGTCGCGTGCGGCGGTGCTTTCCACCAGCTGCAACACGCCACCGGCGAGGCTGGCCTCATGCATGTGGCAGCTCCTGCCCGGCGCGCACCGGGTGCGTCACGTCAAACGGCACGCAAGGGTCGAACGCCGCCATGAGCAGGCGCACGCGGCGCTCCACGGCGGCCGGTGGTTCGGCGGCGTCCAGCGCGGCGATGCGCTGCGCCACCACACCCTGCGGATGAAAATTCCACTCGGTCGGCGCGAGCACGCGGCAGGCAAGCACCCGCGCATCGCGCCCCGTGCTGTCGACCTCGACCTGGTGCACCAGCAGGCCACGCGCCATTTCCACCCAGGCCAGACCCTGGCGTGGCCCCGTGGCCAGCGAGCCGAAGGACAGCCAGCCCGCGCCGCTCTGGCCCGCTGCGTCGGGCAGGCACAGGCGGATCAGCTCGGCGACGCGGCTGCCCAGCAAGGCCCAGGGTGTGAGGGGTCGGTATGGCGTCGGATCGTTCAACCGGGTCCAGCTGCCGCTTTGGGCGCAGGCGCCGTGCCACTGCGGGCGCAAGGCAAAGCCGGGCTCAAGGGCCAGCGCCGCGGCCAGGGTGCGCTGGCCCGAGGCATCCGCATGGGCGCGCAGCGCGCTGGCTGGGTCCAGCGGCACGCCGTCGTCGATCTGGCGGGCGGCGCTGAGCAGTGGGGCCAGCCAGCCGTCGTGGCGGTGGCTCCAGTCCAGCAACCAGTCGGCGCCGCTGGTTTGCCAGGCGCCGTGCCAGGTGGTGGCGGGCTGGTGCAGCAGATGGTCTTGCAACCAGACGAGCGTGGCGTGCCAGGGATCGGCCAGCGCGCTGGCAGCGGGGGCCAGCAGTGGGCAGGCCCTGAGCGCGGCCTGTGCCTGGGCTGCCAGCAACTCATCGCCATCGTTGGCCAGCAGGCGCGGCCAGTCCAGCCCGATGCGGCGGATGTGTTCCTGCGCGGTCTCGGTGCGCAGGCGCTGAGCCACCTGTTGCGGCGCAGGGAGCAGACCCGGCGCCGCCGCTTCGATGGCGAGCTGCGAGCACAGGCGGTGCGCGTGGCCGCAGAGATTGAACAGGCTGGCCATGAGGCCGGGCACGGCGTTCACGGCCTGCGCCCGGGCCAGGCGCGGCGCCCAGTCCTGGCGGCTGCTTTGCAGGGCCATGGGCGTCGCCACACCGGGTGCCACGCGCAGGGCACCGGCCAGCTGCGACAGGCCGGTTGACCCGGTCAGACCGAGCGCGTTCACGACGTCGCCCCGGTGTCCGGCCGACGGGCCAGGAAAAAGGCCCGCCGCGATGGCAGCGGCTCGGCCACGGGCGCTCGGGTCGGCTCAGGCACGGGTGCCGGTCTGACCAGGGCCAGCGAAGCCAGTGCGGTCTCGCGCGCCAGGTCCTGGCTGGTGAAGCCGTTCATGGGGGAAAACAGCGCGCAAGTCTCGTGGTAGCCGATGGCAGGGTCGTGCCCACCGATGAATTCAAATCGTTCGCTGCCAAAGTCGCGCACGGCTTTGCGGCCCACGCGGTTGCCGTGCGGCCCATTCACCGACGGCAGGCGCAGCAGGCTCATGAACCAGGGGGTGATCAGCACACCCTCGGCCACCTGTGGGTCGCCTGACTCGACCGGATTCGCCCATTCGAACCCCACCGCCTCGACCTGCAACGCCGGGTTCAGCAAAGGAATGCCCTGCATGCGCTCGGTCTGAACGTGACGGTAGAAATTCACAAGGCTCTGCACGCGTTCGGCCAGTTGGGCGGGCGCCGCTGAGGGGGTGTCCATGAGGGTGAGCGGGCTCATGGGTTCTTTCTATCGTGCGGTGCACTGCCTGCGACACACGCGTTTGGCGCGGCTGGCCCCTCACCCCAACCCTCTCCCCAGAGGGGCGAGGGAGTCAAGCCCCATCTCCCTCCAGCGGGAGAGGGTCTTTGAACCCAGCGGCGCAGGGGGTTCATCTCAATCCACCAGCATCAGGAACTGCTCGGCATCGCAGTCGCAGTTCGGGCAGCGCCAGTGCGCAGGCAGATCCGCGAACGGTGTGCCGGGCAGAATCTGCCACTGTGGATCGCCCAGGGCGGGGTCGTAGACCCACCAGCAGATTTTGCATTCGAGGCGCGAGCCGGGGCGCAGCACATCGCGGTTGCCCAGGTACGAGCCTTCAAAGCCTTCGAAATGGTCATTGCTCATGGTGCGCCGGGTGGACGGGAAACGTCACACCGACTCCAGGTAGGTGATCACATCGAGCAGCCGCTCGTGCGAATCGCGCAGGTCTTCGGGGGCGGCCATCGCTACCTCGGGCATGTCCACCACCTCGACCGTGTTGAGGATCACCTTGTCCATCGAGTTGTAGTACACCACGCGCCAGCAGTTGGGCAGGCGCGTGTTGGAGATGCGGCAGTTGCCGTAACCGCGCGAGAGCATGAGCACGCGGCCGGTACCGAGATGGTGGTCGAGGAAACCGATGTCTTCGGGCGTGACCGGCAGCAGTGTGAAGTTGACCACGTGCGAGACCTGGCCGGGTTTCCAGCCGAGCACCTGGTCGCGGATTTCTTCCACCAGCAGGGGCGCGTTCTGCACGTTGGGTGGCAACGGACCAGCCCAATGCGGCATGGCGTCCTGCGGCCACACGTCGTCCACCGCCATGGCGCGCAGCAGCGCCGGCACCGGGCTGACCTCAATCACGTCGTCAATCATGGTGCGCTCGCCGTCCACGGTGCGGAACGTGATGAGGCGCCACACGCCGGCCAGCACCGCTTCCTGGATGCGCACCTCCAGCGCGCCGTCTTCTTCGCGCACCAGGGCGCTGACCTCGCCCTCACCCATGATCTGCTTGATCAGCTGCAGGTCCTGCGCAGGCAGCGTGGTCAGCGCCACCTGGCCGCCCGGGCCACCTTGCGCAGTGCGGTCCAGCAGCGCCAGCACCTGACCCAACACCGCGCGCGCGGCTTCGCGCCCGGCCAGCTCTTCGGGCTCGGGCAGCACGGGTGGGCGGTAGGTGCCCATGTCTGTGGGCATGTGCACATAGTCCAGCTTTTCGTCTTCGGGCTGGGTGCCCGGGCCGATGGCCACGAGGGGGATGGGGAAGTCTTTCATGGGGTGTCCTCGGTGTCGGTCGGTTCAATGGCAGCCGCTGTCTTTGCTGGTGCTGCCCTGGCTCACCACGGGGATGCCGATGGTGGGCGGGCGTGAGGGTGGCATGGCAAGCGCGGCGGCCACACCGCTTTGGTACACGTCCCAGTCCTGCATGCCGGCGATGGCGGTGACGTACTGACCGTCGCGAAAGAACAGCAGGGTGGGCCAGCGCTGCGAGCCGTAACGGCGCGCCAACGCGTCCTCGTTGTCTCGCGGCACCACGGCCACCTGAAAGCGGTTTGGAAAAACCTTCATCAGTTCGGGCAGCACGGCCGCCACGTCCTGGCCTTCGGGGAACCGCACCGGGTCGCCCGCGAGCAGCACCAAGCGGTCGCCGCCGCCCGCGCTCCATGCGGCCACGCTGGTTTCGTCCACCCAGGCGGCATCGAAGTCGCGCACTAGGCGCATCACCAGCGGTGGCGCGGGGTTGGTGTCGGGCAGTGGCAGGGCAAAAGCCCGGCCGGTGGTGTCGGTGGCGGTGTTCATGTCATCTCCTGTGTGTGGGGGTGGGTGTCAGGTCTGTCCGGACAACTGCCTGAGTTGTTCGGTGGTCATCTGTGAAGGCAGTTCAAAGCCGGCATCGCCACGGGCTCTCCGGCCCTGCATGGCGTCTTGCACTAGGTCCAGCGCCGCGTTGACTTCGGCGGCACGCTCGGTGCTGATGTGTTCGCGCGCGTCACCCAAGAACACCAGCAACCAGTCGCCGGGCTCACACGGACCGACCAGCGCGGTGTTCACCCGGCGCCGCTCGCCACGGCCTTCGCACCAGGCGTGTCCGGGCTCGATGGCGCTGACCTGCATGGGGATGCCGATGCACATGTCAGAGGTCCTTGGGGAAAAAGCGTTCGTCACCCGAACGGCAGGCTTGCTCAGGCGCGGGACGCTGCGTCTCGTAGGCGGCCAACGCGAGCTCGTCCAGGGTGACCGCTTCGCGTTCGCCCAGCGGCGTGCGGCGCGGCACGGGCTCGCCACCCCAGCGCGCGATCTGGTCCACACCCAGGGCCAGCGCGTCTTCCATCGCAGCCTTCACCACCGGGCGCAGGCTGCCGCCGTAGTCTTCCAACTCCTGGGGCTGGCAGCCGATCAGCAACATCTGGGACGGGAACTTGCCGGTGAGCTGCGCCAGCGAAAGCACTTCCTGAAAACCGGTCTGGTGCAGGCTCATTTTTTTCGCGCCCATGAAGCGCGGCACAGCGTCGTCGCGCACCTGCTTCAGGGTACCGGGCTCCAGGCCGTAGTCGATGGCGTCGAAGATCAACAAACAGTCCGCCGCCTGCACGTGCTGGATCAGGTACAGCCCCTGCGTGCCGCCGTCGATGAGCGACACATGCCCGGCGAACTCGTAGCGGCGCTGCAGCGTCTCAATGCAGCGCACGCCAAAGCCCTCGTCGGCCCAGAGCAGGTTGCCAATGCCCAGCACCACGATCGCTGGCGGCTGGGCAGGGCTGTCACCCCTGGGGTGACAGGTGGTTTCGGACGGATGTCTGCTCATGTGGGGTGGTCCCGATAAACGCTCAGGGAGAATCAGAAGAAAAGGGTGCGGCACCGCTCGGGGATCTGTGCGCCACCGCATACAGGCGCTTCCAGGCATGGAAGCTGTCCCAGGCGGACTGGTGTGCGAGCCAGAAGGCCGTATCGATACCGAACTGCCGCGCACAGCGGATGGCGGTGTCGGGCGACATGGCGCGCTGACCGTGCACCAACTCGTGCAGCCGGCGGCGCGACAGTCCAAGCAGCCGGGCCGCCTCGCTCTGGTTGAGCGAGAGCGGTGCCAGGCAGGTGCGCGCCAGCAGCCGACCCGGGTGCATGGGCGTGCGCACCGGCACCCCCTTCGGAGGAAGCACCGAAGCAGCAGCGAGCCAGCGGGGATGAGCGGAGAGCGACATCTAAATCGAATGAACGTTGCGCGACCAATAAAAATAAACTCGGAGCGAAATGCCTCAACCCAGGGTTCCGCGGAACCGTCCATCGACAAGCTCAGGACGGGCCGCCAATAACGCCCCTTTGGGGAGGGCGCCGAAGGCGGCGCGGGGGGTTAATCCTTGAACGTGCGGTGGCCGGAGATCATCGTGCTCACGATACTCTGGCGACCCATGATGTCCTCGCGGATCGCAGCGTAGATGTGGAAGATGATGAAGATGACCATGCCCCACATGCCCAAGCGGTGCCAGGTGTGCACATCCTGGCTCTGGCCGAACAGCGGAATCACCCAGGTGGTGAACAGCGTGTGCGCCCAGGATCCCGGCTGTGTGCCTTCCCCGTACAACGCAAAGCCGGTGACGATCATGAACAGGCCAATGCCGAGATACAGGGTAAACATGGCGAACCTGGCCAGCGGGTTGTGTCCCACGTACTGGTTGGGCTTGGGAGCGATAAACAGGTACCACGCCAGCACTTGAATCACCTCACGCCAGTAGGCTTTCTGGAAAAGCGGGACCCAGAACAGTTCGCGAGCGTGGTGGTTGCCGACGATCGCCCAGTAGGCGCGCCCGAGCAGGCCCACGGCCAGGATGTACCCAGCGGTGAAGTGCGCGAAGCGGATGTAGCCCATCAGGTAGTTGTCGCTGGCCTCGCCCGGCATGGTCGGCAGCGGCACGCCGATGAAGTAGCCGGTAATGGCCAGCACGGTGATCGCTGCGGCGTTGATCCAGTGCCAGATGCGCACCGGCGCTTCATAGACGTAGACCGACTTGATGGAATCGCCGAGCAAGACGGCGTTGTTGTCGATGCCGGTGGCATCGGCCTGGCGCTGCTGGGCCAGTTCTTGGGCAGACAGAGTGGACATGATGTGCTCCGAGTGGGGAACGACGGTCACTTCGACACGGCCTGGCCCCGGCGTGCGCGCCACTGGCGCACAGCCATCACACCCAGCCCGATTCCGAACAGCGCGAGCAGTTGCTCGACGCCGACGGCGTGGGTGAGCATGTCCCACAGCTCGTGGGGGCCGTGACCATCGTGGGCCTGCGCGGCGCCCGTCAGGCCCAGCAGCAGTGCGGTTGTGCCCAGTTGGCGCAGGTTTTTTTTCACTTGCATGTTTATCTCCTCGTGTGGGTTCATTTCATTTCCGGGATGGGCGCCGTGCCCGCGTGCCCCGATCCAGCGCACGCAGAGAATCCGGCTTTGCCGGTCCCGGGGCGTAGTCTCCCTGAGGGGAAGACGCGAAGCGGCGCAGGGGGTCATCTCACCTCACCGTGACGCGGGCCATTTCCTGACCGTCTTCGCTCATCACGTGCGTGGAGCAGGCCAGGCAGGGGTCGAAGCTGTGCAGCGTGCGCAGAATTTCCAACGGCTGCTCCGGGTTGACCATGGGCGTGTTCATCAGCGAAGCTTCGAAAGCGCCGATCTGACCCTTGGTGTCGCGTGGCGAGCCGTTCCAGGTGGTGGGCACCACGCACTGGTAGTTCTCGATTTTGCCGTCCTTGATCTTGATCCAGTGGCCCAGCATGCCGCGCGGCGCGGCCACTGTGCCCACGCCTTTGGCTTCTTTGGGCCAGGTGGCCGGATCCCACTTCTCGATGTTGGCGGTACTGGTGTCGCCAGCCTTGATGTTGCCAATCAGTTGCTTGAAGTCGTCCAACATCATCTCGCCGCTGTACTGGCTCTCCAGCGCGCGGGCCAGGGTACGACCGATGGTGGTGGGCAGCAGTTGCTTGAGCGTGTAGTTGGTTTCCGGCAGGCCCAGTGCTTTGGGCAGGGCCCTGTTGATCGCGACGGCAGACTCGTCCACCTGTTGCTTGACGCGCTGGCAGTATTTGTTGCCCTGCACCGCATGGGCGTAGCCCAGGATGTAGCGCGACAGCGGACCGACCTCGACCGCGTGGCCACGCCAGCGCGGACTCTTGATCCAGGAGTATTTTGCGGACTCGTCGAGCTGCTCAATGTTGGTGCGCGTGCCCTTGAAGTTGGGACCTTCGGGCTTGTAGTTGGCCTCTGTCACGCCATCCCAGGGGTGCAGACCCTTGCTTTCGTCGGCGTATTTGTACCAGCTGTGGTTCACGAATTCCTGCACCTGCTCGGGGTCGCGCGGATCGATCTCATGGATCTTGTCCCAGTTGCCATTGAGGATCACGCCGCCGGGCAACTGTTGTGTGCTGCGGTCGTTGGGCACTTTCTCATAGGTGCCGTAATCGGCGACATTGGTGGCCGAGAGGCCGCCGCCGTAGAGCCAGCCAGCCTGTTTGTAAATGGTGCCAATGGCCAGCACGTCAGGTACATAGACGTTCTTGTTGAACTCGATGATCTCGTTGATGCGTGCCTCGACGAAGTTCAGACGCTCCATGTTGATGGGTGCGCCGGCCGCGCCGTCGCCGTCGATGTTGATCGCGCAGGGAACCCCGCCCACGAGGTAGTTCGGGTGCGGATTCTTTCCCCCAAAAATGGTGTGGATCTTCACCCACTCTTTTTGCAGATCCAGCGCTTCGAGGTAGTGCGTGACCGCCATCAGGTTGGCTTCGGCTGGCAGCGCATAGGCCTTGGAACCCCAGTAGCCGTTGGCGAAGGGGCCGAGCTGACCGCTGGCAACAAACTTCTTCAGGCGGTTCTGCACGTCTCGGAAGTAGCCGGGCGAGGAAAGCGGGTGCGAGGGCGACACCATCTGCTGCAGCTCGCTGGTTTTCTTCGGATCGGCGTTCAGGGCCGACAGCACGTCCACCCAGTCCAGCGCGTGCAGGTGGTAAAAGTGCACCGCGTGGTCGTGCACCTGCAGCGTCTTGGCCATGATCTCGCGGATGAGATAAGCGTTGAGCGGAATCTGAATGCCCAGCGCATCCTCCACCGCGCGCACCGAGGCCAGCGCGTGGCAGCCGGTGCAGACGCCGCATATGCGCTCCACGAAGGCCCAGGCGTCGCGCGGGTCGCGACCCTTCAGAATCACCTCCAGACCGCGCCACATGGTGCCGGTGGAGACCGCGTTGCGGATCACATTGTTGCTGTCGAGGTTGACCTCGCAGCGCATATGGCCCTCGATGCGCGTGACAGGGTCGACGACGATGCGCCGGCCGGTGTTGTCCATGCGAAAGCCTTGAGTTTCGTAAGCACCCATGTTCTTGTTCCTCGGTCGTGTCAGTGGTTGGTGGGTGTGGAGGCGTCGGGCTTGCGCGCGTTGTCGCGGGCACGCTTGGCCACCGAGATGGCGGCGTGCGCCGCCACCGCCGCCCCCACCACACCGGCGGCGGTGCCACCGATCTGGTCTGCGTTGGCCTCGATGCCGAAGGCGTGGATGTCGGTCAGGCGGTCGTAGAACGAGCCCTTGTCCCAGAAGCCGTCTTCCGAGCAACCGATGCAGCCGTGACCGGCCTTGATCGGGAAGCTGGTGCCCTCGTTCCACTGCACTGTGGAGCAGGCGTTGTAGGTCGTTGGCCCCTTGCAGCCAACCTTGTAAAGGCAGTAGCCACGGCGCGCGGACTCGTCGTCCCAGGCCTCGACGAACTGGCCGGCGTCGAAGTGAGGACGGCGGTAGCACTTGTCGTGGATGCGCTGGCTGTAGAACATCTTCGGCCGACCCTGGCGGTCCAGTTCGGGGATGCGGTCAAACGTCAGCATGTAGGTGATCACGCCCGTCATCACCTCGGGGATGGGCGGGCAACCCGGCACCTTGATGATGGGCTTGTCCGTGATGACCTTGTGTATCGGTGTGGCCTGCGTCGGGTTAGGCTTGGCGGCCTGCACGCAACCCCAGGAGGCGCACGAACCCCAGGCGATGATGGCCTTGGCGTCCTTGGCCACCTTCTGCAGCTTCTCGACGAAGGGCTTGCC
The DNA here is from genome assembly GCA_040385465.1 of Pseudomonadota bacterium. Classification (GTDB taxonomy): domain Bacteria; phylum Pseudomonadota; class Gammaproteobacteria; order Burkholderiales; family Burkholderiaceae_C; genus CANHBY01. The sequence continues at coordinate 17,265 of JAZKHH010000130.1, read as the reverse complement.
CGACTGGATGCAGAACATTCCATCTTCATTCAGCGGCGGGTTGCCTTCCACCGCCAGGATGTACTGACCCTTGTACTTGGTGATGAGTTCTTCGAGAAGGGCCTCGGCCTGGTGGCCGGCGGCGGCCATCAGGGTGTCGTCGTAGTCCAGCGAGATCATGGACAGCACCACGTCTTTTGCCAGCGGGTGCGCCGAACGGATGAACGCTTCGGTGCAGCAGGTGCATTCCAGCCCGTGCAGCCAGATCACCGGGGTGCGCGGCTTGTTTTCCATGGCGTGCGCGATCTGCGGCACGAACGAGGGCGCCAGCCCGAGCGAGGTGGCGGTGAGCGAGCAGTACTTCAGAAGGCTGCGGCGCGAGATGCCCTTGCGGCGCATGACTTCGTAGAAGGTTTCCATAGAGTAATGTCTCCAGTTGCTTTTTGATGATCGCCACGTCCCGTGCAAGGAATGCAGAGAGAACGCGGCGCACTTTTCAGGTGGGGGCGCATGTTCATCGCAAGTCGTGCGCCAACGATCCCGCATCGCGGGAATACCCTGAGCGACCCGCTTAAGTGCTTGTTTCCGTTGGCATTCAGCGTGGGCCGATTCAGCCTAATAGATCAACACGCGCAGAGACTGAAATAACAAGATCCATTTTCTCGATCGAAACGGAAATAAACTATCCAGCAGGAACATTCCATACGCTGTACAGCGTATGGTTGACGCGTAGTCAATACTTGGTCCGTCTCGCCTTTGGGCCTTTGGTCTTGCGGGCGATGTGGAACTCGTAGGGCAGGGAATCAGCGAATTGCGTGTTCACCATGGCCATGGATACCGCATCTACTTCCAGAAGAGAGGAAGCACGATCATCGTCCTGCTGTGCGGCGGAGACAAAAGCACGCAAGTGAAGGACATCAATGCCGCAAAGCGCCTGGCTGAAGCATGGAGCGAATTGCTGGGCGTCTACCTGCAGCGCCTGCGTTGCCTCAGCATGCAGTACGCACAAGGAACCCATTTCACCGTCCCGACCCGCGAGCCCTTTTGCAGTCGGACACCTGGCGCACCAAATCAGCGATCTGGTGGTACTTGGCCTGAGCCCCGGCCGAGGTGCGTGCACACGCGCTCGACCGTGGGCCGCTCGCTCCGGGCGAGCACGTCGTCGGCAGCGGCCCAACCCCATTGACTTGGATGCCTTGGGACACTCTCGTACTTTTGGTTTGCATCGCCCTCTTCCGTGATGTAAATTACTTTCGATAAGATATAGTTATTGAAACTTATCTCCCCGACAGCTCAGAAGGAGCGAGCGCATTTTTGTCGCTTCACAACTCTCACCGGGCGACTGCTCACGCTACAGAAAACGTCTGCGCCCCGTTCGCAGAAACTGATCGATGCTACTTCGCACGCAATTTCTCTGCGGGACTTTTGCGGGACTGGGCTCTGAAATACATGTCTAAACAGAGTAGTTTTGGTACATTGGGCGGTCACAGAGCCTATATAAATCAACAACTTAAATATGATCTGGTAGCACACGACCAACCAGGCGGTGGTTTTTGTCGATTTGGAGTCGCCTGCGATCGCTGCCGTATCGGGTGTGATGATTGGCTCACCCGTCCCTCGCATAGCCAACTGGCGCACGCTCGCCTTGTGGGTCTACGACGAACTGATCGCGAAGGGAGACGGAAACGCGATCCTCCCCCTCATCGGTATCAGCTACATCTCGACTCTCCAGGACTGCACCGGGCGCAACTTCGCGATTTTCGAAGAACGCCGGGATGCGCACATCCACCGTGGCGCGCCACCAGCATCCCAGGTCCCACTTGACCTTGCCGAGCTTCAACGTCTGTGGGCCGCAGCTTGATCGCTGATTTCAAGGCCAGTGCCTATCTTCGCGGACACCACTGGCTACGGTGAAGCTGGCCTCAAGGACGTGGAGGCGGCTTTGGCCAGCAAGAACCTCAAGGCCACGCATGTGGCGCGGTGTCCTCTTGGTGTGAAGGTCCTCAAGGAGTCGTTGGCCGCTGCCCGCGCCGCCGGTGCCAACGTTGTCTTCAGCTACACGGTGGGTCAGGAAAACGCGGTGATTGCTAACGGGTGCGTATTTCGGTCGCTGCTGGACACTCATTTCGGTTTCTCTTGGACAGCGGGAACGGCGGGAGATGGGCACCCAGTTCGGCACTCGTGGACACGCACAATGTGCTGCCAGTAGGCGTCGACGCTGCGGCGCCCAGTTGCCATGTTGGTTTGCCGGGCAGGTGCGCGGCCGGCTAGACTTCACCAATCGGCCATCAGCGGCCGTTCACGTCTCCGTGCCCATCGTCAAGTCAAGACTGGTCTCGGACGTTCGTCGGCAAGGCACCGAATCGTCACGACGTTGCCCTCCGGTCATTGCAGCAAGCAGCGCTCGAACGGCCGCAGGGCCTTCCATACCTGTCGTTCCACCGCGCTCGGTGGACTGGGACGTTCAAGTACCGCTTGCAACGATGGACCACTGCGTCGTGCACCGTACCTGATCAAGTTACCTCACGGTTGATTTCAGCTTGGAGTGCCCGAGAAGCAGCTGAACCGCGCGAAGGTTCTTTGTGCGCTTGTAGATCAACTTCGCCTTGGTTCTGCGCATCGAATGGGTGCTGTAGTCCGCACGGTCCAGGCCGAGGTGATCGACCCAATGTCCGAGGATTCGCGCGTGCTGCCTGGTCCCGAGGTGGCGCGAGTCGTGTATCCGGCTTGGGAACAGGAAACCTTCTGGCCTCAGCCCAGCTTGCTTGATCCAAGCGTGCATAGCCTCCTGAGGGGTTGGTGTGATTTCAAACTGAACCGGGCGCTGTGTCTTAAGTTGCATGACGGTGGCGCGGGTCGCGACCCGGTCGCCGTGACACACATCTCGAACCTTGAGGTTCACGAGAGCGCAACCGCGCAGTTTGCTGTCAATGCCCGGGTTGAAGAGCGCGACCGATACTGGACATGAGTCCCACGTCACCCGCGTCATCGCCTGTTCGATGTCCAGGCAACTCCCCTAGCAGGCATCCCGCGGCCACAGTCATCAATGCGAACTGAAAAGATGTCACTCTGTTAGTCCCTTGCTGTGAGATTGCACACGAACCGGTTTAAATGCCTCGCGAGGTGATCCGACCAGCGCATTGACAGATTTCCACGACCGCTCTGTGGCACGTCTCAGTAACGCTCCCAGCTTGCGCTGACGTTCACTGACAGTTGCAACTTGTCCATTGGGCAGATGCACTTCCACCATGCATTCCCTCAAGGTCGAGCCCGATCGTGGTGTCTCACTCACGCGCACCGCGATCCGCACGATTCTGTGTGCCAGTTTTGCAAAGATTGTTCTCAAGCGCTGAGCCATCTCCAGACTGTGAGCGCGGGACAGCTTGGTGTTCGGGGTACGAATATCGATATGCATACTGCTCTCCTTGATGAATGAATCAACTGAAATGAGAGCCGGGGTTGACCAGACGCCAGTGTTCGGCAAGCGTGTTGACCAGGTTCTCTTCGGAATCTGCACTGTGAAAATCGGCTCGAATCACCGCAACACAGAGTTCAAGCGTTGTTTGCTGAAGTATTGGATCGGTGACTTCAGCCATGACCGATCGAAGTGCCTCTTTGTCAATCTGGCACGTTGATCCCCAGACGGCGTAGGACGAGGTCATGAGGTCTTCAGACAGAAGTCGAACCACTTCATTGAACTGTTCGCGAGTCAAACCCAGACGATTTGCCGCGTTCATCCGCTCTAGCAAGCCGAGCTCGCTGGTACTTAAATGTCCATCGGCCAGAACAGCTAGTGCGATCAACCGGGCTGCGGCCTGCGGGCTGTTCACGGGATAACTACGCATCATGGGTCTCCCTTGGCTGCTGTGGGTCGCGCGTCAGTCGAAAATGTTGTTCAGCCAGGACTTCTTGCGGTTCCCCTGCTGGCCTCGGTCATGCTCGTAGTCGGAGTCTGCGAATTGAGGTTGTGATTGCACTGCCGTGCGGGCGGCAGGGGCTGGCGTCATCGTTGCCGAACGCTCAATCAGCTTGTCGAGTTCGCCGCGGTCCAGCCAGACCCCGCGGCATTGCGGGCAATAGTCGATCTCGACGCCCTGGCGATCGCTCATCACGAGTGCGGTGTCGGTGCAGGTGGGGCATTTCATGAGGGGTTCCTTGTGTGGGTTCATTCATCCGAGCTGCCGAAGCCGAACAGGCTGAGCAGGCTCGTGAACAGGTTGAAGATCGAGACGTACAGCCCGACGGTGGCCAGCACGTAGTTGGTTTCGCCGCCGCTCACGATGCGGCTGGTCTCGAACAGGATCAGTCCAGCAGAGAGCAGCGCGACCATCGCAGCCACGGCCAGGCCCAGCGCCGGCATCTGCAAGAACACCGCGCCCAGACCCGCGATCAGCGCGATGACCATGCCGGCAAACAGAAAGCCGCCCATGAAGCTGAAGTCGCGTCGCGTCGTCAGCACCCAGGCAGACAACGCCAGGAAAGTGGCGCCCGTGGCCGCAAGAGCCATGGTCACGACTTGCGCACCGCCGGGCATTGCCAGCGATTTGGCCAGCACCGGCCCCAGCGAGTAGCCCATGAAGCCTGTCAGTGCGAACACCGCCGGCAGCGCCCAGCCGCTGTTCTTGAACTTGTAGACGGCGAAGAGCAGGCCGAAATAGCCGCCCAGGGTCAGCAAGATACCCGGCGCCGGCAGCTGGAACACCACGCTGGCAGCGGCGATGGCTGCACTGAAGAGCAGCGTCATCGACAGCAAGGCATAGGTGTTGCGCAGCACACGGCGCGTTGCGGCGCCATCCGTGGGTGTCGTGCTGCCTGCGCCGCTCGGGGCCGAAGGTGCGGCTTGCGGGCGAGCGGTGGTGGGGATGGGCGTCATGGAGTTCATGGTGTCGGGTCCTCGGGTCGTTCGAGATCAGGGTTCGTGGCTGATGAAGCGTTGGCGCAGTCGGCGGGAGTCATCGCCTCGGCGCCACAGGCGCATGAGGAACCGTGCAGCGCGTGCCAGCGCGTTGTCCAGCGCGGTGCGCCAGTCGCCGGCCACGGAGGCAACGACCACCGAGCCTGCACCATCGGTCCGAAGTTCTACCTGGCAGCGCTTGTCGATCCCGCCGCGAGGTCCGTTCACGTCTGACAACTGCACCTCGGCGCGCGGCACCAGCCAAACCAGGCGACGCAGCACGAAGCGAACTCGCTGCTCCGTCAGATCGCGAAGGTCGGCGGCCTGGGGGTGACGGGACTTGAAGAGCACTTGCATCACGGATCTCCTTTGATTGGTAAGGGACCAAAGTCTGTGGCCACTGACGATTCCGGAAAAGCAGCATTTGGAGGACACGAACATCGGATAAACCTGAACGCACGATCAGACTTCTGCCGCAAACTCCTACGTTCACTGGTTGCGGCCGGCGCGCATTGCGGAGCGTGAAATTTCCTGCCAACCCATGCTTTGAGAAACGCGATGCCCAAAACTCGAACCGCCAATGCCGTCCGTCTGGAGTTCGCTCCTGACTCGCTGGTTCAATCCAATCTGTCCGGCGCGGCCTTCACCGGCGACTGGCTCTGGGTGGCGGGCGACGAAGCCTGCGGACTGGACCGCCTGCGCCGGCTCGATCCCGTGGGGCGCGAGGCGTTGCGCTTTGGCGAAGTGCGCGACTTCCCTCTCGCAGATCTGCTGGACCTGCCGGGCGCACCCGACGAAGAGGCCGACCTGGAAGGCATGGCCGTCGCAGACGGCTTCCTGTGGGTTGTGGGCTCGCATGGCCTGAAGCGCAAGAACGCCAGACCGGACCGGGACCATGCCGACAACGCCAAACGGCTGGCGAAGGTGGCACTGGACGGCAATCGGCGTTTGCTGGCCTGCCTGCCCATCGAGCCCGACGCCAAGGGCGAGCCCTGCCTGGTCCGGCAGGCCCAGGACGGCCGACGGGCGCTGCGCTTGAAGGGCGATGCGCAAACGAACCTGCTCACCCGTGCGCTCGCCGATGATGTCCACTTCGGGCCATACATGACCATCCCCGGCAAGGACAACGGCTTCGACATCGAAGGCCTGGCAGTGGACGGCCGCCGGCTGCTGCTGGGCCTTCGCGGCCCGGTGCTGCGGGGTTGGTCGGCGCTGATCGAGATCGCGGTAGAGCCCCGTGGTGACCAGCTGCGCCTGGCGCCTCTGGACGACAGCGGCATCTTGATCCGCAAGCACTTTCTGCAGTTGGACGGCCTCGGTGTGCGGGACCTGCACTTCTCCGGCAATGACCTCTACATACTGGCCGGCCCGACGATGGTGCTCAACGGCGATATCCGCGTCTTCAGGTGGCCCGCTGCCCGGACCATTCTGGCCTCCAACCGCGAGCCCGTGCGTTTCGAGGAAGCATTGACCGAGTCGGTGTCACTGCCGCACGGGCGCGGCACCAACCGCGCTGAAGCTATCTGCGACCTGCCGCCTGCACTGTCGGGTGGCACGGCGAGCTGGCTCGTCCTGTACGACGCCCCCGGTGCCGACCGAAAGGAAGGCGAGCACACCGTCTTCGGTGACCTGTTGCGCCACGATTGAAATCGCTCAACGCCGTCTGTCGCGCCCGGCCCATGGCCGCCGAGAGCAGCTCAGCTGAGCCACCCTCAGACGTTCGTATTTCCGCAGTCAGTCTGCGTCCGACCCACAGGCTGTCGACAATCGCCCTGAGTCTGGCCAGGGCGCTGTTCGGCGAAGCGCTTGGCGCGCAACGCTACTTGATGTAATTGGTTGAATCGTTTCGAGGTAAAAAATGGAAAAGCTTCTTTCAGGGGTCGGGTCACTGCTGTACGGCATGCGGTTCACCATGCTGTTCTTTTATGTTGGTCTGGTCGCAATCATCTTCGGCATTTTGGGCAAGTTCCTGCTGGAAACCTACAAGCTGATGACCACCTTGCTGTTTGGTGACCTGGAAAAGATTGACCTGATCATCAAGGTACTTGAACTGGTGGACATGACGATGGTGGCGCAGCTCGTTTGGGTCGTTGCGCTGGCGGGCGTGTCGCTGTTTGTGACGACCGGACACTTTGACAAGAAGGACATGAAAAAGCCGGACTGGCTGGACCACGTCAATACCTACAACCTCAAGCTCAAACTCGCATTCGCCATCATCTCCATTTCGGGCGTTCACGCGTTGAAAACCTATTTGAGTGGCGACCTGAATCTGGAGAACATTCAGATAGTGACGATGGTGGCTGTCATTCACTTCACGTTCGTACTTTCTGCGATAGGAATCTCTTTTGCAGAGAGACTGACACGGGAAAAGATGTAGAGCCGGACCAAGGGGTTGGCCAAGAGAGAGTCGGCGTCTGCTGACGTGCCGGCCGACCGAGACGGTCTGGCTGCCCTGTGGATGCGCTACAAGATGCGCCGATCACAAGGACAGCGGGCACGCCGTCTTGAGTGACCTGCTGCCCCACGATTGAATGCATTCACCGCGAGTTGTCTTGTCCAGTCATGGCTGATTCCCCCAAGCTCGATCCTTCTGCGCCGATTCAATTCGTCATCAATGCGGCTGCTGGCAGCAGCGCCGCGCACACGAAGCGCGAAGTCATCGAGTCAGTGCTTCGGGCAGAAGGACGGTGCGGTGACTTGCACTTCTGCACACCCGTCCAACTGGCTGCCATGGCGCGTGAGTCGGCGCAGCGGGCTCTGTCGACCCACGCGGCCGTGGTCGCCGTCGGCGGCGACGGCACCCTCAACACGGTAGCGCAGGCCGCTCACGCTGCGGGCTGCGCCATGGGGGTGGTACCGCAGGGCACGTTCAACTACTTCGCCCGCACCCATGGCATCCCCGCTGATCCTGCCGCGGCGACACGCCTGCTGCTGCGTTCGGAGCCAGCGCCGGTGCAAGTGGCCTGCATCAATGACCGCGTGTTCCTGGTCAACGCCAGCCTCGGGCTCTATCCCGACCTGCTGGAAGACAGGGAAACCTACAAAGCCCGCTTCGGTCGCAGCCGCTGGGTCGCGTTTGTCGCAGCCTGCGCAACGCTGCTGCGTGCACAGCGCAGGCTGCGACTGCACATCGAGATGGGGGGCGGGGTTCGGGACGTGGAGACCTTGACGCTCTTCGTAGGCAACAACCGCCTGCAACTGCAGCAGTTCGGCGCGCAGCCGCAAGACACCCTGCCCGGTACGCCCGGCCACGGCAGCATGGCCGCGCTGATGCTGCGGCCCATCGGCACGCTGTCGATGATCGGGCTGATGCTGCATGGAGCCATGGGCAGGCTGGGTGAAGCCGCCGGCGTGGATGGCTTCGAATTCCAGCACATGGTGGTGCGGCCCACCCTCGCTCCCGGCCGCAGCGAGGTCGTCGTGGCGTTCGACGGTGAAGTGGCACGAATGCGCGCACCCATTGACATTCGTGTGCTGGACAAGCCCTTGTATCTGCTGATGCCACAGCTCGACCAATCCGCCATCGACACCAGCGCCGGGGTCACAGACGTGCAGCTGACCAGGACATGAGTGGGGCGCCAGCCTCAGGCGAAGGGCGCAGCGCAGACCCTGACGCGATCTGCGCTCTGCGCACCGGCTCACGCTGCATCCGCGGGCCCGGTCCGGGTTGAGGTCTGTCCTGAAGGATCGGGGGCAACGGCTGCAAACATGACGACGCCACGGCGCGCTCGCCAGTCCCCCAGGAACAGCAGGATGGGCGCCGCGATGAAGATCGATGTACACGCTGCGATGACAATGCCGAAGGCCATCGGTACGGCGAAGCTGGCCACGGCCGAACCACCCCAGATGGCCAGCGGCAACACGGCCAGGAATGCCGTGACCGATGTGTAGAGGCTGCGCGTCAGCGTCTGGTTGATGGACAGGTCGATCACCTCGCGCAGCGAGCGCTTGCGATGGCTGCGCAGGTTCTCGCGCATGCGGTCGTAGACCACCACCTTGTCGTTCACCGAGTAGCCCACCAGCGTCAGCAAGGCGGCAATGGCCGTCAGGCTGAAGTCCAGGCCAGTCAGGGCGAAGACCCCCAGGGTCAGGATCACGTCCAGCACCAGCGTCAGGATGGCGCCCACCGCAAAAGGCCACTCGAAGCGCACCCAGATGTAGATGAGCATGGCGATGCTGGCCAAGATGACGGCCAGCACACCGGCGGCGGCCAGCTCGCCGCTCACCTTGGGCCCCACCACCTCGGTGCGGTCGAAGGTGGCTTGCGGGTCGATCGCAAGCACGGCGCTCTTGAGCCGCTCGACGGCCGCAGTCTGCTGTGCCTCGCCGCCGGGCTGCAACTCCACCCGCACCAGCAGGCGGTCTTCGCCACCGATGGCTTGAAGCGAGACCTCACCCAGGCCCAGCCCGGCCAGCTGCGCGCGGTAGGGCGCCAGGTCGGCCGGCGCAGTGGCCGCCACCTCCATCTGGATGCCGCCCCGGAAATCAATACCGAAGTTCAGGCCGGGTTTGAACATCAGCAGCACACAGCCGACCACCATCAGCGCCGACAAACCCAGGCTGGCAAAGCGCGCTTTCATGAAGTTGAACTGCGTGCCGTCGGGCACCGGGCGAAAGCCAAACAGCGGCCGGATCTGCATGGTCTTCAAGCGGCGGCGCCGTGCAATGGACAGCATGATCACCTTGACCACCGACACGGCTGTGAACATCGAGATCACGATGCCCAGCGCCATGGTGATGGCAAAGCCCCGCACCGGCCCCGAGCCGAACATGAACAGCAGCAGCGTGGCGATCAGCGCGGTGACGTTGCTGTCCATGATGGTGGCGTAGGCGCGCTGAAAGCCCGCGTCGATGGCCGTCATGGCCGGCTTGCCTTTCAGCGCTTCTTCGCGAATGCGCTCGTTGATGAGCACGTTGGCGTCCACCGACAGCCCGATCCCGAGCACGATGCCCGCAATTCCCGGCAAAGTGAGGGTGGCGCCCAGCAAACTCATGCCCGCCACTGTGAGCACCACGTTAAGCGCCAGGGCAATGTTGGCCACCAGGCCCCAGCCGCCATACAGCACAAACATGAACAGGAACACCAGCACGAAGGCGCCGATACCGGCATAGACGCCCTTTTGGATCACGTCGCTGCCCAGGTCGGCGCCCACACTGCGCTCTTCGATCACCGTCAGCTTGGCCGGAAGCGCGCCCGCGCGCAGCAACGCCGACAGCGTGCCCGCTTCCTGCACGGTGAAGCTGCCCGAGATCTGGCCCGACCCGCCGGTGATGGGTTCGCGGATCACAGGCGCGCTCAGCACCTTGCCGTCCAGCACGATGGCAAAAGGCCGGCCCACATTGGCTTGCGTGATGGCGCCGAACTCGCGCGCACCGGTGCGATCGAACCGGAAGTTGACGACGGGTTCGCGCGTCTGGGGATCGAAGCCTGCACTGGCATCGGACAACCTGTCGCCGCTCAGCACGACGCTGTTTCGGACGGGATAGCTGTTGCCCTGGCTGTCCTGCAACGTCCGGATACCGTCAGGGCTGGACGTGTTGCCCAGCAGGTGAAAACTCATCTTCGCCGTCGACCCCAGCAACGCGCGCACCTGAGACGGGTCTTGCAAGCCGGGCAGTTGCACCAGAATGCGGTCCGCGCCAATACGCTGGATGGTGGGGTCGGCCACCCCCACCTGATCGACCCGCTTGCGGATGACCTCCAAGCTCTGCTCCACGGCGCGGGTGATGGATTGGCGCTGCCCTTCGGCCGTCAACGTGAGCTCGACGCCGTCGCTGCCATCGATCTGGCGGCCCGCCACGTCCAGGTCTGCGCGCGCTGCACCCACGGGGGTGGCCAGCGCGGAAAGCACGTCGATGGCGCGCGCCTGCTGGCCCGCATCGCGCAGCGCAATCGACACGCCGCGCTCGCCCGCCTGCACACTGCGCCAAGGAACATCCGCTTCGCGCAAGGTGCGCCGCGCTTCTTCGCCGAGGGTGCGTACGCGCTCACGTTGCAGCTCGGTACCGTCGACTTCCAGCACCAGGTGCGAGCCGCCGCGAAGGTCCAGGCCGAGTGACACGGGTTTGTCGGGCAGAACGCTGGGCCAGCGTTCGAGCACGGAAGCGGGCAGCACATTGGGCAAAGCGAACAGCAGGCCCGCCACGACGATGGCCAGGTACAGGGCCACCAGGTAGGGTGAATTCTTCATGAAGCAGTCTTGACGGGCGCGCGCAGCACTTCGGCATGCGCACGCGGGCTACAGGAGGGAAAGGGCTGCGCGCAGCAGGTGCGCGCACGGCGTTAAGCCACGAAGGGTGGGGCGCGGCTCGTGTGCGCGCTGCGGCGCTGCTTCAGATTCGGTTCGGTGGCCGAAAGCGATGGCTCGTACGCCCGCTGCGTATCGATCTGAAGTCCTACCTCACCTGCCGGCTGTGCCCCGTCTGTGAGATCCCAAACCAATGCTTGCGAGTCGCCCGCAACGTGCTGGACCGACATTGCCGCAGCTTGATCGCGCCGCACAGCTCGCGATGTGAGCGAAGTTCCACCGTGCAGCTGCAAATGCTGCACATTGGCCGTGAGCTTGTTGGAAAGGGACTGAGACGCGAGGCCCACAGTGCCGCCGATGCCGGTGCACACCACCGTTGCCCAGACCAACAAGGTGAAGAGGACTGCCCGAAGCCACGCACCCGTACTCAGGGTGCCGCTCGACAACTCGAGCGGTTCCCCTAGCACTGGCATGGTGCCGGAAGGGCAAAAGGAGGTAGTGGTCACAGCTTGGACTTTATGTCTTTTCAGGTTCGTATTTTCCTGAGTTCGAGTCTCGAAAGAACTCCTTCTTCCGAAGTCGTTACGGACCCACATTTCGCTGCTCCAACACTCTCAATTTATCTGTCATGAAGCTCTCGTCACGTTCCGCGTTTCTCGTACTTGCGTGGGTCGGAAAAAACCTGCAGTCGCTGCAGGAGTCAATCAGGGAATGGAAGCCACAGCCTGCGCCAGTGCTCGTACCCATCCCGATCCAGACCGAGCGTCGCGCACGCGAGCGAGTCGGCCGGCACCGTTGAAGGCATCGTCGATGCTGAGGAGCCTGGCGCCGAGACAGTACCTGATGGAATTCGATCAGGCGGCGATCAGAGGCGCGCCGCAGCCACTACCTGCATCACCAAGGGGTGATGCTGTCCGCGACGAGAGCGAATGGCATGAATCTCCTCCTTCACGCCTTCGCTGCTGCCCAGCAAGCGAAGTCCGCGCATCAGGCCGACGTCGTCCGCGCCAAGCCGGCTGACCGGGAACACGCCCAGCCCGCGGGCGGCGAAGACCGCCAGCAGCGCACTGTCTTCGAACTCACCGACGATGCGGGGCCGCAGACCCTGCGACTCGAACCAGTGATCCAGCGTCGGTCGCAGGGCCGAGTGTCCCGTGGGCAGCAGCACCGGTAGATCGTTCAAGCTTTGCGGAAAGCGGTCGCGCTCGGTCTTGCCGACCAGACGGGCGGGGCCGTACCACTCGACCGGCGAATCGACGAGTCGCTCGCTGGTGAGGCGCAAGTTTGGGTTGCGCGGAGCAGCCTGACCGGCCAGCACGAGGTCCAGGTGATGCAGCGCCAGTTCGCTGAGCAGCTGTTCGAACTCGCCCTCGTGGCATACGAGCCGAAGGTTGGGTGTGCTCAGAACGGGCTCCAGCAGAGCATGGGCTGCGAGCTTGGAAATGCCATCGGAGAGCCCGACCGCCAGGCGGGCCACCTTGCCGCTACCGGCTTCGCGCACCTCATCGGGGATACCCTGGCCCAACTGAAAGATCTCCTCGGCGCGCGCGAATGCTGCTTGGCCCGCCTCGGTGAGGGCTACGCCACGCCCCGAAGGTTTGAGGAGCTGGTGGCCCAACGCCTTCTCCAGTTCGCGTACCTGCGCGCTGATGGTTTGCACCGCCATGTCCATACGTTCGGCGGCACGGGCGAAACCGCCCTCCTTGGTGACGACCCAGAAGTAGTGGAGATGGCGGTAGTTCAGCATATTCGCTCCAGTGCGGAAAAACCGAAGTTTAAGTGTGTTTCAAGCTGGTTTGTTCGAAACGCATTGATCCCGACACTTCTGAGCATTCGAGCAACAAAGAAAGCCTGATCATGATCTGCGCGCTTAGCTGGTTCTTCTCTCTCGCTCTGCTGTCCCGACGCGTTTATTCAGCGGTTTGCTGAGAAAGCGTGCGTTTGTTTCTGCGATCCTCCCACTCTGAAACTAAGACATGGACTTCCTGATTCCCTTTTTCACGGACGACTTCCTGGGCAAGCCCGCCTGGGTCTGGCTCACCTTCGTCGGTATCGTCATCGCGCTGTTGGCGTTCGACCTGGGCGTCCTGCACAAGGACGACAAGGAAATCGGCGTTCGCGAGAGCCTGCTGCTGTCGGCCGGCTACATCAGCGTGGCACTGCTCTTCGGTGCCTGGGTCTGGTGGTTCCTGGGCGCGCAAAGCGGCATGGACTACTACACGGGCTTCATGATTGAGAAGTCGCTGTCGATGGACAACGTGTTTGTCATCGCGCTGATATTCAGCTTCTTCGCCATCCCGCGGCAGTACCAGCATCGGGTGCTGGGCAGCCTCCTGTCGCCGAGTCCACATGACACCGCCGATCTTGCAGCGCTTGCGAGACGCAGCCGCTGTCGTCCGGGACGAGCGGTTGTAGATGCAGGCCACAGCACAAGCCCACAGCTAGGCTGCGTTTGAAATTGAATGGGAGTATTCGATGATCTATGCGACCCTCAAGACTGTTCATGTGCTGTCCATCATCGTGTGGGTCGGTGGCATGGTGTTTGTCCACTTCTTCCTGCGGCCGGCAGTTGCTCAGTTGGATCCACCGGTACGGCTGCGCTTCATGCACGATGTGCTCGGCCGCTTCTTCAAGGCTGTTCTGGGGGCGTCATTGCTGACACTGGTCAGCGGTGTCTGGATGTTGGGACGCTTCGCCAAGCAGGTGGTTCAGTCGGGTGGCAGCTTCGAGATGCCGTTGGCTTGGACCATCATGGCGATGCTTGGGGTCGCGATGGTTGCGATCTTCATGCACCTCCGCTTTGCGCTCTTTAGGAGGCTCGGCCGGGCCGTGGCGGCGTCCGAGTGGGACGCCGGAGGAGCGATCCTAGTGCAAATTCGCACATGGGTAGCGATCAACCTCGGCCTGGGTGTCTTGGTGCTGCTTGTGACGCTGATGCGCTGGACAACTTGAGTCTGGACCTTGCAAACCATTTTCCTGGGCCGTAGAAGGTGCCGATGCGGTCGGACTAACCAAGCTGCCCGGCCAATTTCAAATACGGCGAAGGCATCCATGGTGACGTCCTTGAAGACGGCGGCCCGTAGCCGCAGCGCAAACTATCCCCACGCCGCAGGCCTGGACTGCGCTACCTGCGGTGGACAGACCGGCGAGGTAAACGCCCGCGCTCTGGCCGACCTGCTCAACACCCTCACGGTGCGCACGTACTTGCGTACCCAGGGAGTAGATGTGCCAGAGCGCATCCGTTAACGAGAATTTTTGAAAGGGTCCAACGTTGAGCAGCATCACCCAGCCAGCCAGCCGTGTGCGCCCAACGGGAAAACTCTGGATCCCATTCCCTGCAAAACGCGTGTCCATGTGCCCATGACTCCCAACTCGGCTGGGGGTGTTCAAGGCGACGCCGACCAACGAGAGCTTGGGCGCAACAGAGCGGATCACCTTGGTCCATTGATTCTGAAAGCTGAATGTGGAAACCACTGTGCTTTGGCTACTGAGTATTGCCTTGATTGTGCTGGGCTTGGCGGGCACCGTGCTGCCTTTGTTGCCAGGCACCTTGCTGGTCTGGGGCGGGATCTTGCTTGGGGCGTGGATTGACGACTTCGCCCGCGTGGGAACGACCACGGCGGTGATCGTCACTGTGTTGGCAGTGCTTGCCTGGAGCCTGGACTATGTGGCTGGGCTGCTGGGCGCCCGAAGGGTCGGTGCCAGCAAGAAAGCGCTTCTGGGTGCAGCAGTGGGGACTGTAGCGGGACTCTTCATGGGTTTGGTCGGCGTGCTCTTCATGCCCTTGGTGGGTGCCGCCATTGGAGAGTACGTGGTTCAGAAAGACCAGCGGCACGCCGTCAGGGTGGGCGTTGCAACCTGGGTCGGGATCATGGTGGGTCTGATTGCCAAGGTCGTACTGTCTTTCATCATGGTGGGGATCTTTGTGTTGGCATTGCTGATCTGAGCTCTCTTCGCCCAGCAATTTCTGTTGAATGAATGAGAGGTTTGCGAGATGAGTGCACAAAAAATGCTCGAGCAGCTGCTGAAGTCCGGTTTGTCCGGGATGGACAACAGCAAGAGCCGAAACAGCAGAGGCGATCGCTCATCCGATCGCTATGAAAACGCTGATTGGGGGAAGTCGGTATCGGGTACATCCGCCGGAGGACTGCTGGGCATGTTGCTTGGCAGCAAGAGGAGCCGCAGCATGGGTGGCTCGGCACTGAAAGTTGGCAGCGCCGCTGCTCTAGGGGCTGCAGCGTTCAAAGCCTACACCTACTGGCAATCGCAGCAGGAGCCGCAGAAAGCACCTCCAGCGTCACCGGCGCGGGCACTACATCCTGAACCAGGCGCAGGCTTGAAGGGAGAGGAAGTGCAGAGCCAGGCGGTCCTCAAGGCCATGATCGCAGCCGCCAAGTCGGATGGTCACCTCGATGAACGTGAGCGCGGGCTCATCCATGATGAGCTTGAGCGAATTGACGCAGACCCCCCTCTGCGGCAGTGGATGGAAGATGAACTGCGCAAGCCCTTGGATCCTGCAGAGGTTGCAAGTGCAGCCAGCACTCATGAGCTTGGCGCCGAGATGTACCTTGCCAGCTTGCTGATGGCCGATGACACTTCCTTCATGGAGCGGGCTTATCTGGATGAGCTGGCACGCCAGCTGCGGCTTGCACCCACGCTCAAGGCAGAACTGGAAAGAAGTATCCGGCCCTTTTGAGGCCCTTAGGAAACAAGTGGCGCAAGACCGGCAATTCATACCCTGAGCGCGCTGCGGCTCGCTGCCATAGTCGCGCGAGAGACGACGCGATACAGTTCCTCACTTGTCCCTGCCATTTGCGGGGTTCGGCAACCTGGTTTGATGCACGCGGCTCCATGGCTGAATTCAAAAAGCGCCTTCGCCGCTGGTTTCCCACCGCTCAAACTCTGGAGCAAATGCAAGGCTTTGCCTGGCTGGGTCACTACCTGCGGGTGCACCCGCGCCTTTGGGTATTGCACCGGCGCGGTGTAGCCCTAGGTGTGGCGCTGGGGGTCGGCATTGGTGTGTTTCCGCTGCCCCTGCAGATGCCGGCTGCCATGCTGGTGGCCGTTTTTCTGCGGGCCAATGTGGCAGCGGCGGCGGCGGCAACTTGGTTGACCAACCCCTTAACCATGGCCCCCATCTGGGGACTGTCAGCCTATCTGGGCTCTTTTGTCGTCCCTCGACAAGTAGATATCAAGTCCTCAGAGGTGACGACCCCATGGACCTGGAACTCACCTCAGACGTGGCCCGAAGCCTTTTGGGAGCAAGTGACGTCTTGGGGACCTGCGTTGCTGGTCGGTTTTCCCATGGCTGCCGCTGTGATGGGCCTTGGCGCCTACGCAATCGTCTATTGGGCTTGGGCCGTACTCATCAAGCAAGAAAGGCGGCGGCGCCAGCGGCGCTCGGCCACGGTCCAATGACGTCACCATGTTGCATTGAAGCACCTCTGCCGAGGCGGAACGGATCTGGTGATTCAAACGACAGCTCAAGTCAAGGGTTGTAAGACGCTCACCCTCAATCGTTAGCGTGTGTCGTCGGTACTCCTGCGCGGGTGGGCGTCCTTCAACTATTTACTGGAGTAAACGCATCGAAGCGCCGTGTCCTCGCCACACACTGGCATGCAATGTCTGCAGCACACTCGAGAGCTGCCTCTCAGGTCCTCACCTTGCGAGGTCCTGAATGACCGCAGCGTGGCAAGGAGCCCGCGAGCATCGCTGCGTCCCATCGTTTGCTATCGCTGCACTATCGACGTTCAACTACGCTCGACGAAGGGCAGCAACGGGCCCTGAGCAGCCGGTCAGTTTGCTCCGAAGCAGTCACTCGCCAGGCGTAATCTCTCGCTTAAACCCTCGTGCAAGCTCAAGAAAGTCGCCAGCGACTTTGGTCGCAGCCCCCGGTTCCATGCCAATGATTGGCAGCATAAAAACTGCGCCAGCCATGTCGAAGGCAAAAACTTCTCCACCGCCATTTCCTGCGAAGGCTACAAAGCCGGGTGCGCACAGGTCGACTTGCAGTGCCGTGTTGGCGCTGGACGCCTCATCGTCGTCCCAAAGGATGATGTCGTGTTCCCCCCCTGGCTGTGACCACGAGGCTGCGCATTCCACTGATGGCGGACAGTGATTCCATTCCCATCGCGGACAGCGTTC
>JAZKHH010000129.1:0-18628 GCA_040385465.1 Pseudomonadota bacterium | reverse complement strand
TTGGGATCGGGCAGATGCAGCCTGGCACAACAACGCGCAACTGATGATGTGCGCAGCTCCGAAACGACATTGGTCAAGGATAACCATCAAAACAGACCAGCCGGTCGGTACAAATTTTTTGCACCGACGGGTTCGAATTCAATTTCATCCTCATTCGACATGGCCAGCATGTCGGTGATGCGTACAAAGGGAGATGCCAATTTTTGATAGTGCTCGAACGTCAGAAGCACATGCGCGGGGCGACCACGGTCTGTGATGACCACCGGACCGAGCTGTGTGGCCCTCTTGGCCTTGCCAGAATTTCGATTGAGTTCACGGCTTGAGAGCGTGGTGATGGGCACGGCGTCTCCCTGAACAGGAATGCAGGTACGTTACTACAGACCCGCTCTCGTCAAGGCTTGACGCTTCCTTGCGTTCTCAGGCTGGCACCAAGGCCCGCCCACACGCGGCCCCGCTGGCCCAGGCCCATTGGAAGTTGTAGCCGCCCAGCCATCCCGTCACGTCGAGCACCTCGCCGATGAAGTGCAGGCCAGGGACGCGTTGGCTCTCAAAAGTCTGCGAGCTGATCTCGCGGGTCTCGACGCCGCCGGCGGTGACCTCGGCCTTGCGGTAGCCCTCGGTGCCGTCCGGGGTGAGCTGCCAGGCCTGCAGGCTGGTGGCGAGTTGCTGCAGGTCTTTGTCGCGCAGGTCGGGCATCGATTTGTCGCCGAGGCCGGGGCGGCTGTCGAGCCAGGCTTGGGCCAGGCGCGCGGGCAGCAGGCTGGTGAGCTCGTTGGCGAGCTTGCGCTTGGATGCGCCCTTGGCTTGCAGCAGGGCCTCGGCCAGCTCGGTATCGGGGGCGAGGTTGATCTGCAAGGGCGTGCCGGGTTGCCAGTGGCTGGAGATCTGCAGCACGGCGGGGCCGCTCAAGCCCCGGTGGGTGAAGAGCAGGTCTTCGAGGAACTGGCCGCCGCCTTTCTTTTTGTCGCTGCCGCCAGTTCGGATGTGCACGGGCAACGACAGGCCGGCCAAGGGGACGAAAGCGGCCCAGCTGGCTGCATCAAAGGTCAGGGGCACCAGGGCCGGACGGGTGTCGATCAGGCGGTGGCCGAACTGCCGCGCCAGGCGGTGGCCGAAATCGGAAGCGCCGATCTTGGGAATCGACAGGCCCCCGGTCGCCACCACCACGCGCACGGTGTGCACCGGGCCACGGTCGGTGTCGAGCTCGAAGCCACCCTCGCCATGCGTGCGCACGGCCTGCACGGTGCAGGGCTGCCACCGCTCGACCTGGCCCTGGGCGCACTCGTTGAGCAGCACCTGAATGACGTCCTCGGCGGAGCGGTCGCAGAACAGCTGGCCCTTGTGCTTCTCATGCCAAGGCACGCCGTGTTTTTGCAGCAGCGCCAGGAAATCCTGCGGCGTGTAGCGCGCCAGCGCGGAGCGGCAGAAGTGCGGGTTGGCGGACTGGAAATGGGCCGGCCCGACCTCGCGGTTGGTGAAGTTGCAGCGGCCGCCGCCGGAAATCCGGATTTTCTCGGCCACTTTGTCGGCGTGGTCGATGACGAGCACGCGCGCGCCCAGCTGGCCCGCCACCCCGGCGCAAAACAGGCCGGCGGCGCCTGCGCCGATCACGACGGCGTCAAAGGTGGGCATGAAAGCCAGGTCGCGTGAAGCGCAGGAATGCAGAAGGGGTCATGACAAACAAGGTGAGCGCAGGGCGGGTGATTATCGGGCGCAAGCGGGTGGGCACGCTGTGCGGATGAGAGTCGGAAAGGCATGTTCCGAGCCGAAAGAGCCCCATCGCGGCGAGGTTTGCATTCGTTGCCGATCAGCCGTTTAGTGACCACTGCTGCGCCAAGGCGCCGCCGTCCCACCATCAGGTGGTGTGTGGCAGTGTGGCGTGGTGAGACGGCGGTGCCGAGCTTCCGTCAGCCATTGCCGCCTTTGGGGGGCTGCTCACACCACGGAAGCCAGTGCGAAAGTGGCTGGTAAGGCACAGGGCAAGGTGAGCGATGCGGCTCCGTGCTTTGTCAGCCACTTCCCAAAGGATTTGAACCAGAAAAGCCGTGCAGGATGTCGACGCCGGGGTCCCTGCCAACCAAGCGGCTTCTTTTTGTTTCAATGCTGGCCAGGATGTGGTTGAAACGTGGTCAAAACAGGCCCATAATTCACGTCCCGTCTTTACGTTGTCCTGTAGGATGACCTTTAAATTGTGATTGCTGAGGTTTCTGATGAGCACTGCGTCTTTTGGACTTTTTGACTCTGTTCCACCTGATTTCTTCAAGTTCGGCAGGGGCGCTTCGTTCAGACCTAAAGAAGTGCCTGAGCTGCTTGGCTTGAAAAAAATTGACGTCTCACGCATTGCGTCGGTGGCAGAAAGCTCGGTCCGCTACGACGATGCGATTCCCGAGCAAGTGCGCGCCCGCCTTGAAGAGATCGCCAACACGCTGAACATGGTTGCCAAGGCTTTCGATGGTGATGTCGAAAAGGCAGCTGCATGGTTCACTGCGCGCAACCCTTTGCTGGGTGACGTGGCGCCGCGGGACATGATTCGTTTGGGTAAATATGAGCGTCTGCGCAAATTCATCGTTCACGCAATGATGGATCAAGCGTCCGGTACCCAGGGACACTGATCGCGTGGTGGGAGCCCGTAAAAGAGCCATCCCGTCCAAGCCGACCACAGTGCGGCAAGCCAAGGGCGGCGTCCTAGAACTGGAGCGCTTCAGCGAAGAATCGTTGACGAAGTGGCTGGGGTACGCACAGGCGCTCGATCGCCTCGAAGACATCTTGTACTTCAACCTGGAACCAGAGCGCAGGCTGCTGCGCCCCAAACTGGTGGAAGCCCTGGCGACCGTGCCGCTGAAAACGGTGGACGTGTCCAACTGGGTGCGCATGGTGACCTACCAGTACAGCGACAACCCGCTGTCGTGTGCCGGTAGCTTGCAATGGGTTGGCGGACGGTTCAATGCCGGTGCGCACCTTGACGATCGCACCATGGATCCGTGGCCTGCGCTTTATGTCGCGGCTGACTATGAGACCGCGTACCGAGAGAAGTACCAAGTCGCCAAGGGAACACTGACCAACGGGCTGACGCCTGAAGAGATGTCGCTGGCGCATCAAGGCAGCACGGCCACAGTGCGAATCAACGGCCACCTGACCAAGGTGTTTGACATGACCGTTGTTGCGAACCTGGCACCGGTGGCCAAGGTTTTCAAGAAGATCGAGAAGCCTGTGCAACTCCAACGCTTCGCCAAAAAACTCAGCATGACCGCCAATTGCCAAGTCATGGCTCGAACTGCCAAAGAAGTGCACGATTTGGCCCTCATGCACAACTGGCGTATCAAGCCCACGCAGTTCGGCCTGCCTGCACCCAGTCACATCCTGGCGGAGTTGATTCGAGCCGCTGGTTTTGAGGCCATTCTCTATCCCTCAACCAAGGGCAGTGCTGACTGTCTGGCCGTGTTTCCCGACTGTTTAGCTGACGGCTCGTTCATCGAGTTGGCAGACGCTGCGCCTGCGGGCGTGCAGTTCACACGCCTGGACAATGACACCGGGCATCCACTCAGTGGCTGGGACTCCATCGCAGCAAAGCTGCGTTAGCGCCTGGAAGGCCAGCTGAGCTTGCAGGCAGCCCGACGCAGGAAATGCTTGAATTCGTTGCAAGTCGATCAGGCGTTCAAGCGTTCAACAGGTAAAAAGCCACCCTTTTGGGCCGCCCGCCCACCGTCAGGCCCACTGGATGACCTCGTCGATTTTGTTCACAGGTCATTGCCAATGCTGACAGCAGCATTCCTGCCCTTCAACGACATTCCCCGCCAGCTCACTCGGTCCAACCACCCCCGAGCGCCCGGTACACCGCCACCAACGCATTCAAGGTGCCGCCCTGCGCTTGCACCAAAGCATCTTGGGCCTGCAGCACGTTGCGCTCGGCATCGAGCACGGTGAGGAAGTCGGTGGCGCCGGCATCGAAGCGCAGACGCGCCAGGCGCGCGGCCTCCGCAGCGTTGCGGGCGGCGCTTTCGAGGCGGGCGGTCTGCTGCACGGTACCGGTGTACTGCGCCAGCGCGCCTTCGGTTTCTTCGATCGCCACCTGCACGGTCTGCTGGTACAGCAGCCACGCCTGCTCGGCGCGCGCTTCGTTGATGTCGATGCGCGAGCGCACGCGGCCGAAGTCGAACGGCGTCCAGTCGAGGAAGGCACCGGCGCTGTGGTTGCGGGTCTCGCGCTGGCCGAGGTCGCCCACGCGGGGAGCCACGAAGCCGAGCACGCCGCTCAGGGTGATGCGGGGGAACAGGTCGGCGCGGGCCAGCTGGATGTTGGCGTCGGCCGCTTCGACCTGGCGCTGCGCGGCCTGCAGGTCGGGACGGCGCTGCAGCAGGCGCTGCGGGGTGCCCAGGGGCAAGGCCGAGAGGTCGGTGGTGGCCAGCGTGGGCAGGGCCTGGGCGGTGCGCAAGGCGGTGCCCACGGTGCGCGGGGTCTGGCCGGTGAGGGTGGCCAGGCGGTAGGCGGTGCGGTCGATGGCGGCCTGCAGGGCGGGCAGCAGGGCTTCGGTGCTGTCGACCAGCGAGCGGGCGCGGGCCACGTCGAGCGGGGTGCCGCGGCCCAGGGACTCGCGCGTGTCGACGATGCGCAAGCTCTCGCGCTGGTTGAGCAGCGATTCTTCGGCCACACGCAGGCGCTGCTGCAGGGTGCGCAGGCTGAGGTAATTGCTGGCCACTTCCGCCGCGATCAGGCGCTGCGCGGCGTGCACGCCAGCCTCGCTGGCGCTCACCAACGCGGCGGCGGCGGCCCGGGCGCTGCGGTTGCGGCCAAAGAAGTCGATCTCCCAGTTGAAGGTGGCGCCGGTGCTGTACTGAGTGCTCAAGGGGAGTGGGCCGGCGGGGTCGGCACGGGCCACACCGGCTTCCAGCCCGAAGACGGGCAGGCCATCGGCGCGGGCCAGGCCGGCGGTGGCGCGGGCCTCCTGCAACCGGGCCTGCGCCAGGCGCAGGTCGGTGTTGGCGATCAGGGCTTGGTCGACCAGCGCATCCAAACCGGGGTCGCGGAACTCGCGCCAGAAGGTGGCGATGGTGCGGGTGTCGGTGTCGCCAGCCGGGGTGGACGGGGCCGGGGCCGCCTGCACGAAACTGGTGTCCAGCGGCGCTGCGGCGGAGGGCGCGCGGGGGGTGCCGCAGGCGGTCAGCGCGGCGACCGCGATGGCGCTCAGCAGCCAGGGGCGCAGAAGGCGGGCCACGCGAGGGGCCGCGTCGGCCAGGGCGTTGTTGTCATCACGCATGGTCGCTGCTCCCGGCCGAGGCCACAGCTTTGTTCAGCACCACCGCCGTCTGGCGGCGGCGCTGGGTCAGCTTGCGCAGCAGCACGTAAAACACCGGGGTGAGGAAGAGGCCGAACAGGGTCACCCCGATCATGCCGCTGAACACCGCGATGCCCATGGCGCGGCGCATCTCGGCGCCAGCACCGGTGGAGGTGACCAGTGGCACCACGCCGGCGATGAAGGCGATGGACGTCATCAGGATCGGGCGCAGCCGCATGCGGCAAGAATGCACCACGGCCTCGATGAGGCCCTCGCCGCGTTCTTCCAGTTCCTTGGCGAACTCGACGATCAGGATGGCGTTCTTGCAGGCCAGCCCCACCAGCACCACCAAGGCCACCTTGGTGAAAATGTTGTTGTCGGCCGGTGCGCCGAGAAAACCGCTGAGCCAGACGCCGAACATCGCGCTCAAGATGCACAAGGGCACGATCAGCAAAATCGCCAGGGGCAAGGTCCAGCTCTCGTAGGTGGCGGCCAGCACCAGGAACACCAGCAGCACGCACAGCGGGAAGATGTAGACCATGGTGTTGCCGGCGATCTCCTCCTGGTAGACCAGCTCGGTCCACTGGTAGCTGATGCCGCGCGGCAGGGTCTCGGCCAGGATTTTCTCCATCTCGGCCTGGGCCTGGCCGGAGCTCACGCCAGGCTTGGGCGCGCCGTTGAAGTCGGCCGAATAAAAGCCGTTGTAGCGGGTGACGGAGCCGGGCCCGAAGGTGGGCTCCACGGTCATGATCGAGCCCAGGGCCACCATCTCGCCGCGCACGTTGCGGATCTTCAGGTTGCCGATGTCTTCGGCCTTGGCGCGGTAGCCGGCGTCGGCCTGCACGATGACCTGGTAGGTCTTGCCGAAGCGGTTGAAGTCGTTGACGTAGAGCGACCCGAGGTAGGTCTGCATGGTCTCGTAGACGTCGTTCAAATTGACGCCCATCTGCTTGGCCTTGGTGCGGTCGACGTTGGCGAACAGCTGCGGCACGTTGATCTGGTAGTTGCTGAAGGCCTGGGTGATGCCGCCCTGGGGGTTGCCGTAGACGCGGCCCATGAGCTGCTGGACCACGCCGTACAGCTCGGCCTCGCCCTGGCTGTCGCGGTCTTGCAGCTGGAGCTTGAAGCCGCTGGCGTTGCCCAGGCCGCTGACCGGCGGCGGCGAGAGCACGAACATGAAGGCGTCTTGGATCGACCCCAGTTTGGCGTTGACCTGGCCGACGATGGCGTTGGCCGACTGCTCGTCGCTTTCGCGCTCGGCAAAGTCGCTCAAGCCGAAGAAGACGATGCCGGCGTTGGGCGCGGCGGCAAAGCCGTTGATCGACAGGCCGGGGAAAGCCACCGAGTTCTGGATGCCGGGCACCGTCAGGGCCACGTCGCTCATGCGGCGGATGACTTCGGTGGTGCGCTGCAGGGTGGCGCCGTCGGGCAGCTGGGCGATGCCCACCAGGTACTGCTTGTCTTGCTGCGGCACGAAGCCGGGCGGCACGCGCATGAACAGGAACACGGTGGCCACCAGCAGCACCGCATAGACCGCCAGCGACAGGCTCTTGCGCTTGACGACCAGCCCGGTGACGCCGTTGGCGTAGCGATCGGAGTTGCGCTTGAAGACGCGGTTGAAACCCCGGAAGAAGCGGCCGAAGGCGAAGTCCATGCCGCGGGTCAGCCAGTCTTTCGGGGCGTCGTGCGGGCGCAGCAGGATGGCGGCCATGGCCGGTGAAAGGGTCAGCGAGTTGAAGGCCGAGATCACCGTGGAAATCGCGATGGTGACGGCGAACTGGCGGTAGAACTGGCCCTCCAGGCCCGACACGAAAGCCAAGGGGATGAACACCGCGCACAGCACCAGGCCGATGGCGATGATGGGCCCGGAGACCTCCTGCATGGCCTTGACGCTGGCGTCGTGCGGGCTCAAGCCGGCTTCGATGTTGCGCTCGACGTTTTCCACCACCACGATGGCGTCGTCGACCACGATGCCGATGGCCAGCACCAGGCCGAACAGCGTGAGGGTGTTGATGGAAAAGCCCAGCGCCAGCAGCACGGCGAAGGTGCCGATGATGCTCACCGGCACCGCCAGCAAGGGGATCAGCGAGGCGCGCCAGGTCTGCAGGAAGACGACCACCACCACAACCACCAGCAGCACCGCCTCGATCAGGGTGACGACCACCTTCTCGATGGAGGTTTTCACGAAGCGGGTGGGGTCGTAGACGATCGAGTAATCGACACCCGGCGGGAAGTCTTTCTTCAAGGTCTCCATCGTCGAGCGCACGTCGTCCGACAGCGCCAGCGCATTGGAGTTGGGGGCCTGGAACACGGCCACCGCGGCGGCTTCCTTGTTGTTCAGCAGCGAGCCCAGGGCGTAGGTGTTGGGGCCGAGCTCGACCCGGCCCACGTCTTTGATGCGCACCAGCGAGCCGCTGGCGTCGGCGCTGACGATGACGTCGGCGAACTGCTCTTCGCTTTGCAGCCGGCCCTGGGTGTTGATGGCCAGCTGGAACTCGGTGCGGTTGGGCGCGGGCGGTGCGCCGACCACGCCGGCGGCCACCTGGGCGTTTTGTTCGCGCAGGGCCCGGGTGACGTCGGCCGAGGTGAGGTTGCGGGCGGCCAGCTTTTGCGGGTCGAGCCAGATGCGCATGGCGTAGTCGCCAGAGCCGAAGGTCTGCACCGAGCCCATGCCAGGGATGCGCAGGAGCGCGTCGCGCACGTTGAGGGCGGCGTAGTTGCGCAAATACAGCGCGTCGTAGCGGTTGTCGGGCGAGACCATGTGCACGACCATGGTCAGGTTGGGCGAGCTCTTTTCGGTGGTCACGCCGATTTGGCGCACCACCTCGGGCAGCCGCGGCAAGGCGCGGTTGACGCGGTTTTGCACCTCGGTGGCGGCAAGCTCGGGGTCGGTGCCGATCTTGAAGCTGATGCTCAGCGCCATCGAGCCGTCGGCGCTGGCCTGGCTGCCCATGTAGAGCATGCCCTCGACGCCGTTGATCTGCTCTTCCAGCGGCGTGGCCACGGTCTCGGCGATCACCCGCGGGTTGGCGCCGGGGAACTGGGCCCGCACCACCACCTGCGGCGGCGTGACTTCGGGGTACTCCGAGATCGGCAGGCGGAACACGGCAATCGCGCCGATCAGGAAGATGACGATGGACAGCACGGCGGCAAAGCGCGGGCGGTCGATGAAGAAGCGGGAGATGTTCATGCGGGGCGCCTCAGGTCACATCAGGACTTGGTCGCCGAGGCCGCTGGGGCGGGGGCTGCGGGGGCACCCCCCGGCGGCGCCGGCGGCTTCTCGATCGGGCGGCCCTGCTCGTCCACGGCCAGCACCTCGGGGCTCAGCGGCGTGCCGGGGCGCACCCGTTGCAGGCCGCTGACGACCACATGCTCACCAGGCTTCAGGCCCAGGGTGACCACGCGCATGCCGTCGCTCAAGGAGCCCAGCACCACCGGGCGGAATTGCGGCATTTTGTCTTCGCCAACGACCCAGACGAAGCGCTTGCTCTGGTCGGTGCCCACTGCCCGCTCGGGCACCAGCACCGCCTCGCCCAGGGTGCCGCTGGTGAGCTTGAGGCGGGCGAACAGGCCCGGGATCAGGCGCGTTTGAGTGTTGTCGAACACCGCCCGGGCGCGGATGCCGCCGGTGGCGGGGTTGAGCCGGTTGTCGAAGAAGTCGATCTGGCCGGCGTGGGGGTAGCCGGTCTCGTTGGCCAGGCCCATGTTCACCGGCAGCTTGCGGTCGCCGCCGGCTTTGGCGTAGCGCAGGTAGGTCTGCTCGGGCACGTCGAAGTAGGCGTAGACCTTGTCTTGCGAGACCAGGGTGGTCAGCACCTGCTCGTTGGGGGCGACCAGGTTGCCGGCGGTGACCTGGGCGCGCGAGGCCACGCCGGTGATCGGCGCGCGGATCTGGCTGTACTCGACGTTCAGCGTGGCCACCTGCACGGCGGCCTCGGCGGCCAGCACATTGGCTTTGGCGTTGCGGGCGCTGGCACCGAGCTGCTCGGCTTCTTGTTTGGAAATGGCGCGCTCGGCCAGCAGCTTGTCGGCCCGGGCGGATTCGGTGCCAGCCAGCTCGGCGGCAGTGCGGGCGGCATTGAGCTGCGCCTTGGCGCGCGACACCTCGGCCCAGTAGCTGCGGGCGTCGAGGCTGAAGAGCAGTTGGCCTTTGGTGACCTTCTGGCCTTCGGTGAAGTGCACCTTGTCCAGCGTGCCGCCCACGCGGGCGCGGATGTCGACCGTCTCGGTGGCTTCCAGGCGGCCGGTGAACTCATCGGATTGCTGCACCGAGCGTTGCACGGCGGGCGCCACCGACACCGGCGGGGCCATGGGCGGGCCACCCTGGGCCTGGGTTGGGTTGCAGCCCGACAACAGCCCTGCACTCAGCAAGGTCAAGACACCTGCAGCACCGCCACGCAGAAGGGTTTTGATGCGGTCCGAACGGAGGCCGGAACAGGGAGAGGGCGTGCTGAAATCCATGTCGACATCCTTGCTGAGTCGGGCGGGACACGGGCCCGCAGAAGGGGGCGCGTGGACTGCAGCCGGTCGAATGGTGCAGTGCGGAACGAAAGACTGTACCGACTTCTCGGGCATGTGTCTTGCCAGGGGGGCTGCTGCAAAAGGCACTCCATCCGCCCGCCGCGGTTAGCATCACCCCAACCCGGCTTTTTCCCTCACGTCTCACGGTTTGGAGCGCTCCTGATGAACACCGAACGGCGTCGATTTACCCGCATTCCTTTTAAGGGCATGGCTCACTTGCAGCGGTCTTCCGGTGCGCAGTCGGTGCCGGTCCAGGTGCTGGACGTGTCGTTCAAAGGCGCGTTGGTCGAGGTGTCCGAAGCGGCGGACGTGGTCATGGGCGACACCGGCACCCTGATCCTGCAGCTGGGCCAGGGCGAAGAATGCATTGCGATGTTGGTCGAGGTGGCCCATGTGGCGGGGCTGCAGGCCGGCTTGCAGTGCCGCGGCATCGACCTGGACAGCGTGACCCACCTGCGCCGCCTGCTGGCGGTCAACTCGGGCGACCCGGCGCTGTTGGAGCGGGATTTGAAGGCCCTGTTGACGCCGCCGTGACGCGCTCGGCCCGCTCGCCGGCAACCTGATCGGGTACCCACCGCCCGCTGGAGCACTTTGATGACACCCCTTTGCGACTTGCTCGGCCTGGCGCTTCCCCTCGTTCAGGCCCCGATGGCCGGCGTGCAGGGCAGCGCCCTGGCGATCGCGGTCTCCAACGCCGGCGCCTTGGGCTCCCTGCCCTGCGCCATGCTCAGCCCGGACGCGATGTACCAGGAGCTGGTGGCGCTGCAGGCCGGCACCCGGCGGCCGGTCAACATCAATTTTTTCTGCCACCGCCCGCCCACGCCGGACGCACCGCGCGAGGCGGCCTGGCGTGCGGCGTTGGCGCCCTATTACGCGGAGTTCGGCCTCGACATGGGCAGCATCGTGTCGGGCCCGGGGCGCCTGCCGTTTTCGGCCGAGACCGCGCAGGTGCTGGCGGCGTTTCGCCCAGCGGTGGTGAGTTTTCATTTCGGTTTGCCGCCCGCGGACCTGCTGGCCCAAGTGCGGTCGTGGGGGGCGAGGGTGATGTCGTCGGCCACCACGGTGGCCGAGGCGCTGTGGCTGGAAGCCCAAGGGGTCGACGCGGTGATCGCCCAAGGCGTAGAGGCCGGTGGCCACCGGGGCCTGTTCCTCACGGATGACTTGGATACGCAGGTGGGCACCTTGGCGCTGGTGCCGCAGGTGGTGGCTGCGGTGCGCGTGCCGGTGATCGCGGCCGGGGGCATTGCCGACGCGCGGGGCGTGGCCGCGGCGATGGCCTTGGGCGCGGCCGGGGTGCAGGTGGGCACCAGCTACCTCCTGTGCCCGGAGGCCACGACCAGCGCAGTCCACCGCGCCGCGTTGCAGCAGCCCGAACGGGCCCGCACGACGGTGCTGACGCGGGTGTTCACCGGCCGCCCGGCGCGCGGCATGGTCAACCGGTTGATCCGGGAGCTGGGGCCGCTGAGTCCGGCGGCGCCGGCCTTTCCGCTGGCCACCGCGGCCTTGGCGCCGTTGCGGGCGCATGCGGAGCGCCAGGGCAGCGGCGAGTTCTCGCCGCTGTGGGCAGGGCAGAACGCCAGCGGTTGCCGCCACATTGCGGCGGCCGATTTGACCCGCGAGTTGGCGCAGGGATTTGCTGAGGTGGGGCCTGCCCGTTCGGCGTAAGCCGGGCCCTCGCTCACGCTCCACCCCATCGCCGAGCCCAGCCCAGCCCAGCCGCGCGTCACACGCGAATGATCTGACCTTTCAGCGAGTACAGGATGGCCGTCACCTCGCCCTGAGTGCCTGAATCGATCTCGTGCTTGGCCAGGGCGGCGAGGATGTCGTCCATCGCCGCCATGTACTCCTGCTCGCTGATGTTCATGCCTTGGTGGGCCACGAGCAGGTCGCGCCCGGTGTAGCGCTCCGGCCCGCCGCAGCCGGCACAGAAGAACTCGACGGCCATCTTCTTGGCATGGTCCAGGTCCTTGCTGGCTTCGAAGCGCGTGCGCACGGCGGGGTTGGCGAGGTGGTTGGCCATCACGTCGTGGACGATGCGCGTGATGCCGTCGAAGCGGCCCAGGCGCTCGTAGAGGGAAATTTTTTCAGCGGGGTTCATGGTCGGGCTCCTGTGGCAAGTGGGAATGGAAATACAGTCACAGAGGTGCCGATTGATTGATTGATCGATGGGCACCTCGAACAGCCATCCTGCGCAGCAGGCGTTCCTGAAACGTTCCCGGCCTCTGTTGGCTGACAGGAAAGAAGGACACAAGATGCCGTTGTCACCGGACCATGCGTCCCCCTCCCTGCCCGGGCGTCGGCCTGTGCCTGTTTCCATCCAGTTGCTGGGCCACTTCCGCGTTGTTGCAGGGGACCCCGCCAGCACCGAACACGCCACCGCTCAACGCGCACCATTGGGCCGCCGGGCCACCGAACTGTTGCAGTTGCTGAGCCTGCAACCCCAGCGCAGCCTGTTGCACGAGCAGGTGATCGAGGCCCTGTGGCCCCACCTTGATCCGGCGGCCGGTGCCGCCAACCTGCGCAAGGCGGCCCACCATGCACGGCGGTTTTTCGGCTGGGCGGAGGCGGTGGTGCTGCGTGGCGGGCGGGTGCTGCTGCTGCCGGACCAGCCGGTCGACTGCGATGCCGTGCGGTTTGAGCAGGCGGCCGACGCGGCGCTGGCCCACGCCGAGCCCGTCGCTTGCCAATCGGCCGCCCAGCACTACGGCGGCGCCTTGTTGCCCGAGGCGCGGTACGAGCCCTGGACCGAAGCGCCCCGACAACGGCTGCGCGACAAATACCTGCGGCTGCTGCGGCAGGCCGGTGACTGGGAACAACTGGTGCAGGAAGACCCGACCGACGAGGCGGCGCACCTGGCGCTCATGCGGGAGCAGCTGGCAGCCGGGCGCCGGTCGTCCGCTTTGCGTTGGTACGGCCACCTGCGCGATCACCTGCAATCGGCCCTGGGTTTGGCCCCGGGCCCGCAAGCGCAGGCCCTTTACAAAGACTGCGTGGCTGGCCTGGAGGGGCATGCGCCGCGCTTCGTCGGGCGGGCGTTGGAGCTGGTGCGCCTGTTGAGCTGGCTGAATGCGGCACGAGCGGGCCCTCCCGGCGGTGCGGTGCTGCGCGCTCCGGCGGGCATGGGCAAGACGGCGTTCTGCCGCCGGGTGGCCGAGGAGGCCCGTTCGCTGGGTTGGCAGGTGCGCGCGCTGCAAGCCACCGACTGGACGCGGCCCTACGGCTTGACGGCCGACCTGGTCAGCCCCTTGTTGCGCGACCACCCGGAAGCGCTGGAGGCCGTCGGCCCGCACGCGCGGGCGGTGCTCAACGCCATGACCGGCATCGCACCCGACGCGCCGCCCCTGGCCCTGCCCCTTGGCCGCCACCAGATGGTAGGCGCGGTGCGCCGGCTGCTGCTGGCCACGGCTGCCAGCAAGCCGGTGCTGCTGATCGTTGACGATGCGCACGCGGCCGACGATGCCAGTGCCCATGCGCTCACCCAATTGGCGGCGAGTGGGCCCCCCTTGTTCGTGTTGCTCGCCTGCCGGCCGCTGCAGCCTTCCCTGCTGGAGCGTGACGTGGCGCGCATGCTGCGCTCGGGGCAGCTGGCCTCGCTGGACTTGGGCCCGCTGTCGAGCGATGAAGCGGCCCTGTTGGCCACGCGCGTCACCGACACGCAACTGGCGCCTGAGGTCGCCGCTGGCATTGCACGGCAGGCCGAAGGTCTTCCATTTGCCGTCGTCGAACTTGCGCGGGCTTCGCAGCTCGGCCTGGGCAAAATCGGCAGCAGCGCCCTGCCACGCAGCGTGCTGCCGGCGCTGTTGGATCGGCTGTGCGACGTCGACGCCGCTGGCATGGAGGCCCTGCGGCGGCTGGCCCTGGCGGCCGAGCAGCTCGACGTCGCCACGGCCATGGCCCTGGTGGCGGACGACAACGGCCACGACGCCCTCGAGCGGCTTGACCAGGCGCTGACGGCCGAGGTGCTGGTGGTGGCCGATGGAGGACGCTACCGGTTCCGGCACGCGCTGGTGCGCCAGGCGCTGTTGGAAGGCATCGTGCCGCACCGCCTGGCCATCGCGCACGGCGACGTGGCGGGCCGGCTCGAGCGCGCCGGCGCCGCCCCCGGTCTGGTCGGCCAGCACTGGCTGGCGGCAGGCCAGCCCGGCAAAGCCGTGGCCCCGGCCTTGGCCGCCGCCCGCGAGGCGTTCCGGCTGGGCGCGTATGAAGACGTCTTGCGCCATGCCGAGCCGATCCTGGTGCACTTCGCCTCGCAGCCCGAAGCCTTGGCCTTGCGCGCCGAATCGATGGACGCGCTGGCACGCCCCGGCACCCTGGCCGCCTACGACGCGGCCGCCGACGTGGCGCCCGACGCGCAGGCCCATGAGCTGCGCGCCAAGCGCGCGCTGGCGCAGGTGAAGATGAGCGACCCGCCAGGCGCGCTGAAGTACCTGGAGAACGTGCACCCGACCACGGTGGCCGGCCGGCTGGCCGAGGCGCTGGCCTACAGCGGTGCCGCCGCGCTGGGCTTTGGCGACCCGGCCAACGGCAGCCGGCGCGCGGCCGAGGTGCGCCGGCTGGCCTTGGAGACCGGCGACGAAGGCACGCTGGTGATCGCCTCGTGGGCCCAGGCCGCTGCCGCCCATGCCCGGGGCGACTTGCACGGCAGCGTGTGGGCCGACCTGCAGGAGACCGGCCACCTGCCCCAACTGGCCGTGCGGGTGTTCGACGGGCACCTGTGCATCACGCAGCGGTTCCTGTACGGATCGCGACCCTATGCCGAGGTGATTGCCTTCGCCGATTCGCTGGCGGCCGAGGCGCAACGGCTGGGCGCCGCCCGAGGCCATGCCTTTGCCGTCACCCTGCGCGGCGAAGCCCGGTTGCTCAATGGGCAGTTGGAGGCGGCAGAGCACGACCTGGTGGCCGGCGGGCGGTTGCACCGCGCCATCGGCGGGGCCACCGGCGAGGCGTTGTCATTGCAGCGGCTCTCGGAACTGGCGATGTACCGGGGCCAGCGCGACCTGGCCCGCGGCCTGCTGGCCGACGCGCTGGACGTGGCCCGCCAATCGGACGTCGGCTTCCACCTGCTGGACCGCATTTACGGCACCCGCATCGGCCTGGCGAACAACCCGGACGCCGCCCTGTGCGTGCTGGAAGAGGCCGAAGCCGCGGTGCGCGGCCCGGTGGAAACCTGCCCGGGGTGCCGCATCACCTTCGCCATTCCCGCCACCATCGCTGCGGCCCGGGCGCAGGAGATGGCGCTGGCCTCCACCCATCAGAAAACCTCCGAGTATTTGGCCAACGTGGTGATGAAACTGCCCGCCTGGTATGCCGCGTTGGAGGAAGCCCGGGCGCACGTGGCGTTGTGCCGCGGTGACGAGCCGGCGGCACGCCAGGGCTTCGCGGCGGCGGCGCGGGGATTCCAGGCGGCCGAGCAGCCGCTGGATGAAGCCCGGTGCCATGGCCTGGTGGGCTGATCTCGGCGGCGAGGTGGGCCTGCCTGGGGCGCACCTCGGTTGGCACCGGCAAAGACAGCAGCCCGCCCCCGAGAAGCGGGGCGTTGACGTCAACGGAGCGTGAAGCGCCCGCGGCCGCGGCGCAGACGGTCAAAAGTGACCGGTGTGCGCCAGCGCCAGGCCTTAGGCGGCCCCGGCTTCCAGCTTGAACTGGCTGACCAGCTGCGTCAGCCGGGTGGCCTGGTTTTTCAGGCTGTCGGCGGCGGCAGCACCTTCTTCCACCAGCGACGCGTTTTGCTGCGTCATCTGATCGAGCTGCACCACCGAGGTGTTGACCTGGCCGATGCCGTCGCTTTGCTCCGACGACGAGGCGGTGATCTCGCCAATGATGTTGGACACCCGCTGCACCGAGCCGACGATCTCCTGCATGGTCTTGCCCGCATCGGCCACCAGGCGCGAGCCGGCTTCGACACGGTCCACGCTGGCCCCGATCAGGCTCTTGATTTCCTTGGCGGCGTCGGCCGAGCGGCCGGCCAGGCTGCGCACTTCGCCCGCCACCACCGCGAAGCCGCGGCCTTGCTCGCCCGCCCGCGCCGCTTCCACGGCGGCGTTGAGCGCCAGGATGTTGGTCTGGAAGGCGATGCCGTCGATCACGCCGATGATGTCGGCAATCTTCTTCGAGCTGGCGTTGATCTCGGTCATGGTGCTGACGACCTGCGAGACCACCTGGCCCCCCCGCGCCGCCACCTCGGCCGCCGAGGCCGCGAGCTGGTTGGCCTGGCGGGCCGAATCGGCGCTCTGGCGCACGGTGCCGGTCAACAGGTCCATCGACGACGCCGCCTGCTGCAGGTTGGCGGCGGCTTGTTCGGTGCGCACGCTCAGGTCCTGGTTGCCCACCGCAATCTCGGCGCTGGCGGTGGTGATGTTGTAGGTGGAACTGCGCACTTCGCCGACCATGCGGCTCAGCCCCACTTGCATGTTGGCCAATGCGCGCAGCAGCCGGGCGGCCTCGTCTTGGCCTTCCACGTTGACATGGGCGGTGGTGAGGTCGCCCTCCGCGATCAACGAGGCCAGGCGCTCGGCTTCGTCGATCGGCTGGCAGATGGAGTGCATGTTCAGCAACGTCAGCGGGATCAGCAGCAGCAGCGCCAGTCCCATGGCGCCGCAGATCACCATGACCACCGCCTGCCCGGTGGCCTTGACGCGCTGCTCGCCGGCATGGGCCGCGGCGTGCAGGTCGGTCGCCAGCTTTTCAACCTCCAACTGGGCGGCGTCGTAAGCCGGGGTGATGCGGTCGACCAGCGTCTGGGCCGAGCGGGCACTGTCGAAGGTGCTGGCCTCGAGCTGTTTGGAAACCGGCAAAAAGCCTTTTTGGTATTTTTGAAGGTGGGCCATGGCCTGGACAGCCTGCGCGCGGCTGGCCTCGTCGGGCAACAGGGCCGCCAGCGCTTGCGCCCGGCTTTCAATGCGCGCATAGCTGGCCAGCCACCGCTCTTTGCCTTTGACCAGTTCCTTCTCGTTCTCGTACTGGATCAACATGTCTTTTTCGTTCTGGCGCATGACACTCATCTCCAGGCGCAGGCTGGAGATTTCGTTGATCGAGGCGAACTCCTTGGCCAGCAGCGACTGGGTGATGGCACCCGAGTGCCACTGCGCCAGCACGCCAGCGCCGCCCACCGCCACCAAGGCCAACGCCACCACGGCCAGCGTCGCCCACAGGCGTTGGCGGATGGTGAAGCGGCGCATCATCATGGGCATGTTCATTGAGATCCTTCTCGCGGATTCAAACGGGTTGGCAGGACCTTGGCACCTGCGGACCGCCGGTCAGCCTGTTATCGGAACGTGGGTCTCGGACTGAAGCGGCAATCATGGAGAACTTCTTCGCAACGCGACACCTGCCCAGTCCATCACACCCTCCGGCTCAACGGTGCAGACAACAGCCCGTGCTTCTTGGAAAATATGGGCCCATCGGCATGGGCAAACAGCCTTAAAGGCGGGTAAGTTTCTGAGCCGAAACTTCGGCGGTCAGGGGAATGCAGCGAAACAAATTCTCCGATGCGAGCTTTCCAGCCGCCCGCTTTGCGCTGGGTGTCACCCCACCCACTTCGAGCGCGCAGCGGGCTCAGGCCCGGATCAAGCACTGGCAGACCTGGATGACCGAGCGGCTGCACGTGCGACAGGAGGGCAAGGCGGTGGTTCAGAGCGCTGCGCCCCGTTGCCGGAACCACTGCCGTCCAAGGGTCGCCCAAGGCCTGATGAGCGCTTGGTCGCCTTGCGTCCCGATGACCCGTTGGCCCAGCCGGACACCGACGAGAACGTAACGGGGGTACCGCGGAGGTAACGAAAAAACAGGCGCCGCGTTGCAAGCCTGTCCAGCGGCTGCCCGCTTCATCCAAGGGGCACGCAGCCCGCCCTTTCCCTTCAAGGGCCGCAGCGCCCGCCCACGGCGGCGGCCCGATGTCCGCAGAACAAACTCATGCCCAGCGGAGGCGAGGCTTGAAAGGGTGTTTCCAAGGGCGAAGCCTCTCTTACCAACGGCTTACATCGCAACGCAGTGCAGTTTGCTCACAGCCGGGACAATTCCGATGCCTTTGTGGCAAGCGTTCGAAACAAAGAACCGTTGTCAAAGAAACGGTTCTTTAAGCATGTTCATATCGACTGGAGTCGTTCGATGGTCAAGAAAATGAAAGGCCTGAAGGCCCGGCAATCCCACGCCTGTGCGGCCTTGATGGCAACTTGTGCCAGTGCGGTGCTTCTCACAGGCTGCGGGGGCGGGGACGCAGGCACGGGTGTCGGCATGGGCGGGCAAGAGACCCACAACGTCCCTGAGGCGACCACCTTGGCAGCCGATGACCAAGGCCAACGTGCTGTGCTGGCACTGTCCGGCGGCACCGCAAAGATCAGCACGTCGATGGCACCGATCGTGGCCAACAACCTCAAGGCCTGCACCGAGGCTGTCGCCTCCACCTGGGACATCAAGCTGAACGGTTGCACCGGCAGCAATCTGCAAAGCTTCCAGTTTGTGCCTGTCGCTTCTGGTGTCGACGTGTACTTGATGAAGAACGTGGCCACAGGCCTGTGCGTGAAGGCCAACGGCACCACATCGGGCGCTTATGTCGACCTGAACAGCTGCAGCGGCAGGACCTCGCAGCAGTTCCAACTGGTGTTGCTGCCGAACTCCACACTGGTGCAGATTCAACATCTCACCAGCGGTTTGTGCCTGACCGCACCGAACCGGCTGAATGTGCTGTCGTTTTCAATGGCCAGTTGCTCTGTCAGCAATGCGGCGCAGGCTTTCAACCTCCCCATCGGATCAGAACCGGCACCGGCACCGGCACCCGGTCCGACGCCAGCACCAGCACCAGCACCAGCACCAGCACCAGCACCAGCACCAGCACCAGCA
>JAZKHH010000128.1:0-7647 GCA_040385465.1 Pseudomonadota bacterium | reverse complement strand
GTCGACGCACGGCCCCCCAAGTCCGGCGTGTGGGGCCCGTCTCGCAGCACCTGCTCGATGGCCCGCACGATGGCGCCGTGGGCGGCATGCTCGCCCAGGAACTCCAGCATCAGGGCCCCGGACCAGATCATCGCCACCGGGTTGGCGATCTGCTGGCCGAAGATGTCGGGCGCCGAGCCGTGCACCGGCTCGAACAGCGACGGAAAACGACGCTCGGGGTTGAGGTTGGCCGACGGGGCCAGGCCGATGGTGCCGGTGCACGCCGGGCCCAGGTCCGACAGGATGTCGCCGAACAGGTTGGAGGCCACCACCACGTCGAAACGGTCGGGCTGCAGCACGAAGCGGGCGGTGAGGATGTCGATGTGTTGCTTGTCGACCGTCACCTCGGGGTAAGCCTGGCCCACCGCGTCGGCGCGGCCGTCCCACCAGGGCATGCTGATGGCGATGCCGTTGCTCTTGGTGGCCACCGTGAGGTGGCGGCGGGCGCGTGCTTTGGCCAGCTCGAAGGCATAGCGCATCACCCGGTCGGTGCCGTGGCGGCTGAACACCGACTCCTGGATCACGATCTCGCGCTCGGTGCCGGCGTACAGAATGCCGCCGGCGTTGGTGTACTCGCCCTCGGTGTTCTCGCGCACGATCAAGAAGTCGATCTCGCCGGGGCTGCGTGGCTGGCCCTGCTTGTTGACCAGCGGGCTGCGCACCCCGTCAAACAGGCGCACCGGGCGCAGGTTGATGTACTGGTCGAACTCGCGGCGAAATTTGAGCAGCGAGCCCCACAACGACACATGGTCGGGCACGGTGTCGGGCCAACCGACGGCGCCGAAGTAAATCGCGTCCAGGCCTTGCAGCTGGGCCCGCCAGTCGTCCGGCATCATTTGGCCCGTCTGCTGGTAGTGGTCGCAGCTGGCCCAGGCGATCGGCACCACGTCGAGTTGGAAGTCAAAGCGTTTGGCGGCGGCGTTCAGCACGCGCAGGCCTTCGGGCATCACTTCCTGGCCGATGCCGTCGCCGGGGATGGCGGCGAGCCGATGGGTGCGGGACATGGTGGAAGCCTTTCTTTCTGGAGGGTTTGTGCGGAACGCGGTGGCCCATCCTAGGCCGCCTGCAGCCCAATACAATGGCCGCTTGTGTGGCTTCAGTGTGCACGAAACGTGAACAATCTTGTCGGGCGCCAGGATGCCCTCCACCCTTCCACGGAAGACTTGCGCGTGTTCATCACCGTGGCCCGCCTGGCGAGTTTTGCGGGCGCTGCCGAGGCCTTGGGCGTGTCGCCGGCTTACGTGACCAAGCGCATTCGCCTGCTCGAGGCGCTGCTGGGCACGCCGCTGTTCCACCGCACGACGCGGCGGGTGGCGTTGTCGGAAGGCGGCGAGCGGGTGCACCCGTGGGCCCAGCGCATCCTCGACGACGTGGACCACCTGCTCGAAGAGGTGGCCACGACACGGCGCACGCCGCGCGGGCTGCTGCGGGTGTGCACCAGTTTCGGCTTTGGGCGCCAAGTGGTGGCGCCGGCGCTGGCCGCGCTGGTGGCGCGCCATCCGGCGTTGGGCCTGCACCTGGAGGTGTTCGACCGCCTGGTGGACGTGGCGGCCGAAGGCTTCGATCTCGACATTCGGGTGGGCGACGAGATCGCGCCGCATTGGCGGGCACGCCGCCTGGCCGACAACCACCGCCTGCTGTGCGCCGCACCGACCTACCTGGCCCGGCGCGGCACGCCGCGCAACTTGGCCGAGCTGGCGCAACACGACTGCCTGGTGATCAAGGAACGCGACCACCCGCTGGGTGTGTGGCGCCTGCGCACGGCGCGCAAGGAACACGTCGTCAAGGTGCGCGGGCCGCTGTCGTCGAACCAGGGCGAGATCGCGCTGCAGTGGGCGCTGGACGGCCACGGCATCGTGCTGCGCTCCTGGTGGGACGCGGCGGCGCACCTGCGCAGCGGCCGGCTCGTCGCCTTGTTGCCGGCCTATCGCCAGGAGGCCAACATCTGGGCGGTGTACCCGGCGCGGTTGGAAACTTCGGCCAAGGTGCGGGTGTGCGTGGAGGGGTTGGCTCAGGCTTTGGCGAGCGGACCGGCGGGCGCCGCCGTGTGAAGGCTGCTGCCGGCCGTGCCGCCGAGGTGGGTGTTCGATGACAGCGCCCTGAGGCCATCGAACCGGTGCCCCGCTGGCCGCCCGGGCACAATCCCGCTGTCAGGCAATGCGAGCCCTGCCTGCGTTCATCCCCCGCTCCGGGGCCGCGGTTCATCTTTTCTTGTCGTTCTTCAGCAGCGTTCCCGTGGCCAAACCGATCCCTTTTCTGTCCCCTGCGGAAATTGCCCGCATCCTCGACACCGCCTGGCATTCGCCCGATCCCTTGACGGCGGTGCTCTACCAGCACGGGCTGTCCGAGGGGCCGCTGGTGCAGTTGCTGCGGCGCGAGCTCTCGCCGGCGGCGTACAAGTTCTGGGCTCAGCGGCTCAAGGCGACCGGGCGCAAAGCGCCGCTGCGCGACAGCTGGATGGGCGAGGCGCCGCAAAAACCGGCACCCGGGGCGAAGAAAACGGCGGCAAAAAAGCGTCCGCGTGTTGCCGGTGCACCGACGGGGACAGCAGCCCAACCGAAAACTCAGCCCAAAGCCAAACCCACGAAGTGAGGGGGGCGCCAGGTGCCGAGGCCGGGACTGCATTGGCTTTGAGGGCGTCGACAGACGGTGGCACAGGTCTCACCAGCGGTGGAACCGTTGGTTGCAAGGGTGGACTGCAAAGCGTTCGTGCTGCCCAAAACGTCAGTCCGGAGCATCTGGGTGATCAAGGCAGGGCTGGCTCAGAGAGCGCACCCTCCAGGCTGGGATGCGGCCAGCCGGCCAAAGCGGTGCCGCTGGCCCGGCCCTCCACCAGCGCCTGCTGAAACGCCGGCACGGTGGCCGCGGGCACGTCGCCCAACCCCCGCACCACGCACACCCCGTCGGCCCCGCTGCGCGCGGCCTGGGTGGCTTGCGCGGGCGTCAGGATGCCGCCGATGGCCACCACCGGCGCGGGTGACATCGCGCACCACCAGGCCAGGTTGTCCAAACCCTGGGCGCGCCACGGCATGGCTTTGGTCAGCGTCGGCCAGACGGGGCCGCAGGCGATGTAGCGCGGGTGCAGCGTGGCTGCGCGGCACAGCTCCCACAGGCTGTGCGAGCTGATGCCCAGATCGAGCTGGTCGGCCAAGCGAATGCGCTCGCCGTCATTCAGGGCAAGCAGGTCTTCCTGGCCCAGGTGCACGCCCGAGGCGCCCGCCTGCAGTGCGGCCTCGGCATGGTCGTTGATGAACAGCATGGCGCCGTCGACCGCTTGGGCCGCGGCCACGCTCTCGGTGATCTCACGCTGCAGCTTTGAGGGCCAATCCGGTGCGGCCACCTCGGGTGCTTTGACGCGCAGCTGCACCGTGCGCACGCCGGCGGCCAGCACCTGGCGCACTCGCTCGGCGCTGTCGACCAGCGCGTACAGGCCCAGGCCGGAAACCGGCACGCCGTCGGGCCGTGGTGGTGTGAAAGGCGCTAGAAAGTGCGGCGCCTCGCCCCAGGACAAGCGAGGCAGCAAAGACGGGTCGGTGATGAACCCGGCGTGGGCCCGCACCGGCCCGGCACCGATGCCCGCCGCCTGGCCGGCGCGCAAGGCGCCCAGGGTGACCATCTTGGCCAGCACCAAGGCATCGGCGCTGACGAAGCCCCGCGCCAGGGCGGCCGCCGCGGCGGTGGCGAAGGTGCAGCCGGTGCCGTGGGTGTGCGCGGTGGGCGCACGCTCGGCCGCCAGCCAGCCTTCGGCGTGCGGGGTACTCATCCAGTCCAACGCCAGCCGGGCCAGGTCTGACGCGGTGAGGGCGTCGTGGTCGTCGTCGGCCAGCGCCGGCCGCGCGTCGCCGCCGGTGATGCACACCGACTCGCAGCCCATGCCTTGCAGACCGCGGGCCTGGGTCGGGATGTCGGCCAGGCTGGGGTGGGGGTCTTGCGGGTCGCGCTGCAGCAGCCGCACGGCTTCGTCCTGGTTGGGGGTGACCAGGGTGGCGCGCGGCAGCAGCAGGCGCTGGTAGGCGCGCAGGGTGGCGGCGTTGGCGAAGGTGGCGCCGGTGGTGGCACCGAGCACCGGGTCGACCACCAACGCCACGGGCCCGCGCTCGCGCAGCCGGTCGACCCACTCGGCCACGCAGGCCACCTGCTCGGCGTTGCCCAGCAAGCCGGTCTTGATGGCCTGGGGCGGCATGTCGTCGGCCAGGGCGCGCAGCTGGGCGTCCAGCACCTCGCGGCCGACCGGGTGAACCTCGGAGACGGCCAAGGAGTTCTGCGCCGTCACCGCGGCCACGACCGG
Source organism: Pseudomonadota bacterium (assembly GCA_040385465.1). Classification (GTDB taxonomy): domain Bacteria; phylum Pseudomonadota; class Gammaproteobacteria; order Burkholderiales; family Burkholderiaceae_C; genus CANHBY01. The sequence goes on along the minus strand of JAZKHH010000128.1, from coordinate 3,320 downwards.
GCACAGGTGCACCTGCATCGCGTCGGCGGCGCGCTGGTCGGCACTCAAGCCGGCGCCGCCGCCGCTGTCGGTGCCGGCGATGCTCCACACGATCGGCCAGGGCCGGCTGGCGTCCAGCGGGTCTGCCGGCAAAGGGCCGCTCACGACAGCAAGAAGGGTTGGCCCCCCACCGGCGTGCTGGCCACGGCGAAGTCCTGCTTGGCCATCACCCCGGCCTGGTGCGCGGTGCGCCCGGCCTCGATGGCGCCGCGAAAGGCCGCGGCCATGCGCACCGGGTCCTGGGCCTGGGAGACGGCGGAGTTGAGCAGCACTGCATCAAAACCCATCTCCAGGGCCTGCGCCGCGTGCGAGGGCGCTCCGATGCCGGCGTCGATGATCAGCACGGTGTCGGGCAGGCGCTCGCGCAGGGTGCGCAGGGCGAAGGGGTTGAGCAGGCCTTGGCCCGAGCCGATCGGCGCGCCCCAAGGCATCAGCAGGGGGCAGCCGACGTCAAGCAAACGGCGGCAGGTGATGAGGTCTTCGGTGCAGTAGGGGAACACGGTGAAGCCGTCGCGCACGAGTTGCTCGGCGGCGGTCACCAGCTCGAACGGGTCGGGTTGCAGCGTGTGCTCGTCACCGATCACCTCGAGCTTGAGCCAGTCGGTGCCGTAAAGCTCGCGGGCCATGTGGGCCAGCTGGATGGCGTCGCGCGCGCTGCGGCAGCCGGCGGTGTTGGGCAGCAGCCGCGCGCCTTGGGCGCGCAGGGTCTGGCCGAGCTGGGCCATGAAGCCGTTGTCGCCGGCGGCGGCCAGGGTGCGCTTGAGGCCGACGGTAACGATCTGCGTGCCGGCCGCGTGGATGGCGTCGTTCAGATGCTGCGGTGAGGGGTAGCCGGCGCTGCCCAGCAGGAAGCGGCTGTGCAGGGCCACGTCGCCCACGTGCCAGAGGTCGCTCGGCACGGTGACGGCGGGCGTCACGGCGGAAGGCGGGGTGCGGGCGTTCATGGCGTGCTCAGCCTCCGACGATGGGTTGGAACAGCAGCACCTGGTCGCCCGACTGCAGCACCGCCTGCGCCCGCAATGGGCGCGCCACGAAGCATTGATTCAGCGCGGTGGCCACTGCCTGCTCGGCATGGCCCAAGCGGCTCACCAGCTCGGCCAGGGTGGTGCCGGCCGGCACGGTGTGGGCCTGGCCATCGAGTTCGATGTCGACGCAGGCGGGTGAGGAGGTGGAGGCCACAACAGCGTTCATGGTGACAAGACCTGTTCAGAAGGGGAGAAAGACGGCAGAGCTGCCGAGGCAGCCAAGGCAGCTGTCGCAGACACGGCCTCAGACGAAGACACCATGGTCTGCGCCACCGGCACGCCCGCCAGCCCCGACCAACCCGCTTCCGCCAGGGCCCGCTCGATCAACGCCGGCGCCAACAACCAGCCATGGCGGAACAAGCCGTTGATGCGCACCAGGCCCGGCTCGGTGTGCACCTGCGGCTCGTTGTCGGGGTAGGCGGGGCGCAGGTTGGCGTCCAATTGCACGATGCGCGCCTCGGCCAACGCGGGCAGGATGCTGTAGGCCGCCGACATCAACTCGACCGCGCTGCGCAACGACACCGCGCCCCGGTCTTCGCTTTCAATTTCACTGGCACCGACCACCACGGTGTCGTTCGGTCGCGGCACCACATAGACCCGCAGGCGCGGGTGCAGCAACCGCACCGGGCGGGTCAGGCCGTGGCCCGGCGCGTGCAGCCAGGCCGTCTCGCCCCGCACGCCGCGCAGCGGGGCGGTGGGCGTTTGCTCTGCCTCCATGGCGGACAGCAACGGTGCCTCGCCAGACGCCAGAGCCCGCGCGCCCAACCCGCGCACGTCGAACACCCCATCGAAGCGCTCGGGCGTGGTCGCGTCGTTCACCCACAAGCGACCGGGCGCCACCCGCCGCACGGAGCTGTTCCAGTGCCACACCACGCCCCCCGCCAAGGACTGTGCATGCAAGGCCCGCAAGGTGCCGATCGGGTCGATCTGGCCTTCACCCGGCAGCAGCCAGGCATGGGCCACCCCGTGCAGCGCCGGCTCCAAGGCCCGCAGGGCCGGCGCACTCAGGACCTCGGCACGCGGCATATCGGCCGGCGCCTGGGCCAGGCGCGACAGCACCCGCTGGGCCGCGCTCAGATCGCTGCGGTGGGCCACCAGCAAGCTGCCGCGTTGCGCGAAGAAAGGGGCCTGCGGCAGGTTGGCCACAATGCCCGGCCACAGGGCCAACGAGCGCAACCCCCAGCGCGCCACCTGGGTGCTGGCGCCGTCCAACTCGGCCAGCGGGCTGAGCATGCCGGCCGCCGAAAACCCCGCCGCGCCCTGCCCGTCAAACCGCGGCTGGGCGTCGGCCGCCGGGTCGAACACCGACACCCGGTGCCCGGCCTGGCAGGCTTGCCACGCCAGCAGCCGGCCGAGCAAGCCGGCGCCCGCGATGCCGATGTGCATGCCGCCGCCCGCCATGGCTCACACCTCGGGGTGGATGGGGATGTAAATCTCGCTGCCCTGCGCCTTGAACTCGGCCGACTTCTCGTCCATGCCTTTCTTCAGCGCCTCCTGATCGCTCAAGCCTTTTTTCGCAGCGAAATCGCGCACGTCTTGGGTGATCTTCATGGAGCAGAACTTCGGGCCGCACATCGAGCAGAAGTGCGCCACCTTGCTCGAGTCCTTGGGCAAGGTCTCGTCGTGGAATTCGCGCGCGGTGTCGGGGTCGAGGCTGAGGTTGAACTGGTCGCTCCAGCGGAACTCGAAGCGCGCCTTGGACAGCGCGTCGTCGCGCGCCCGTGCGCCGGGGTGGCCCTTGGCCACGTCGGCCGCGTGCGCCGCGATCTTGTACGCAATGATCCCTTCCTTGACGTCGTCGCGGTCGGGCAGGCCCAGGTGCTCCTTCGGCGTCACGTAGCACAGCATGGCCGTGCCCATCCAGCCGATCATGGCCGCGCCGATCGCGCTGGCGATGTGGTCGTAGCCAGGGGCCACGTCGATGGTCAACGGGCCCAGCGTGTAGAACGGGGCTTCATGGCAGTGCTTGAGCTGCTCTTCCATGTTGGCCTGGATCATGTGCATCGGCACGTGGCCAGGGCCTTCGATCATGGTTTGCACGTCGTGCTTCCAGGCCACCTGGGTCAGCTCACCCAAGGTGCGCAGCTCGGCGAACTGGGCTTCGTCGTTGGCGTCGGCCGCGCAGCCAGGGCGCAGGCCGTCGCCGAGCGAGAAGCTCACGTCGTAGGCTTTCATGATCTCGCAGATCTCTTCAAAGTGCGTGTACAGGAAGCTTTCCTGGTGGTGGGTGATGCACCACTTGGCCATGATCGAGCC
>JAZKHH010000127.1:0-2946 GCA_040385465.1 Pseudomonadota bacterium | reverse complement strand
TGCACCGGCAGGGGCGCGAAGCGCAGCACCGCCACCGCCCAGGGAACGTAGAGCGCAGCCAGCAACAGCGCACTGGCCAATCCCAACACCCCCCACAGCGTGCGGTTGGGCGTACGCAGCGTTGCCCACAGCGAGCGGGTGGTCGAACGGTTGGAGAGGATCAGGGCCAGGTTGCCCACGACTAGGGTGGCAAACGCAAAGGCCCGCGCCTCGGGTTCGGGGATACGCGCACCGGCCCATGCAAACGCGGCCATGACGACAGCCAGCACACCCAGACCCTGAACCAGCGCCAGGAGCAAGGTGGTGCCGCCAAACAGGGGGGCGGTCGCATCCCGCGGCGGGCGCTGCATCACGTCGTCTTCTGCCGGCTCGTTCTCGAAAGCCACCGAGCAGGCGGGATCGATGATGAGTTCGAGCAAGGCAATGTGCATCGGGTAGAGCAGGGCCGGCCAGCCCAACAGCACCGGCAGCATCGCCATGCCGGCGATGGGAACGTGCACCGCCAGGATGTACGACATGGCCTTGCGCAGGTTGTCGAAGATCCTGCGACCCAGTCGAACAGCGGCGACGATGGCTGCGAAGTTGTCGTCGATCAGCACCAGGGCGGCCGACTCGCGGGCCACGTCGGTGCCGCGCTTGCCCATGGCCACACCCACATGCGCCGCGCGCAGCGCCGGGGCGTCGTTCACGCCGTCGCCGGTCATCGCGACGATGTCGCCCCGCGCCTTCAGCGCCTGGACGATGCGCAACTTCTGCTCGGGCGCGATGCGTGCGCAAACGCTGACGGTGGCCATGCGTTCGCGCAGCGCCCCATCGTCCAGCCCCGCGATCTCGTCGCCGGTGAGCACGTCACCGTCGCGCCCGGCCAACCCAGCCTGGTGGGCGATGGCCCGTGCCGTGGCCGGATAGTCACCGGTGATCATGACCACACGGATGCCGGCCGCGCGGCACTCGGCCACGGCGGCGGGCACTTCTGTGCGCACCGGATCGGCCAGCCCGAGCAACCCGATGAATTCGAAGTCGAAGCCGTGCTCGTCTGTCGGCCAGTCCTGGCCTTCAAACGAGCCGCTCGCGACAGCCAGCACGCGCAGCCCCTGGGCCGCCAGCGTCTCCACCACGCTGCCGACATGGGCCTTCTGCGCATCGTCGAGGTGGCACAGGTCCATCACCGCCTCCGGCGCACCCTTGGCGGCGACGGTCTGGACACCGTCACCCGGCGCTGCCCACACGTGCGACATCGCCCGCAGCGCCGGGCTGAGCGCGTAGGTGCGCACCAGACGCCAGTTCCGGTGCAGGTGTTCGGTGTCCTTGAGGAAGCGCTGACCGAGCTGATGGAAGGCCTTCTCCATCGGGTCGAACGGGTCGATCACGCTGGCCAGGATCGCGTGCTCCACCAGCGCGTGGAAGGCCTCGGGCAACCGGCCTTCGGTGCGCGCACCCAGCGCGAGGCTCTCGCTCAGATCGACACCGCCGGCGACCAGGTTCGTCACCGTCATGCGGTTCTCCGTCAGCGTGCCCGTCTTGTCGCTGCAAAGCACGGTGGTTGCGCCCAGCGTCTCGATGGCGTTGATGCGCCGGGTGAGCACACCTTCACGGGACAACCGGCGCGCGCCGAGCGCCGGAAACACCGTCAGCACCACCGGGTACTCCTCGGGCAACAAGGCCATGGCCAGGGCAATGCCCGCCAGCAGGGCTTGCAGCCAGTCGCCCTCGATCAACCCGTGCGCCAGGATCAGCAGCAGGCTGAGCGTCAGCGCCAGCAAGGCGAGGTTTCGCACCAGCCGGGTGGTCTGCCTTTGCAGCGGCGAACGCTCGTTCTCCACGGTGCTCAGCGAGGTACCGATGCGGCCGATCTCGCTGCGCTGGCCTGTGGCTGTCACACAGGCCAGCGCATTGCCCTGCACGATCAGCGTGCCCGCGTACACCCGAGGCAGATCGTCACCGCCCGGCACCTGGCGCGTGGCGCCGGACGCCTTTCCCGATGCAGCGCGTTCATCGGCCTTTGCCACCCGCTTGCCCACCGGAACAGCCTCGCCCGTCAGCAGCGATTCATCGGCCCTCACGCCGTCAGCAGAAACCAGCAGCGCATCGGCCGGAACACGGTCGCCTTCGCTGAGCTTGAGCAGGTCGCCGCGAACCACGTCGCGCCCGGCAATGCGCTGGGGTTGTCCGTCGCGAATGACCAGCGCGCGCGGGCTTGTGAGGTCACGCAACGCTTCGATGGCCCGCTCGGTCTTGCCCTCTTGGTACAGCGTGAGGCCCAGGGTGACCACCACGAACCCGAAGAGCGTGAGACCCTCCTGCAGGTCACCGAAGGCGAGGTACAGGGTGCCTGCTGCGAGCAGCAAAAGGAACATCGGTTCCCGCACGGTTCCCACAGCGATGGACAGCAGGGAGCGGCGCTGTCCACCGGGCAGCGCGTTGGGGCCGTCTTCGGTCAGGCGCTGGGCGGCCTGGGCGGTGGAGAGACCCGCATCGAGAATGGCCGCATCGGCGGACATCTCGATGGGGGACACCGCGCCGGTTTTGTCCAGATCAGCTTGGGTCGCAGTCATGTCAGTGCCGGATCGCCGGCTACCTCCTTGGCCCCAAGCTTATGCCCAACCCAGCCCACGGTAGCGGCCGGCGATGGATCCAGTGCTTGAAGGATTGCAGATGAAACCGTAGGTGAAGTTGCCAGACACAGGAATTTCGCCAGCCAGCATTTGGGACCCCTTCAATTCCATTGAATGGAATGAGAAGGTCTTGACATGCCGGTGGTACTTGCGCGGAGAAGGAAGATGCAAACCTGGCTTGGCCAAGGACGACGTGTTCAGGGACTGCGAACGATCGGTGAGGAGCGCAGGCCTGACAAGATTCGACAGGCCTGAATGCGCAGCGGTAGTTCAAACGCCGAGCAGGCGGGTGGTGATCTCGGTGCCGTCCAGCCGGTCGAAGCTCATGTTG
>JAZKHH010000126.1:5567-36348 GCA_040385465.1 Pseudomonadota bacterium | reverse complement strand
AACCCCCGACCTTCTCATTACGAATGAGCTGCTCTACCAACTGAGCTACACCGGCGAAGAGCGAGATTATAGACTGCCGCGACCCTGTCAAAGCACCGCTTTCCAGCGCTGACGACTTGCTGGGTGTTGATGGCCTTGCCGTGAAGCCACACACAACCGGCTGCATGGCGCAGCCGGTGCGCCTGTCACTCCGCCGCTGGCGCCTGATGGTAGCTGGTGACGCGCTCGACTTCGTTCTTCGAGCCCAGCACCACGCTCACACGCTCGTGCAGCTTGGTGGGCTGCAGGTCGAGGATGCGCTGCTGGCCGTTGGTGGCGGCCCCGCCGGCCTGCTCCACGATGAAGGCCATGGGGTTGGCCTCGTACATCAGGCGCAGCTTGCCGGGCTTGTCGGGTTCACGCTTGTCCCAGGGGTAGAGGAAGACGCCGCCGCGGCTCAGGATGCGGTGCACGTCGGCCACCATGCTGGCCACCCAGCGCATGTTGAAGTCTTTGCCGCGGGGGCCTTCCTTGCCGGTCAGGCATTCGTCGATGTAGCGCTTCACCGGGGGTGCCCAATGGCGCATGTTGCTCATGTTGATGGCGAACTCTTTGGTGTCGGCCGGGATGGTCATGTCGTCTTCGGTCAGCACCCACGAACCCTGCTCGCGGTCAAGGGTGAACATGGCCACGCCGTCGCCCACCGTCAGTACCAGGGTGGTCTGCGGGCCGTACACGCAATAGCCGGCGGCGGCCTGCTGGCTGCCGGGCTGCAGGAAATCGGCCTCGCTCACACCGGCGCTGCCGTCGGGCTTTTTGAGCACGGAGAAGATGGTTCCGATGCTGACGTTGACGTCGATGTTGCTCGAACCGTCAAGGGGGTCGAACATCAACAGGTATTCGCCCTGCGGGAAGCGGTTGGGCACGACGTAGATGCTGTCCATCTCTTCGCTGGCCATGGCCGCGAGGTGGCCGCCCCATTCGTTGGCTTCGATCAACACCTCGTTGGCGATGATGTCGAGCTTCTTCTGCATCTCGCCTTGCACGTTCTCGGTCTGCGCGCTGCCGAGGATCTCGCCCAAAGCACCCTTGTTGACGCTGATGCTGATGCGTTTGCAGGCCCGGGCCACCACTTCGATCAACAGGCGCAGTTGCGCAGGGATCTTGCCGTGATGGCGTTGTTGTTCAACCAGGTATTGGGTCAAGCTGATGCGTGAAGTCATGGCGGAAAGCCCTCAAAGATCGACAAGAATTTTCAAACCCCTGAGGTTAACCCGAATCAAGCGGCGCTCGGCCTGTGGCCCTCAGATTCCGCCGCACCCTGCCAAAACCGCTGCAAAAGTGGCCCTAAACTGGTCTCATCCACCCGCCTTCGGCCCGTTGCCTTCCCCTGAGTGAGCGAGAAACCTCCGATCCCCACCCCGCGCCCCGCGCCGGAATACCCGCCGGCCAACGACCGCCTGTCCAGCCTGCTGCTGCCGTCGGGCCTGTCGGGGGGCAACCAAGTGGCGTTGCTGCAGGGGGGCGATGAGTTGTTCCCCGCGATGATCAAGGCGATCGACGGGGCGGTTCGGGAGGTCTGGGTGGCCACCTACATCTTCAACGACGACCACGCGGCAGAAGCGGTGGTGAGCGCTTTGTGCCAGGCCGGCCGGCGCGGCGTGCAGGTGCGCCTGCTGGTCGATGGCTTTGGCACGCACGCCACCTTGCCCTGGCTGCGGCGGCGCTGCGAGGCCAGTGGCGTGGAGCTGGCGGTGTTTCGGCCGATGCATGGCTGGTGGAGCTGGTTGCAACCGGGGCAGCTGCGCCGGATGCACCAGAAATTGTGTGTGGTGGACGATGTGCTGGCCTTCGTGGGGGGCGTCAACGTAATCGATGACCGCTTCGACCTGCGGCACGGTTGGAGTGATCAGCCGCGGCTGGATTTTTCGGTCAGTGTGCGGGGGCCGGTGGTGGGCATGGTGCGCCAGGCGGCACGGGCCCTGTGGACGCGGGCCTGGCTGGGCCATGAGTTTCGCGAGGAAGTGCGGGCCCTGGCCAGCACGGCCAACCCGATGGCGCGAGCGCGTTTGCTGGTCAAGCGGCTGCGCATGCCGGCCCAGCCACACGCCAAGGTGCCAGTGGCCGCAATGTCGCCCATGCAGGCGGCGTTCGTGACACGAGACAACCTGCGCCAACGCCGCACCATCGAGCGCAACTACATTGCCGCCATTCGCCAGGCGCGCAGCCGGGTGGATCTGATGTCACCTTATTTCTACCCGGGTCGGGCGTTTCGGCGCGCTTTGCGCCTGGCCGCCAAGCGGGGGGTGGAGGTGCGGTTGGTGCTGCAAGGCAAGGCGGATTTTCAGATTGCGCGGTTTGCAGCGGGTGCCTTGTACGACGAGCTGCGCTCGCATGGCGTGCGCATCTTCGAGTACCTGCCGGCGTTCTTGCATGCCAAGGTGGCCTTGGTGGACGACAGCTGGGCCACCGTGGGCAGCAGCAACATCGACCCACTGTCGTTGTTGCTCAATCTCGAGGCCAACGTGATCGTGCGAGACCCGGCGTTCAACCGCGAGCTTGGGGCGCGCTTTGACGAGACGATTGCGGCGTCGCGCGAAGTGCAGCCTGACGACATCCATGTGCTGTGGCACGGCGCCTGGCGGCGCGCGCTGGTGGCCTGGTGTGCCCATGTCTACCTGCGCCTCGCCGGTCGCTCGGGCCGGTATTGACTGACAGCATGGTAGACCGGATCGTGGTCATCAACCATCCGTGGCGTCGCCACACAGGTGCCGGGCGTGCAGGGGCGGAGCGTCGCCCTGTTTCAGGGAATTTCAGATGAGCGATGACTTGGTGGTGCACCGCCCGCAAGGCCTTTACTGCCCGGCCGGTGATTTCTACATCGACCCCTGGCAGCCGGTGGACCGGGCGGTGCTGACGCACGCGCATGCGGACCACGCGCGCCGAGGGCATGTGCGTTACCTGGCTGCGGCGCCGGCCGAGGGCGTGCTGCGGGCCCGCCTGGGCCAGGACATTGCGCTGCAGACGCTGCCTTACGGCGAGACGTTGATGCACCACGGCGTGGAGCTGAGCCTGCACCCTGCCGGCCATGTACTCGGCTCGTCTCAGGTGCGGCTGGCCCATGGGGGGCAGGTGTGGGTGGCGTCGGGCGACTATTTTTTGTCATCGCACACCGAGGTGAACCCGACCTGCGAGCCGTTCGAGCCGGTGCACTGTGACTGTTTCATCACCGAGAGCACTTTTGGCCTGCCGATCTACCGCTGGGCGCCTCAGCAAGAGGTGTTCGACGACATCAACGCCTGGTGGCAGGCCAATGCCGACGCCGGCTTTGCCAGCGTGGTGTATGCGTACAGCTTCGGCAAGGCGCAGCGGGTGTTGGCCGGCGTGGATGCGTCCATCGGGCCGATCGCCGTGCACGGCGCGGTGCAGCCATTGAACGAGGCCTACCGCGCTGCAGGCGTGGCCTTGCCGCCCACCCAGCTGCTCAGCGAGGTGCAGGACAAGGCAAGCCTGCGGCGGGCCTTGATCGTGGCACCGCCCTCGGTGCAGGGCTCGACCTGGCTGCGCCGCGCGGGTGACTACCGCGATGCCTTTGCCAGCGGTTGGATGCAGGTGCGCGGCAACCGGCGCCGGCGGGGGGTCGACCGCGGCTTCGTGTTGAGCGACCACGCCGACTGGCCCGGCCTGCAGCGCGCCATCACCGCCAGCAAAGCAGGGCGGGTCATCGTGACCCACGGCGATGAGGCGGTGATGGTGCGCTGGCTGCGCCAGCGAGGTTGGCAGGCCAGCGGATTCCACACCGACTACAGCGCCGAGGACGGCGACGCGGTGGCCGCCGCTGACGCTCCCGTCATCGTGGTGCCGTCGGTGGTGACGCAGGAGCCGTCGCCATGAAACGGTTCGCCACCCTGTACGCCGAGCTCGACGCCAGCACCGCCACCAACCACAAGTTGGCAGCCCTGCAACGCTATTTCGAGGGCGCCGAACCGAAAGACGCGGCTTGGGCGGTCTACTTCCTGGCCGGTGGCAAACCGCGCCGCCTGGTGTCGACCGCGCTGTTGCGCTCGCTGGCCTGCAACGCGGCGGGCATCGAAGACGATTTGTTTGAAGCCTGCTACCAGGCGGTAGGCGATTTGGCGGAAACCTTGGCGCTGGTCTGGCCGGCCGAGGAGGGGGTGCGGCTGGAGCTGGGCCTGGCGGCCTGGGTGACCGAGCGGCTGTTGCCGCTGCGGGCCTTGTCGGAGGACGCCCAGGCCGTTCGCATCAACGCCGATTGGGCCGCGGTCACCACGCCGGAGCGGTTCTTGTTGACCAAACTGATCAGCGGCGGCTTCCGTGTGGGGGTCAGCAAGCTGCTGGTGCAGCGGGCCTTGGCCACCCATGCCGGTTTGGACCCCGCCCGGGTGGCGCAGCGCATGATGGGCTACACCCAAGCCCAGCACCAGCCGCAGGCCGACGACTTTGCGCGGCTGATCGCACCGGGCGACGGTGTGAGCGAGCCGGGCCAGCCTTATCCGTTCTATCTGGCGCACCCGGTGCCGCCCGAGCTGGACGAGGCCGGCCTGCAGGCGCAGCTGGGGGCACCGGCCGATTGGTTGGTGGAATGGAAATACGACGGCATTCGCGCCCAGGTGGTGCGGCGCGGCGACTCGGTGTGGATCTGGTCGCGCGGCGAGGAGTTGATCACCGAGCGCTTTCCGGAAATCGTCGACCAGGCCCAGACTTGGCCCGTGGGCACGGTGCTCGACGGTGAGCTGCTGGTGTGGCGCCAGGGCCGCCCCGGCACCTTCCAGGACCTGCAGACCCGCATCAACCGCAAAACCTTGAGCGCCAAGCTGTTGGCGGCCAACCCGGTGCGCTTCCTGGCCTACGACCTGCTGGCCTGGAACGGTGAAGACTGGCGCACCCGCCCGCTCGCCGAGCGCCGTGCCCAGCTGGAAGTGCTGGCCGCCAGTCATGGGCTGGACTTGTCGCCCTTGGTCGACCTGCCGGCCAGCACCGACGGCACGGCCTGGTCTTCTTGGCTGGCCCTGCGGCAAGACGCCCGTGAGCGCGGCGTCGAGGGTTTCATGCTCAAACACCGTGGCGGGCCCTATGGCAGCGGGCGGCACAAGGTGGCCGGGGGAGGGTGGTGGAAATGGAAGCTTGACCCGTACACCGTGGACGCCGTGTTGATCTATGCCCAAGTCGGCCATGGCCGGCGGGCCAGTGTCTACACCGACTACACCTTCGCCGTTTGGAACCGCCCCCCGGCATCGCCTGAGGAGGCGCAGGCGGTGGTGCAGGCCATCGCGGCCGGGCAGCCGGCCACCCCCGGAGGCCTGCAACTGGTGCCGTTTGCCAAAGCCTACAGCGGCTTGACCGATGCCGAGTTCAAAACCGTCGACGCCGTGATCCGCCGTGACACGCTGGAGAAGTTTGGCCCGGTGCGCAGCGTGCGGCCCACCATGGTGTTCGAGCTGGGCTTCGAAGGCATCCAGCGCAGCAGCCGGCACAAAAGCGGCATCGCGGTGCGGTTTCCGCGCATGCTGCGCATTCGCGACGACAAGCCGCTGTGGGAGGCGGACAGCCTGCCCCAACTGATGAGCCTGCTGCCGGTCAAGGCCGAATGAGGCGGTCTTTGCCCTTGCCGTGAAATACACGGCACAAATCGGCCTTTATTCTTGCGTTCGCCCCGGCCGTGTAGGCGTAAAAACGGGCCATGGTCCCTTTGCTCAATTTGCTGGCTGCGATCGCCCTGTTGGTTTGGGGAACCCAAGTGGTGCGCACAGGGGTGCTGCGCGTTTTCGGCGAGAGCCTTCGGCGCTTCTTGTCCGAACGCATGGGTACCGGCCCGCGTGCCTTGCTCGCCGGCATGGGCGTGACCTGCGTGCTGCAGTCCAGCACCGCCACCTGCCTGATCACCGCCTCCTTCCTGAGCAAGGGCCTGGTGTCCACCGCCGCGGCGCTGGCCGTGATGCTGGGCGCAGACGTCGGCACCGCCCTGATGGCGGTGGTGTTCTCGCTGGACTTGTCCTGGGTGTCGCCTCTGTTGATCTTCACCGGCGTGGTGATGACGATTTCGCGCGACCGCACCACCGCGGCGCTGATGGGCAAATGCCTGCTCGGCGTCGGCTTGATGACGCTGGCCCTGCACTTGATCGTCGAGAGCACCCGGCCGATGACGCAGTCGCCGGAGGTAAGGGCGCTGCTGGTGGCCTTGCCTGCCGACGTGCTACTGCACATCGTGGTGGGCGCGTTGCTCACCGTCATGGCCTACTCCAGCCTGGCCATCGTACTGCTGGTGGCCACGCTCACCATGCAAGGCCTGTTGCCGGTGCCGGTGGCCTTGGGCCTGGTGATGGGCGCCAACGTCGGCAGCGGCTTGCTGGGCCTGATGTCCACCGCCAAATCACCGGTCGAAGCCCGTCGGCTGCCCTTGGGCAATCTGGTTTTCAAACTGTCGGGCTGCCTGGTCGCCTTGCCCCTGTTGCCTTACCTGCCGTCCCTGTTGGCCAAAGTGGCGCCCTCCTTGCAAGGCCAGGTGGTCGTGTTTCACCTGGGTTTCAACACGATGCTCGCCGTGGTGATGGTGGGACTGACCGGTTGGCTGGCCCGCAAGCTGGAGAGCTGGTGGGTGGCCCCTTCAGGCGCCGGCGGCACCCGCCCGCAACACCTGGACCCCTTGGCGCTGAGCACCCCCTCGCTGGCCATTTGCTGTGCGGCCCGCGAGGCCCTGCACCAGGCCGACGTGGTCGAAACCATGCTGCGTGGCATTGAGAACGTCATCCGCAGCAACGACCTGCGCCTGTCCGAGCAGCTGCGCAAGATGGACGACACGGTCGACGGCCTGTACAACGCCATCAAGTTCTACCTCACCCAGGTCTCGCGCGAGGCCCTGTCCGAACGCGAGAGCCGGCGCTGGACCGACATCGTGTCGTTCACCATCAACATGGAGCAAATCGGCGACATCGTCGAGCGCGTGTTGCAGGACATCGAAGACAAGAAGATCCGCAAGAACCGCCGCTTCTCCGATGCGGGCATGGCCGAAATCTGCCATCTTCACGAGCGCCTGGTGTCCAATCTGCGCCTGAGCATGAGCGTGTTCCTCGACGGACAGGTGGCCGATGCCAGCCGTTTGCTGGAAGAAAAAGCCCGCTTCCGCGATCTGGAGCATGCTTACGCCGCCAGCCACATTGCGCGTCTGCGTGACAACACCGCCCCCAGCATCGAGACCAGTGCGCTGCACCTGGATTTGATCAGTGAGCTCAAGCGCATCAATTCGCACATCTGCTCCACGGCTTACCCCATCCTGCAGACGGCCGGCGTGCTCACCCCCACCCGACTGCGCAGTGCGCCCGTGCCCACGCCCGCATCCTCACCCACACTGGTGCAAGACCTCGCGGCCTGAGCGCCCATCGGGTGCCTGCCGCCCGCGGTTCTCGCGACGGGCCGAACGACAAGCCATCTGGCGCTGTCGGCAGCCAGCGACAATCGCTCGATGCCCTCCGACGCTTTCGTCCACCCTTTGTTGATCGGGGTCGACTTCACCAGCAGCCCCAGCGCCCGCAAGCCGATCGTTATGGCTTTGGGTGAGCGCCGCGCCGACGTCCTCAGCCTGAAACAGCTGCTGCGCTTCACCGACTTGTCCGCGTTCACCGACTGGCTGGCGCAGCCAGGCGACTGGCTTGGCGCCTTTGATTTGCCGTTTGGGCTGCCGCGCGAGCTGGTGGAAACCTTGGGCTGGCCGCTGGCCTGGGCGCCGTTGATGCGCCACTACACCGCCCTGTCCCGCGCGGAAATCCGCAGCACTTTTGCCGCGTTCTGTCAGGGGCGGCCGGTGGGCGGCAAGTTTGCGCACCGGGCGTGTGACGGGCCGGCCGGCTCGTCACCTTCCATGAAATGGGTCAATCCGCCAGTGGCTTACATGCTGCACGCCGGTGTGCCCTGCTTGTTGTCGGCCGGCGTCGACCTGCCCCACTTGCACCCGGGCGACCCGCGGCGCGTGGCTTTGGAAGGCTACCCCGGTGTGCTGGCACGGGAGGTTCTCGGGGCGCGGTCGTACAAGAGCGACGACCGCGCCAAACAGACGCCCGAACGGCTGCTGGCGCGCAAAGACCTGGTCGAGGCGTTGGCGCAGGGGCGCACGCGCCTGGAATTGCGTTTGCGTTTGAGCCACGCGCAGCGCGACGGCCTGGCGCATGAGGGCAGTGCGGATGCTTTGGATGCAGTGCTGTGCCTGATGCAGGCGGCCTGGTCCAGCGGCCGACCGAACCACGGGTTGCCTGCGGATGTCGATCCCCTTGAGGGGTGGGTGGCCACGGTTTCGTAACATCTGCGCCACGCCCAGGAGAGTGCCGACGGGCGCGGCGCTAAGATGTGAGCTTCGTGCTTTATGACCCCCGGGTTGCCGCTATTCCGCATTGGCCATGGCCTCCAGAAACAAGCCCATCACCAGCCACTCCATTTTTCCGTTGACCTTGTTGTTCGACGGCGACTGCGAGGTGTGCGCGCTTGAAATGGACGATCTGAAAGCCCGTGACCGGGAACGGCGCCTGGTGTTCGTCGACATTGCCCAGCCCCAGTTTGATCCCGCGCGTTACGGAGCCCGCATCACCGAGTTGCGGGCCCAGATCCACGCGGTTCGCCCCGATGGGCGGATGCTCAAAGGCGTGAGCGTGCTGCACGTGGCCTATGCCGCCGTGGGCCGGGGCTGGATGTTCGCGCCGGTGCAATGGCCGCTGGTCAAGCCCATGCTCGATGCGGTGTACCGGGTGCTGTCTCGCCACCGCGGTCTGATCACCCGCACGGTGTCGCCCTGGTTGTTCGGCGTGTGGGACCGGCGTGCCCGGGGCACCTTGCAGCGCATGCACGACACCTGCATCCAAACCGATTCACCGGCGATCGCCGAGCGGGTGAACACCACGGCGGCACGCGGTCGCCCCTTGAGGGCCTCGCCGCGCGCAGACAACGTCGACGGCATTTCGGCGCCCCCCGTGCCCCACCCACCGGTGCAGCGTCCAGCCGGTCACCGCCGCGCGCCGGCCGGTGAGCTGTCATCCTTGTGGCAGGACACCTTGCCCGCCATCAACCCGCCCTCGCGCCGTTCCTGACCTCGGCCCCGTGCTGCGCTGGTGAGCGGTTTCGATCCCCTTGGCTGGTTTGCCAGCCGCCAGTGGAAAGCCTTTGATTTCCAGCGGGAGGTCTGGCAGGCCATGGCCGCCGGTGACAGCGGCTTGCTGCATGCCACCACCGGCAGCGGCAAAACCTATGCGGTGTGGTGGGGTGCATTGCTGCGCGCCGCCCGCTTGAGCCCGCGCACCACCCGAGCCACCCATGGCGCCCCGCCGCTCGGCATCTTGTGGATCACGCCCATGCGGGCCCTGGCCGCGGACACGACCCTGGCCCTTCAGGCCGTGCTGGGCGATGTGGCGCCCACCTGGACGCTCGGCCAGCGCAGCGGCGACACCCCGGCTGGCGAGCGCACGCGACAGAACAAGCGCTGGCCCACGGCGCTGGTCACCACGCCTGAGAGTCTGAGCCTGATGCTCACCCGCGACCACGCGGCCGGAGAGCTGCACGGTGTGCACACCGTGGTGGTTGACGAGTGGCACGAGCTGATGGCCAACAAGCGCGGGGTGCAGGTGCAACTCGCGCTGGCCCGCTTGCGGGCCTGGAACCCTGAGCTGGTGGTGTGGGGCTTGAGTGCCACGCTGGGCAACCTGCCGCAGGCCTTGCACGTGCTGCTCGGCCAGACCGAACAGGGCACGCCACGCGCCGGCCGCTTGGTGCAAGGTGCCGTGCCCAAGGCCTTGTCCATCGACACCCTGTTGCCGCTCAAGCCGGGGCGCTTCTCCTGGGCAGGGCACCTGGGCTCGCAGATGCTGGCGCCCGTGGTGAAGGAAATCGACAGTGCCAGCACCGCCCTGGTGTTCACCAACACGCGCTCGCAGGCCGAGCTTTGGTACCAAATGCTGCTGGAGGCGCGCCCCGACTGGGCGGGCATCGTCGCCCTGCACCACGCCTCGCTGGACATCAAAACGCGGCGCTGGGTGGAGCAGGGCCTCAAGGCCGGCGAGCTCAAGGCGGTCGTGGCCACCTCCTCGCTGGACCTGGGCGTCGACTTTCTGCCGGTTGAGCGGGTGCTGCAGATCGGGTCGGTCAAGGGCGTGGCCCGTTTGCTGCAGCGCGCAGGGCGCAGTGGCCACGCGCCGGGGCGGCCCAGCCGCATCACCCTGGTGCCCACCAACACGCTGGAGCTCATTGAGGCCGCCGCCGCCCGCCATGCGGTGGCACAAGGGAACATCGAAGCCCGTCGGCCTCCGGAACAGCCGCTGGACGTGCTGGTCCAACACTTGGTCACGGTGGCGCTCGGGGGTGGTTTCGAGCGCGAGCCGCTGTACGCCGAGCTGCGCTTGAGCCATGCCTACCGAGACCTCACCCCTGAGGCCTTTGACTGGGCCGTGGCCTTCGTCGAGCGCGGCGGTCACAGCCTGACGGCCTACCCGCAGTACCACCGGGTCGTCTGCCTGGACGGCGTCTACCGGGTGCCCGACCGGGGCATCGCCTTGCGCCACAAGATGACCGTGGGGACCCTGAC
Organism: Pseudomonadota bacterium; assembly: GCA_040385465.1. Taxonomy (GTDB): domain Bacteria; phylum Pseudomonadota; class Gammaproteobacteria; order Burkholderiales; family Burkholderiaceae_C; genus CANHBY01. The sequence continues at coordinate 25,790 of JAZKHH010000126.1, read as the reverse complement.
CGGCAACACCTCGATGACGGTGAAGTACCTGCGCGGCGCCACCATCGGCACGGTGGACGAAAACTTCATCGCCCGGTTGCGCCCCGGCGACGGGTTCCTGTTCGGTGGGCGGCTGCTGGAATACGTGCGCACCCAGGACATGACGGCCTACGTCAAGAAGACCACGCAGTCCGCCAAGGTGGTGCCGCGCTGGTTCGGTGGGCAGATGCCGTTGTCGATCGAGATGGCGGAGTCGGTGCTGCAGATGTGGGTGGACGCGGGGGAGGGCCGTTACCTTCACCCGGAAATGCAGGCGGCACGGCCGATGCTGGAGACCCAGGCGCGCTTGTCGCGCCTGCCGCACCCCGAGCGCTTGTTGGTCGAGCGGCTGACCAGCCGGGAAGGCCACCACCTCTTCATCTACCCGTTCGCCGGGCGCGACGTGCACCTGGGGCTCGCCAGCCTGCTGGCGTGGCGGCTGGCCCGCGAGGCGCCCAACACCTTCAGTTTGAGCGTCAACGACCACGGCCTGGAGATCCTCAGCGCCGAGCCACCGCCATTGGACAGCCTTCGCACCCAGACCTTGTTCAGCGAAGCCGACCTGCTGCCCGACCTGCTGCAAAGCCTGCACAGCAGCGAGCTGGCGCAACGGCGTTTCCGCGCCATTGCACGCATTGCGGGCCTGATCTTCACCGGTTACCCCGGGCGCCCGCAATCCACGCGGCAGCTGCAGGCGTCCAGCAGCTTGTTCTTCGAAGTCTTCAAAAAACACGACCCTGAGAACATGCTCCTGGCCCAGGCCCATGGCGAGGTGCTGCAGCATGAGCTTGACGTGCAACGCCTGGGAGAAACACTGGCGCACCTTCGCCGCCTGCCGCTGGCCTGGGTCGACCTGCCGGCGGCCAGCCCGCTGTGCCTGCCCCTGATGGTGGAGCGCTTGCGCGAAAAGCTCAGCACCGAGACGCTGGCCGACCGGCTGGCACGCATGGTGCGCGATGCGGAAAAAATCGCCGACCGGCGGCCGTTGCCCGCGTTGCACGACAATCCCACGCCATGAGCCGAATGATCCGCCTGCTGCGCGCGGCCAACCTGAGCCGTTTGATGGTCCACCTGTTGGCCCTGTGGAAAATGTTTCGCCACCCCAACGCGCCCCCATCGGCCAAATGGGTGGCGCTGGGCGTGTTGTGTTACGTCATCAGCCCGATCGACCTGGTCCCGGACCTGCTGCCGATGCTGGGCGTGGTCGATGACCTGGTGGCCATTCCGTTGGGGGTGACGCTGGTGAGCCAGCTGGCACCGCCCGCAGTGTGGCAGCGCTGTTTGCTGGAAGCCGAGCGGGCCAAATCACGCTGGCCCAGCGCGCGCACCCTGGGGTGGGTGTTGCTGGTGTGGCTGGCCGTAATGGTCGGCCTCATCATCTGGTGGGTCTCGGGATGGTGAGCCTGCATCGATGGGGCAGGGTGGTTTTGGCCCTGTGGGTGTGCATCGGCAGTGGCGCTGCGCTGGCCGAGCGCCCAGCGCCTCGGGAGGTGGTGGAGCGCCCAGGCGTTGTCACCAAAGTTTCCGATGGTGACACTTTCTGGTGGCGCCCCGAGCAATGCGAAGAAGGCTCGCGCTGCCGGCCGGTGAAAGTCAGGATGCTGGGCATCGATGCGCCTGAGCGATGCCAGCAGGGGGGCGAGCAGTCGACCGACGTTTTGCGCGCGCGCTTGTTGAACCAGACCGTGCGCGTGCGCACCTCGGCCCGCGACACCTATGGGCGCGTGTTGGGCGAGGTTCGCCTGGACAACATCGACGTGGGAGCCTGGATGGTGCGCCAAGGGCACGCCTGGAGCTACCGCAACGGCCGCAGCAAAGGGCCGTACATCCAGGAGGAGCAAGTGGCCCGGGCCGCACGCGCCGGGCTCTTCGCCCAAGCCGATGCCATGGACCCGAGTCTGTTTCGAAAGGTGCACGGTCCGTGTGAGCGGTCTTAGCGTGAAGAGCGGCCCCCTCGTTCAGGGGGTGGTGCGTTCACGCGCGCCGTTTGCGTGCGTATTGGGTCATTTGCAACTTGAATCGCGCCGCCAAGGCAGGGCTTAGAAGCTGAAGCCTTATCATTCGCCGCCTTCCCACAGCCAAATCCATGCAAGCTGCTCCCACCACCCTCAAATCCCGTTTGCTCCGTGCTGGAAGCTGGTCGTTCTTAGGCCACGTGTTGTCTCAGGTCATCCGTTTTGGCTCCAACGTGTTGTTGGCCCAGTTCCTGATGCCCGACGCGTTTGGCCTGACCGGCACGGTATTGGTGTTGACCGTGGGCTTTGCGCTGTTTTCCGACTTGGGCATTGTGCAAAACGTCGTGCGCCATCCCAATGGGGAAGACCCGAATTTTCTGAACACCGCCTGGACCGTGCAAATCATCCGCGGCGTGGTGATCTGGCTGGTGTCCGTCGGCGTGGCCGTGTTCCTGATGGTGGCCGCCGGACAAGGCTGGGTCCAGCAAACCTATGCCGATCCCCGCATGCCCTGGATCATCATCGCGACGTCGTTTTGCGCCATCTTCCAAGGCTTCGAATCCACCAAGTTGCTGGTCGAGCGGCGGCACATGCGCCTCAAGCGCTTGACCCAGATTGAGCTCTCAGGCCAGGTGATCGCCACCATCGTCATGGCCCTCCTGGCCTGGTGGACCCGCTCGATTTGGGCGCTGGTCATCGGCGCCATGGTGGCCAGCTTCATGCGCAGCCTGTTGACCCATGTGGCCATCACCGGCATGGGCAACCGTCTGTGCTGGGACCGCAAGGTCCTCAAGGACCTGCTCAGCTTCGGCAAGTGGGTGTTCTTGTCGTCGATCCTGTTTTTCCTGGCCAGCAACAGCGACCGCCTGATCCTGGCCGCGCTCGTCGAGCCCACGTTGATGGGCCTGTACGCCATCGCCTTTACCATCATCAGCGCGCCCATCATGGTGGTTGCCACTTTGGCGGGAAACTTGGCGCTGCCAGCCCTGAGCGAAGTGGTGCGAGACCGGCCCCAGGACCTGCGCAGCGTGGCCCTCAAATTCCAGCGCCTGTCTGACTACTTCCTGGTCCCGGTGGTGGGCATCGTCGGCGTGGCCGGCCCGTCGGTGGTGAACCTGTTTTACAACGCCAACTTCCAGGAAGCCGGACCGATTCTGAGCATTTTGGCGATCGGCGCGTTGGCACACCGTTACCAGGTGCTGGAGCAGTGCTATCTGGCGATGGACAAGCCCAAAATCTTCACCATGGTGAACGTGGCGCGTTTTGTCTGTTCCTACGTGGGCATTCCCTTGGCGTTCAAGTACGGTGGTTTTCAAGGCGCCTTGATCGCCATCGTGGCCATTCAATACGCCGGCTGGCCGGCAGCGTTTTATTTCAAGGCCAAGCACGACCTGCTCGATTGGAAGTCCGAGTTGATGGTGGTGCCCTTGCTGCTGGTGGGCATTGCCCTGGGCTGGCCGCTGAGCTGGTTGCTGGACGGCTTGGCGCCCTTGTTGCAAGACGCCGTCCAGATGTTGCGCACCTTCGTGAAGGGCGGCGAGGCATGACGCTCGGCGTGGTCGCCATCGGACGCAACGAGGGCGAGCGCCTGCGGGTGTGCCTGCGTTCGGTGCTGCAGGACCGTGAGGACATCCAAGTGGTGTACGTCGACTCCGGCTCCACCGACGGATCGGTCGAATTCGCGCAGTCGCTGGGGGTCTCGGTGGTCGCGCTCGACATGACGCTGCCCTTCACCGCCGCCCGGGCCCGCAACGAAGGCTTCGCCCGCTTGCAGGCCTTGGCGCCCCGGTTGCGCTACGTGCAGTTCGTCGATGGCGACTGCGAGGTGGTCGCCGACTGGATGGACCAGGCCCGCGCCCACCTGGAAGCCCATCCCGAGGTTGTGGCCGTCTGCGGGCGCCGCCGCGAGCGCTTTCCCGAGCGCTCGGTCTACAACCGGCTGTGCGATCAGGAATGGGACACCCCCGTGGGCGAAGCCAAGTCTTGTGGCGGCGACGCGCTGTTGCGCGCCGACGCCTTGCGGCGCGTGGGCGGTTACCGTGAAGAGCTGATCGCCGGTGAAGAGCCTGAACTGTGTGTGCGCTTGCGCGCAGCTGGCGGCAAGATCTGGCGGCTGCCGCTGGAGATGACGCTGCACGATGCGGCCATGGTGCGTTTTGGGCAGTGGTGGAAACGGGTCACCCGGGCGGGCTTTGCCTTCGCGCAAGGCGCGGCGCTGCACGGCGCGCCGCCCGAGCGCCACTGGGTCAAGGAGTCGCGCAGCGCCTGGTTCTGGGGCCTGGGCCTGCCCCTCGCCTTGGTGCTGTGGACGGTCGCCACCACCGCCTGGGCGCCTTGGAGCCTGTTGCCCTGGCTGGTGTATCCCGCCCAGGTTGCGCGGTTGAGCCTGCGGGCCGCGCCCGACGTGCCAGGCCGGTGGGCGCGGGGCTTCTTCCTGGTGCTGGGCAAGTTTGCCGAAGCGGTGGGCCAATTGAAGTTCATGGGGCACCGCCTGATGGGCCGGCGTGCCACCTTGATCGAATACAAGTGAACTTGGAGCAAGCGATGTCGCTGCACGTGGCCTACCTGGTCAATCAATACCCAAAAGTCAGCCACAGCTTCATCCGCCGGGAAATTTTGGCCTTGGAGCGCTTGGGCGTGCGGGTCCAGCGGATCGCCTTGCGCGGTTGGGCCGACAAGGTGGTCGACGCCCAAGACCAGCATGAGCGCGAGCAGACCCAATACGTGCTGCAAGGCGGCGCGGGGGCTTTGCTGTCGGCCATGGGGGCGGTTCTGCTGGCCCAGCCCGGGCGGTTTTTTCGGGCATTGTGGCTGGCCACGCGCCTGGCGCGCCGCGCGGACCGGCCGCTGCCGGTGCACTGGATCTACTTTGCCGAAGCCTGCGTGATGCTGCGCTGGCTGCAGGCCTCGGGCGCGCGCCATGTGCATGCGCATTTCGGCACCAACCCGGCGGAAGTGGTGATGCTGGTGCGGGCACTGGGCGGACCGCCCTACAGCTTCACCGTGCACGGCCCTGAAGAGTTCGACAAGCCGGAGTTCTTGCACCTGGGCGACAAGGTGCGCGGTGCGGCCTTCGTGGCGGCCATCAGCTCCTACGGCCGCAGCCAGCTGTACCGCTGGGTGTCGCAGTCGCACTGGTCCAAGGTGCAGGTGGTCCACTGCGGCCTCGAACGGGCCTTCCACGACGTGCCGACCACCGCGCCCCCAGCCGCACCGCGCCTGGTGTGCGTCGGCCGGCTGTGCGAACAAAAGGGCCAGCTGCTGCTGATCGAGGCCGCCCATCGGGTGCTGCAGCAGGGCGTCGCTCTGGAGTTGGTGCTGGCCGGTGACGGTGAAATGCGCCCCGAGATCGAGGCCCTGATCGACCGCTTGGGCCTGCGCGCCCAAGTGCGCATCACCGGTTGGATCAGTGGCGACCAGGTGCGCACCGAAATGCTGGCCGCACGCGCCCTGGTGTTGCCCAGCTTCGCCGAAGGCCTGCCGGTGGTGATCATGGAAGCCATGGCGCTGCGCCGCCCCGTCATCACCACCTTCGTGGCCGGCATTCCGGAACTGGTGCGCCAGGGGCAAGACGGCTGGCTCTTCCCAGCCGGCGACGTGGACGGCCTGGCCCAGGCCATGCGCGACTGCCTGGCCACGCCGGTGGCGCGGTTGGCCGAGATGGCCGAAGGTGCCCACGCCCGGGTGCTGGCGCGTCACGACATCGACACCGAGGCGGCCAAATTACAGATGCTGTTCCAACGCTCGGTCGCGGCGCCCTCCAGCGAGGCGTCGTCATGAGCGCGCTGGCCATGGCGTTGGAGGGCCTGTGTCTGCTGGTCTCGGTGCTGCTGTCGGTGCCGGTGGCCGTGTTGCTCGTGCAGGCCTGCAGCGCAGCGATCGCCCGCCGGCAGGCCGCGCGCAGCCTGCCAGCCCCACCGGCGCTGCGGGCCGCCAGCCTCACCCTGGCCGTCGTGATGCCCGCCCACAACGAAGCCCTGGGCATCGAACACGCCATTGCCAGCGTGCTGCCGCAACTTCAGCCGGGCGACCGCCTGATCGTGGTGGCCGACAACTGCAGCGACGACACAGCCGGCGTGGCGCTTGCGGCCGGTGCCGAGGTCATCGAACGCTTTGACACCCACTTGCGCGGCAAAGGTTACGCGCTGGATTTCGGCGTTCGCCACCTGGGCAGCCCCAGCGGCACACCGCCCCAGGTCGTCGTCATCGTGGACGCCGACTGCGAGGTGGCCCCCGGTGCGCTGTCCGCCCTCGCGTGTGCCAGCGCCCAGCATCAGCGGCCGGTGCAAGCCCTGTATTTGATGAAGGCGCCCGTCGGTGCGGGCCTGAAGACCCGCATGGCCGAGTTCGCCTGGGTGGTGAAGAACCATGTGCGCCCGCTGGGCTTCGCCCGCCTGGGCCTGCCCTGCCAGCTGATGGGCACGGGCATGGCGTTCCCCTGGGCGCTGATCCGCAACGCACCGCTGGCGTCGGGCCACATCGTGGAAGACATGCAGCTGGGGCTCGACCTGGCCGCAGCCGGCACGCCGCCGATGTTCTGGCCGGCCGCTGGCGTCAACAGCCGCTTTCCGACCCAAGCCGAGAGCACCACCTCCCAACGCACCCGCTGGGAGCATGGCCACCTGAGCGTCATCGCCGCCCACGCGCCGCGCCTGCTGGGCCAAGCGGTGCGCCGGAAGCAGGGCGTCTTGCTGGCCATGGCGCTCGACCTGTGTGTGCCGCCCCTGGCGTCCCTGGTGCTGGTGCTGGCAGCCTGGTGTGTCCTCAGCGGCCTGCTGGGCGCGGTGACAGGCCTGTGGGCGCCTGCCCTGTGGGCGTGGGGCGCCTTCCTGGCGCTGGGCTCGGCCGTGGTGCTGAGTTGGTGGGGCTTCGCCCGCGACATTGTCTCGGGTGCCGAATTCCTTTCCGTGCCGGGCTATGTGCTGGGCAAGGTGCCCATCTACCTGCGGCTGTTGTTGAAGAAAGGGCAGGTGGAGTGGGTCCGCACCGAGCGCGATCCCGCTGCCGGTCCACCGGGCAGTCCGCCTCCTTCACCTCCCCCTCCCGCCCCCAAGTGACGCGCATGAGCCACGCACTGCATCCCTTTCATTTCGATCGCCAAGTGGTGGTGTTGCTGGGCCTGCCTTTTGATGTTGTGGACATGGCCAGCGCGGTGGCCACCGTTCGCCAATCGGCGGCCAGTGGGCAGCGTTGCTTCATCTCCACCCCCAATCTGAATTTCTTGATGGCGGCCCAAGCCGACCCGGCTTTTCGCGAATCCGTCATCCACAGCGACCTCAGCCTGACCGATGGCATGCCGCTGGTGTGGCTGGCGCGCTTGCTGCGCCTGCCGATCCGCGAGCGCGTGTCAGGCGCCGGCCTGTTCGAGCAGTTGTGCACCCAGCCTGGCCCACCGGTCAGCGTGTATTTTTTTGGCGGCCCGCCAGGGATCGCCGAACGGGCGGCCGATGCCGTCAATCGCGCATCCCACCCTGGTGTGGTCTGCCAAGGCGGCGCCGATCCTGGGGCAGGCTCCGTGCTCGACATGAGCAGCGAAGCCCAGGTGCAGGCGATCAACCAGAGCCAGGCCCAGTTTGTCGTGGTGGCCCTGGGTGCCAAAAAAGGTCAGCAGTGGATCGAGCACAACCGTGCTCGGCTCACCGCGCCGGTGCTGTGTCACCTGGGCGCCGTCGTCAATTTCGCGGCTGGCAGCGTCGACCGGGCACCGCTGAGGTGGCAGCAGTGGGGTCTGGAGTGGTTGTGGCGCATCAAGGAGGAGCCGGCCCTGTGGCGCCGGTACGGTCAGGACGGTGCCCGCTTCCTGGGCTTCCTCTGCACCCACTTGCTGCCCCATGCGGTCTTCGTGCGGCGAAAAGTCTCGGGCATGGCGCAGCCTGCCCAGCTGTCACGCCCCGCGGCGTCTGGGTGTCCACAGCTGGTGCTCGGCGGCGCCTGGACGCAAGAGGGCCTGGTGCCGTTGCGTCAAGCGTTGAAAGAAATCTTTTGGGTCGAATTCGCCCGTCAGCTCCGAATCGATTTGTCGGGGGTGACCCATGTCGACAGCCATTTCATCGGGCTGGTGATGCTGGCACGCAGCGCGTTTGGCCACGGCCTGCACATTGAATCGGCGTCGCCTGCGGTGCGCAAGATCTTTCAGTACCACGCCGCGGATTACCTTTTGAGCCGTCATTCGCCCGTCGCCTGAGGGGAGTCCCTGCGGACGGGTTCCCTGGCCGGCGCGATGGGCGTAAAGTGAAGCCCTTGCTTCACTGTTTTTCAGCGCCATGAGTCCATTTGCTGGGGAGCTCGCCGTTGGCGGGCATCATTGTTTCCATTCGCGGCGATGCCACGTGGCATCGGCCCGCACCCGCGTCGGGCAGTGAGGCACGCCATGGCTTCTTCGGTTGGGTCACGGCGTCGCTTGTTGTGGTTGGGGGCCGCCGGTCTGGGCGGCACCGCCTTGCTGATGCGTTGGGACGCGGCCGCTTTGCCGGGATCGACAGGCCAATCGCCCCAAAGCAGCGGCACCCACGGAGGTGTGGACGACATCGAGCGCAAGTACGCGCAGCAGCGTGCCGACATGTGTGGTGCCGGCAATGCCGTGGGTGTGGGTTTGAAAGGGGAGTACTACGCCGAGCCGGACCTCAAGGGGCCAGTGCTGTTGAGCCGGGTGGACCCCTTGATCGACTTCGACAACCGTTTCGAGTGGCCTGCGGAGCAAGCCGCTGCCGCGCCCCGCTCAGTGCGCTGGACCGGCTGGATCAAACCGCCGCTGGCGGGCCGGTACCGGTTTCACGCCGATGCGCCAGGTCTGAAAGTGTCCGTGGCCAACCAAGTGGTCGCCGGGGTGGGTGCAGCGGACAACGCGGGCGTGGACATGGCGTTGGGCCGGTTTTACCCAGTCACCGTCGAAGCCCAGGCACTGGATGCGAACCACCCGGGCCGTTGGCGTTTCGAGTGGACTGCACCGCACGGCATGCGTTACCTCGTGCCCACCGCGTTGCTGTTCGTGCCGGTGATTCCCACACGCCCTTGATGCGGCCAGCAAGCCGGTGAGGCTGCCTGCCTGCCTGCCTGCCTGCTGTGCATTGGGGGTGTCTGTCGGGTCTGCGTCGGCACGCCGGGGTTGTCTGACACCCCCGTCGGATGCGCACACCAATGCCGCATGCGCACCCAGCGGGAACCGGCGCCACGCCCTGTAGCCCTTGACAGAACCCGCGACTGGTTTGCCTGCGAACTCGTCGGCCGTCAGGCCCGACGAACACCGTGGCCGTCGGTTTGATGCGCCACCTGCCGCCAAAACCGCCTTCCCAATGCAATCGAGGCGGAAGGGCAAGCCCTTCCGCCTCGATCACCACGAATTGCTCAAAGAACGCGGTCTGCCACGCTCGATCAGTAAATTGCGCGACCGTCACCCAACAGGTGGGAGTGGCAGTCCTTGCCTTCGGCCACGCAACGGCGGCTCCAGGCATCGGACACGTCTTGCTTCCAGCCGTTGAACCAGTCGGCGTGCGCTGAGTAGCCAGCAGGGCCGGTGTAGGTGTCAGACGACAGGCGCCAGGCGCCTTGGCGGTTGCTGACCGGGTAGAGCACGTGGAACGACACTTCAGCCAGAGCGACAGGGTGGCTGGCCGGGCAGCCGTTGTTGGCGTAGGCCATGTGGCTCTTGTGGTCCGGGCTGTCCAGGTTCACACCGTCCCAGCACTGGGGGAAAGCAATGCTCAACTCGAGCTGGTCGCCTTGACCGCAGGTTGGGATGGTGGCGCCGCGGTTGGTGCCGGCGTTGTGGCAAACCCACTGGTACGGGCTGTTGTAGCTGTTGTCGGTCCGATTGCCCGGGTCACCAGCGATCATCCGCAGGCCGGCAGGCATTGGCTGGATCTGGTCCGGACGAACACCGCGATAGCCACTCTTGTAATAAAAGTCGCTCTCGTCTGGCACCACTGGCATGTTGTTGGTGGTGTCGATCAGTGCAGGCACCCAGTACGAAGACCGGTTGACCGTGCCGCCACGGCAGGTCGAGTTGCCGCTGTTGCGCAGTGACTCGGCGGTGCTGTTGGCCAGCGAATTGGTGTTGCCGAAGAACACGTGCAGGTGCGAACGGCCCGACTGACCTGGGAACACGATCGGATCATCGAAGGCGAAGTGCGAAGGCAGGCAGCGGGTGCGGAAATCGCCCGTGCCGTCGTTGCTGTTGTAGGCCACCTCGCCGGTGCCATGAACTTGCTCACCACCCACGCCGCCGTTCAGACGGGGGTTGGACGGCAATTGACCCAAGCCAGGGCCGGTCGGGGCAAAACCGCCTGGGCCCGCTGTGGGTGCAGGAGCCGGCGCGGGAGCAGGTGCCGGTGCCGGTGCTGGAGCGGGTGCAGGAGCTGGGCCGGAACCCGAGTTGCCGGCACCAGCCACTTGGCACACCTTGACGATGCCAGGGGTGGGGTCGCTGCCGAAGAAGCTGGTCGTGCAAGCGCCCGTGCCAGTCACGTTGCGCTGGGTCCAGGAGGAGCCGGCACCGTAGCGAACGGTTTGCGTGCCATTGGTGTTGAAGTTGCCCCATTCGTTGGCGACTTGGGTCCAGCTGGGGGCAGGTGCAGGTGCGGGTGCAGGAGCAGGCGCCGGTGCAGGGGCAGCCACGCTGCCGCTCTGGATCTGGCAAACCTTGCGCACGCCGGGGGCGGGATCGCTGCCGAAGAAAGAGTTGGTGCAGTTGCCGGCGCCGTTCACGGTTCTCTGGGTCCAGGAAGAGCCCGAACCGTAGCGAACCATTTGCTCACCGCTGGTGGTGAAGTTGCCCCACTCATTGGCAGCCTGGTTCCAGGATTGGGCAGGAGGCGTTGCGCTGGCACCGCCGCCGTCCGGCACGAACAGCTGGCAGGTCTTGTACACGCCTTGGGCCGGATCGGCGCCGAAGAAGTCAGTGCGGCAAACGCCGCTGTTGGTCACGGTCTTTTCAGCCCAGCGACTGTCCACACCCAAGCGCACCGTTTGCGTGCCGTTGACCGTGAAGCTGTTGGGCTCAGAGGCCAGGGGGACCCAGTTGCCTGAGCCGACGGCCAGGGCTTGTTCTGAGCCGCCGGCAGTGCCGGCCGCGGTATCAGCTGGGCCACCACCGCCGCCGCCGCAGGCAGCGAGTGCGAGAACAGCAACAGCTTCGGCTACGGCGAGCCGGGTAAATTTGGTTTTGAATTTCATGGCGAGGCTCCGTCTTCAAAATTTTTTCAACTTCATGGAGCTCGTGGACACAGCCGACGAGCTTGCATTAGCAGTGCGCGACGCGAGGGGATCGACGGAGTCGATGGCACGCCCGAAGGCGCTTGGATCGCGTTGCACTACCGTTTGGCGTTGCCAGACTGGGATCTGGGCGCTTGCACACCGACGGCATAAGTTGCGAGTGCAGGTTAACGACGGAGCGGGGAAGACTCGTAACTGGATGAACGGGCCGGTAACACACTCAGACTCGCCCTTTTGTAGGCCAACGCCCCCCTGACTCCAGGGGTGGCAAGGGCTGAGGACCCCCTATTCAGGGGGGTGTGGTCGTAGGACAACGAGAGGTATTGCCATAAAAAAATACAAATTACACATCCACTTACATTTGAGCGGTCCAGGCTGCGGCGCTCATTTCAGAGAAGCACTGGAATTCACAGGTAGTTTTCGACGAAGGTGGCTCAACCCTGGGTCGCCATGCTCAGCGCGCGCCTTGGCGACGCACGGTGACGGTGCTACATTGCGGCGCTTGAACTGTGGTCCTTCCCGTCCCCTTTGTTGACTGGCAAAGGCGGGTCGCAATCCGCCAATCGGTGAAGCCGTGTCGCGGAAGGTTGATCAACCCATCAAAGTGCTGGAAACCGGCACGAAAGGTGAGCGAAGAGATGATTGAACAATACCGATCGACCTCCTACTTGTTCGGGGGCAACGCGCCGTACGTCGAAGAGATGTACGAGGCGTACCTCGACAACCCCGGCTCCGTGCCTGACAACTGGCGTGATTACTTCGACGCCTTGCAGCACGTGCCCGCCGTCGATGGCTCGAGCAGCCCCGACGTGCCCCACGCGCCGGTGGTGGAGTCGTTCGCGCAGCGCGCCAAGGCCAATGCCTTCAGCCACAAGGCCAGCGGCGCCGACCTGTCGGTGGCCCGCAAACAGGTTCATGTTCAATCGTTGATCGCTGCCTACCGCTTCCTGGGCTCGCGCTGGGCCGACCTCGACCCGTTGAAGCGCCAGGAACGCAACAAGATTCCCGAGCTCGAGCCGGCGTTCTATGACTTGACCGAGTCCGACATGGACATCTCGTTCAGCGCCACGAACACCTATTTCACCAGCGCCGAAACCATGACGCTGCGCGAGATCCTGCAGGCTCTGCGGGAAACGTACTGCGCCTCCATCGGCGCCGAGTACATGTACATCACCGAGCCGGCCGAGAAGCGCTGGTGGCAGCAGCGGCTGGAAAGCACCCGCTCAAAAGGCCAGTTTTCCGACGCCCAGAAAAAGCACATCCTCAACCGCATGACGGCGGGCGAAGGCCTTGAGCGCTACCTGCACACAAAGTACGTCGGCCAGAAGCGTTTTTCACTGGAGGGCGGCGAGAGCTTCATCGCCTCTCTGGACGAGCTGGTGCAACGCGCTGGCACCAACGGCGTGCAGGAGATCGTCATCGGCATGGCCCACCGCGGCCGCTTGAACGTGCTGGTGAACACCTTGGGCAAGGCGCCCAAGGACCTGTTCTCCGAGTTCGACCACACCGCGCCTGAGCACCTGCCCTCGGGTGACGTGAAGTACCACCAAGGTTTCTCGAGCGACGTGACCACGGCTGGTGGCCCAGTGCACCTGAGTTTGGCGTTCAACCCCTCGCACCTGGAGATCGTGAACCCGGTGGTGGAGGGTTCGGTGAAGGCCCGCCTGGACCGTCGCGGCGACAAGACCGGCCGCTCCGTGCTGCCGATCCTGGTGCATGGCGATGCGGCTTTTGCCGGCCAGGGCGTGGTCATGGAAACCTTGGCGCTGGCCCAGACCCGCGGTTATTTCACCGGTGGCACTGTGCACGTGGTGATCAACAACCAAATCGGTTTCACCACCAGCGACCCACGTGACACCCGCTCCACCTTGTACTGCTCCGACGTCGTCAAGATGATCGAAGCGCCGGTGCTGCACGTCAACGGTGACGATCCTGAAGCCGTGGTGTACGCCACCCAGTTGGCTTTGGAATACCGCCAAGAGTTCAGCAAGGACGTGGTGGTCGACATCGTCTGTTTCCGCAAGCTGGGCCACAACGAGCAGGACACCCCTGCGCTGACCCAGCCCCTGATGTACAAGAAGATCAGCCAGCACCCCGGCACCCGCAGGCTGTACGCGGACAAGCTGGTGGCGCAGAACGTGGTCGGCGCGGAAGTGCCCGACGCCATGGTGGCCGAGTACCGCGCCGCCATGGACGCCGGCAAGCACACCATCGACCCGGTGCTGACCAACTTCAAGAGCAAGTACGCGGTCGACTGGTCGCCCTTCCTGGGCAAGAAGTGGACGGACGCCGCCGACACCGCGCTGCCGTTGGCTGAGATCAAGCGCCTGGCCGAACGCATCACCACCCTGCCGGCCGAGTTCAAGCCGCACCCTCTGGCCGCCAAAGTGGTGGCCGACCGTGCCGCCATGGGTCGCGGTGACGTCAACCTCGACTGGGGCATGGGCGAGCACCTGGCTTTCGCCTCGTTGGTGGCCAGCGGCTACGCAGTGCGCCTGTCGGGCGAAGACTGCGGACGCGGCACCTTCACCCACCGCCATGCCGTGCTGCACGATCAGGCGCGTGAGCGTTGGGACGAAGGCACCTACACCCCGCTCGAGCATGTGGCTGAAGGGCAGGCGCCTTTTGTCGTCATCGACTCGCTGTTGTCGGAAGAAGCGGTGCTCGGTTTTGAATACGGCTACTCTGCCGCTGAGCCCAACACGCTGGTCATCTGGGAAGCGCAGTTCGGCGACTTCGTCAACGGCGCCCAGGTCGTGATCGACCAATTCATCGCGTCCGGTGAAGTGAAGTGGGGCCGAGCCAATGGCCTCACGTTGATGTTGCCGCACGGCTACGAAGGCCAAGGCCCGGAGCACAGCTCGGCACGGCTGGAGCGCTTCATGCAGTTGGCCGCCGACAACAACATGCAGATCGTGCAGCCCACCACGGCCAGCCAGATCTTCCATGTGCTGCGCCGCCAGATGGTGCGCATGTTCCGCAAGCCGCTGGTGCTGTTCACGCCGAAGTCGCTGCTGCGCGCCAAGGACGCGACCTCGCCCTTGGCAGAGTTCACCCGGGGTGAGTTCAAGACCGTGATCCCGGAGACCAACGCCGAGATCGTGGCTGACAAGGTCAAGCGGATCATCATCTGCTCGGGCAAGGTGTATTACGACCTGGTCAAGGCCCGGGCCGAGAAGAAGGCCACCGACGTTGCCATCCTGCGCGTCGAGCAGCTCTATCCGTTCCCCCACAAGGCGTTCGCCACCGAGATCAAGAAGTACCCCGGTGCCACCGACCTGGTTTGGTGCCAGGACGAGCCGCAGAACCAGGGCGCCTGGTTCTTCGTGCAGCACTACGTGCACGAGAACATGCTCGACGGCCAGAAGCTCGGTTACGCCGGTCGCCCGGCTTCCGCGTCGCCCGCCGTGGGTTATTCCCACCTGCACCAGGAACAGCAAAAAGCCCTGCTGGACCAGGCGTTCGCCAAGTTGAAAGGGTTCGTGCTCAACAAGTGAGTGGGGCGCTCGGGCCGAAAGGCAGGGCGGCAGGCTTTGGCGACCCTTGTTGCCCGAACCTGGCGCTCTGTCTGGGCCCTGCGCTCCTGGGCTGAATCCTGGCTTTGTTTCCTCCCCCTTCCGGGCGCTGGCCTGGCCACCGTCCTCTGAATCGAAAGAAAAAAATGGCTCTCGTAGATGTGAAAGTTCCGCAGTTGTCCGAATCCGTGGCCGAAGCCACCTTGCTGACTTGGAAGAAAAAGCCCGGCGAAGCCGTGGCCATCGATGAAATCTTGGTGGAGATCGAGACCGACAAGGTCGTGCTGGAAGTGCCGGCACCGTCCGCGGGTGTGATGGCTGAGCTGGTCAAGGCCGACGGCTCGATGTGCGTGAGCGATGAAGTCATCGCCCGCATCGACACCGAAGGCGTGGCCAAGGCCGCCGCCGCTGCACCCGCTGCGGCGCCTGCCGCCGCAACGCCGGCAGCTGCCGCCGCCCCCGTGGCCGCGGCTGCACCTGCCGCCGCGCCCGGCAGCAAAGCTGGCGTGGCCATGCCTGCCGCCGCCAAGTTGATGGCCGACAACAACCTGGCGTCGGGTTCCGTGCCAGGCACCGGCCGCGACGGCCGTGTCACCAAGGGCGACGTGCTGGGTGCCGTGGCCGCGGGTGCCAAGCCCGCCGCCGCACCTGCCGCCGCTGCCAAGCCAGCCCTGCCGCCGGTGGCTGCCCCGTCGAGCGCCAACCTTGGCGAGCGCCCCGAGCAGCGCGTGCCCATGAGCCGGCTGCGTGCCCGTGTGGCTGAGCGTTTGCTGCAGTCGCAGTCGACCAACGCCATCCTCACCACCTTCAACGAGGTCAACATGGCCCCGGTGATGGAAATGCGCAAGCGCTTCCAAGAGAAGTTCGAAAAAGAGCATGGCGTCAAACTGGGCTTCATGAGCTTTTTCGTGAAGGCGGCCGTGGCGGCGCTGAAGAAATTTCCGGTGCTCAATGCCTCGGTCGACGGCAACGACATCCTGTACCACGGTTACTTCGACATCGGCATCGCCGTGGGCTCGCCTCGTGGCCTGGTGGTGCCTATCCTGCGCAACGCCGACCAGATGAGCTTTGCCGAGATCGAGAAGAAGATTGCCGAGTTTGGCCAGAAGGCCAAAGACGGCAAGCTGACGCTCGACGACCTCACCGGCGGCACCTTTTCCATCTCCAACGGCGGCGTGTTCGGCTCCATGCTGTCCACCCCCATCATCAACCCGCCCCAGTCGGCCATCCTGGGCGTGCACGCGACCAAGGAGCGCGCGGTTGTGGAAAACGGCCAGATCGTGGTGCGGCCCATCAATTACCTGGCCATGTCGTACGACCACCGGATCATCGACGGCCGCGAAGCCGTGTTGGGCCTGGTGACGATGAAAGAGGCGCTGGAAGATCCGTCACGCCTGCTGTTCGACATCTGAGCGGGCGAGTCGTTATTTTTGCTGCGGCCTTGACGGCCTGACCGCCGGCCCCAACTGGGGTACAGGCGGTGCCCGCCGATCTTGCCGCCCGCCCTTTGGCGGGCCGCCGCAAGACGGTGGGTTTTTCCAACCTCTTTGAGTGACTTGTGACATGAGCAAACAATTTGACGTGATCGTGATCGGTGGCGGCCCCGGCGGCTACATCGCTGCCATTCGGGCAGCCCAGCTGGGCTTCAACACCGCTTGCGTCGACGAGTGGAAGAACGACAAGGGCGGCCCCGCACCCGGCGGCACCTGCACCAACGTCGGCTGCATTCCTTCCAAGGCCTTGCTGCAGTCGAGCGAGCACTTCGAACAAGCGGGCCACCACTTCGCGGACCACGGCATCTCGTTGAGCAACCTGGGCATGGACGTGCCCAAGATGCTGGCTCGCAAAGACACGGTGGTAAAGCAGAACAACGAAGGCATCCTCTACCTGTTCAAGAAGAACAAGGTCACCTTCTTCCACGGCCGTGGCGCGTTTGTGAAGGCGGCCGAAGGCACCTACGAAATCCAGGTCACCGGCAAGGCGAACGAGACGCTGAGCGGCAAGCACATCATCGTGGCCACGGGTTCCAGTGCCCGGGCGTTGCCGGGCGCGGCCTTTGACGAGAGCGCCATCCTGTCGAACGATGGCGCCTTGCGCGTTGGCGCTGTGCCGAAGAAGCTGGGCGTCATTGGCGCCGGTGTGATCGGCTTGGAAATGGGCTCCGTGTGGCGCCGCCTGGGTGCCGAAGTCACCGTGCTCGAGGGTCTGCCGACCTTCTTGGGTGCTGTGGACGAGCAGATCGCCAAGGAAGCCCACAAGGCCTTTCTCAAGCAGGGCTTGAAGATCGAGCTCGGCGTGAAGATCAGCGAGGTGAAAAACGGTGGTGCCAAGGGCGTCACGGTGGCGTACGCCAATGCCAAGGGCGAAGCCCAGAGCCTGGCGGTCGACAAGCTGATTGTCTCGATCGGCCGGGTGGCCAACACCGTGGGCTTGAACCCGGAAGCCGTTGGCTTGAAGCTCGACGAGCGTGGCGCCGTGGTGGTGGACGACGCGTGCAAGACCAACCTGCCCAACGTCTGGGCAGTGGGCGACGTGGTGCGGGGCCCGATGCTGGCGCACAAGGCTGAGGAAGAAGGCGTGGCCGTGGCCGAGCGCATTGCTGGCCAGCACGGCCATGTGAACTTCAACACCATTCCCTGGGTGATCTACACCTCGCCGGAAATCGCCTGGGTGGGCCAGACCGAGCAGCAGCTCAAGGCCGCTGGGCGCGCCTACAAGGCGGGCACCTTCCCGTTCTTGGCCAACGGCCGCGCCCGGGCCTTGGGTGACACCACCGGCATGGTGAAATTCTTGGCCGATGCGGCCACCGATGAGATCCTGGGCGTGCACATCGTCGGCCCACAAGCTTCGGAGCTGATTTCCGAGGCGGTCGTGGCGATGGAGTTCAAGGCCTCGGCCGAGGACATCGCCCGCATCTGCCATGCGCACCCCAGCTTGAGCGAAGCGACAAAAGAGGCGGCCTTGGCCGTCGACAAGCGTTCGTTGAACTTCTGATGGGCCAGCGCCGCTGAAAAGCGGCCTGTGTCACGGGGCAGGGAGGGTCGGCACTGGCAGGTGTCGGCCCTCCCTGTTTTTTTGGGCTGTCCTCTTGTCAGGCTGACCCCCTGAGCCGGGGGCCTCGGCTTGCGCGTTTCAGCCGACGCGGCTACAGTGCCCCCCCTGCAGTCACCCTGCACCTCGCTTTTCCCCGCCACCTTGACCTTCACCACAGGAGAGAAAGATGCAAAACAACAACAACGCGTCTCCATGGGCTGGATCAACGGCTGTGGCGGTGCTCGTTTCTTGAGCTGAGTCCCCCCCACCCTTCGATGTTTGAATGACGTCGTGCGCATGCCTCAAGGGCATGGGCAGCGCGGCGGTGTTTGTCCACTCGTCTTGGCGCACGCCAGGTCATGAAGCGCGACCCTTTGGGCCGCTTCATGAGTCCGTCGGCATGCCAGACACGTGTGACCCAGCCCAGCCTCTCTTTCTTCGCATTCGTTTCAATTTTTCAGAGTCTGGAATCAGGGTCATGGGCCATTTTGTCAAAACTTTGTCGGCGCGCGCCTGTCTGGTCGCGGCCGACAGCACGTGGATCGAGGACGCTGCGGTGCAGCAGTTGCTCACCACGGCACAACTCGAGGGCATGCGGCGCGTGGTCGGCATGCCCGACTTGCACCCCGGCCGGGGCTACCCGGTCGGCGCAGCGTTTTTCTCCGTCAACCGTTTCTATCCCGCGTTGGTGGGCAACGACATCGGCTGCGGCATGGCCGTGTGGCAAACCGATCTGCCTGCACGCGGTCTCAAGCTCGACAAGCTGGAAAAGCGCGTCGGCAACATCGATGCGCCATTCAGCGACGACGAGGCCTTCGACGGTGCGGCCACCATCGCCGCCGCTCGGGCTGCCGGGTGCCTGCCGCACACCGGCTTCGACGCCGCCTTGGGCACGCTGGGCGGCGGCAACCACTTCGCCGAGTTCCAGCAGATCGACACCGTCTTCGATGTCGAAGGCGTGCAAGCGCTCCAGTTGGATCGCCAACGCCTGATCTTGCTGGTCCACAGCGGCTCGCGCGGGCTGGGGCAGCACATCCTGCGCCAGCACGTGGACCGCTTCGGTCACCAAGGCCTGGGGGCAGGGCATGCGGACGCTGAGTCGTACTTGGCTCAGCACAATGGCGCCCTGGCTTTCGCCCGGGTCAACCGGCAGTGCGTCGCACAACGCCTGCTCGCCAACGTGCGCAGCCAGGGCAGGGCGGTGCTCGACGTTCACCACAACCACCTGGCAGCGGTCGCGCTTGACGGCGTGGCAGGGTGGTTGCATCGCAAGGGGGCCACGCCGTCCGACGTCGGACCGGTGTTGATCCCTGGCTCCCGGGGCGACCACAGCTTTCTGGTGCAGCCGTGCGGTCAAGACGACGGCACCCTGCGGTCGCTGGCGCACGGTGCCGGTCGCAAGTGGATCCGCTCGGCTTGCAAGGACCGGTTGTTCAAGCTGCAAACACCCACCCAGCTCGGCCGAACGGCGCTGGGCAGCCGGGTGATCTGCAACGACCGCCAGCTGATCTACGAAGAGGCGCCCCAGGCCTACAAAAGCGTGGACAGCGTCATCGAGGCCTTGCAGGGCGCCGGCCTGGTCCGCCTGCTGGCACGTACCACGCCGGTGTTGACCTACAAGACCCGCGGGGAGTGCAGCGAATGAGCGCCCTCACGTGGTTGCAACTCTCGGCCAGCACCGGGCCGGACGAATGCTGCCTGGCCGTGCGCAAAGCCCTGGGCTGCCTGGCGCAGGAAGCGGAGGTGTTGGGCGTGCGCTTGGAGGTGGTGGAGGAGGCGGCCGGCGAGCGGCCGGATGGCTTGCGCTCGGTGCTGGTGGCCTTGGAGGGCGTTGGCAGCGAGGCGCTCGCCCAACGCTGGCAAGGGACCTTGCAGTGGGTCTGTGCCAGCCCCTACCGACCGCACCATCGGCGCAAGAACTGGTTCATCGGCGGCCAGGTGTTCACCGCCCATGAGCTTGAGGCAGCGCAGCCGGCGTGCGACGGTGACATCCGCTTTGAGGCCCTGCGGTCCAGCGGGCCGGGTGGCCAGCACGTCAACACCACGGACTCGGCGATTCGCGCCACCCACGTGGCCACCGGGCTGAGTGTCAAGGTTCAAAACGAGCGCAGCCAGCATGCCAACAAACGCCTGGCACGGGCGTTGTTGGCATGCAAGCTGGCGGCCATGGCACAAGCCCATTTGGATGGCCAGCGCGCCGAACGTCGACTGCAACACCACCAACTGGCACGGGGCAATGCCGACCGGGTGTTCATGGGCCCGGCTTTTCGCTCTTTAGAGGGTGTTGTGCACTTGGGCAGGGGTCGCGCAGTTCCGAGAGGGGGTCGAACGCGAGGCGACGGCGACGAGGCGTAACGGGGCGACGGTGAGGAGCCGCAACGAAGCAGTCGACCCCCTCCCGGAACTGCCCAAAGGGTTCGGGCGAGAAAGGCACAGGGCGGCGCACCGCGCCTTGCCCTGGGCCTTTCCCGCTCGAACACGACCCCTGCCAA
>JAZKHH010000126.1:0-5467 GCA_040385465.1 Pseudomonadota bacterium | reverse complement strand
GCGGCGCACCGCGCCTTGCCCTGGGCCTTTCCCGCTCGAACACGACCCCTGCCAAAGTGCAAAACACCCTCCAAGCTGACCCCGGCTCGGCCCCGCCGAGCCGGACTTGAGCCAGGTGGCGGCGGCCCGGCGTGAACTATGGCCGCTTGTGCCGCTTGCCTGCAAAGAAGCCTCGGCTTCACCCCGTTTATCCCCTCTCGCGTTGCGCTCCGGCGACCAACAATGGCCCGGTGCCAGGCAGCCCCCCGTTGTGGCGGGGTGTCCGGCCAACCAGGAGTGTGTGGAATGAACAGCCTGATGCAACAGCTGCAAAAGTTGCTCGGATCGAATGCCGGCGGCAATGCCAGCGCCGCACGTGCCCTGCTGGCGCCCGTGTTCATCATCATGGTCTTGGCCATGATGGTGCTGCCCTTGCCGCCCTTGGCTTTGGACCTGCTGTTCACCTTCAACATCGCCATCGCCTTGATGGTGATGATCGTGGCCGCGTACATGATCCGGCCGCTGGATTTCTCGGTGTTCCCGACCGTGATTTTGCTCACGACCTTGCTGCGCCTGTCCTTGAACGTGGCGTCGACCCGGGTGGTGCTGATGGAAGGGCACACCGGGCCGGGTGCCGCCGGTGCGGTGATCGAATCCTTTGGCCATTTCCTGATCGGTGGCAACTTCGCCGTCGGCTTGATCGTCTTCGCCATCCTGGTGGTCATCAACTTCGTGGTGGTCACCAAAGGTGCTGAGCGCATCGCCGAAGTCGGTGCCCGGTTCACCCTGGACGCCATGCCCGGCAAGCAGATGGCCATCGATGCCGACCTCAACGCCGGCCTGATCAACGAGAAGGAAGCCAAGCGCCGGCGCGCGGAAGTGGGCGACGAGGCGGAGTTCTTTGGTTCCATGGACGGTGCCAGCAAATTTGTGCGCGGCGATGCCATGGCCGGACTGCTGATCCTGTTCATCAACATCGTCGGCGGCTTCATCATCGGCGTGGCTCAGCACGACCTGAGCGCCGCCGATGCCGCCAGCACGTATGTGCTGCTGGCCGTGGGCGACGCCTTGGTGGCGCAGATCCCCTCGCTGTTGATCTCGGTGGCAGCCGCCATGGTGGTGTCGCGTGTCGGCAAAGACCAAGACATCGGCACTCAGATCAGCGAACAGGTGCTCGCTTCGCCTCGTTCCTTGGCCATCACCGGTGGCGTGATTGGCCTGCTGGGCGTGATCCCCGGCATGCCCCACATCATTTTCCTGCTCGTCGCCGGTGGGTTTGGCTACGCCGCCTACTGGCTGCGCGACCGCAAGCGCAAAGCCCGCAACGCACCGCCGCCGGCCCCGCCCGCCGCCGAGCCCAACGCCGAAGCCAGCTGGGACGACCTGATTCCGGTCGACACTTTGGGCATGGAAGTCGGTTACCGCCTGATTGCTCTGGTCGACCGCACCCGCGAAGGCGACCTGCTGGCCCGCATCAAGGGCGTGCGCAAGAAGTTCGCCCAAGACGTTGGTTTCCTGCCGCCTCCGGTGCACATCCGCGACAACCTGGAACTCAAGCCCAGCATGTACCGGATCACCTTGCGCGGCGCCGTGGTGGGGGAGGGCGAGGCCTTTCCTGGCATGTGGCTGGCCATCAATCCGGGCGGCGCGAGCATGCAACAACTGCCCGGCACCCGCACCACCGACCCGGCCTTTGGGCTGCCCGCGGTGTGGATTGAGGAGCGCCAGCGGGAAAGCGCCCAAATGAGTGGATTTACGGTCGTTGATTGCTCGACCGTGGTGGCGACCCATCTTTCACACTTGATGCAGATCAATGCGGCCAAGTTGTTGGGTCGGGTTGAGACCCAGCAACTGGTCGAGCATGTCGCCAAGCTGGCCCCGAAACTGATGGAAGATGTGGTTCCCAAAATGGTCGGCATCGCTGCACTGCAGAGAGTTCTCCAGCTGCTCCTCGAGGAAGGCGTTCACATCCGGGACATGCGCTCCATCGTCGAGAGCCTGGCTGAGCATGCCGCCGCCGTCACCGACCCCTCCGAGCTGGCACGCCGCATCCGCGTGAGCCTGGCTTCGGCCATCGTCCAGCAGATCTACGGCCCGGTGCGCGAGCTCGACGTCATCGCTTTGGAGCCTGAACTCGAGCGCCTGGTCACCCAGGCCCTGAATTCACCCCACGGCGCTGCCCTCGACCCCGGTGTGGCCGATACCTTGACCCGCAGCGCGGTCGAGTCCGCCAAGCGCCAGGAAGACAAAGGCCAGCCCGCCTGCTTGCTGGTGCCGGACATGATCCGCGCGCCCATGGCCCGCCTGCTCAAACGCGCCGCGCCGCGTCTGCGGGTGCTGAGCCACAGCGAGATTCCCGAGACCCATTCGATCCGCATCGGCTCGATCATCGGTGGCACACCATGAGCACGCCCCGGTTGCATGACGCCTGTTTTACCTGTGTTGGAGAAGCACCATGAACGTCAAACGTTTCACCGCCCCCACTTCGCGTGAAGCCCTGGCCCAGGTCCGGCTGACGTTTGGCGAAGACGCCGTCGTGCTGTCCACCAAGCCCTGCCCGGAGGGCGTCGAAGTGCTGGCCATGGCCCCCGGCAGCGTCGAGCAGATCGAGCGCATGACCCCTCCCACCGCCTCACCCACCCGCTCAACCTTGCCAGCGCCGGTGCAGCAGCAGCAACAACACCAACCGCCCCAGCCGCAAGCCAAGCGCCGGCCTGCGTTACCCCAGGCCGAACCCGCGGTCAAGTCCGCGGGCACCACCGCGGCGTCGCAGGTCTGGTCGGCCCTGGCCAGCGCAGCGCGCTCCGCCGTGCGCGGCACCGAGCGCACTGAGCCTTCCTTTGACAACTCGCGGATGCAAGCGCCCGAGGACGCCGTGGAAGACGACGTGCAGCAGCTCGCCGGCAGCTCGCTGTCGTTCCAGGATTATGTGCGCGACCGCATGCTGAAAAAGCGCGAGACGGTGATGAAGGCCGAGGCCGCCGCCAAAGCGGCCGAAGCCCGCGCCCAGTCGATGGCGTCGGTGAACGACGACGTCGAGCGCCTGTCGATGAGCACCTTGTCGTTCCAGGAATACGCCCGCCAGCGCATGCTCAAGCGCCGCGAGGAAGCAGCCCGCATCAGCGCCGACCAACATGAAGCCGCCGAGCAAGCTGAGCAGGCCGAGCGCCAGGCGCAAAAAGCCCAGGCCCTTCAACTGCAAGCCCAACAGCAAGCCGCCCGCGCAGCCGCCGAGCAAGCCAAACCTGCACCCGTGCGCCCGGCCGCTGCCCGCACGAGCCCACCGATGCTGCGCGACGAGCTGCCCGTGCTGGCCGACAACGCGGTCGCCCGTCGCGAGCAGCTGGACATGCTCAACGAACTGAAGTCGATGAAAGGCCTGATCGAGGAGCGTTTTGGCGCCCTGGCTTTCATGGAAAAGCTGCAGCGCTACCCGACCCAGGCCCGCCTGACCCAGAAGATGCTCGACTGCGGTTTTTCGCCCGCCTTGATCCGCAAGCTCACCGCCAGCATGAAACCCGACGTCGTCGACGAGACCGTGTGGGCCGCCAACGTGCTCGAGCGCAACCTGCTGACAGCCGACAACCAGCCCGCCTTGGAAGACGAAGGCGGCGTGTTCGCCCTCATCGGCTCCACCGGCGTCGGCAAGACCACCACCACCGCCAAGATCGCCGCTGCTTTTGCCACCAAGCACGGTGCCAACAACCTGGGCCTGGTGACGCTGGACGCCTACCGCGTCGGTGCCCATGAGCAGCTGCGCGCTTACGGCCGCATCCTCGGCGTGCCGGTGCACACCGCCCACGACCGTGCTTCGCTGGAAGACCTGCTGGAGCTGCTCAGCTCGAAGAAGATGGTGCTGATCGACACCGCCGGCATGGGCCAGCGCGACACCCGCACCCGTGACCTGCTGGAAATGCTCGGCCACCGCTCGATCCACAAGTTGGTGGTGGTCAACGCCTCCGCCCAAGGCGAGACCATCGACGACGTGCTGCTGTCCTACCGTGCCAACCAGGCCCGTGGTGTGGTGCTGTCAAAGATCGATGAAGCGGTCAAGCTCGGCCCCGCCCTGGACGCCATGATCCGTCACAAGCTGTGCGTGCTCGGTGTGGCCAACGGCCAGCGGGTGCCGGAAGACTGGCACCGCCTGTCCGCGCATGCGATGGTGCAGCGCGCCTTGCGCAGCACCCCCAGCACCGCCTACCGCATGGACTCGAGCGACGTCAACCTGATCTTCGCCGCGCCGCACGCCTCGCTGTATGCCAACGCCAAGACACCCAGCGCCCCGACCCATCCCGGTCGTGTCTGACCCTGCCGCCACCCCAGGCCCCCTCCCATGAGCGCCATGTCTTCCCGCCCAATGCCGCTGGACCAAGCTTACGGTCTGCGCTGTTTGTTCGCCCACGCCCAGGTGCTGTTCATCCCGGTGGTCTCCAACCCCCATGTCGCCTTCGGCGGTGTGCTGCTCGAGCGCCTGTGCACGGCGTTCACGTCGCTGGGCAAAACCACCTTGGTGATCGACGCCGCCGAACGCTCGCCCGAACCCGATGAGATGGCCGACATCGACCTGTCGGCCTGCGTTGAATCCTTGTCCAGCCAAGTGCATTACCTGGCCGCCAAGGGCTTGCCGTTGCGCTATGTCGACACCCACGGCTCCACGGCGCCGTTCTTGGACGCCGTCGCCGATGCCGCCCCCCATGTCGAGATTGCGCTGGTCCACGCCAGCGCGGCCGATCTGTGCCGCCTGTTCATGGGCAGCTCGGCGCGCCCCTTGCTGATGGCCGACGACCACCCGACCAGCGTCACCCATGCCTACGCCGCGATGAAGCTGCTCATGCAACGTGCCCAGCTGAAGGTCTGCGACCTGATGTTGAGCGTTGCGCCCGACTCGCCCCGGGCCGACCGCATCGCCTTGCAGCTGGCCACCTGCGCCGAAGATTTTTTCGGCGCCGTGTTGCGCCAGTGCGTGCAGGTCGACCCCGAGTCGGCCGTGCACGACGCGCCGACGCCTGCCTTGCTGCGTTGGGCTTTCCAAACCGTGCAGACCGCAGAAAACGAATGGGACAAGGCGGCCACGCCGCCGCGTCGACCCGACCCAGGCCGACGCGGTGGTCTGTCTCACGCCACCCACGCCGCATCCAATGCAGATCGAGCGATGAACTGACCCCATGGAGCCGCACATGTACACCGCCAAAGGCCAACTCGATGTCAACTCCATGCTCAAGCAATACAGCCCGCTGGTGCGCCGCCTGGCGCACCAGATGATTGCCAAGCTGCCGGCCAACGTCGAGATCGATGACCTGATCCAGGTTGGCATGATCGGCCTGACCGATGCGCTGTCGCGCTTTGACGCCGCCCAAGGGGTGCAGTTCGAAACCTTCGCCACCCAGCGCATCCGTGGCGCCATGCTCGACGAGCTGCGTGGCACCGACTACCTGTCGCGCGGCATCCGCAAGCAGCAGCGCAGCATTGAGAGCGCGGTGCACCGCCT
>JAZKHH010000125.1:0-13811 GCA_040385465.1 Pseudomonadota bacterium | reverse complement strand
CGCACCTGGGGCCGGCGAGCGAGCCGAAGGCGGGGGAGGTGCAGCGGTGGGTGGCACAGGTGCGGGAGTTGGGGAGTCGGGCGGCTTGAGCGGGTGGGATCGGGAAGCACAAAGCGCATGCGCCGGCATCCACACCCCGCCCGAAACCCATCCGGCTAGAGCAAGGCCGAGAGCGACTTGGCCCCTTCCAGCAAGGGGGGGAGCAAGCGCTCCACCATCTGCTCGCGTGTCATGCGGCCAGACTGCACGCTCGCCGTCATCGCCACGTCGACGCGGCCATGCGAGTTGGGCACCGGCACCGCGATGGAGCGCAGGCCGATCTCGTACTCCTCGTCGCTGATGGCATAACCCTGTTCGCGCGCTTCGTGCACCGCTTCAAGCACCGCTCGCGGCGTGGCGCGCGTGTGGGGCGTGAACTGCGTGAGCGGGCTGTGACCCAGCAACAGCAGCACCTCGGCGTCGCTGCGGTACGAGAGCAGGGCCCGGCCGGCCGACGAGCAATAGGCCGGCAGCCGCGTGCCCACACCGACCGTGGGAGAGAACACGCGACGGCTCTGCGAGCGCGCCACAAACACCACGGCGGTCTCGTCGAGCACGGCCACCGAGGTCACCTCGTCGGTTTGCCAGCCCACGGTGTCGAGCACGGGCTGTGCCTTGCGCGGCAGCGGCGCACCCGAGAGCAGCCCGTAGCCCAGGCGCAGCACGCGCAGATCGAGCGAGAAGTACTTGCCGTCGTAGTCGGCATAGCCCAGCTTGGTCAGCGTGAGCAGGTAGCGCCGTGCCGCAGCGCGCGTGAGCGAGGTGCGTTCTGCGACCTCGGTCAGCGTGAGGCGGGTGTGCTGCGCATCGAAGGCTTCGATGACGGCCAGCCCGCTTTGCAGCGAGGCCACGAAATCACGCCGTTCAAGTTTCATGCGGTCTCTCCAAAAAAGTGCGCATTGCGGACTTTACTGGATTCCTCATTTCTACCTATGCGCAATGACTAGATAATTTCCTGACACGCTACTCACAAAGAATGAAGTGCGCAATGCGCACTGAAAGTGTGGCAAGTTGTGGCGCCATCGGCGCCGCGTTGCAACAAGGACAACCTTCGAGACACCATGCAAGAAGCACCCATTGACATCACCGGTCTCACGGCACCACGCACCTGGCCCGAAGGCGGCCTGACCCGCATCCCTTACTGGATCTACCGCGATGAAGCGATCCGTCGGCGCGAGCAGGAAGACATTTACCAGGGCGCCACCTGGAACTACCTGTGCCTCGAAGCCGAGCTCCAGCAGCCAGGCGACTACATCAGCACCTTCGCCGGGGAGACGCCGGTGGTGGTTTCGCGCGACAGGGACGACGAGCTCTACGCTTTCGAGAACCGCTGCTCGCACCGCGGCGCACTGATCTGCCTGGAAAACGCCGGCCACGTGGAGAACTTCTCCTGCGTCTACCACGCCTGGTCGTACGACCTGCAAGGCAACCTCACGGGTGTGGCCTTCGAAGACGGCGTGGGTGGCAAGGGCGGCATGCCCGAGGGCTTCTGCAAGGAAGCGCACTCGCCACGCAAGCTGCGCGTGTCCACCGTCTGCGGTCTGGTGTTCGGCAGCTTCAGCGACGACGTGCCCCCAATCGAGGAGTACATCGGCGAAGCGGTGCTGGCACGCATCCAGCGCGTGTTGCGCGACAAGCCACTGCAGATACTGGGCCGCTTCACGCAGGTGCTGCCCAACAACTGGAAGCTGTACTTCGAGAACGTCAAGGACAGCTACCACGCGAGCTTGCTGCACCTCTTCCTCACGACCTTCGATGTCAACCGGCTCACGCAGCGCGGCGGCCTCATCGTCTCGGAAGACGGTGGCAGCCATGTGAGCTATTCCATGATCGACAAGGACGAAGAGGCGGGCTCCGAGTACCGCGACCAGGGCATTCGCTCGGACAACGAACAGTACCGCCTGAACGATTCGAGCTTCCTCAAGGGCACGGACGAGGTGGGCGACGGCATCACGCTGCAAATCCTCTCGGTGTTCCCCGGCTTCGTGCTCGGGCAGATCTGGAACAGCATCGTGGTGCGCCAAGTGCTGCCGCGCTCGGTGGACGAGACTGCCCTGAACTGGACCTACATCGGCTTCACCGACGACACCCCGGAGATGCGGTACGCGCGGCTCAAGCAGTGCAACCTGATCGGACCTGCGGGCCTGGTTTCGATGGAAGACGGCTGCGTGGGCGGCTTCGTCCAGCGAGGCACGGTGTCGGCGCAGAACGACACGGCCATCGTGCAGATGGGCGGTACCAGCACCGAATCGCAGGATACGCGCGCCACCGAGGCTTCGGTGCGGGGCTTCTGGAAGGCCTACCGGGCCCACATGGGTATCTGACGCATGAACCGCTTTGAACTCCACATGGCCGTGAGCCTTCTCAATGCCGCCTATGCCGACTGCATCGACGGTGACCGCCTCGAATCCTGGCCCGATTTTTTCACGCCTGATTGCTTCTACAGCATCACCACGCAGGAAAACCTCGCACGCGGCTGGGAAGCCGGCCTGATCTTCGCCGACTCGCAGGGCATGCTGAAAGACCGCGTCTCGGGCCTGCGCGAAGCCAACATCTACGAGCGGCACAGCTACCGCCACATCGTCTCGATGCCCGCGAACCTGGAGGCCCATGGCGAGACCGTTCGCACCCGCACGCCCTTCGCGGTGTACCGCGTGATGCGCAACGGCACCAGCCAGGTCTTCGTCACCGGCTGCTACCACGACGAACTGCGCATCCAGGGCGACGGCGAGTTGAAGATCGCCCGCCGCGTGGTGGTCTGCGACAGCTCCGTCTTCGACACCCTGCTGGCCATTCCGCTGTGAGCACCATGCACCGCATCGTCACCGCCGACGAGGCCCTGGACTTCGAGTGCGGCGCGCACGAGTCGGTCCTCGCGGCGGCGGAGCGCGCAGGCTGGGAGTTGCCGGCGTCGTGCCGCGCAGGCGTGTGCGGCAGTTGCGAAGGCGATGTGCTTAGCGGCAGCTTCGTGACGCCGGGCCGCCAGGACGTCGGCCCGCAGCAGGAAGGCCCCGCCTCGCGGGTGAAGCTGTGCCGTGTGCGGCCCTGTTCCGACCTGCGCATCGCCCCGCGCGAGGTGCGGCGGCGCGATACGTCGAGCCAGAAGGTGATTGCGGCCAAGGTGCTGCGCATCGAGCGCCCCGCCGCCGATGTGGCGGTGCTCAAGCTGCGCTTTCCGGCCGGTGTGCGCGCCCGGTTCCGGGCCGGCCAGTACCTGCGGG
Organism: Pseudomonadota bacterium; assembly: GCA_040385465.1. GTDB lineage: Bacteria > Pseudomonadota > Gammaproteobacteria > Burkholderiales > Burkholderiaceae_C > CANHBY01. The sequence continues at coordinate 10,551 of JAZKHH010000125.1, read as the reverse complement.
TGCTGCTCGACGACGGCCAGGAGCGCAGCTTCTCCATGGCCAACCCGCCGCAGCAGAGCGACGGCGTGGAGCTGCACATTCGCTACCTAGAAGGCGGGCGTTTCGCCGAGCAGGTATTTCACCAGTTGAAGCCCGGCGACACCGTGCGCGTGCGCATGCCACTGGGCGACTTCTACCTGCGCGAGAGCGAAGCCCCGATCGTGTTCGTCGCCAGCGGCACGGGCTTCGCACCGGTGCAGTCGATCCTCGAAGAGTTGCTGAAGAAGGGCACCCAACGGCGCCTGCACCTTTACGTGGGCGCGCGCACACCCGAACTGCTGTACCGCCACACGCTGGCGCAGCGCTGGGCCGACGCGGGACAGACCACCTACGTGCCAGTGGTTTCCTCGGCTGCCGCGGATGGCGGCTGGAGCGGTCGAACCGGCCGCGTGCACGAGGCAGTGATCGAAGACCTCCCGAACTTGGCCGGGTATGAGGTCTACGCCTGCGGATCTCCCGGCATGGTGGCTGCTGCGCGCAATGCATTCGAACAGCACAGCCTCGACCCAGGCCATTTCCATTGCGACGCCTTCGCGCCTTCACAGGACGTGGCCATGTAAGCGCCGTCTCACAGAGGTCTGCACAAGTTGATGTGCAGTGCCTCACGTTCCCGACCCCGCAGCCTCAAAAAACACTGGAGACAACCATGAACCGTTCCCTTACCCGCATCGCCCTCTGCGCCACCGCACTGATTTCAACCGCCCTGCCTGCCGCCGCGCAGGAGGCTTACCCGAACAAGCTGATCAACATCGTGGTGCCGTTCCCGGCAGCCGGAACGACGGATTCCATCGCACGCATCGTGGCCGACAAACTGAGAGGCCGATTGCAGCAGCCCGTGATTGTCGAGAACAAACCAGGTGCGGGCGGCAACATTGGCGGTTCGTATGTGTCACGGGCTGCGCCCGATGGCTACACCCTGTTCGCCAGCCCGCCCGGCCCGCTTGCGATCAACTTCAACCTCTACAAGAGCATCAACTACGACGCGCGCAAGTTCGTGCCGATCACGACCATTGCCAACATGCCCAACGTGATCGTGGTGGGCCCCTCGGTGAAGGCCAGCAACCTGCAGGAGTTGATCGACTACGCCAAGGCCAACCCGGGCAAGCTCAGTTTTGCCTCGCAAGGCAATGGCAGCACCTCGCACCTGACGGCCCTGTACTTCGAGAGCCGGCTCGGCATCAAGATGGTCCACGTGCCCTACCGTGGCTCCGCGCCCGCCCTGACCGACCTGATGGCCGGCACCGTGGACCTGATGTTCGACAACGTCACCACCACGCTGCCGTTCCACCAGGGCAAGCGGGTGCGCATCCTCGCTTCCGCCACCAAGGAGCGCGTGGCCTCCATCCCCGACGTGCCGACCATGCACGAGGCGGGCTTGCCGAACTTCGAATCGGGCACCTGGGTCACGCTCGTCGCGCCGGAGCGCACGCCCCCGGCCATCGCGCAGAAGCTCGCCAGGGAAGTCGCGGAGATCGTGAAGATGCCCGACGTGATCAAGCAGTTCGAGGCGCTCGGCGCCGATCCGGTGGGCGGCACGCCCGAGGCCACCGGCCAGATGCTGCGCGACGAGACCAGCCGCTGGAAGAAGGTGATCGACTCCGCCCAGATCACGCTCGACTGAAGCCGGACAACAAGGTCTCAAGATGAACAAGCCGTTGCCGGCAGACGTTGCCAGAACCGTCCGCACCGAATCCGTGGCCGAGGCCTTCCTCGTGCTGTTGAAGGACCGTGGCGTCGACTACTTCTATGTGGGTGCGGGCACCGACACCGCGCCCGTGATCGAGGCCTACGCCCGCGCCACCGAGGCCGGTCTCGTGCTGCCAGAGCCCGTGCTCATCGGGCACGAGAACCTCGCCATCGGCATGGCGCACGGCTTCTACATGGTGGCACGCCGACCACAGGCGGTGATGCTGCATGTGAGCGTCGGCACCGCCAACGCGGTGTGCGGGCTGTTCAACGCGATCCGCGCGCAGGTGCCGCTGCTGCTCGCGGCCGGGCGCACACCGTGGTTCGAGCAGGGCCGCACTGGTTCGCGCACCCACGAGGTCCATTGGGCGCAGGAGATGTTCGACCAGGGGTCGATGGTGCGCGAGCTGGTCAAGTGGGACTACGAACTGCGCGACGGCCATCACGTGGCCGATGTGGTGGACCGCGCGCTCGGCGTTGCCACCACCGAGCCGCGCGGGCCGGTCTACCTGACGCTGCCGCGCGAGGTGCTGGCGCAGCCGCACGCCGAATGCCGCGTGGACGGGCAGATCCCGGTCGCCTCGGCCGCGCACCCCGATCCCGAGCTGGTGCTCGCGCTGGCGCGCGCACTGGCCGCGGCCGAATGCCCGGTCATCGTCTGCACCAGCAGCGGCGCGGACCCGCAAACCGTCGCGCAGCTCACCCAGATCGCGGACCGCTTCGGTATCGGCGTGGCGGAGAACCGGCCGCGCTACGTGAGCTTCCCGTCCTCGCACCCCCTGCACCTGGGCTACGAGATGACCGCGGTGCTGCCGCACGCCGACGCGCTGCTGTTCCTGGAAACCGACGTGCCCTGGATTCCCGCCGTCACGGCGCCACAGCCCGGCGCCTTCGTGGCGCTCGCGGGCAGCGACCCGCTCTTCGCGCGCTACCCGATGCGCAGTTTTCCGGCCGACCTGTGCATCACCACCAACGCGAGCGCGCTGCTGGCCGCACTGGTGCCCGCACTCGAAGCGGTGGGTGCACATCTGCAGACCGAGCGGCGCCGCGAGCGCGCCCAGGCGCTCGGCATGTCGGTGCGCGGCGAGATCGCGGCGCGCGCACAGCGCGACGAAGAACGCGGTGGGCCGATCAGCAAGCTCTTCCTCTCGCGCTGCCTGGACGCGGCGCGGCCGCGCGACGCGATCCTCGTCAACGAATACTCCGCCGTGCGCGAGCAGATGGGTTTCGAGGAGGCGGGTGGCTTCTTCCAGCTGCCGTCCTCCGGCGGACTGGGCTGGGGCTTGCCCGCGGCGCTGGGCGCCCAGCAGGCGGCACCCGGTCGCACCGTGATCTGTGTGGTCGGCGACGGCGCCTATCTCTTCGCCAACCCCGCGGCCTGCCACCATGCCGCCGCGATGCACGGACTGCCTGTGCTCACGGTCGTGTTCAACAACGAAGGCTGGGAAGGCGTGCAGAAGGCCGCCACCGGCATGTACCCGCAGGGCCACACCGCCCGACAGGCGCAGGCGCGCAGACCCGAGCCACTCTCCTCGCTCAAGCCCGTGCCCGATTTCGAGCGTTATGCCGAGGCCTCGGGCGGCTACGGCGAGCGCGTGACACGGCGCGAAGAGCTGATGTCCGCACTCCAGCGCGCCCTGCACGCAGTGCAGGTCGAGGGCCGGCAGGCCTTGCTCAACGTCATCGGCGAGTAGCGCCCGCTTTTCGTACCAACCCCCGGGGTGTGAACCCCCGAAAGGAACTTCATGGAGCACCATCCGATGCGTGCCGGGGCGCTGCACGCCCTGCGCCTGGACGAAGCACCCGCGATGCTGTCGATCGACGGCCGCGCGCAGGACGGCGCCAGCCGTTTCGAGGTCATCGACCCGGCCACCGCACAACCCTTCGCGACCGCCCCCGAGGCCTCGCTCGCCCAGCTCGACGAGGCCGTGGCCGCTGCGCGGCGCGCCCAGCCCGCCTGGGCCGCCCGGCCCTGGGCCGAGCGCCGCGAAAAGCTGCTGACGCTCGCGGCCTTGCTGCAGCAAGACCTCGAGTCGCTGGCCTGGCTCATCACGCTCGAGCAGGGCAAACCGCTGCCGCGCGCCCGTGACGAGGTCGCCCGCGCTGCGATGCAGTTACAGCGCCTGGTCGCGCTCGACGTGCCGGTGGAAACCCTGCGCCAGGATGCGCAAGGCCGCGTCGAACTGCACCACCGCCCGCTCGGCGTGGTGGGCGCGATCACACCCTGGAACATGCCGCTGGTGTTGTGCGTGCCGAAGATCGTGCACGCGCTGCTCACGGGCAACACCATCGTGGTCAAGCCCTCGCCCTACACCCCACTGAGCGCCTGTCGCTTCGCGCAGCGCGCACAGGCCTTGCTGCCTGCCGGTGTGCTCAACATGGTCTCCGGTGGCAACGACCTGGGGCGTGCACTCGCGGAGCACCCGGACATCAACAAGATCAGCTTCACGGGCTCGGCGGCCACCGGCAGGAAGGTGATGGTAAGCAGCGCCGGCACGCTCAAGCGCCTCACGCTCGAACTGGGTGGCAACGACGCCGCCATCGTGCTGGCGGATGCCGACCCCGAGGCTATCGCACATCAATTGTTCAACGCCGCTTTCGCCAACAGCGGCCAGATCTGCATGGCGATCAAGCGCCTGTACGTGCACGAGCGCCTGCACAGCGCGGCGTGCGAGGCGCTGGCACGGCAGGCGAAGGCGGCGGTCGTGGGCGGCGGCTTCGAGCCGGGCGTGGTGCTCGGCCCGGTGCAGAACGCCGCCCAGTACCGCATCGTGCTGGGCATCCTCGACGACGCGCGCGAGCGTGGTGCGCACTTCCACTCGGGCGGCCATGCGCTGGAGCGTGAGGGTTATTTCATCGCACCCACCGTCGTGAGCGGCATCGCGGAAGACAGCCGCCTCGTGGCCGAAGAACCCTTCGGTCCCGTGCTGCCGGTGTTGAGCTTCTCAGACGTGGACGAGGCAGTGCAACGCGCCAACGCCGGACCCTACGGACTCACCGGTTCGGTCTGGGGCCGCGATGCCGCAGCCGCGGCCCGTGTCGCTGCGCGGCTCGAAGTCGGCACCGCGAGTGTCAACCAGCACCTCTGGCTCGATGCCCAGATCCCGTTCGGGGGCGCCAAGCAATCGGGCCTGGGCAGCGAGTACGCCGCGCAGGGCCTCAAGCACTACATGCAGGCGCATGTGGTGAACGTACCGGTGTGAGGTCGCCGCCGCAGTTTGCGGGAAGACCTTGATCCCACTCCCTCAGAACTTATCCACCACAGGAGACATATCCCCATGAGATTCAACCCACTCAGCGCCATCCCCTTCGCGCTGCTGCCTTTGCTCGCGGCGGCGCAGACGTCCAGCGTCGAGCTCTACGGGCGCATTGACCTGGGCATCAACGCCATCAAATACCAGGGCGAGTCCGGCACGCGCAAGACCCTGAGCAGCGACACCTCGCTGTTCGGCTTGCGGGGTACAGAACAGCTCGGCGGCGGCCTGTCGGCCTACTTCAAGCTCGAGAGCGGCTTCCAGGCCGACACCGGCACGCAGTCCAATGCCACCACCTTCTTCAACCGCGAGTCCTACGTCGGCCTGCGCGACGCCACACTGGGTGCGATCGACCTCGGTGCGCACTGGAGCCCCTTCATCTTCCTGACCGGCAAGACCGATCCCTTTGCCCGCGCACAGACCGGCGCGCAGCTGTCGATGCTGCAAGGCTCTGCGGTGCGCGGCTACACCGCCATGCTGCCCAACTCGGTGCAATACCTATCGCCCACGCTGTTCGGCGGCCTCAACATGCGCCTGCTGGTCCAGATGCGCGAAGACACGCCCAACAAGAACCTCGCCGCCAGCGCCGAGTACACGGCCGACCGCCTGTACGTCGGTCTGGCGACGGACCGCATCGAGGTCGCCCGGGCCACCATCGGCGCGCCGGGTGCGGGTTTCGTGTTCAGCCAGACCACCGGCCTGGGCGCCACCTACCGCTTCGACGGCTTCAAGCTGTTCGGTTACCTGCAGCACAACAAGGTCGACACCCTCGCCTCGGCCAAGGGCTACCTGCTGGGCCTCACGGTGCCGGCGGGCTCGGGTGAATTCCGCGCGTCCTGGATTCAAAACCAGCGCGCCACCGGCGACGCTTCCCTGTTCGCGGTGGGCTACGCCCACAACCTCTCCAAGCGCACCATGGTCTACACCTCGGCCGCCTTGCTGGACAACAGCGGCGCCTCGCGCATCGCGATGTTCCCGTCGAGCCAGGACATGGGCACCCGCGTGCCCGCCCTCGGACAGGACCTGCGCGGCATTCAGGTCGGCGTGCGGCACCTGTTCTGAAAGAAGCCGAGGCGCATTGCCCCGGCCCATCGAGGCGGCCATCTTCGCTGACCGCCTCGCGTAAGAAGAATCCCGTTAGAGTGGTGGCGGATCACTTTTTCGGGGAGAGGAACATGGCCACAAGACAAGCAGCGTCGGGCACCGTCAGAGCGGGCATTGGCGGCTGGACGTACGAACCCTGGCGCGACAACTTCTACCCCAAGGGCCTCGCGCACAGCAAAGAGCTCGCTTTCGCCAGCGCTCACCTCACGGCGATCGAGGTCAATGGCACCTACTACAGCACCTTCAAACCACCGACCTTTGCGAAATGGCGGGACGAGACGCCCGACGGTTTCATGTTCTCGCTCAAGGCCAACCGCTTCGCCACCAACCGCAAGGTGCTGGCCGACGCGGGCGAGTCCATCGAACGTTTCGTCGGCAGCGGCCTGAGCGAGCTGGGCCCCAAGCTCGGGCCAATCGTGTGGCAATTCGCGCCAACCAAGCTGTTCGATCCGGTGGACTTCGAGGCTTTCCTGAAGCTGCTGCCGGGCAAGGTGGACGGCTTGCCCCTGCGCCACGCGTTGGATGTGCGGCACAACAGTTTCATGGACCCTGCCTACCTGGCGCTGGCGCGCAAGTACCGGTGCGCGACGGTGTTCACCGATTCGGACGACTATCCCTCGTTTGCCGACCTGACGGCGGACGTCGTCTACGCGCGTTTGATGCGCACAGATCCGAAGGTGAAGACGGGTTATGCGCCCAAGGTCCTGGACCGGTGGGCCGAGGCAGCGAAGACATGGGCGGCGGGCGGCGAGCCCGCGGATGTGCCACGGCTGGAAGACGCCGGAAAGAAGGCCGGGCCGCGTGACGTATTCATGTACTTCATCAGCGGCGCCAAGGAACGGGCGCCGGCGGCGGCGGTGGCTTTGATCGAACGCCTGAACAAGGCTGTCCCTGCCTGAACCAGCGGGCCCTCGGCCGCTGCGCCGAGCAAACCGCTCAGCGTTGGGGCGGCTCTGATCGATTGGGGCCGACGTTGTTGATCCCGGCACCAGGTCAAACAAGCCTGATCGTGGTGTTCAGGGCACGCGGTACAGCGCGCAGAGCTTGTTGCCGTCCGGGTCGCGCACATATGCCAGGTGCATGCTGCCTGAGGGGCCGCCGCGAGGGCCGGGTGCGTCTTCAATCGACACGCCACCATGCGCCACGGCCGTGTCGTGAAACGCCTGCAACTGCTCGGGTGAGGAGCACTTGAATCCGACGGTGCCGCCGTTGGCGGGGCACGCCGTTTCCCCGTTGATGGGTTCGCTCACGCAGAAGGATGTGCCTTTGTGGCGAAAGAAGAGCCGCTTGTGGCCCGAACCCGCCGTGTTTTCTACCGCCCCGCCTACGCCGAGCGTGGCGAGCACCGCGGAGTAGAAGATCTTCGAGCGCTCAAGGTCGTTGGAGCCGACCATCACATGACTGAACATTGTTTTTCCTTGTGGCAAAAATTGTGCAGGCGGATGGTAGCGCTCGGTGAGGCGTTGAGTGAATTGCAGGGCTGAAAGTGGCGTGTTGGCTCAGAGCATGCCTCCTTGGGTGGTTTGGCTTACCCCAAATGGGTAGAGCCGATCTGCACATTTCGCACTTAACTGCGCCGATGTCTGTCACACTGTGTAACCACTCGTAACTTAGAGCGCACTGATTGGGTTGTTGGGTGCCCGCGTATCCACCTTCACAAAGAAAGTCGACATGAAACTGCTCATCGCTTGTTTGATCACGTTGGCCACCACGTTGGCAGTTGCCCATTCGGGCGGGACGAATTCCAACGGATGTCACAACGAAACGAGGACGGGGGGCTACCACTGCCATTGACGGGTTGTGGTTCGTTTGATTCAAGCCGAAGGAGTGACCCATGCATTCATCCGACACCGCCTCCAGGGCGACCTTTGATCCTGCGCTGAGGCGCGTGTTGTTCTGGGGAGTCCTTGCCTTCGCTGCACTTTTCGGTGGATGCGCGACCAACACCATGACCGGCCGGATGCAGGCCAGCCTGGTCAGCGAAGCCAACGTCTCCAGACAGAGCATGAGCCAGTACTCGGCCATGGTCGGCGAGTACGACAAAAAGCAAAAGATCCTCACCAGTGGTCCCCTCAAGGAGCGGGTGGACACCATCACCAACCGTCTCATCTCTCATGCGGTGCTCTACCGGCCTGAGTCCGCCTCGTGGGACTGGCAGATCAACGTCATTGATGAGCCAAAGACCGTCAATGCCTTTGCGATGCCGGGTGGACTCATGGGCTTCTACAGCGGTTTGGCCGAACAGTTGAGTGCGACAGATGACGAGATCGCCCAGGTCATGGGCCATGAAATCGGACACGCACTGGCTGGCCATGGAGCCGAGAAACAGTCCGTGCGCATGATCGGGGAACTGAGCGCCATCCTGGTGGCAGGCGTGACGGCCACCAGCGGCCGGGACTTTCAGAACAAACACCAGACGCTGTCACTCGGCGCCCTGGCCTTCATCGCCATGCCCAACAGCCGCACGGCCGAGACCGAGTCCGATCGCATCGGCATCGAGCTCGCAGCAAGAGCCGGCTACAGGCCCGAGGCCGCGGTGTCGCTGTGGACAAAGATGGCCGCCAAGAGCAGCGGGGCCCGCGGCAGCTTCCTCGCCACGCACCCCAGCCCGGACAACCGCATTCGCTACCTGTCGGAACTGCAGCAGCCCATGCTGCGTCTGTACAACCTGTCGTTTGAAGCCGCGCCCAAAGAGGCTTCAACTTTCGACTGGCTTCGCGGGCCGAAATCGCAGCGACCCAAGCCCGACCCCACCAAGGCCATTGCGCTGTATTCACCGCAATGGTTCGCCTTTGAGAGCGGACTCACCGAGCTGAAAGGCAGCAACGTACCCGTGTTCCTGATCAAGCAAGGCAGCTTGAAAGAACTGCACGCCAATCAACGCTGGCGTGATCTGGCCGTCAGCGTCATGGACATTGATCACCAGTTTGACTTGGCCTACTTCTACCTCAGCGAGGCTGCGCGCGGCCTGGGATTCGTGGAAGCATCAAAGGTCTACGCGAGCAAGGCGTTGGAGACTGGCAAGGACGAGTCGCGGTCGTGTGCGAAGCATGTGGTGCTCAACTGTGGGGCGTTCGAGCCTGCAAAGGTTGCATCGAAGTGATGCTTTGATCACTCGACCGTTGATCAATTGGCGGTTGGCAGCTTAGGTCATGAACGGCATCGGACCACACAGACACCCTTCTATGGGGTGGCCTGGAGGGAAGTGCAAGACTGGTTGCAGCCATAGGCTCCATCGACGCGAATGCGCACAGTCGGCCAAGAGGGCCGGTCTGCGCTAAACAGCAAGCGACAGGTTCAGTACGATGATGGCGTCTACGACCTACTCCCAGTCCTGATCGAGTTGCACACCGTCAACCCTGCGATGAACTATTCCTACATTGAAGGCGTCTTGAATACTGCGCCACCACCACTACTGTTTCACTACACATCACCCGCCGGTTTCATCGGAATGGTTCTGACGAAAAAGATCTGGGCGACACATGTCAGGTATCTGAACGATCACCAAGAACTTGTTCATGCGGTTCAGCTAGCGAAGGACGTAGTGATGCGAACCCAAGAGTCCCTGGCAGGAATATCTGCCAAGGATGATCGACAACAGCTTCTCTGCGACATGGTGACTTACCTGGGAGCGGCATCGTCCGATGTCTATGTGGCGTCGCTAACCGAGCAGCGTGACCAACTTTCTCAATGGCGGGCGTATTGCCCCCCGGGCGGAGGGTACGCGCTTGGTGTGTCCTCTGACCAACTACGAGTGGTCTGCAAAGAGCAGGGCTTCTATGTGGCTCCTTGCGTGTACGAACGCGATCGACAGACCCGCATGGTCAAGGAAATTTTCGACACGCACTATCAATCTGCACTGCGTGCCTTTGAGCAAACGCCGGCCACAGAACGGCCGGAGCACTTCGTGCGTGACCTTGCCGTCACGTTCTGCCGGGAGCTTGCGAAGTTTGGAGCAGTTCTAAAGCATCATTCATTTGCGGAGGAACGCGAATGGCGACTGATTGCGCCGTCTCCCGGCGTCAACAGCCCGCGCATCATGCATCGAGCTGGACCGCACTCAATCATTCCCTACCTAGAGTTCAACCTGATTACATCGAACTTTCCCGATCTTCTTAGGAAAGGTACGGAAGGGCAACTCACAGCTGTAGCTGGCCCAACGCGGGACCGGGACGCCACGTCATTCGCTATGCAGTCACTGCTTCAGAAAGGGTTTCCTGGAGTGTTAGGCGGATTCTGGATGGGTCAATCCGAGTCTCCGTACAGAGGTACCTAATTCCTTCATAGCGGTAACGCTGCATGTCCGTCATTCAGTGCTGCGTGTGAGGTATGTCAACAGGTGCCCATCAGTCTCTGCAAAGGGTGCCCTTCTACTCCCCCACCGCCCTCAACACCTCTTCCGCCGTCCCCGGCGCATTCATCCCCTCCGGCCGCCCACCCGCCTGCGACACCGCATCGCGCAGCGCTT
>JAZKHH010000124.1:0-6394 GCA_040385465.1 Pseudomonadota bacterium | reverse complement strand
GCAGGTCAACCGCCCTCACCCCGCCACTGTCAACGCGTGGATCGGCTGTTGAGGCGGTGGATGGCCCAATCGGTGTCCAACGGGGCGGGTGCGGTGCGCTCGCCGGCCATGGCCGGTCGGGTGGGTGCAAACGCGGCTTCCATGCCAAAGGCGGTGCCTTGATCGTCGGGATCGCGGCCGCCTGCCAAGGACCCGGTCCGACGCGGCATCCAACCCACCAACCACCCCAATAGCTTCGGCATTTCAACCCCCTGAAAATGGCCACGGCCGCAGCCCCTGGTGTACCGCGATCCGATGACATCCGTGTGTCTTCAGTGTCGATCCGGCACGGGTGAAATGGTCGCTTGAAATGCCTGACCGTGGGGGCACTGTTTGACCCATGGCACGGCCATATTCACGCTTTCACCAGCGGGCGTTGCGGGAGGGGAAAACCAGCGGGAAACCGAGGCGTGTGCACCCACTCAGCGGGACGCCGTTGCAGGTGCGAAAGGAGGCGCCGGTAGGAGGCGCGCCAGCGGTGCGGGAGACGCAGGCCGGGCTTGGCGGCGTGGCAAGTGGCTGGACGTCAAGGGGTGACGAAGTGGTGCGCCCGGCTGGGATCGAACCAGCAACCCCTGCCTTCGGAGGGCAGTACTCTATCCATTGAGCTACGGACGCACGAGAGCGGGGATTCTAACTGCGCGGGCTCTGATCCCACACGCGGCCCAGGCAGCGGACCTATAATTTGCGGTTTTCGCGCGCGCCGGCCCCTTGCCGCCGGACCCAGCGACGCACCTTTCGCACCGCGATGTTGAGGATTCCATGAGCGACGCCCCCCAGAGCCTTCCAAACGATCAACCTGAAACTGCCCACGAAGGGCCGATCAAGACGCCCAAGCAGCTGATCACCGCGGTGGCGTTCAGCTTCATCGTGCCGATCGTCGTGATCGTGTTGCTGGCGACCTTCGTCACCACCGCGACCCGCCCTGCCGCGGGCAGCGACGGCCTGGAGCCGGAAGCGGTCGCCCAGCGCATCCAGCGCGTGGGCCGGGTCGACATCAAGGACGCGTCGGCGCCGGTGGTGCTGAAAACCGGTGAACAGGTGTATGCCGCACAGTGCAGCGCCTGCCACACCGCCGGCCTGGCCGGCGCACCGAAGCTGGGCGACACCGCCGCCTGGGCCCCGCGCATCAAGACCGGTTACGAGGCGCTGCTGCGCTCTGCCTTGAAGGGCAAGGGTGCCATGGCGCCGCAGGGCGGCGGCGAGCACAGCGACGTGGAAATCGGCCGTGCGGTGGTCCACCTGACCAATGCCGCGGGCGCCAAGTTCGAGGAACCGAAAGCACCGGCACCCGCCGCTTCGGCCGCCACCGGCACCGTGGCTGCCGCGCCAGCCGCCCCGGCGATGCCGGCGGTGGTGATTCCCCCGCCGCAGGCCAAGCCGGCCGCCACCCAAGTGGCCGCCGCTCCGCCCTTGTACGAGAAGGCCTGCGGCACCTGCCATGCGGCCGGTGTGGCCGGTGCCCCCAAGCTGGCCGACAAAGCCGCCTGGGCCCCTCGCCTGGCGCTGGGCATCGACGGCTTGACTGCCAGCGTCATCAAGGGCAAGGGCGTGATGCCGCCACGGGGTGGCTCGCAGGCCACGGATGCCGAAATCAAGGACGTCGTGACCTACATGGTTGGCACGGTGAAGTGAGGCGGACCCGCCCTGCCCGCTGGGCAGGGTCTGTGGGATTTTGGAATGAAAACAGCCGACCTTGCGTCGGCTGTTTTTTGTCATTTCGTCTTCGGTGACAGGGCTGAGCCGGTCACGCCGCCCGAGTGGCCGGACAGGTCAGCCGCTCACGGATGAGACGTGGCGGCCTGCGGAGCGACCGCGACCGCGGCCGGGTCGAGCACGTGGCCGAAGCGGGGCGCGAGTTCCGCAAAAGCCACCGTTTCGGGCGACCAATCGCCCGACAACACAGCGTTGGCGGCCAGGTCCATGTCCAGGCTGTGCACAAGACCCAAACCGAGCTCGGTGGCCAGGAACAAGCGGCCCTGCTCGTCGACACACACGGCATGGGGCTGGGCGGGTAGGCCGGTGTGGCTGGACACCTGGGGCACGCAGCTGCCAGGGTGGGCCTGCAGCCGCCAGACCCAGGGCGCCACCTCCAAGCTCACGTAGACGCGCTGGGGGCCATTTTGAAAGTACCAGCAGCCGTGGGCGTCGGCCAAGTAGTTGCGCTCGATGAAGGCGCGCAGTTTGGCGTGCTCGATGCGGCTGCCTTTGACGTGGGGGAACGGGCCGGCGGCTTGCACGGCGTCGTCGCGCATGAACCAGTCGCCCCGGGCATCCAGGGCCAACCAACCGTGGCAATGCGGCACGTTGGGCCATTTGCGCAATGCGGCTTGAACCATCTCATCCATGGGTGTGCATCCAATCCAGCACCGCTTCGGGCAGGTGCTTCAACGTTCCCGGCCAAGCGCCGGTGACAAACCCCGCATGGCCGCCGTGCACCGGTTGCCACAGGCTCACCTCGGGCCGGACGTCGTCGGGGTTCGGCAGGCAAGCTTCAGGCATGAACGGGTCATTGCGGGCATTCAAGAGCAGGGTGGGCAACTGCAGGCGCCGCAAATGCGGCTTGGCGGCCGCCCGGCGCCAGTAGTCTTCAGCGTCAACGAAGCCATGCAGCGGCGCGGTGAAGAGATTGTCGAAGTCTTGCAGATCCCGCACAGCGTTCAGGGTGTCCAAGGAAAACAGCCCGGGGTGCTGGCGCAGCACGCTCAGGGCTTTGGGCTTCAGGCTGCGCAGGAACACCTGGGTGTAGACCCAGCGGTTGAAGCCCACGCCCATGGCGCGCCCGCTGGCCAGCAGGTCCAGCGGTGCCGACACCGCGCACACCGAGCGCACCGCGCGGGCGGCCAGGCCGCCGGCTTCCTGGGCCCAGCGCAGCAGCGCATTGCCGCCGAGGGACACGCCGGCGGCGTGCACCGGCCCGGCATGGGCCGCACGGCAGCGCGCCAGCATCCAGCCGACCTCCTCGAAATCGCCGCAGTGGTAAGCGCGCGGGGCCAGGTTGATGCTGCCGGAGCAGCCGCGGAAATGCGGCATCACGAAGCGCCAGCCGCGCTCGCGGCTGGCCTGCGCGAAGGCCTGGGCGTAATGGCTGGCGGAGCTGCCCTCCAGGCCATGGAACAGCACCAGCAAGGGCGTGGTGGAGTCCACGGCGTCGGGGGCCAGCGGGGTGCCGTCGGCACCGAGCGGCTCGTGCCAGTCGGCGTCGACGAAGTCGCCATCGGGTGTGGTCCAGCGTTCACGCCGGAATTGGGGCGCTGGAGTGCCGTGGCGGGTGAACACCGCGCTCCACAGGGTTTGCGCATGGCCGCCCCAAGGCGCGCGAGACGGCAACCAGGCGGGCGGTGCGAACGGGGTGGCCGACGAGGTCGTCATGGCGCACGGGCCGCTCAATGCAAAACGGTGGTGCCTGTGTGGTGGACCGAGATGTCGTGCGGATCGGCCGGGCTGGCGTGGTGGGCCAGCAGGCGCCAGCCTTGGGTGCTCAGCACGTAGATGTTGGTGGCCACGACCCAGGCCGACTGGGTGCCGTCGTCGGTGGGCACCTCGAGGTGCTCCAGCACGCTGTGCACGGCGGCGGTGGCCGTGTGCATGCGGTGGATCTGCTCGGCGCGGATCGGCAGGCCGCCATTGGCGAACACGGCCTCGAAGCTGGCGCGGATGGCCGCCGCGCCCACCAGGCGCGGGCCGCCCGGGTGCACGCACAGCGTGTCGTCGTCGTCGGCCCAGATCGCCATCAAGGTGTCGATCTGGGCGCGGCGCAGGGCGTCATAGAACTGCTGCTCCACTTCGTCGGGCGAATCGGCGGCCGCCAGCGGGGCCATCATCAAGTGCGCCATGCACCCTCCTCAGCGAAACACCACGGTTTTGTGGCCATTCATCAGCACCCGGTGCTCGACGTGCCCACGCACCGCTCGGGCCAGCACCACGCTTTCCACATCGCGACCGACGGCGGTGAAGTCTTCCGGGCTCAGCGAGTGGTCGACCCTAGCCACATCCTGCTCGATGATCGGCCCTTCGTCGAGGTCGGGCGTGACGTAATGGGCGGTGGCGCCGATCAGCTTCACGCCGCGGTCGTGCGCTTGGTAGTAGGGCTTGGCCCCTTTGAAGCTGGGCAGGAAGCTGTGGTGGATGTTGATGGCGCGGCCTTTGAGGAAGGCGCACATCTCGGGGCTCAGGATCTGCATGTAGCGGGCCAGCACCACCAGGTCGACGTTCAGACTGCTGACGAGGGCCTCGACCATCTGCTCCTGCGCACGCTTGACCAGCTGCGGTGCGCCGGCACGCAACGGCAGGTGGTGAAAGGGGATGCGCGCGCCTTCGGCCATGTCGGCAAAGGCCTCGTGGTTGCTGACGATGGCGGCGATGTCGACGGCGAGCTGGCCGGTGCGTTGGCGGAACAACAGGTCGTTCAGGCAGTGCCCGTGCTGGCTGACCATCAGCAAGAGCCGCGGACGGTGCGCCAGGTCGTGGAACTGAGCGTCCATGTGGAAGCGCTCACTCACTGGTTTGAACAGCTCCATCAACGAAGCCGTGTCGGGCAGCGACCCGGGTGCTTCGAAATGCACCCGCATGAAGAACAGGCCGGTGCCGTCGTCGCTTTGCACGTCGCTGAACTGCTGGGCGTCGACGATGTTGCAGCCGGCCCCAAACAGCGCCCCCGACACCGCGTACACGATGCCTTGCGTGTCACGGCAGGACAGGGTCAAGACAAACTCGCGCGAAGTCATGGAGGGCGGCAAGGTGCGGGCGGCAAGGGGAGCGGCCATTGTACGAAGCCAGCCCCGTGGCTGGTGGCCAACACGCCTTGGGGTCCATGGACATTCACGGGGGGGGCAACAGGAACGCAGGCAGGGGTCGCGCGGCCTCGGCAAGGGTGTGGACCAGAAAGAAGCAGGTGGCGTTGCGCCATGCCCGTCTCGCCCCAACGCGCGCCCTGCCCTAGTCGACAACACCCTCTAGAATCGCCGCTTCATCGTTGCTCCGTCCGCCCCACCCATGCGCGCTTCCCTTGAAGACTGGTCTGAACGCAGCCGTGACCTTGCAACGCTGTTGGGCCGTGCCGGTGTGGGCGACAACCGGGCTTTCGCCACGCTTTACGACAAGACGGGCGCGCATCTGTTGGCGGTGATCCTGCGTATCAACCAGGACCGCGCTCAAGCGGAAGACATCCTCCAAGAGGTTTTTGTGAACATTTGGCGTGCCGCCTCCAGCTTCGATGCAGCCCAGAGTCAACCCCTGACGTGGATGACGAGCGTGGCGCGCAACAAGGCCATTGACAGCCTGCGTCGCCGGCAAAGCCAGCCTCAGGTGCACAGCGCGCCGGCCCTGCCGGACGATGAAGACGGCGCGGAGTGGGTCGACCACTTGCCTGACGACGCCCCGGGCCCGCTGGACTTGCTCACGCGGGCATCGGACGCTCAATCCTTGACGCACTGCATGCAGTCCTTGAGTGCGCAGCAGCGCCAAAGCGTGGCCCTGGCCTTCTACGATGGCTTGAGCCATGCCGAAGTGGCCGAGCAGCTGCACCAGCCGCTGGGCACGGTGAAAAGCTGGGTGCGCCGTGGCCTGGCCAGCCTGAAGGATTGCCTGGACCGGGGGCTCAAACGCGAAGCCACCGCGGCCCC
This sequence comes from Pseudomonadota bacterium, assembly GCA_040385465.1. Classification (GTDB taxonomy): domain Bacteria; phylum Pseudomonadota; class Gammaproteobacteria; order Burkholderiales; family Burkholderiaceae_C; genus CANHBY01. The sequence goes on along the minus strand of JAZKHH010000124.1, from coordinate 731 downwards.
GTTGGCCACCGCCGCGCTGGATTCCTGAGCATGGACTACAGCCGTCCCGAGTTGGCCGAACGCCTGGCCGCCGACTACGTGAGCGGCACCCTGCGCGGCGGCGCCCGTCGGCGTGTGGAAGCGTTGCTGCCGGCGCACCCGGTGCTGCGTGCCGCCGTGCGCCGCTGGGAGGCGCGGTTGGTGCCGCTGACGGCGAGCCTGCCGCCCGTGCCGCCCCGGCCCGAAGTGTGGCAAAGCATCGCCCGGCGACTGGGCTTTGCCGCGCCCGTGGCGGCGGCGGCTCCGGTGCGCTGGTGGCAGCAGCTGTCGGTGTGGCGGGGGGTGTCGGCCTTTGCGACGGTGGCCGCCTTGGTGTTGTCTGCCCAGTTGTTGGCGCCTTCGCCGGTGCAACCTCCGCTGGTGGTGGTGTTGAACCCGGCCACGCCGGCTGCCGATGGGCTGGTGCGCGCCAGCTTCGTGGCCAGCATCAGCGGCGACGGACGGGCCGTGGTCACTCGGCCATTGACCCCCGTGAGTTTGCAGGCCGACCGCGCGTTGGAGCTGTGGGCCGTGCCGGCCGAAGGCGCGCCCCGCTCGCTGGGGTTGATTGCCTCGGACACCGCGACGGTGCAAAAAGGCCGGGTGCCGGTGGGCACCGCGGCCCTGGCGGTGAGCCTCGAGCCCGCAGGGGGCTCGCCGTCCGGCGCACCGACCGGACCGGTGCTCTACGTCGGCAAGCTGAACAGCTGAGC
>JAZKHH010000123.1:0-24755 GCA_040385465.1 Pseudomonadota bacterium | reverse complement strand
CTAGAATCCGCCCATGCCCCATCCCCAATTCACCTGCAGTGTGGCGGTCAGTCCGCTGCCCGAGCAATCCGACGCCAGCGAGAACCAGTTCGCCTTCTCGTACACCGTCACCATCGTCAACAGCGGCGACATCGCGGCCCAGCTGATCGCCCGCCACTGGGTCATCGCCGACGCCCAAGGCCACACCCAAGAGGTGCGCGGCCTCGCAGTGGTCGGCCACCAACCCCTGTTGCAGCCCGGTGAACGTTTTGAGTACACCAGCTGGACACGCATCAACGCGCCCAGCGGCAGCATGCACGGTCGGTTTTTCTGCATGACCGAAGACGCCAACGCCTTTGAGGCGCCCGTGCCCGAGTTCGCCCTGGCCTTGCCGTCCGCCTTGCATTGACCTGTCAAGCCTTGCGGGCGCGGGTCGGTCAAACCGTGCCATCCACGGCTCAGCTTGGTTTGTCTTCGTCGTTGCGCTCGCCCCGGCGGCGGCCCGAGAACATCGTCCACCACACAATGAACACGAGCAACGCCAGTGCGCCCAGCGCTTCCAACACCATCAGCAGCATGAGGCCACTCCAAACTCTGTTCAGCTGGGTGATTTTAGGCACCTTGAGCGGGTGCGCCAGCCAACCCTCGGGCTGGCCCCCGGCCGAGAAGGACAAGCCCAGCCAGCCAGCCGCCGCCGCACCGGAGCGCTCGCCGCCGTCGGCTCCCGCCCCGTCGACACCTGCCCAGCCTTTGGCCGTGCCGCCAGGTTCACCGGGGGCGGCCCCCAGCGCGTCGTTGCCCCCGTCGCCTGAGGCGTCCCCATCCGCGCAGCCACCCGCCGGCGAACCCCTGGCCGCAGGCCCCATTTGGTCCCGCCCGCGATCGCGCTGGGTTCCGGTGGGTTGGTCCGAGCTGCCCGGCTGGTCGGCTGACCGTGCCCTCGAGCTGTGGCCAGCCCTGCTGCGCGGGTGCGACAAACCAGTGCCGGCGTGGCAGACCTTGTGCATCGCCGCCAGCAGCCTGCCGCCCCAGACCGACGCCGACACCCGCCAGTGGCTGCAGCAGCACCTTCAGCCTTACCGGGTCGAGTCACCCGATGGGGCGACCGAAGGCTTGATCACCGGCTACTTCGAGCCCCTCATCCAGGCCCGCCGCACCCCGGATGCGCGCTTCAAAGTGCCGCTGTACGGGCCACCGTCCGATTTGGCGCAGCGCAAGCCGTACTGGACGCGTCAGCAGCTTGAATCTTTGCCCGCCGCACGCGCCAGCGTCCAAGGGCTGGAAATCGCCTACGTCGCCGATCCGCTGGAGGCCTTGATCCTGCAGATCCAGGGCTCGGGCCGCCTGCAAATCACCGAAGGCCCGGGCCGTCGCCGCTGGGTCCGGCTGGCCTTTGCTGCGCACAACGAGCAGCCCTACAAGTCGATCGGTCGCTGGCTGGTCGATCAAGGCGAGATGACCGTGGCGCAGGCCTCGTGGCCGGCCATCAAGGAATGGGCCCAGCGCCACCCCCGCCGGGTGCAGGAGATGCTGTGGGCCAACCCCCGCGTGGTGTTCTTCCGCGAGGAGCCCTTGCCCGACCCCCAGGTGGGCCCCAACGGCGCGCAGGCCGTGCCCCTGACGCCCGGCCGCTCCATTGCCGTCGATCCCCAAAGCATTCCCTACGGTACCCCGGTCTGGCTCGACACCACCGAGCCGTTGAGCAACACCCCCTTGCGCCGCCTGGTGATGGCGCAAGACACGGGTGGGGCCATCACCGGGGCGGTGCGCGCCGACTATTTCTGGGGCTGGGGCGACATCGCCGAACAACAGGCCGGGCGCATGAAACAACCCCTGCGCCTGTGGGCCTTGTGGCCGCGCTCGAGCCGGCCTTCAGGCGCCATTGCCTTGGGCGATGGCAGCGCCAGCCGGCCCTAACCCACCCGGGTGAATTCCGCTGGCGACGGCGGCCGTGTGGTGATCGAGGCGTCCTGCACCCGCGGCAGCCGGATGTGGATGCGCGTGCCCAGGCCCGGTTCGCTGTCGATCACCAGCGTGGCCCCCTGCGCCCGCACCAGGGCCTTGGCGATCGACAAGCCCAATCCCAGGCCCCGCACCGACGCATGCCGGGTGCTCTTGCGCTGGAACATCTCGTCGCGGCCGGGCGGCTCCATGCCCGGGCCGTTGTCGATGATCGACAGAATGCCTGCCGTGGGCGTGCTGCTCACCTGCACCGCGATCCGCGTGCCGGCGCCGCAATGGTTGATCGAGTTGTGCACCAGGTTGAGCATCACCTGGCGCAGCAAGGCCTCGTCCGCATACGCCACCACCGGCCGCTCGCAGCGCCAGGTCAACAGCTGCTCGCGTTCTTCGGCCAGCGGCAGCAGGCTGGGCACCGTCTGCTCCAACAGCTCCGCCAGCTGAACCGGGTGCACCTGCGTGACCAGCCGGCCCGTGTCGGCCCGCGCCAGCGTCAGCAAGCCGTCGATCACCTTTTGCATGTGGTGACCTTCTTCCAGCATGCTGGCCACCGCATTGCGCAAATCGCTGGCCGACGTCTCATGCCTCAGCGCCAACTCGCCCACGCTGCGCTGCGCGGTCAGCGGGGTGCGCAGCTCGTGGGCCGCCTCGGTGGCAAAGCGCCCTTGCCGGTCCAGTGCGTCCTGCACCTGGGTCAGCAGCCCATTGATGACCTCTGCCAGTTCGGCCATCTCGTCCGGCGGAGACGTCACCGGCAGCCGCTCCGACAGCGAACTGGGGCCGATCTCGCGGGTGCGGCGTATCAACTGCGTGATCGGCTGCAGTGCGGTGCCGGCAATCCAGAAGCCGCCCACGCTGGCAATGGCCAGCACCACCAGCACACCCAGGCCGGAGCCGGTGAGCACGTTGTGCATCGTCTGGTCCAAGGGCGCCAGCGGCAACGCCGCGCGAATCACCAGGGTGTATTCCCCCAGCTCCGCATGGCCTTGAACCATGCGCCAGTTGCCCGTCGTGCTGTTGAAGGGCACACCGTCTCGCTGGCGCATGTCCGGCGGTGGCAGGCTGACCTGCGAGGCCGTGCCGCGGATGCGCTGGCGCAGCGTGGGTTGCGCGGTTTGAACGTCGATGCGCCAGCTGTCGATGAACGCCTGCCGCGGGTCGGCGCTCTCCAGCCAGTCGATGCTGGTGTTGGGCGGCAGCGTGCCCCACTGCAGCAGGTGCTTGTCGACCGCGGCAGACAGGTCCAGTTTGAGCCGGGTGTCGATCTCGTCGCGCACTTCGTGATGCACGAACCAAGCCATCACCATCGCGTAGGCCAGCAACATCGGCACGATGGAAACCAAGTACCACAATGCCAGCCGCGCGCGGATGCGCAGGGGGGGCAGTCGGCTCACTCCGGTTCCTTGTCGGACAACAAAAAGCCCACGCCGCGCACGGTGTGGATCAGCCGCACAAGGCCGGGCATGTCGATCTTTTTGCGCAGCCGCCCGAGGTGAACGTCGATCACGTTGTCCAGCGGGGTGGCGCGGTTGACCTCTTTCCACACTTCACGGGCCAGGGTGTCGCGCGAGACCACCGTGCGCGAGCGGCGCAGCAGCGTTTCCAGCAGATCGTATTCGCGCGTGGTCAGCTCCAGCGGTCGCTCGGCCCGCGTGACGCGGCGGGTGGCGATGTCCAGGCTCAGGTCCGCCAGCGTCAATTTCAAGGTCTGGTCGAGCCGGCCGCGGCGCATCAGGGCCTCCAGCCTGGCCTCGAGTTCGGCCATGGAAAACGGCTTCGTCAGGTAGTCGTCGGCACCACAGCGCAGGGCGGCGACCCGGTCCTCGACCGAACACCGGGCGGACAAGATGAGAACCGCCATTTCCTTGTTCAAGCCTCGCAAGGCATTGAGCACGGTGATCCCATCGCGACCCGGCAAACCCAGGTCCAGGACCATGATGTCAAAATGCTGCGTGGTGGCCAGAAAGAACGCATCTTCACCATTGCGAGCGCGAACTGGGCTGTGCCCTGAGCGCGACAGTGCATGATCAATGCTTTCCCCGATTTTTTCGTCATCTTCGACGATCAAGATGTGAGTACCCATGTACCAGTGTCCCTGAGGTGGGCAGCCCGACATGAATTTTTCCTGAAGAAATCTTCATATTGCAGGCACCCACTTGGTTGATTCCTACACTCAACTTGCGTCTCACACGCCGGAAAGAAGGTGGTTTTAGCCAGGGAACTCGTGAATTCTCGAGCCACTTGGGTATTTCTGCATACGTGTTGTCCACAGAAAATGACTTTTTTGGCTTGAAAGTTTTGAGGTGCAGGCGTGGCTTTGAGTACGACTCGATCAGTTTCTCTTGACCTGTGGCGACAGGTCCAGCGGCATGGCCACTTCTTGGTGGCCGTCGCTCTGGCAGGGGTGGTGGCGCTCATGGTGCTGCCCATTCCGCCGGCTTTGCTGGATGTGTTGATCGCGTTCAACATCGCCAGCGGCGTGGTGCTGCTGATGCTGGCGGTGTACATCCGGGGTCCCTTGGGGCTGACGACGTTTCCGTCGCTGCTGCTGATGACCACGGTGTTGCGCCTGGCGTTGAACGTCGCCTCCACCAAGCAGATCCTGCTGCATGCCCACGCTGGTGAAATCATTGAAACCTTCGGCCGCCTGGTCGTGGGCGGCAATGTGGTGGTGGGCTTGGTGGTGTTTGCCATCATCGCCGTGGTGCAGTTCATCGTGGTGGCCAAAGGGGCCGAGCGCGTCGCCGAAGTGGGCGCGCGCTTCACGTTGGATGCCATGCCCGGCAAACAGATGAGCATTGACGCCGACCTGCGCGCCGGCGCGATCGACAAGAACACCGCGTTCCAGCGCCGCTCCGTGCTGGAGCAGGAATGCCAGATGTACGGCGCCATGGACGGCGCCATGAAGTTCGTCAAGGGCGATGCCATTGCGGCCATCGTCATCGCGGTGGTCAACGTGGTGGCCGGCATGGCCATCGGCGCTGGGCAGCGGGGCCTGTCCCTGTCCGAGGCGGCCTCGCGCTATGTGCTGTTGACTGTCGGCGATGGCATGGTGTCGCAGATCCCGTCGCTGTTCGCCTCTGTGGCGGCCGGCATCTTGATCACCCGGGTCGCTGGCCAGGCCACCGGCAACGGCCACCTGGCTGGGCAGATCGGGCGCCAGCTCCTGGCTCAGCCGCTGGCCTTGCTCGCGTCGGCCGCCATTTTGCTGTGCTTCTTGCTGGTGCCCGGCTTTCCCAAGTTGCCGTTCCTGTTGCTGGCCGTGGGCGTGGCCGGCCTCGCTTTCTGGGTGCGCTACCGTGAGCGCCAGGACATGAACCTGGAGGCCCTGGGCTCCTCATCCCGCGCCATTCCCCAAGGCGGCGGTGCCTTGCCTGCGGGCCCGGTGGCCGACGACGGCCTGACCATCGTGTCCCCGTTGCGCATCCGCATCGCCATGGCCATGCGCCAGCGCCTGGTGCCCAGCCTGCTGGACGAGGCCTTGGCCCGTGAGAAAACCAGCCTGCAGCAATCCCTCGGCTTGCCCTTTCCGGGGCTCAGCGTGCAGTTCGACCCGGCACTGGCCGACGAAGAGTTCGTGGTCGACGTGCAAGAGATCCCGGCCCAGCGGGGCCACCTGTCCGCCACCGGGGCGCCGGGCGAGCGCGAGGCCGCCATGGCGCGGATGGTGGGACAGGTGGTGCGTTACCGGCCCGATGCCTTTGTGGGTCTGCAAGAAATCCATGGCCTGATCGGCCGTGCCGAAGCCCAACTGCCGGAGTTGTCGGCCGAAGTGCTGCGCGCGTTGCCGCTGCAGCGCTTGGCCGAGGTGCTCAAGCGGCTGGCCATGGAAGGCGTGTCCCTGCGCTACCTGCGGGAAATTTATGAAAGCCTGCTGGTTTGGGCGATGCGCGAGAAAGACACGGCCATGCTGTGTGAGCATGTGCGCATCGATCTGGGCCGCTTCATTTGCCACCCTCTGGTGGGTGAGGACCGCCGCTTGCGCGTCATCACGGTCGACCCGGCCACCGAGCAGCAGGTCAAGCAGGCCATTCAGCAGGGCCCCGCGGGCGCCTACCTGACCTTGCCGCCCCAAGCCGTGACCCGCTTGCTGGCCGCAGTTGAAGCCGAGGTCAAGCAGTGCGCTGCCAGCGGTGGCGCGGTGTTGCTGACCTCACTCGACACGCGGCGTTTCATCCGCCGTTTGTTGTCGGCCAAGCAGCCGGGCCTGTCGGTGCTGTCCCATCAAGAGCTGCCGGCCGACCTCGTGGTCGAGCCCGTCGGTCGTGTCAACATGATGGCCGCCCCCGCAATTGAGGGGGGTATGTGATGGGCATGGACCCCAGCAGCGTGATTGAATTCACCCAACGCGGGCTGCTGCTCGCCTTGTGGGTGTCGTTGCCGGTGGTGGTGGCGGCGGCGGCGATCGGCTTGGTGGTCGCCGTGGTGCAAGCCACCACGCAGTTGCAAGATCAAACGTTGTCTCAGGTGTTGAAGCTGGTGGCCGCGGCCTTGGTGCTGGTGCTTTCAGCCCATTGGATGGGTTCCTCCATTTACTTGTTCGTTGACGATTTGCTCAGGGCGGGCGGCTTCCAAGCCATCCAGCCCGGGAGCTAGAGGGGAACGTTGTGGCGTGTTTCAAGTTGTGGGCTCGTTGGGCCGCATGTGCAGGTTGGATGATGCTGGGCTGTGCAGCGGCCCTGATGGCCTCAGGCGCAGCCTCGGCGGCGGAAGTGCGCTGGAAACCCGAGAAGTTCGTCTACCAGGCACAAGGCAAAAACCTGAAGGAGTTCCTGCGCGAGTTTGGCGCCAGCCAAGGCCTGATGGTCGTGGTGGCTCCCGACGTGGAAGGCACGGTCAACGGCAAATTCAACATGCTGCCGGAAAACCTGATCGAGATGCTCGGCGCCACTTTCGGCTTCATTTGGTACTACGACGGCAACGTGCTGCACGTGTACTCATCGGCCGACGCCCGCAGCGAGATCGTGCGCATCAGCAACTCCTCCGTCGACCGGCTGCGTCAGGCGCTGCAAAAGCTCGACATCCCCGATCGCCGCTTCCCCATCACCTACGACAACCGGGCCAACACCGCCCTGGTCTCCGGCCCCAAGCGCTACGTGGAGCTGGTGCAGCAAACCGCGCGCGCCATTGACCAGAACCAGAACCTGCGCTCCGGCTCGGAGATCCGTGTGTTCCCGCTGCGCTATGCGTGGGCCAACGACTTCACCTACACCCAAGGTGGGCGCGACCTGACCGTGCCCGGTGTGGCCACCGCATTGCGTCGCCTCTACAACATCGGCCGCCCCCCGGGCCCACAGGCCACCGTCAACCTGCGCTCCACGTCGACGCTGGCCAAGCTGCGCGGCCTCGGGCTCAACGGCATCGGCACCGACACCAATGCCAGCCGCGGCGAGATCAACGGCGACCCCGAAATCGTGGTCGGTGGCACCGAGCACGAACTGCCCCAGTTCATGGCCGATGGCCGCATGAACGCGGTGCTGGTGCGCGACCTGCCCGAGCGCATGGCCAGCCATGAGGCCGCCATCCGAGCGCTGGACACCAAGCCCGGTCTGGTCGAGATCGAAGTGCGCATGCTCGAGGTGAACTCGGATGCGGTGGAGTCCCTGGGCGTCGATTGGCGCCTGCGCAGCAACCGCACCGACCTGCAGGTCGGGCGCAATCTGCCCAGCCTGAGCTGGGGCACGGCTTTGGCCGACGGTGCGCCACGCGTCGGTCCCCAAGGCGTGTCGCCGCCCGTGGCACCATCGCCCACCGGCGTGTTGACCACCGTGCTGGGAGACGCCGGCCGCAACCTGATCGCCCGTGTCACGGCGCTTCAGGAAGAAGGGCGCGCCAGCATGCTGTCGACACCCAAAGTCATGACACTCGACAACACCGAAGCCGTGCTCGAAAACCTCAGCACCTTCTTCGTGCGCGTGGCCGGCAACCTCGACGTCGACCTGTTCAACGTTTCGGCGGGCACCTCGATGCGCGTCACGCCGTTGATCGTTCAGGAAGTGGATCAGCGGCAAATCAAGCTGGCCATCCGCATCGAAGACGGCGTGGTGACCGGGCAGACCGTGGATCAAATCCCGGTGGTCCAACGCAGCACCATCTCGACCCAGTCCCTCATCAACGACGGCCAGGCCTTGTTGATCGCCGGCTACGCACAGGAAAGCTCTCGGGGTGACGACGCCGGCGTGCCCGGGCTGTCATCGATCCCCTACCTGGGCCGCGCGTTCAAGTACTCGGAAAAGCGCAAGACCCGTGTGGACCGTTTCTTCCTCCTCACGCCAAGGGTGGTGACGCCATGACGACCACGACAACCGGTGCTTCTTCTTCAGCTTTCGCGGCGGCCACAGAGACCGGGGCGGCCGAGCGCTTTGCCCAGAAAGTGGCACAAGCCGACTGCACGCCGTTTGCACTCCTGATCACCGAAGGGATGCACGAAGGTGCCTTCTTGAGGGGGCGGGCCTGCATGACCGTGGGGGCGTCACCGCAAGACGACCTGATGCTGCGCGACCCCGGCGTCGACCCCACCCATGCAGAAATTGCACGGGTGAACGGGTCCTGGGCGCTGTTGTCCTCCAATGGCACCAGCACCCGGGCCTTGAAGCCGGTGGAGTCCCGCCGTCAGGGCCGCTTCCTGCGGCAGCGCTACACCCTGGGCGGCGCCAGCCTGGTGCTCACCCAGCTGGTCGGGCCCGACAAGCCCGCCGTGACCGTCAAACGCTGGTCTCGCCCGGCGGTGTTGTGGCCGGCTTTTTTGGCTGCGCTGACCCTCATGGTGCTGGCCGGTTGGTTTGTCTCCCATGCCCGCGACGTGCCGGCCGTGCCGCCGGTGCGCAACCTGGTGGCCGAGGGGTGGCCGGATGTGCAGCTGGGCCCCGACCTGCAAGGGGGGCTGGCCATGAGCGGCTACGTCGACGACGCCGTGCAGCTCGAGCGCCTGCGCGAATGGTGGCTGACACAGCCATTGCAAGCGGTGCACCCGGTGAGCTGGCAGGTGCGAACCGGCAGCGAAGTGACGGCCATGGTGCGAAAAACCTTGAATGCCGAAGAGGTGGCCGTGAGCTACATCGGCGCTGGGCGGCTGCGGGTTCAAGGGACTGTCAGCGACGCCAGTGTGCGTGAACGACTGCGCCATTTGACCAACGACCTGGCCGGCACCGTGCAAGTGGAAGACCACTTGGCCGTCATTGATGCTCAGGCCAGTGCGCCGCGTATGCGACCATTGCCCTTCCGCATCATGGATGTGGTCCCCGGTCCCAATGGTCATTTCCGCACCGACACCGGAGGTCGTTATTTCGTCGGCGCCACCTTGCAAGATGGCGCAGAAGTGATCGCCATCTCCACCGACGTCATCGAATTCCAAATCGGTGACCGTCAGGTGTTGTACCCCTTGAAATAGTCCAGGAGACCGAACATGTACGTGATGTCAGGGAGTTTGAATGCGGCCACGTCCCTTTTGTCGCAATTGATGGCGGATCCTTCCGGCGAATTGCTTCAGTCTCTGCAGATCAGCCTCGACGAGGCGATCGAACGAACTGCAGCCATCGGCGCAAGTACCACCCTCGAGCCCGATCGGAGAGATGTGATCAATTCTCTACAACCTGTCTTTGCAACCGCGCGAGACGTCCTGGACAAAGCAGCTTTCACCATCGACAAAGTTCGCCAAGGCCGGTAGTCAGGCGCTTTTTTTCCAACCTAGGAGATGAATCATGGCAGACGCAGCACCCCCACCCCCCCCCATCACCGACACCAGCTCCACCGCTCAGCAAAGCCTGAACGATTCGATCGCCAAGCAGCAAGAAATCTTGATGCTGTCGATGCAGGCCAACACGGCCATGGCTTATCTCCAAGCCGCGCTGAGCCTGACCGGCAAGATCTCTGGTCGTTAATGGGTGCCAGCTCCCTGGGAAAGGCTTGTGCCTTTCTCAGGGGCTTTTTTTGAAGGCGCATGACCCGTTCCCCGTCGCTGTGACGATGCGAGCGGATGCAGTTGGAGCGTTTCGAAAGTCAGTCCCGAGTGCGGCGACGATTTTGGAAATTGTCCTTGCGTTGAACCTTGAACTTCTTGACGAGGCCTTCCACCATGAAGTCTGTTGAACGACCTGATGCCGTGATCGGCGGCGACGTGTACCGCGTGCTGCTGCAGATCGCGTTGCTCGGCGCAGAACTGGGCGATGCCCAGGCCACCGTCCAGATCGCAGAAGTTTTGGAGCAGGCCCGTCCCGACCTGCCGCAGGCTTGCGCTGTGCGCGCCATGGGGTATCTCAACCTGGGCCGCCGCGACGAAGCCGTTCGCGAGCTCGAGTCCACCTTGGAGCGTTTTCCCGATTTCCAGCTGGGCAAGGCGTTGCTGGGCGTGTGCATGCGCATTGGCGGGCGCACCGGGTGGCAGCATTACCTCGATTCCGTGATCGACGACGGCCGCGATGAATTTGCGGTGGGCATGGCCTGCGAGATCATGGGCCGTCCCCAGGACCAGCCGGTGGGCAACATCGAAGACGCGCCCAAGCCCGACACCAACGCCAACTCGACCGGTTACGCGGTCTGGGCCTGACGCGGCAGCTTCGGCTTCCTCATCTCGCCGGCCCGGCCGTTCTACACGTCAACGCAACACACGGAGGTCTTCATGGACTGCGCAATTCCAGCGGCGGCTGAACTGGCCGCCCAAGCCATGGGCAGCCAGGCAGGCAGCAGCGGCACGTCTTTGTGCGAACAAGGGCGGCGCTTTGCCGAGCTTTTGCAGGCGCCCGCAGAGCAGGGCGCGCCGGGCGGCGCCGCCGTGCAACCGGTCACCGACACCTACGTGCCAGCGCCGGCGGCGCCCCCGTCCGGGGGTGTGAACTTGATGGACGCCATCGACAAGGTGCGCTCCATCACCCTGCCACGGGCCGAGGCGGACACCATCAAGCCCTCGAGCGAAAGCTTCGATGGCGATCCCAGTGCACCGACCGATCCCACTTCCGACCTGTCCGACGTGATGCGGCAATCGGTGGTCTGGCAGACCGAAGTGATCCGCATTTCCATGATGGGCGACATGGTCTCTAGCATGAACCAGGGCGTGCGCACCCTGTTCCAACAGCAAGGTTGATTCGATGTACGCAGCATGCAGGCGGTGGCTGGGCTGGACGCTCGTGGTGGCGACGTTCGCTGTGCTCGGTGGCTGCAAGGCCGAATTGTTCGGCAAGTTGAACGAGTCCGACGCGAACGCCGTGTTGGACGCCCTCTACAGCGAGGGCATCCGGGCCGAGAAAATCATGCGCGACCGCGAGGTTTGGGCCATTGAAGTGCCCGAGGGCGACTTGCAGCGCGCCTTGCGCTTGACCCAGGAGCGCGGCGTGCCGCGCGAGCGCTTCGCCACCATGGGCGACTTGTTCAAAAAAGAGGGCCTGGTGTCCTCACCCTCGGAGGAGCGCTTGCGCTACATCTTCGCGGTGTCGCAGGAGCTGGCCAACACCCTGACCCAGATCGATGGTGTGATGACCGCCCGTGTCCACCCGGTCATTCCCGCCAACGACCCCTTGGCCGATCGGGTCAAGCCGGCCTCGGCGTCGGTGTTCATCAAGCACCAGGCCCAGGCCGATGTGCAGCAGATGGCGCCGGCCATCCGCAACCTCGTCTCCCGCAGCATCGAAGGTCTCAGCCCCGACAACGTGTCACTCACCTTTTTCAGCGCGGCCGCCCCGCGCGCCGCCGTGCCCCCCAGCAGCAACGGCTGGGCGGAGTTTGGTCGGGGGTGGTGGGGTGAGGCCTTGGTGCTGGTGCTGCTGGCGGCTGCCGCACTGGCCAGCTACCTGTGGCGTGCCAAGCGCGCTCCCGACACGACGATCGACGTTCGCAGCCTGCCGGGCATGCGCACCTGGTGGGGCGGCGCCACCACCGCCAAAGGCACTGAAAAACAATCTCCCCGTGCCGGGGAAACCTTGGAACCCGATGTCGTCTCGGGTTCAGGACGGTCCTGAGGTTTTCTGACCGGCGGCTTGTTGTATGACATCGTCAGCTTTGCTCAATGCACACGGGCCGGGCACCTGCGAAGGTGACCCGGCTTGGTTGCGTGCCGTCGCCGTGCTCAATCTCAGCCCGGTGGCTTATGCCGACACCTCCTGGCTGCCGTTGAACGTGCCGCACGCGTCGGCCGCTCTGCGCCGCGAGTTGTCCAACGATCTGCTGGCACAGCATGCGCTGAACGAGCAGTTCAATTGGCAACCGACGCAACCCGCCATGCGTCCCATGCTCCTCAGCCGCACCAGCTGGGACGAGCTGGCGCTGGCGGCCGGGGTGTTGGCCCACCGCAACCGCTTGCGCCAGGTCGTGCAACGCGACGCGCTGGCCCAATGGCGCGAGCTGCTGGCCGACCGCCTTGAGCTGTTGTGGTCGCCCCTGGCAGAGCGCGTTCCCGCCCTGCCTTCCCCCGGGCGCTCCACCCCTGGGTTGCAGGCCTTGAACACCTTGCGCGAGGACGGGCAAGCCCTCTTGCTCGGTTTGCTGAATCCGAGCGATCCTGAGCACCTGCCGGTGCTGGGGCGGGCCCAGTTCCGCCTGCCCCGAGACCGTTGGCACGACAAAGCCGCCTGGCGTCCCCTGGTCAGCCAGGCCGACAGTGTGGCCGAGAGTTTGATGGAACTACTTCCCCGCTGGAGCCCGCAATGGACATGGCTATCTTGATCGACACCCCAGGCTTGGCCGTGACCCATGGCAGCCGCCTGCTCAAAGGCGAGGCCGCTGCGCGGGTGATCGCGGCCTCCGCGCTGATGAACGAGGTGCAAGAGGCCGCCGATGCGTTGCGCCAGGAGGCTCAGCAAGCCGCCGCCTCCGTGCGCAAGCAGGCCCAGCAAGCGTTTGAGCAAGAAAAAAAGCGAGGTTGGCAGGAAGGCTGGCGCACCGGGCGCACCGAAGCGCAAGCCGCCATGGCCTCGGCACTGGCCGAAGCCGCCGCGGCCCGCCAGGTTGGCTTGCACACCCTGGCACCCGAGTTGGTGGAGCTGGTGCTGGAAGCGGCCACCAAGGTCATCCAAGGGGTGGACCGCCGCCATCTGTTTGCCCGCGCCGTCGAGTCGGTGGACGGTCTGTTGCACCAGGCCCGCTGGGCCCGCTTGCGCGTGGCACCCCGCCATCTTGATGAAGCCCGGTTGGCGCTCGACGAGGCGGGCCAGGGCGTCGTGAGCTTGGTCAACCTGGTGGCCGACCCGACCCTGGGCGAGGATGACGCGGTGTTCGAATCCGACCGCGGCGTGTGCAACGCCAGCCTCAGCGTGCAACTGGCGGCGCTGGAGGGCGCCTTGCGCCGTGCGGTGAGCGTCCTGCAGCCGGCCGCTTCACTGCCGGCCTCCCCCGCGGCCGACACGGCACAGGCCCGGAGCCCCGAGTGAGCCTGCACCTGGCGGCCACCGCCAGTGCCGTGCGCGAGGCGGCGCCGGCCTGGCGGCAGGCCCTGCAAGACGAGTTGGCACACGCTCGGCCTTTGAGCCTGTGCGGCCGGGTTGTCGAAGCGCGCGGTACCTTGGTGCGGGTGGCCGGGTTGATGGCGCAAATCGGCGACCTGTGCGAGCTGCACCTGCCCGACCGCAGCGTGCGGGTGGCCGAGGTCATCGGCCTGCTCGACGACTGCGCCTTGCTCATGCCGCACGGCGAGCTCACCGGCTTGAGCATTGGCATGGCCGTCCAACCGCTGGGCCGCGGCCACCGCATCCTGGTGGGTGACGGCTTGCTCGGCCGGGTGCTGAACGGGCTGGGCCAGCCGATCGATGGGCGCGGGCCGCTGGCTTGCACGCGCACCACCGCCGTGGGCGCCGCCGCCCCCAGTCCCCTGGCGCGGCGCCCGATCAACCAGCAGTTCAAGACCGGGGTGCGCGCCATCGATGCGCTGACCCCCTTGGGCGAGGGCCAACGGGTGGGGGTGTTCGCACCTGCCGGCGTCGGCAAGAGCACCTTGGCCGGCATGCTGGTGCGGGCCGCCCAAGTGGACGTGTGCGTCGTCGCCCTGATCGGCGAGCGCGGTCGGGAAGTCGGCGAGTTCGTTCGCAACACCCTGGGCGAGGAAGGCCTCAAGCGCACGGTGCTGGTGGCCTCCACCTCCGACACCTCGGCGGCCGAGCGCGTCAAATCGGCCAGCGTGGCCACCGCCATTGCCGAAGACTTCCGCGACCGCGGCCTGCGCGTGTTGTTGGTGATGGACTCTCTCACCCGCTACGCCCGCGCCCTGCGCGAGGTGGGCCTGGCCAGTGGCGAGCCGCCCACCCGGCGCGGCTTTCCACCGTCGGTGTTCGCGGCCTTGCCCCGCCTGCTCGAGCGGGCGGGCCAGGGCGAGCGCGGCTCGATCACCGCGATCTACAACGTGCTGGTGGAAGACGACGACGACCCCATCGCCGAAGAAGTGCGCTCCATCCTCGACGGCCACCTCGTGCTGTCCAGGGCGCTGTCGCAGCAGGCGCAGTTCCCGGCCATCGACCTGCTGGCCAGCCTGTCGCGGCTGATGCCGGTGGTCAGCACGCCCGCCCAGTGTGAGGCGGTGGCGCGGGTGCGCGCCTGGTTGGCCAAGCACCGCGAAATCGAATTGCTGCTGCAAGTCGGTGAGTACCAGGCCGGCAGTGACCTGCTGGCCGACGAAGCCATCGCCAAACTGCCGCGCATCCGGTCGTTCATGGCCCAGTCGGCCAACGCGGTGCAGTGCCCCGTGGCGGGTCTGCAGGCCTTGATGGAGCTGGCCCGGTGAGCCGTCTGGCCCAGCTTCAACAAATCGCCGAGGTGCGCGAGCGCAAGGCGATCCGCGAGTGCCAGGCGCGCCATCAGGCGCAAGCCGCTGCGGCGCGCGAGCGGCTCGAGGCGGTGGCCGTGGTCACCCAGTTGAAGCATCGGCGGGAAGACATGCTCGCCAATGTGTGGCGCAGCGGCGCACCGGTCACCGGCCACGACGTTCAAACCGCGATTCGGTGCGCGGACCACCTCGCCGTGCAGGAAAAGACCGCGCAAAAAGAAGTTCAGCAAGCGCAGACCCGCGAGACCGAGGCCACCGCACGCTGGAACGAAGCGCGGGCCGTTCAAGCCGCTGCCCTGCGCACCACCCACAAGCTGGACCACGCAGCCGATGTCGCCGCCGGTAACGCGCGACGCGCGCTCGAGCGCCAAGTGGCCACCCGCCGCGACGACGACGGCCCAACGCCGGTGCCCACCAGGAGCGCCTGGTGATTCCCAGCCGCCTCGACAAGCCCTTGCTCGCCGGCACGGCGGCCGCCCGCAGCGCCGGTGCCGACCCTGCCCGCCGTTTTCGAGCCGCGCTGTCCACGCCGATCACCGTCTCGCAAAATTTGTCGTTGGACCCCGCCGATGCCAGCGGCGATGCCCAGACCGACCTCGATGAGCCGCCTGCCGGCTTGACGGACGATCTGCCTGAACTCCATGACCTCCGGGAGCTGTGGGATAAGTTGGTGCTTACTTTGCAGGCAGGTCGCCGCTTGTCCGGTGACCATTGGACTTTGCGGCTGCGCCTGGACGAAACGGCGTTCCCCTTGACCAGCCTGACCTTGGCGTGCACGGCCGGCGAGCTGTCGGTCACGCTGTGCACGGTCAGCGACACCCAGTTCGCCCGCCTGCAGTCCCAATTGCCGGCCCTCAACCAGCGCCTTCAACGCCATGCCGGCACGGGCAGCGCCGTGGTCCGGCAAGTGCCCCTCGAGGAGCTCGACCCATGAAGCTCGACTTGCGCCAGCATCTGCCCCGCTGCGACGCGCCGCTGGCGGCCTTGAGCCGCCGCTGGTATGGCCGCCAGGTGCCCTGGCCCTTGGCATCGACGACGGCAGGCCGGGCGGTGCTGCGGTGGCAGGCGGTGCAAGCCAGCACCGCCGCGCTGCAAGTCCTCGTGCTGAGTGCCGACGGTGAGTGGTTGGAAGTCCAATGGGTCGACACCTTGCCCGCCGATTGGCCGCAGGAGCTGTCGCACCCCGCGCTGCCGGCGGTCTTGCGCAACACCTTGCTGACCCCGCTGCTGGCCCCTGTGCTAGAGCACCTGCTGCAGCACACCGGCGTGGTTTTCACCCTGGCTGACGCCCAGGTGCAAGTGCGCGCCTGGACCCCAGACCAAGCCCTGGGCTGGTCGCTGGTTGGCGAGCCACCCGCCGGGGCCGCCGTCTTGCGGGGCATGGTCCGCGCGGGCAGCGAGGTCGGCTGGGCCTGGCTGCAGGCGTTGATGCCCGCCTCGCCCCCCATGGCCTGGACCCGTGACGCCCAGCGCCTGATGCTGAGCCTGCATGCCCGGCCCTTGCCCGTGCAAAGCAGCGACTTGCAGGGCTTGGCGCCCGGCGACGTGCTGTTGTTCGATGCCGGCCCCGGCACGCCCAGCCGGCTGGCCGCCCGCGTGCGCCTGGACGGACGCTGGTTGCCGGGCGTCCGAGGGCTGTACCTCGGACACGGCTTGCAAATCACCCAGACCCAGGCCACCGACGATGCCCGTTGGCCTGAGGTTGCTTCGCTTCAAAGGAAATTTTCCATGTCTTCCCCTGCTGCTTCTGCCGCCCCCGCGCCCGCCGCTGTCGATGCTTTGCCTGTGTGGGTGGACGTGGAACTGGCCCGCATGTCCTTGTCCATCGAGCAACTCCGCGGCCTGAGCATCGGCCAGGTGTTCGAGCTCGATGCCGGATTGAACCCCACGCAGGTGGAGTTGAAATGCGGTGGTCAGCGTCTGGGCCGTGCCGAACTCGTGATGGTCGGCGAGCGCCTGGGCGTGCGCCTGGTGGAGTTGGCCACCCCGGCGGTGGCCGTGCCCCTGCCTGCCAGTGAGAGCCAGGGCGTGGCTGCATGAGCGAGTTTCTCCCGATCATCCTGGCCCTGGCCGGGCTGGCCCTGCTGCCGTTCGTGGCCTTGATGGTCACCAGCTTTGCCAAGTTCGTCATCGTGCTGGGCCTGCTGCGCCAGGCCCTCGGCCTGCAGCAAGTGCCGCCCAACATGGTCATCAACGGCATCGCCTTGGTGATGACGCTGTATGTGATGGCGCCGGTGATGATGCAAGCGGGCGACAACCTGCGCGAGCGCGCGCGCACCGGCAGTTCCTTCCAGAAAATCGAAGACGTCAGCCTGGCCTACGACGCCGTGGCCGCACCCTTGCGCGAATTCTTGCTGAAGCACTCCGAGGAGCGCGACCGCCTGTTTTTCGTGCGCAGCGCCACCAAACTGTGGCCTGCCGAGCGCGCTCAACAACTGCGCGAAGACGACATGCTGGTCCTGGTGCCCGGCTTCACCGTCAGCGAACTCACCGCCGCCTTCAAAATCGGCTTCATTTTGTACCTGGCCTTCTTGTTGGTCGACCTGATCGTGGCTAACATCCTGCTGGCTTTGGGCATGAGCATGGTCTCGCCCACCATCATTGCCGTTCCTTTCAAGTTGTTGCTGTTCGTGGCGCTCGATGGATGGGCCCGTTTGCTTCAAGGTCTGGTGCTGGGTTACGCATGAAAAATTGCTTCAAGTGGAAGTGGGCGGGGTGGGGTGGGGCCCTGGCGGCGGTCTGGTTGAGCCCCTCGTTGGCCCTCGGTGCCACCATCTACGTCACCGCCAGCACGGCGGGTGGCCTGCCGTCCTATTCCGACGAACCCACAGGCCAGAGCAGCGAGGTGCACATGCGCATTGCGCGTCCTTCGCTGGCCCGCGCCACCCCTGCCTATGCCCTGAATCCCAGTTCCCTGAGCCGCACCGCCATCGTCATTGACGCCGACCTGCGCCAAACAGTGCGCGAGGCCGCCTTGCGCCATGCCGTTCCGGAAGCTTTGTTGCTGGCCGTGATCCATGTGGAGTCGGGCTTCAATCCGCGCGCCCAGTCACCCAAAGGGGCGGTGGGCTTGATGCAGGTGATGCCGCCCACGGGGGCGCGTTGGGGCGTGTCGAGTGACCTGTACAACCCGATCAAGAACATCGGTGTGGGTGCCCGGTACCTGCGCTACCTGCTCGACATGTTCCGCGGCAACACCGAACTGGCCCTGGCCGCGTACAACGCCGGCGAGGGTGCTGTCCTGCGCTACAAGCGGACCATTCCACCCTATGCCGAAACCCAAGCCTACGTGGTGAAGGTTCTGCACCACTACGCCCTGTACAACCGCGACAAGGGCTGATCTTCCCCCGCCAACTGCTGCCCTGAGCGCCCCCTTTGCGCTCAACAAAGGCCACGCAAGCCCAACAAAGCGGTGTCAAAGCCCGGACAGGGTGCTGTGCCAACCCAAGCGCAGCCGCAACGCAAGTGCCGTTCGTCCTGCGCTGAACATGCTGCCCTCCCCGACCTGCTCGCATTTTCGGGCAAGGTCGCCGGACCGTGCACACACCGCCGAACCCCATGCCTCGGGTGCTTGCCTACCGCTTTTCAGACCTGAGCAAGTGTTCAATCCCGCGCGATTGAAGGGCTTTCCGGCGTCATTGTGTGTTCACACACGGCCTATACCATCCACTCTGTACAAATCGGCATGAGATGAGTGTTCGCCAAGCGGGTAAGTCCCAATGGAGACGGCATTTTGTTGCAGAAGAATGCACTGATCACTTTCGCTGATGGTTTTTTGTGTGAGCATGATCAAAAATTCAGTGAGTTTCAAGGAATCTCCCCGCAGTGGCGCAAGGCAGCGGGGCAAGGAGTCAGTCGCCATGGGTACCCGCCACCGCAAGAGTTTTGCCGCATTCGCGTTCGTGTTGTTCGTGTCAGCGCCCACCCAGGGCAGCTCGCCCGTGGTCGTCGAGGCCGTGGGCGCTTGCCTGAGGGCCGTGTTGCCGCAGGCCTCTGGGCCGAGTCAAGTAGGCGTCAGCCTGCCCAACGAGGTGCTGCTGGCCCCGCGCACCGAAGGCAGTTATGGCTGGTCGACCGGCCAGCTGCTGCACCCTGATCAGCGCACCTGCCTTGCGCGGGTGATGCGCTCGTCCCAGGGGGTGGCTTTCCGCGCGTGTGACGTCAACGATCGCACGCAGAGGTGGCAGTGGAAGGCACACCAGGTGGCCCAGGAAGGCGGCACCTTGTCGGTGTTGCAGCATCAATTCACTGGCCAGGTCTTGGAGCGCGTGCGCGCCAAGCAAGGCGATGCCTTCGGATTGGCCGACTACCGTGTAGGGGCCGACACGCAACGCTTCTCCGTGCGCGAATGTAACAGTTGAACCAATGAGTTGAAAATTTTGTCTGCCTTCGCCATGTAGTCCGCGAGCGCCGCCGAACGACGAGCGCGTGGAGAAGGCTGTCAAGCCTCAACAGTGGGAAGGAGCCAATTGCATGGGCATCAACCGGTTGAACAACCGAAGTGTGCGTCCGTCAACGTCCAAGGGTGAGAGCGGCAAAAGCGAGGCTGAAGTTCCGCCCTGCGTCGCGTCGATCATGGTGTACCTGCACCATTCCTTGAACCACGTTGACCCGACTCGAGTCATGCTCAGCCAGCAGTGGGCTGAAGACACCCACCACCTGGCCGCTTTGTCGCGCGCTTTGGCCGGCCGAAGACCCTGGGTCGACGCGGCTCACCTGGAGGTCGAGTCCGACAAGTCGGGCCCCGACTGGGGTGCTTCGCAAGAGCCCGTGTTGCGCATCGGCGCCAAGCGCAAAACCGACGCCGACAAACACTGACGCCGCCGCGGGTGCATCTCGTTTCGCTTTGAGCCGCTGCCTTTCAAGTGCCAAACGCACCGAGGTGAGGGCGAGGGTGAGCAAGAGGGCGTTGCCATGGCGTCCGTCGTCAGAACAAGGCGCCAGCCGTCACGCCCAGGCCTTCCAAAGCGCGGGCCAGCTTTTGCAGGCCCGACTGCTCGATCTGGCGCACCCGCTCGATCGACAGCGAATACCGCTGGGCCAGCACCGCCAAGGTTTGCTCTTCCTCGTCGGTGAGGGCGAAGCGGGCGGAGACGATGGCGCGGTCACGTTCGGACAGGGTGTCCAGCGCCCGCTTGAGCAGCGCACTGCGCTGGTGGCGCAAGGTCACCTGCGGCGGCTCGCTGTCCGGCTCCGAGGCTTCACCTTGGGGCTCGGAATGCCCGGCGCCCGTGGTGGCAGTTTCCATGTCGCGCGAGGGCAGTTGCGGCCACTCGGACGGCGTGAGCGGGGGCTGCTGCTCGGTGTCGGTGCGCGCACCGCCCGCGCCCTGAGACTCATTGAAGCGTTTGACCGCTGAGCGGATGCCGTGCAAGACCCACCATTTGGCATAGGTCGCGAAGCGGAAGCCCATTTCCGGGTCGAAGCGGTCTGCCGAGCCGAACAGGCCCAGGTTGCCCTCGGCCACCAGGTCCAGCAGGGGCAGGCCAGGGCGCACATGGCGGCGGGCGAACATCACGACCAGGCCGAGGTTGGCTTGGATCAAGGTGTTGCGGGCTTGCGCATCGCCAGCGCGCATGCGCTTGGCCACCCGGTACTCCTCTGAGCTGCTGAGCCGCGGCAAGACGGCCACCTGGGCCAGGTACTGCTGCTCAGCGTCGTTGAAGGAGCGAGCGCGTGCAGCAGCGCCACTGGGTGCGGGTTCATCGTCGGGCACCACGGTCGGCGCACGGGCGACCACGCGGTGTGACTGGTGGTGGCCTCTGCCGGTGGAGAGGTAGTCTTGTTGCAACGCCAGCCCGATGAAACGTTGGGCGACGAGGTAGAGATGGGGAGTGGGGGGAGCGGCGAGAACTTCAGTGTGCATGATCCATGTCCTGCTAACGTCTCTGGGAAACTTAACTACAGCTCATTGAAACCAGTTTGGGCCCACAAAGTCTGATCCACAGAAATCTGAAGGAAAATTCAGTCAAGCTTCAGGTCTGTTGTGGTGCATCGCCGCTATGGTCAGTTGCCCGGCTGCGCATGGCCTCTGCGTGCGTCGTGCTTTTCAAGGACTTTCGTTGTATGTTGCGTCGTTCACTCATTCGTTGGATGACCTGGCTGTTGCCTCTGGCTTTGTTGTGGGGTTGCGCCACGCCGCCGCCACCGGCGCCCAACACGGGCGCCATGTTGATGGTGCGCCTGCTGACCAAGCAAGAGCCCGTGGACGGCGTCATCCTGCAGGTCACGGCGGTGGGCCAGACTGAGCCCATGGCCACCGTCACCGGCATGTTGTATTCGCGCAGCGGCGGGCGCTCTGCCGACTACCTCTTTCCCATTCCTTTGCCCCCGGGCCGCTACACCCTCACCCCGGACAACACCCTTGCGCCGTTCCACCTGGAGGTGGACGTGCCCAAGGGGCCGCCAGTGTACGTGGGTCGCCTGTTGCTGCCGCAAGACCGCTCGCGTGCCCCTGTGCTGGAAGAGCATCAGGCCGAAGACGTGCCGATGTTCCGCAACCTGGTGGCGCAGTTGCGCACGGTGGACATCGGTTTGCGCCTGGGCGAATTGAAGCGCCTCGAAAACGCCGCGCCCACCCCCACCACCAGCACGGTGATGGAGGTGGTGCCGGTCAGCGAGGCGCTGGCCAGTGAATTGCCCCCGGCAGCGCGCAGTGGTTTCCTGCGCTACCTGAAGCTGCGCACACCGCGGGCGTTCGCCGTCAACGACCTGGGCATGTTCGCCCAAGCCACCGGCAAGAACGTGGTGGAGCGGGCCCTGCAGGAGTGCAACAAGCAAGACGCGCAGCGTGGATGCCGGTTGTTCTCGGTGGACCAGACCGCCACACTGTGGCGCAACGCGCAGGGCAGCTCGGCGTCGCCGCACTCCAATGGCGGTCCCGCCATGCCGGCCACCCGGCCGATGCCGGTGTTGCCGTCGGCACCGGTCCCACCGCCCGCAGCTGCGCCGGCAGCGCCGGCAGCGCCGACGTCGGCGGCGCCGGTCATGCCAGCGGTCCGCTCGCAGCCGGCAGTGACTTCGCCCACGCCGGTGCCTTCAGCAGCCCCCACACCCGCGCCTGCCCCCCGGGCGTTGCCTGCTGCCGCCCCACCGCCTCCACCGGTGCCCGTGGCCGTGCCAGCACCGCCGCCGCCTGCCGCAGCGAGGGCCAAGGCCGATCCGTGCGATCCGGAGTTCAAAGGCTGGTTGCGTCTGGCCGATGTGGCGCCCCAGGAAGCCGCGGCACGGCGCGCGGCCAAAGGGTGCCCGGCCGTTCCTGCGGCCAAACCCTGACACGTCGCCGCGCCATGGCCGCTGACATTCCATCGCTCTTCGTCCATGCGCACCCGGTGCTGATGGGCCTGCCGCGCATCGGGGCCGCGTTGTTGGTGCTGCCGTTGATGCCCAACGCGGTGGTGCCGCGCCTGGTGCGCGCCGGCGTGGCGATGGTCTTCGTGCTGAGCGCTTACCCGATGCTGGCCCAAAGCGTGGCCGGCTTGAACTGGGACGCGGCCCAGTGGATGGCGTTCGTGCTCAAGGAAGGCTTCATCGGCGCCATGATCGGCTACGCCATGGGCATGCTGTTGTGGGCCCTGGGTGCGGTGGGGGCGATCATCGACACCCAAGCGGGCTACAACAACGCGCAGATCTTCGACCCCTTCGGCGGCCACACGCAGGGGCCGCTGTCGATTTTGCTGACCCAGTTCGGCGTGTTCCTTTTTATGTGCTTCGGCGGCCTGCAGGTGTTTTTGCAGCTGTTGTACGAATCGCTGCAGCTGTGGCCGGTCAACGCGTTCACGCCGAGCCTGGGGCCGGTGTTTCGCGACCTGGCGATTCAATCGTCCACCAGCTTGCTGGAGCTGGCCACGCGCTTGAGCGCGCCGGTGATTGGTGCGTTGCTGGTGGTGGAGTTGGGCGTGGGCCTGCTCAACAAGTTGGCCCCGCAGCTCAACACCTATTTCTTTGCCATGCCGCTGAAAGGCCTGGCCGCGATGCTGGTGCTGGTGTTGATGATGTCGCATCTGCTCGATGTGTTCACCCGGCAGATCGTCGGGTCTCAAGGCATCGTGAAAGCCCTGGATGCCGCCTGGCGAGGAGGTCCCTGATGTCCATGTCCGGCGACAAGCGCCACCCCCCCAGTCGGCACAAGCTCAAGGAAGCCAAAAAGCGGGGCGAGATCGCGTACAGCCGTGACCTCACCGGCGCGGCGGGGTTCATCTGCGCGCTGGCCGCCGGTTGGATCACCCGCTGGACCGACCACCTCAAGGCCCTGTTGGATTTGGCCTTGCTCGCGCTGCCCAACGGCACCACGGTCACCTTGATGGACCGCAGCCTCGCCATGACGGAGCATGCGTTGTGGCTGAGCGTGCCGGCGCTGGTGGCCGCCGCGGCGGGCGCGCTGATGATGGGCATGTTGCAAGCCCGCGGCGTGATGTCGGCCGACCCGCTCAAGCTGCGCTTCGAGCGGCTCAACCCGGCCGAAGGGCTGAAGCGGATTTTTTCCAGCCGGCAGCTCATTGAGGTGCTCAAGCTCGTGCTGAAGTCCATCGTGCTGACGGCGGTGTTGCTGTGGGTGCTGCAGGGCGGCATGGAAGGGCTGGTGAAGAATCTGTACGCACCGGCCGCCGCCGCGGGCTCGGCCACGCTGGACGTGCTCAAGCTGCTCTTCGGCGGCAGTGCCTTGGTGTTTTTGCTCTTCGGCGTCGTCGACTTCGCACACCAGTACTACGAACACCTCAAGCAAAACCGCATGACGGACGTGGAGCGCAAGCGCGAGTACCGTGACCTGGAAGGCGACCCGCATGCCAAGGCCGAACTCAAGGCCCAGCGCAAAGCTTTGCTCATGGCACCCATGACGCCGAACCCGGGCATGGCCGGCGCCAGCGTGCTGCTCACCAACCCCACCCACTACGCGGTGGCGCTGTACTTCGAGGCGGGCGTGGTGGAGCTGCCGGTGCTGGTGGCCAAGGGGGCCGACGAGGAAGCGCGGCAGCTGCGGCGTGAGGCGCAACGCCTGTCGATCCCGATCATGGAGAACCCGCCGCTCACGCGGGCCCTGTTCCGCGAGGTGGCGCTGCGCCAGTACATCGGCGAAGACCACATCGAACCGGTGGCGGAAATCTTCCGCTGGCTGCAAAGCTTGCGCCAGGCGTCCGCTGCACGGAACTGACGCGGCAGGGCAGGGCCTGTCCACACGATCAAAGCCAGCAGCCCCGTGGGCGCGCTCGCGGTGTTTGGCGAGGCCCTCGTGTTCAGCCTGGGCGGTTGGCGGCAACGCCGGATGGATGGGGCCCGTGGTGCTGGCCCACCCACCCCCATTCACTCACTCGATGGCTTTGACCATGTCTTCCACGACCTTCTTGGCGTCGCCGAACACCATCATGGTTTTGTCCATGTAGAACAGCTCGTTGTCCAATCCCGCGTAGCCGGCGGCCATGCTGCGTTTGTTGACGATGATGGTCTTGGCTTTGTAGGCCTCCAGAATCGGCATGCCATAGATGGCGCTGCCCTTGACCATGGCGGCGGGGTTCACCACGTCGTTGGCGCCCAGCACGATGGCCACGTCGGCCTGGCCGAACTCGCCGTTGATGTCGTCCATCTCGAACACCTGGTCGTACGGCACCTCGGCCTCGGCCAACAGCACGTTCATGTGCCCCGGCATGCGCCCGGCCACCGGGTGAATGGCGTATTTGACGGTGATGCCTTTTTCCGTGAGCTTGGCGGCCAGCTCCTTGACCGCATGCTGGGCCCGCGCCACCGCCAGGCCGTAGCCTGGCACGATGACCACGGTTTCCGCATTGCCCAGCACGAAGGCGGCGTCGTCGGCGCTGCCGCTCTTCACGTTGCGCTGCACCGCGCCACCGGCCGCGGCCGCGGTGGTGGCTTCTCCACCAAAGCCGCCCAGGATGACGCTGAAGAACGAGCGGTTCATCGCCTTGCACATGATGTAGCTCAGGATTGCCCCGGACGAGCCCACCAAGCTGCCGGCGATGATCAGCATCGGGTTGTTGAGCGAGAAGCCGATGCCCGCCGCGGCCCAGCCGGAGTAGCTGTTGAGCATCGACACCACCACCGGCATGTCGGCGCCGCCGAT
>JAZKHH010000122.1:0-21476 GCA_040385465.1 Pseudomonadota bacterium | reverse complement strand
TCGAACTGGCAGCCACCTACACGGTCCTGGGCTACTTCCTGCTGCCCGCCCTCGCGCGCTTTCGCGAGCTCTACCCTCGCATCGAACTCTCTCTGGAAGAGCTGCCACGCAAGGAGATCGAGTCCCGCCTGGCAAGTGGTCAGCTTGAAATGGGCGCCCTCCTTCTGTCCAATCTGGAAACGCCTGACCGCCTGGAAACCCGCGTGCTGGGGCGATCGCGCCGCCAGCTCTGGGTGTCGGCCGACCACGAATACGCCAGCCGCGGCAGTGTGAAGTTCGAGGAACTGGCGGCGCTCACCTACATCCTGCCCACGGTTGACGAAGGCGACCGCAACGCCATGCGTTATTGGGCCGACGCGGGGTATACGCCTCACAAGCTGGTTCAGACGTCGTCCATGGAAGCTTTGCGCGAGATGGTCGCGCTCAATCTGGGGGTCACCATCTTGTCGGACATGGTCTTCCGGCCGTGGTCTCTGGACGGGCGGCGCATCCACGCGGTCCCCATGGACGCTCGGCTACCGGTCATGGAGGTGGGACTCGCCTGGTCGGCGGGCCGTGCGCTCAGTCCCTGCGCCGCAGCAATGGAGCAGTTCCTGGGTCGCTCGTTCGCAAGTGGCGTCCCACAGGCCTCAAAAGCATTTACATGAACACTTTTATTGTTTATGCCTACAATAAGAAAAACATTTCACACCTACAGGAGACAAGACATGCACATCGATCTGAGTGACAAACGCGTCATCGTCACAGGCGCTTCGCGCGGCATCGGGCGCGCCATTGCCAGGGCCTTCGCCAAGGAAGGTGCCCGTGTGGCCGTCTGCGCACGCACGCTCACCGACATCGAGGCCGTGGGTGCCGAGCTCGCGGCAACGGCACAGGCGGTCATCGCGCGGGCGGTGGACGTCACCGACACCGCAGGCGTGAAAGCCTTTGTCGATGAAGTCGCAGCCGCGTGGGGTGGCGTGGATGTACTCATCAACAACGCAGGGCAGGGCCGCGGGGGCAACCTGGACACCCTCACCCCCGAGCAAATTCTGGAGCATGCCAACGTGCTTCAGATGGGCCACTTCCGATTCATTCAAGCCGTGGTGCCTCACATGCGCAAGCAACGCTGGGGGCGGATTGTTGAAATCAATGCACTTGCCGGCACGCAGATCACCCCCGACGGGATTCCATCCGTGGTCAACCGTGCGGGCTGCATTGCCATGTCGAAATCGTTGGGGATGTCGCTGCCGAAAGACAACATCCTGGTGAACACCCTCAATATGGGCTGGATCGACACCGGACAGTGGGAACGTCACTACCGCGAAATGCCGGTCGGCACACCACGGGAGGAGTTCGATGCCATGGTCCTCAAAGTGGTGCCGCTGGGCCGTTTTGGCAAGCCAGAAGACGTCGCCGGCATGGCCTTGTTCCTGGCGAGCGAGCACGCCAGTTTCATCAGCGCTGCATCAATCGACATTGCTGGGGGCATGGGCGGCCAGATCGCCTACTACCCCACCCTCAAAAGGGAGTTCGGGGCTGCAATGGAGGCTCGCTATCCCACGACCGATTCGTCCGCCTGAGATGCGTCACATGGGCATGAACATGCAAGCGCTGAACAGCAAGGTGGCCGTCATCACCGGCGCATCGTCCGGCATCGGTGAAGCCATCGCCCACGAACTCAGTGCCGCCGGATGCAGCCTGGTCGTCACTGCGCGCCGCACCGAACGGCTGAACGCGCTGTGCGCCAAGCTTCCAGGGCCTGCTGTGCCACTGAGTGCTGAGATTGACGATCCAGCCACGCCACAGGCGCTGCTGGCGATGGCCCAGCAAACGTATGGCCGCGTTGACATCCTGATCAACAACGCAGGCATGCTGGTCAGCGGCTCGCTGGACACGATCGACATCGATGCCCTCCTGCAGATGACGCGCACCAACTACGACGCCGTGGTTCGAGCGTCGTATGTGTTCGCGCGCGCATTCAAGCAACAGGGGGCCGGCTCCATCATCAACGTGTCCAGCGTGGGTGCGTATCTCAGCCATTCAT
This sequence comes from Pseudomonadota bacterium, assembly GCA_040385465.1. Lineage (GTDB taxonomy): Bacteria > Pseudomonadota > Gammaproteobacteria > Burkholderiales > Burkholderiaceae_C > CANHBY01. The sequence continues at coordinate 19,450 of JAZKHH010000122.1, read as the reverse complement.
CCATGGGTGTATACGCGGGTTTGAAGCAGGCCGTCGAGGTCTTCAGCACCGCCCTTCGCGTTGAGCTCAAGGGGACAGGCGTGCGCGTGGGGACCATCGCGCCAGGCACCACAGAGACCGAAATATTTGACCAGCTGAGGGCCTCGGGTAAAGCGGTGCCTGCGGACAAGACCCCTGCCCTGCAAGCTGCTGATGTGGCGTCTGCCGTGCGCTACATGCTGGAGCAGCCAGCCCACGCGAATGTGGCGCGCATGCTGCTGGTGTCGTCAGCTGAATCGGTCTGATGGGTGCAGACCCTCAGCTGAGCGACTCAACTCCGCTTGAGCTTGGCCAACAATTCAGGCTCCAGCAATTCTTCGGGCGTGCGCACGCTCGGGCCCAGGATGGGCCCGACCACTTCGTGCCCCCAGGTGCTGAGCTTCTCGGGGTTGAGTTCGAAGCCGTCGTCGTGCCAAGGCTCCAGTTCAGTGATGGTCTCAAACGCGAAGCCACCCGGTGTGAAATGGTAGAAGGACGCGTGGGGATCCTGTGAATGCTGACCCAAGGTCATCATCATCGGGATGGCCCGCTGCTTGACGATGTCATAGGTCTCACCGACATCGCGCAGGCTGTTCACAAACAGGCCAACGTGCTGGACACCCATCTTCCCGGGGCCGTATCCATACGCAATGTCGTGGCTGGTGTAGCTGTTCAGCTTGGCTCGGTAGAAGGCTGTCTGGCCTTTGCCTGCGCCGGGCCCGTAGTAGTGGAAGCCCATCAAGTTGATAAAGAAATCCTGAAGCTCGGGCGGCCATTCGGGCGTGATCACCACCAGATGACCCAACCCACGAACGCCAGCCAAGAAACCACCGTGCGGACGACCCGGTGTGAAAGAACGGGGCATCCATTTCTGACCATGAAACATCTCGTGCTGGTAGCCCACCGGGTCACGAAAACGAAACACGCCCTTGACGCCTCGTTGCTCACAGAGGGCAGCATCACCCAAGGTCACTTCCACTCCATGCGCCTGAAAACGGGCGATCGCGGCCTCAAACTCGATCTTCCCCTTGGCTTCCCAACCGATGTAGGCCAAGCGGTCAATCTTGCCGGGATGAAAAGCAAACCGATGGCGCCGATCGTCGGTGCGGAAGTAGAGAGAATCCGGATCTGACGCGGGGGTATGCCCGATCTGGAACCCCATGACCTGAGGTCCATACTCCCGCCATTCTTCGATCTTGGTGGTCTCGAAGCCAAGGTAGCCGACGCCTGTGATGTCCATGTTGTTTTTCCAGTTAGCCGCTAACGCCGACAAAGCCTCGGTACAAGCTGTTGATCACGGCTGAATCTCTTCGACGACCAGCGCCTCTGCGGGGCAAGCTGCGGCGCCTTCTTTCGCCTCTTCCACCAGCCCACTTGGGATGATCTCGGATTCGACAAACACCAACCCGTTTTCGTCGAGCTTGTAGACCTCAGGGCAGAGCTGGGCACACAGGCCGTAGCCGCAGCAACGGCTGCGGTCAACGATCGCCCGAAACATGGGGGATTTTCCGTTGGAACTCATGGCTTGTCCTTTCAGTACGGCAGGTCCACACTGGACTGCGCAGATGCTATGTGCACATTATTCAATAAAGTGTTGAATTTTATGTCAGGGTTCTCCCTAGAGTCCGCCGCACTTGTCGATGATTCGACACCTCACTGCATTGGCCTGCATGACTCGATACAGAATTCGTTTCGCCATTTAGAATCTCATGGCAGCCTTTTCAAGCAGCTCCCCCATTTCAACGACCTCTTGACAACATGGATCACACAGTGACCGAGGACAGCGCTAGGCCGGGCGAAGACACCACCTCGACCGAAGCAGCCAAGAAACCTTTGCTTGGACAAGGCGTGATCGTGAAGCCCGTGGTCAACGCCATCGCCATCCTTCGATATCTCGCGCACAAGGGCGCACCGGAGCGAGCCGCCGACATTGCCCGCCACCTGGAGATCAACCCCAGCACATGCTTCAACATCCTGCGGACGCTGGTGTCGGAAGACGTGGTGGATTTCAACCCACTGTCGAAGACTTACTCAGCGGGGCTGGGATTGGCCCGTTTGGCCGAACAACTCGTGACGCAGGGCCAGCGCGTGCAGCTGGCATCGCCATTCATGCGTGAGCTAGCGATCGAGCGAGGCATCACCGTCACCCTGTGGCGGCGCATGGGGAACGACCGGATCGTGCTGGTCAGCTCCGAGTCCAGTCCGACGGATCTGCACATCTACATGCCCCTGGGCCAACGCCTCCCGATCCTGATGGGCGCCAGTGGCCGACTTTTCGTTGGACGCATGAACCTGTCCGAAGAAGATCTGCGAGCCGAGTTCACCGGCATTCGCTGGGCGCGCCCGCTATCGTTCAGCGAGTACCTGGCCCAGGTGAAACTGGCCCAAAAATGCGGATGGGCTGTGGACGATGGGTATTTTTCCGATGGGGTCCTGGCCATCGCAGCCCCTGTGTGTGATGCCAGCGCGAACATCGCCTACACGGTATCGGCCGTCATGATCCGCAGCCAGCACGGCGACACCGCAGCACGAATCAAAACGCTGGGTGAATCATTGAAAGACTTGGGCAAACGACTGGAGTCTGTCCTCTTCTAGAGAAGTTCAACTGCCCTGCCCTGCAGGCACCACAGTCAGGGAGCAGAAGCGCCCTGCTTCTGGAGTCCTCGGACTCAGTGAAATCCTGGAGAAATCACCACCCACAAATCGCCCCCATGGGCGGGCTGGTGACTGTGCGTTTGATCGACCTGAAGGCCTTGATAGGTTTCGGCATCTTTGGAGAACCACAGGGCAGTGCCCACCAAAGCCAGGCTGACCAACGTCGTCAAAGTCAAGGATGCGAAGTGCATGTTTGTCTCCATGGCGCAGTCCTCCCGCTGCAGGACGGTTGTGACCCTGGAATATATCGAGTCACTTTTTTTAAAAGTGTATTGATTTGACCGATATGCGTCAAAGAAAACTCGATCAATCTGGGCGTTTTCTGCTCAAACCGAGGGAAAACACCGAGATTTTCAGGCCCACCACCAGGTGTGATGATTTGAAGTTGGGCAGATGCTTGGAACCTGTCCTTTATTTGTTGTCAAGCACCTGCATCCCATGAAAACTGTCAAGGCCCTTTTTAAGGCGCTCCCGCTGGTGTTCAGCTTGTCGGCTGTCGGTGCCTGCGCCACCGGGTTTCCAGAGAAGACCATCAGCATCGTGGCACCCTTTACTGCCGGGTCCGCTCCCGATGTCTACACCCGCGCGCTGGCGAATGAATTGGCTCGGTTGACTGGTGTTCCTGTCATTGTGGACAACCGTCCTGGTGGCAGCTCGGGAATCGCAGCACAGCGTGTTGGCTCGGCAAAACCCGATGGCTACAGCCTGCTGATTTCAGGGAACGTGGCGTTCACGGGCAACCCTCATGTGATCAAACACCTGCCCTACGATCCGCTCAACGGCTTCGTTCCGCTGACGACGCTCACCAAAGGCCCCATGTACCTTTATGTCAATCCAGACAAGGTCAAGGTGAGCACTGCCAGGGAATTTCTCCAGCAGCTCAAGAGCCACCCCGGCAGGTTCACGTTTGGGTACACCAGCATCACCAGCCGATTGCCAGCCGAAGTGCTGCAACAGGTTGCGGGCGTCAAGGTGGTGGGTGCTGCATATCGGAGTGGCGCGTCCATGATGCCGGACTTGATGAGCGGTGCGATCGACTTCATGTTCACGGATTTCTCGGCATGGAGCTACGTCAGTTCCGGAAGACTCAAGTCGCTGGGGGTGACCGATGTCGCCCGCAGCCCGTTTGCCCCCGCGCTGCCGACCTTCCAGGAGAACGGCATCGAGGGCATGGACATCGGCTTCTGGCTGGCGGCTTACTTGCCGGCACGGACTCCTCGGCCTGCGGTCGAAAAGATGCACGCCCTGCTGGTGCAAGCCAACAAAACGCCAGCGGTTCAGGCGTCCATGAAAGCACTTGGCACGGTCGAGTTCACTCAACCCCTGGGCCAGCTTGAGGCCTACCAGGCCAAGGAACGTGATCTGTGGGGAAAGATCATCAAGGCTGCGGGCATTCAGCCTGAATGAGTGCCTCCGACAGACCTCGGTTGTGACCCCAGCCGCAGGCGAACTGAAGCGAGCTCCCCAGCTCGTGCGTAGTGGTATTCCCTAGATGCCCTGTGTTTCTGGATTTAATATGAACATTTATCTTGAATCTGTTCATTATTTGATCTAGCATCCAGCCCTCAGCCCATGGTTCAGCTGCCACTGCGCCTGGCCCACCGCACCACCCCCTTGGAGACAAGATGAAACTCGAAGACCTCATCCTCGTCAGTGTTGACGACCACGCCATTGAGCCGCCAAACGCATTCGCTCGACACATGTCCGCCAAATACAAGGGGCGCGAGCCTCGTGTGGAAAACCACAAGGGCCGCGACGTCTGGGTGTTCGAAGAAAAGGCCACGGGGTACATGGGCCTGAACTCGGTGGTCGGTCGACCCAAAGAGGAATACGGCATGGAGCCGCTGGGCTACGAGCAGATGCGCCGTGGCACTTGGGACATAAAGGCCCGTGTCGACGACATGAATGCCAACGGCGTGTTGGGCTCACTGTGCTTCCCCACCTTCCCGGGTTTCGCTGGGCAGCGCTTTCAGGGCTACGAAGACAAAGGTGTCTCGCTGGCCGCTATCCAGGCCTACAACGACTGGCATCTGCAGGACTGGTGCAACGCAGCCCCTGGCCGCTTCATCCCCGTGATGATGGTGCCGTGGTTTGACATGCCCGCGGCCGCTGCCGAGGTCAAGCGCATGGCCCAGCAGGGTGTGCACGCGATGACGTTTTCCGACAATCCGACCGTGCATGGATTCCCATCCATCCACAACAGCTACTGGGACCCACTCTGGAAGGCCTGCTCAGACAACGAAGTCGTGATCTGCTGCCACATCGGTACTGGTGCAAAAGCAGCCCACGCGTCGGACGAGTCGCCGATCGACGCCTGGATCACCTCCATGCCGATCTCGATCGCCAACTCTGCGGCGGACTGGATCTGGGCACCGATGTGGAAGAAGTTTCCCAAGCTGCGCATGGCGCTGTCCGAAGGTGGCATTGGCTGGATTCCTTATTTGCTGGAGCGGGCCGACTTCACCCACAACCACCACAACGCCTGGACCAATTCCAACTTCGGCGGCAAGAAGCCCAGCGACATCTTCAACCAGCACATCATCACCTGCTTCATCGAAGATGCGTTCGGCCTGAAGAATCTGGACTCCATCAACGTGGACAAGGCTTGCTGGGAATGCGACTACCCGCACTCCGACTGCACCTGGCCGGAATCTGCCGACGTGTTCTGGAAGCAAGCCGGGCACCTGAGCGACGAGATCATCAACAAGATCACGCACCTCAACGCGATGCGCGAATTCAACTACGACCCTTTTGCCATCCTCGGTCGTGAGAACTGCACTGTCGGCGCATTGAAAGCGCAGGCCAAACACGTGAGCATCGAGCCGGCTTGCGGTATGGGCGGCGCCGCACCGCTTCGTGAACTGGAAAAGCCGGTCACCTCGGGCGATATCAACCGGATGTTTGCTTCCGCCGACGCCGGAACCGCGCTGTAAACCGCACCCGTACCCACCAGGAATTCGGTCACGTCATGGCTCTTGCATCTTTTCAATACCAGCGCATACCGGCAGAAGCCGAGCCGCTCCGTGCCGATGTCAGAAGCTTTCTGGCAACGGCGCTGAAGGACCGCAGCGCGCTACGACGCGCCGATTCATGGATGGGCGCCGACCCGGCCTTCAGCCGCGAGTTGGGACAACGTGGCTGGCTGGGCATGACCCTGCCACGCCAGTACGGGGGGCACGATGCGGGTCCATGGGCCCGCTACGTCGTCATCGAAGAGTTGCTGGCCGCCGGTGCACCCGTATCGGCCCACTGGATCGCTGATCGACAAAGCGGTCCGTTGATCCTCCGGTATGGCACTGAAGCTCAGCGCCAGAAGTACCTGCCCGGCATCTGCAAGGGAGAGGTGTATTTCTGCATCGGCATGAGCGAGCCCAACTCCGGCTCGGACCTTGCATCGATCCGCAGCCGGGCCGTTCGCGACGAAGCGGCTGACGACGGAAGTTGGCGCCTGAGCGGCCAGAAGGTCTGGACCACCAATGCCCACCATGCGCACCACATGATTGCGTTGGTTCGCACGGGACCCTCGACGAGCGACAAGGCTGCACGTCATGAGGGCATGTCTCAGTTCATCATTGACCTGAAGGCGCCCGGCGTCACCGTGCGCCCGATCCGGGACCTGGCCGGCGGCGAGCACTTCAACGAGGTCTACCTCGATAACGTTCGATTGGAAGCCGACGCCTTGATCGGCACCGAAGGCCAGGGCTGGGAACAGGTCACTGCGGAGCTCGCGTTCGAACGCAGCGGACCAGAACGCTTCCTGAGCAGCATTGCCTTGTTGCATACGCTCATCGACTCGGTCGGTCCTCAGCCCGATGCGCTGCAGGCCAACGCGGTGGGCCGCCTCAGTGCCCGACTGGTCGTGCTGCGCCAGATGTCGCTCTCTGTCACGGCCGAGCTGGCCGACGGCGGCCATCCGGCCTGGGCCGCTTCATGCCTGAAGGACCTGGGCGCCGCATTCGAGCAGGAAATCCCTGAACTCGCTCAACAGGTGCTCGATGTGGCCCCCACCGTCGATGGCGGCAGCGACCACGCTCAAGTGCTGGCGGCCCTGATGCAAATGGCACCTTCTTTCTCGCTGCGCGGAGGCACACGGGAAATCCTGCGCGGCATCATTGCCCGCGGTCTGGGACTGCGTTGAGAACATCACCATGCGCGAACTGTTTGAATCCACCATCGAACGCCTGCTGACCGATCTCGTCACCCCGGACCTGATTCGCCATTGCGAGGCAGGCCAATGGCCCACCGAGCTGTGGGCCGCCATTGAAGAGTCGGGCTTTGCCGTGGCGGCGGCACCGGAAGATCAAGGAGGATCTGGTGCCTCCTGGGGCGATCTGGTCGGTGTGGTGAAGGCGGCGGGACGACACAACCTGCCTCTGCCCCTGCCCGAAACCATGCTGGCCAACTGGGTGCTGGGCCGCTGTGGCCTGCAAGCCCGCAACGCGCCCTTGGGTATCGCCATGCGGAGCACGCTGTCGATGGACGGAGCCGGCGTCAGCGGCACGCTGTTCGATGTACCTTGGGGTCGCGATGTGGAACAGGTCATCAGCCTCATACCCGGCGAACAAACCATGCTGGTAGTGCTGTCACGTCGCGATGCCGAGATCAGCACAAAACGAAACACCGCCGGCGAGCCGCGCGACGATCTTGGTTTCAAGAACGCCACACCGATCGCTACCGCAATGCTGCCTGACCAATGGTCCGACGACCTGCTCTGGTGGGGCGGTGCCATGTTGCGCACGGCCCAGATGGCCGGCGCGCTCGAAACCACGCTGGACCTGAGCACCCGCTACGCCACGGAGCGCGTTCAGTTTGGCAAACCCATCAGCGCGTTTCAGGCCATCCAGCACCAGTTGGCGCAAATGGCACAGCACACGGGCAGTGCGGTCGTCAGCGCAGAGGCCGCTTTCGCGGAGTCCAATGATCAACTGGCCGCATGGCAAATCGCCGCCGCCAAGGTCTGCGGCGCTGAAGCGGCCGGAGCAGTGGCGGCCATGGCGCACGCGGTGCATGGCGCCATTGGCTTCACGCATGAACACGCCTTGCAGCAGGGAACCCGCCGCCTATGGGCCTGGCGCAGTGAGTTTGGCAACCTGGGCCACTGGGCACAACGGCTGGGTCGAGCCGTCTCGCAAGGTGGTGCGACCTCGTTGTGGCCCGCTGTCACCGCTGGCCATCTTGCCGCCTTGTCCCCATCACCGGTTGAAACACCATGAGCCTTCCAAACCCAGCCCCCTTCTTGCTCATCGAGCGCGACGGCGCCGTGCTGACGGCCCGCCTGAACCGGCCCGAAACCCGAAACGCACTGACCGATCCAGCGCACATGAACGAAGTGGTGGACCTGTGCCGCCAGATCCGCAGCGACCACAGCATCAAGGTCCTGGTGCTGACCGGCGAAGGCAGTGCCTTCTGTGCCGGTGGCAACGTGAAGGACATGCAGCAGCGCGGTGGCATCTTTGCGGGCACTCCCTACCAGGTGCGCGACAGCTACCGGGACAGCATCCAGCGCATACCGCTGGCTCTGTACGAACTGGATGTCCCGGTGATTGCGGCCGTCAATGGCCCGGCGATCGGCGCGGGCCTGGATCTGGCCTGCATGTGCGACATCCGCATTGCCAGCGACAAAGCACTGTTTGCCGAGAGCTTTGTCAAGGTAGGCATCGTTCCGGGCGATGGTGGTGCATGGTTGCTGCCGCGCGTGATTGGCATGCCCAAAGCCAGCTTGCTGGCCTTCACCGGCGACACGATCGATGCAGCCAAGGCCCTCGCCTGGGGACTGGTCGCCGAGGTGGTCCCTGCCGATCAGTTGTTGGCCCACGCGCAAACGCTGGCCCAGCGGATTGCACTCAACCCGTCCCATGCGCTGCGGCTGACCAAACGACTGCTGCGAGAAGGCCAGCATGTGCGCCTGGACACCTTGCTGGAACTCTCCGCGGCTTACCAGGCACTGGCCCACCACACCGAAGACCACCTTGAAGCTGTCAACGCTTTTCTGGACAAGCGCCCTGCGCAGTTCACCGGCCGTTGATAACCGGAACCCAGCACCAGGACATTGCCATGCGCCCCGTATTCCGAGAAGACCACGAGCAATTTCGCGATCAGGCCCGACGTTTCATCGAGCGCGAGATCGTGCCCCACCTGCATGCCTGGGAAGCAGAAGGCATCGTCCCCAAAAGCATCTGGATCAAGGCCGGAGATGCCGGCCTGCTGTGCTCCACCGTGCCCGAGGAATACGGTGGCGCTGGTGGTGATTTCGGCCACTCCGCCGTGATGATCGAAGAACTCGCGCGGGTCAACGCCACGGCCGTGGGCTTCACCACGCACTCGGAGATCGTGGCGCCCTACATCGTGGCCTACGGGACCGAAGCACAAAAGCAGCGGTGGTTGCCCAAGATGGTCAGCGGTGAAATGGTGGGCGTGATCGCGATGAGCGAACCCGGCGTGGGCAGCGACCTGCGCAGCATGCGCACCACCGCCGTGCGCAACGCCGACAGCTACACCATCAACGGCCAGAAAACCTTCATCACCAACGGTGGCAACGCTGACCTGGCGGTCACAGCCACCAAGCTGGATCCGGCCGCCAAAGAGCTGACCCTGATTTGCGTCGAGACCGACCAGTCTGGTTTTTCAAAGGGGCGCCGGTTGGAGAAGATAGGCTTGAAGGGTCAGGACACCTCCGAGCTCTTTTTCGACTACGTGTCGGTCCCGTTGGAGAACCGGCTCGGAGAAGAGGGGCAAGGCTTCAAGTACCTGACGCACCAGTTGGCGTGGGAACGCACCATCATCGGCATCCGCGCAGCGGCCTCGATCGAATCGCTGCTCGATCAGACGATCCAGTACACACGCGACCGCAAGGTGTTTGGCAAGACGGTGTTCGACTTCCAGAACACCAAGTTCAAGCTCGCCGAGTGCAAGGCCCAAGCCACCATGTTGCGCGTGTTTGTCGATGACTGCCTTGCAAAAGCAATGCGGGGTGAACTCAGCGCTGAGGTCGGCGCCATGTGCAAGCTGATGGGCTCCGAAATGCAGGGAAAAATCCTTGACGAGCTGCTGCAATTGCACGGCGGCTACGGCTTCATGAGCGAGTACATGATCAGCCGAGCCTGGGTCGATGCCCGGGTGGCGCGCATCTACGGCGGCACCAGTGAAATCATGAAAGAGATCATCAGCCGATCGCTGTAACGCCCCATTATTTTCAGGAGATCCCATGCCAAACATCATCTGCATCACCCCCGATGGCCAACGAACCGAGCTGCAAGTCACCGAAGGAACCAGCGTGATGCAGGCTGCCCTCGCCAGCGGCCTCCCTGGTCTCAACGCCGACTGTGGCGGTGCCTGCCAATGCGCGACCTGCCATGTGTATGTCGAGCAGCCGTGGGCCGATCAACTGGCCTCGATGGATGAGACGGAAGATGCCATGCTGGATTGCACGGGTGAGCCCCGCCAGCCCAACAGCCGACTGTCCTGTCAGCTGATGGTCACCACCGCGCTGAACGGCATGGTGGTGCGCCTGCCCGCCGTGCAGTAATTCCCGCTGCACCCGGTCGGGGTACGGGCGCGGTCCAGACCCCGATCCAATGGGTTCAGACACCCCCATGAGCGACCCTGCAACACGTCCCGGGCGGATCACCCTCGGGATCGTTTCCATCGTCAGCTTCAACTTTGCCGCCTGCCTTTGCAACGGACTTCCACTGGCCGTGTTGCCTGGCTACGTCCTCAATGACTTGAACATGAGTCCGGTTTTTGCCGGCATCGTGATCGGCGTGCAGTACCTGGCCACCCTGCTGTCACGCCCGTTGAGCGGCCAGCTGGCCGACCGGTTCGGCTCCAAACGTGTGGTGTTGTGCGGGCTCGCCGGACTGGTTCTCAGCGGCGCCTTGACCAGCCTCGCCATCGGCCTGCACGCGCAGCTCTGGCTCGGCACAGGGCTGCTCCTGGCGGGGCGTGTGGTTCTTGGCGTGTCAGCCGCCCTGATCTCGACACCGAGCTGCATCTGGGCCATCGGCATGTACGGCACCAACAACACAGCTCGCGTGATGTCGTGGAACGGGATTGCCGCCTACGGTGGAACCGCATTGGGAGCCCCACTGGGCGTTTTGGTCCGTGACGGCATGCACCTCGCCGGCATTGGGCTTTTCACCGCCCTGCTCGGCCTCGTCCCCATGTTGCTGGCGTTCAGCCGGCCGTCAGCGCCCGTTTTGCCGGGGATCAGGCTTCCATTTCGACATGTGTTTCTGGCGGTGATGCCCAATGGCATCGCCATGGCGTGCAGTTCTGTGGGCTTTGGCAGCCTGGCGGCCTTCATCGCTCTCTATTTCGACAGCCTGGGATGGGAGAACGCGGCCTATTGCCTGACCAGTTTCGGCGTCGCGTTCATCGCCGCCAGACTGGTCTCACCCAATTTGCTGCCGCGCTTTGGTGGCTACCGTGTGGTGGCCGTCTGCATGCTCGTACAGAGCCTGGGCATGCTGATGATCTGGCAGGCTCCGTCACCCCAGTTGGTGATGCTGGGCGCCGGGCTGACGGGACTCGGCGTTTCCTGGGTGTACCCGGGTCTGGGAGTGGAGACACTGGAGCGCACACCCCAAGCCAATCGCGGTGCAGCGCTCAGTGCGCTGTCGCTCTTCTTTGATCTGGCGGTTGGCCTTGCCGGGCCCTTGATGGGGTTCGTCGCGTCCGGCTTCGGTTTCGCCGAGGTTTTTCTTGTCTCGGGGTTGCTGTCCGTGGTGGGCTTTCTGCTGGTCATGCACCTCCACCGGAATGCCCACCGTTCCCGCACCTGAAGGAGTCTGTTGTGATCAAGCGACCCGACCACTTCACCATCGTGACCGATCAACTGGAAGCCACTCGCGCTTTCTACGTTGACCTGCTGGGTATGCGCGAAGGGCCCAGACCAGCCTTCCCGGTGCCCGGGCTGTGGCTCTATGTCCATGACCAACCCGTTCTGCATGTGGTGGTGGTGGAGAGCATGCCGACACCGCGACGGGGTGCCCTCGACCACATGGCCTATTGGGCTGAGGGCCTGGCGGACACCGTGGCCAGCTTGCGCTCGCACGAGGTGGGCCTGCAATTGATCCGTGCGCCAGGAACGAACCGGACATGGCAGCTTTTTTTCAACGACCCCAACGGGGTGGAGGTGGAACTGGATTTTGCAGAGACCGAAACGCCGCCCGAAGACTGGAAAACGCTCTCTGGTCGCTTGCGCTAAATCAGACCTTCGTAGCTGCCGCCATCCACCTGAAGGTTCTGGCCGCTGATGTAGCCGGCCTGCGCAGAACACAAAAAGGCGCAGGCATCGGCCAGCTCTTCGGGTCGGCCAAATCGCCTGGCGGCGACCGGCTTTAGCAATTCGGCGCGGGCCAGCTCCAGAGGTATCTGCCGACGCTCGGCCAGCTGCCTAGCTATGTACTGGATCCGATCGGTCTCGATGCGCTCGGGCAGCAGGTTGTTGATGGTGACGTTGTCCCGCACCACTTCGTTGGACATCGCTTTCGAGAAAGCGGTCAGGCCAGCACGCGAAGCGGTGGAAAGCCCGAGCATCAACTTCGGTGATTTCACCATCGCCGACGTGATGTTGACGATGCGACCGAACCGGCGCTCCCTCATGCCTGGAACCACGGCCTGAATCAGCAGAATGCCGCTGAGCATGTTGCTCTCGACGGCTGCGATCCAGGTGGCATGGTCCCATTGCCCGGCATCACCCGGCGCGGGTCCGCCGTTGTTGGTCACCAGGATATCAGGGGACGGGCAGGCGGCCAGCAGCGCCGTGCGTCCTTCAGCGGTGCTCACATCGGCCACCACAACAACGGGCGTCTTCCCCGACATCTCCGCGATCTCAGCGGCGGTCGCCTGGAGCGCTTCAGCGTTGCGGCCATTGATGACCACCAGACACCCCTCGCGAGCAAGTGCTACGGCGCAGGCCTTCCCAAGGCCGCGCGATGAAGCGCAGACGATGGCCTTGCGGCCAGAAATTCCCAGGTCCATGGCGAGTCTCCCACTCGCTCCCCACAACATGTGCAGGAGCTCGTTTTATTTGAACAGATATTCACTTTCTGCATCATTTAACACAGAAAAACATGCGCGTAAACCCGTCGCAAGTCATAGTTAACACCTATGTCACTATGATTTTATATGATCACAATTGACTTATCTGTTCACTTTAAAGAAATCATGAACGCTCGCCAGATCCCGATCGAACCGCTGGATGATGAGCCGCCCGCAGCGGATCATCGCCACCGCGTGGCGAGCGAGCGGCGAGCACGCATGCGCGAACGGCTCATCGAAGCGACAAGAGCCGTCTACAGCCAGAGCACAGGGGGACGCCGTCCCGTGATTGACGACGTCATCCGTGCGGCCGATGTCTCCCGAGGCACTTTCTACAAATACTTCGACTCGCTCGACGAGGTGTTGTCCGAGTTGGGTCGGGATGCGGCCAACGAGATGCTGCTCAGCTTTGATCGACTGTTCGGGCCGCTGAACGATGCCGCTGTGATGCTGGCCACAGGCCCCCTGATGGCGCTGGCTCGTGCGGCAATGGACCCACCCCACGGCGCCATCATTTCCCACGCCGACATGGTTGACCGCATCAGCGGCGACGATCCTCGACGCCAGCTGGTCTACCGAAGCCTGCGCTTTGGGCGCGATCAAGGCGTCTTTGAATTCGACTCCATCGAGGCCGCCTTCGACCTGGTGATCGGCACCAGTGTCGAAGGTGCAAGACGCATCTCCAGGACAGGTGAACTCGATGGCGGCGGCATCCGCGAGACCGTGGCCATGCTGCTGCGGGGCCTGGGCATGGAGCGATCCTCAGCACGCCGCGCTGTCGACACCGCCTGGCGATTGCTGCAGGACGCATCCCCCCACCTGCACTGGTGGAAACCGGTCAGCCCCCTCTGAGTCCGCTTTTTCCCTTGCCTGAAGTCCCCATGAGCACCACCACACCCTACGACACCATCGTCATTGGCGCAGGCCACAACGGCCTGGCCAGTGCCTGCTACCTCGCTCAAGAAGGCCGCAAGGTCGTCGTCCTCGAATCGCTCGCCAAGGTCGGGGGCATGGCTTCGTCCGGCTACCTCATCCCCGAAGCTCCGAACCATCTGGTGCACCCATGCGCGCTGGATCTGATGTCCCTGCGCGTGCATCCCATGATGGCGGTGGAACTGGAACTGGAGCGCCATGGTTTCCGCCAGACCGAAATGGATCCCGGCTATGTGTACCTGCACCCCGATGGAAGTTCGCTGGTATTTGGTCGCAGCGCAGAGCAGACCGCTGCAGAAATACGGCGCTTCAGTGCAGCGGACGCCGGAGAATTCCTGGCCCTGATGAAACTGGTGAATACCTTCATCGACCTGGCCATTCCCATGATGCGGGTCGATCCAGCCCAGAAAAACCTGGGAGCAAAGTGGCAGGCGTTGAAGGTGTTGATCAAGAACCGGCACATGAAGCCGGAGCTGATGGGCCTGATCGGAAGCCCTGCTTACACCTCGATCATGGAGCGCTTCGAGCATCCGGTCACACAGTCCGCTCTGTGCTGCCTGCTGGGCGCGGCCGGCCCGATCACGGGTGAAGCCACCGGTGTCTATTTCGCCCTGCTGGGCTTCATCCAGCGCTTTGGCCTGGGGCGTGCTGTGGGGGGAATGCAGACGCTTTCCGACGCGCTGGCCGCCCGACTGAAAGAGCTCGGCGGCGAGATCCGACTGAATGCCCCAGTGGTCGAAATCGTGGCGCACGACGGGCAAGCGCACGGCGTGCTGCTGGCCAGCGGTGAAATGCTTTCATCGCGCAGTGTGATCGCTGCGGTGCATCCGAAAGTGGCGCTGCACATGGTCACGCCGGGCGCTGTCGAACGCCGCTTTCTCACGCGAGTGGATCTGGCCCCGGCCAATGGCCACGGCGGCTCCCCGATGAAGATCGACATCGCACTCAGTGGCCAGGTGCAGGCCAGCCGCCACGAAGCCTTGCGCAGCGACGGACTGAGCCTTCGCAAGAGCGTTCTCCTGATCGGCACAGTGGAAGCCGTGCTCGACAACTTCAAATGTGCGGCTCGCGGCGAGGTGTCGGCCCTGCCCTATCTGTGGGCCACGGCGCCCAGCGCCGTCGACCCCACACAGGCCCCCGAAGGCCAGGACATCGCATACCTCTACCCGATCGCCATGCCACTGGAGCCGAGCGAAGGATGGGACGCCATCCGCGCCTCGGTGACGCAGCAGGTCATCGACCAGACGGATGTCTACCTGCCCGGCATCAAGTCACTGGAGATCGGTCGCCGCGCGGAAGCTGCCCCCGATTTCGCTCGCCGGTTGAACGTGCCCAATGGCTGTGTGGTGCACATCGACACCGGCGCCTCGCGCACCGGACTCATGCGGCCCGCCTTTGGGCTCGGCGGCGAGACGCTCCCGGTCAAGGGCTTGTTTTTCGGTGGTGCGGGTATCCATCCCGGTGGCGGAATCAACGGCCTGCCAGGCCGCATTGCGGCCGCTCGAGTGAAGCGTTACCTCAAATGAAACCACTTGTCCTGTTCCTGGCCTCGAATGAAGCCGCCCGCATCACCGGCATTCTTTGCTGGTCGAGGGTGGCGCCACCCTGGCGCCCATCCATCCATTGAAACCCACTTCCAACCCTGAAGGAGCCGCTCCGTGAACACCACCACCAAAGCCAGTACCGACAACGCCCAGAAGCTCGAAGCCGCCTATGCCAGCGTGTCCGACACCTACCGCGGCAAGACAGACGATCTGTATGCCGCATGCCGCGATATGCGCATGACCACACGCGTCTACGAAGGTGACTTCATCGCCAAGTTCCTGGGGGTTCCGACCAATGCCGGACTTCAGACCAAACCGACCTACGCGGTGTTTCAGTACCAGGACGTGATGAACGTGCTCAAGGACGCCAACACCTTCACCAGCAGTTTCATCCTTGAAGGCATGGGCAAGGTGTGGGACGGGCTGATGATCCTGGGCATGGACGGCGAAGCTCACCGCAAGGTGCGCTCCCTGCTCCAGCCGGCCTTCATGCCGGAGAACGTGAACAAGTGGCGTCCGAAGATCGATCGGGTTGCGCGTGAAGACTTCCTGCAACCCCTGGTACCCAACAAAAAGGCCGACCTCATGGAGATGGGTCTGCATTTCCCGGTGCGCGCGATGTACGCGCTGGTGGGCTTCCCTGAAGACAAACCCGATCAGTACAACCAGTACGCGACCTGGGCACTGTCCATGCTGGCGGCCAACCAGCTCGACAAAGCCAAGGCCGAGGAAGGTCGCCGGATCGCGGCCATTGCGGTCAAAAGCCTGTACGACGCGCTGATGGAGCAGGTGCAGCGGCGCCGCGCCGAGGGCGCCACGGGCGACGACTTGATCACCCGCCTGATGAACGCCGAATACGAAGGTCACAAGCTCGACGACCACGAGGTTGCGACCTTCGCACGTTCATTGCTGCCGGCCGCCGGAGAAACCACCACGCGAACCTTCAGCGCCGCCATGACATTCCTGCTGACCGTTCCCGGCCTGATCGACCGCGTGCGCAACGACCGCAATCTGGTGGCCAAGCTGATCGACGAGGCCGTGCGTTTTGAGCCCTCATCCACTTTCAAGGTGCGGGAAACCTCGGCCGACGTGCAGATCGGCGACGTCTTGATCCCCAAAGGCTCTTTTGTTCAATGCATGGTCGCTGCAGCCAACCGCGACGAGAGCGCCTTCGAAAACCCGGACGTGTTCGACATCGACCGCCGCCAGAAACCGTCGTTCGGTTTCGGCTTCGGACCGCACATGTGCATCGGTCAGTTTGTGGCCAAGCTCGAGTTGAACTGCGCGATCAACGGCATTCTGGATCTCTTCCCCAACGTGCGGCTCGACCCCGAGCAACCCGCGCCAAAAATTGAAGGCGCCCACCTGCGTGGCGCCAAGAGCGTGCATGTGATCTGGGACTGAGCAAGGACCCTACCGATCATGCGAACCTTTGACACGATCCCCGAGCGTTCCGACTTCGGCTACCAGTGCCTGGTCGGCCCGCAGAAGGTCAGCGGCGCCAAGCTGGCCGACCTGCGTGACCACTTTGGTCTCAAGCTCACCAAGCACATGCCGTTTGGCAGCGTGCGCGACGAGGAGGGCCACATCTATTCCATGGTGCGCGCCCTCAACGCACCGGGCAGCACGCCCAACCCCACCAAGTTCATCTACCAGAGCACCCGCCTGGACGACCAGAACATCCGCATCGACAAGGAAAAGATCGCCCCCAGGGCGCTCACCATGTTCCCGGCGCGCGGACTCGATGGCGACACCGCGTGGTGGTCGAGCCACCCGGAAGACCCGGGGCAACCCTGGCGACTGACCGCCTCGGGTACCGACTTCAGCTGGAGGGAAGACGGCCTGTTCGACCTCAGCGGCAAGCTCATCGGCAATGGCATGCAGTGGTACCTGCCCGGGGTGGACTGGGGCACCTTCTACGTTGCACAGCTCTACGACGTGCAGGGCACCTGCGAGGGAAAAAAGGTCAAGGGCATGATTTCCCTGGACCAGGCCTGGATGGCCGAGGGCGCCGCCATCCACATGCACAAGGACCTGGTGGTCAACAACAAGATGCACGTCATCTGGTGGAACTTCGCCACCATCTACAAGGACGGCACCTGGGACGTCGGCTCGTTCCTGGTCGGTCACGACAAATTGGGCTACGCCATCGTCCAAAACGAGAAGGGCGAAGTCCGCTGCACCACCCACACCGAGGGCACCGTGCGTCACGAGGCCAATGGATGGTTCGCCGAAGAGGCGCGCATCGTGCTGGATGGCCAGGAAACATGGGAGTTCTTGCCCGACCCCAAAGGCCGGATGACCGACTTCGTGGGCGGCTTTCCCATCACCGCCCAGCAGGAAGGGCGCTGGCGTCAAGTGGGTGACACACGAGAACCCGACCGCTGGATGGCCTGGGGCGAAAGCGACAAACGCAACGGCACGGCGCGCAACGTTCGTGGCATCGACGTATGAACCGGAGAACCCACCATGAACGTATCCACCATTGAACACTTCCTGCACACCCAGGTGCAGGCATGGAACCAGGGCGACAAGGAAGGCTTCTTCGCCGCTTACCGCGCAGCAGCCCCCGACGGCTTGCAGATCGAGTACGTGGGCCGTGGCCCCGCTGGCCCTGGCTGGCCGGTGCTCGAAGGCATGTGGGCACAGCAGAGCGCCAAGATCGAGATTGAAGAAGTCGCCCTGATCATCAACGGCAACGAGGCCGCCTGCCACAACCGCAACAAGGTTCGCGGCAGCTCGGTGGTTATCGAGACGATTGAGCTGTACCGCTTCGACAGCGGCAAGCTCACCGTGCGCTATTTCGTTCGCCAACCCTGACCGAAAGAAATCCATGTCCCCCATCAACCCCGAGCAGATTGAACGCTTCATGAGTGGCCAGGTCCGCTGCTGGAACAAGCACGACAAGGCTGGCTTGCTGGCGCTGTACCGTGAGGTGGCCCCCACCCAGCTGACCATCGAATACGTGGGCCGTGCAGAGCAGGCGGACGGCTGGCTCGTGATCGAAGAGATGTTCGACAAACACAACCACCAGTTTCGCCTGGAGGTGGTGAACACCATCATCAACGGCAACGAGGCCGCTGTGCACCACCGCAACTGCATCGTGGGTAGCAGCCAGGTGATAGAGAGCATCGAGACCTACCAGTTTGGCCCGGGCACCCTTCACGTGCGCTACTTCCTGCAACCGCCCACGGACACCAGCGTGAACCTGGAACAGTTTCGCGGCTTCGCCACCACGACAGCAGAAACACCATGAGCAAGCCCACCCTGCCCGGCCCGCACGAGGGTCGTTTCAAAGACCAGATTGCCATCGTCACCGGGGGCGCATCCGGCATTGGTGAGGCCACCTGCCGGCGCCTCGTCGCCGAAGGCGCCACCGTGGTCGTGGCGGATCTCAACGCCGAACGGGCCGCGACACTCGCCGCAGAACTGGGCTCGCATGCCCACGCGCAGGTCTTTGACGCTGCCGACGTGCACAGCATCGAACAACTCGTGCGCGGAACGATCGATCGCTTTGGTCGCCTGGACGTGCTGCACAACAACGCGGCACTGAGTTCTCCCGCCATTCACGCCAAAGACAAGAATGCCATCGACATCGAGTTCGAGGTCTGGGATAAGGTCATGGCGGTGAACCTGCGCGGTTACCTGGCAGGTTGCAAGTTCGCTTTGCCCACGATGATCGCCCAGGGCGGCGGGGCAATCGTGAACACCGCATCGACCGGCGGATTTTCAGGTGACATCACGCGCATGGCCTACAGCGTCTCCAAGGCGGCCATCATCGGCCTGACGCGTCAGATTGCCACCCACCACGGCGCCCAGGGCGTGCGCTGCAATGCCGTTGCTCCGGGCCTGGTTCTGACACCGGGCACACGCGGTGCGGCGGCCAGTGTGATCGATGTGATGCAGCGCCATTTGCTGGTGCCCGAATTCGGCGAACCTGAAGACATTGCCGCGCTGGTGTGTTTCCTGGCGTCTGCTGAAGCGCGCTACATCAATGGTCAGACGTACATCGCCGACGGTGGCATGTTGGCCCACAACCCGACCATGGCCGACATCGTCGACATGGCCAAGCCCAAGAGCGCGTGAATCACATGAACCTCTTCCGTTGCGGCTCGCTCAGGGCTTTGGGCCAACCGACCTGATGCCACCCACTCCCTCAGACTCCCTGCTCGAACCGTTTCGGGCTGCAGGCTTTCGTTACCTATGGCTGGCCTGGCTGTCCGGCAACATGACCATGTGGATGCACGAGGTGACGGCGG
>JAZKHH010000121.1:0-2103 GCA_040385465.1 Pseudomonadota bacterium | reverse complement strand
CAAATTGCTTCCTCCACCCTCTTTCGCGCCATCACTGCGGCTTGCCTGGTGACTGCTGGAGCGTCTGCGCAAGCCGCCACGAACTGGACGGCCTCGTACGGAGGGTGCGGTGACAGCGGCAACGTCGTTGCTGCGGCCGGCAGTTTCGGCACCTGCGGCGGCAGTGGGGTGGACGTGCGTGCCACCTCGGTAATCAGTGGCAGCGTCACAGACGCCACCGTGCGGGCTTGGGGCGGCGGCTTGGGGGTTCAAAACAAGGACGAATCCAACACGAATGGCCCGCACGCCCTGGACAACTACAACGGCCTGGATGCACTGATCTTCAAGTTCACCGAGTCAGTGTCCCTGACCAGCCTCACGCTGGGATGGAACGGCTATGACAACACCACCAGTCATTACAACGATTCCGACGTGTCCATCTATGCATGGACTGACGCATCCGCCGCGCCAACGAGTTATGCATCCACTGTTGCGGGCTGGGTGTTGATTGGTGACTACTTCAACGTCGGCACGAAAACCGGAGACACCCAAGCAGTTTCCACGCCCGTTTTTTCGAGCTACTGGCTCGTGAGCGCGTACAGCTCTAGCAGCGTCTCTGGCGGCGTCCGCAGCACAGACGCATTCAAAGTCCTGTCGCTCGCCGGCACCTACTGCGGCGCCCTGTGCGCCCCTCCCGGCGGCGATGTGCCCGAGCCGGGTTCACTTGCTCTCATGGCCATGGGTGCCTTTGGTTTGATGGCTGCTCGCCGCCGCCAGAAAAACCAGGTGATCTGAATTCCATCGGCCTTGAGGCGATACAGGTGAGAGGGAGCCCGAGTGGCTCCCTTCTTTCTTGTCTGTCGTTCGGGCGCTGCGATCACGCCTGCGGCAACCTCACCGTGACAGAAAGCCCCGGCCTTGCATTGCGCACCGCAAATGTGCCGCCGTGTGCCTGCGCCACCAACCGACACAGGTAGAGACCCAGGCCCACACCGCCGGCGTTGCGGGTGCGGGCGGTGTCGGGCCGAAAGAATGCCTGGGCCAGATGCGGCAACTGATCGTCCGGCACGCCGGGGCCATGGTCGCGCACTTCCAGCTCAATGCCCTGCCCTGCTTCGCCCATGCGGCGGATGTGCAATTCGGGCGGCAGCGGGGCGCCGGCACTGTGTCGCAGTGCGTTGTCGAGCAGGTTGCGCAGCAGCAACCGGATGCGGATGCGGTCCAGCGGCAAGACGGGCAGGTGCGGCGCCGTGTGCAAATGGATGTGGATGGCCGCGGGCTGCGTGCTGGCGAGTTCGTCAATCACCTCGCGAGCGAGCCCCGCCAGCTCGGTGGGCTCTCGGTGAAGGGCTTGATGACGACCCGCCAGGCGCTCGCTTTCCAGCAAATCACTGATGAGCCGGGCCATTTCCGCCAAGTCGCGCAGCAGGGCATCGCGCTGCGGCATGACGTCTGCCGTGTCGGGCAACAGTTCGGTGTTGAGCCGGGCGCGGGTGAGCGGGCTGCGCAGTTCGTGGCTGATGGCCAGCAGCAATGCACGCTGGGCTTCCAGCATTTGGTTGATGTCGTGACCCATGGTGTTGATCGTGGCCGCGAGTTCACCCAGTTCATCAGGTCCTTGGGGATGGCGCACCGGGATCGGCTGTCCGAACTCACCGGCGCCAAAACGAAGTGCGCCCTGGCGGATGTCGTCCAGCGGGCGCAACAGGCGTCGCACGTACAGAAATGCCAGCAGCGTGAGCAGCAGCAACACTGCAAGCGTGAAGCCGAACAGACGCGGGCGGCGCTCGAACGCCGCTTCGTTCAAGCCGAATTCGAGGCGGTGGCCGTCGGCAGTGGTTCGTTGCAGCAGCTGTTGCCAGTCCTTGTCGTCGCCCCAGTCTTCTGGATCTCGGCCTTTCGCTCCGGGCGCTCCGTGCCGCCTCCACTCCATCCGGGGCTGCTCCGGATGGGAACGCCAGTTCACCACCGGGCCGGAGATGTCGATGGTGATCGGCAGGCGCTGAGTGATCGCCTGGGCGCGCTCGGTGTTGGGTGCGCTGCCAGCGGGGGCGATGTCAGCGGCCAGGCGGTCCACGTAGTCCATGAGCAATGGTCGCGCCGCATCGCGCCAGCCCACCGAAA
>JAZKHH010000120.1:0-9423 GCA_040385465.1 Pseudomonadota bacterium | reverse complement strand
TCAGCCCGGGCGGGGCATACAGCTCGCTGTGGATCGACGACATCAGCTTCTCGGCGTGGTGACGCGGCGCGCTCCCCCGCTCGGCCGCTGACCCGCTCGGCGGTCGGGCTGGGCGGCCCCGACCGGTGTGAAAATTCACCAGACCCGAGCAGGCTGCCGCTGCCTGTGGTCTGGGTGAGCGAGTGCGGTGCGCTGTGAAGCGCATGCCGCCTTGCGCTGCGCGGTTGTGAAGAGCCTTTGCGCGAATTTCATGCGCACTTCGCCATTGCACGGAAAAGTTCCGCCCTCCCCCTTCAGAGGGAAGCGGGCGCGAATGTCTGCCGCCACACTTCCGCCGTCCGTTTCGATCTCCGACTCGCGTTCTCGCCCACCGCCTGATTCCAGGCGCTTGCCGGCAGCACCGCCTGGCGTCATCAACGGGCGTTGCCGGGCCGACCTACGGCCTCACCTTTCACCTTGCCCGTACCCGCATCATGATGAACACACCCCACAAAATCCTGGCCTCGGCCCTCGCACTGTCCACCCTGGTTGCCTGTGGCGGCGGCGGTGACGATAACGATGACGAGCCGGCCGATCAGCGCTACACCCAGGCCGACGTCAAGAACGTGGCCGCCTCGGGCGTGAATGTCCTCACCGACCTGACCAGCGTGACCGGCCTGCAAGGGGTCGGATTTTTGTCCGGATTCCTGCAGGGTTTGAGCGGTGACGTTGGGGGCGGCACTCGCGTCTTGAACCTCAACGGCGCCTGCACCAGCGGCGCGGCATCGGCCAGCGTGACCAAGGCCGCCACGCGCACGGGGTTCGCCATCGGTGACCAGGTCACCCTGACGTTCGACAAGTGCCTGACCAGCGGTTTTCTGGTGCAGGGCACCGCGCGTCTGACCCCCCGCGCCGTCGTCGCCACCCGCGCTGCCGGCGAGGTGGACGTGAACTTCGAGGCCCGTGCAACGGGTTTCTCGGTTGCTTTCAACGGCATGACCGTTCTTCACGAAGGCGTGGCCGAGATCAAAGCCACGGCGAATTCCAGCGGTGTGATCGGCTACGCCATCACCGTGCCCAGCGGCCAGCAATGGGGAGTCGTGCTGAGCGGCCAGGCGACCTCGAGAACGACCTTGGGAAGCAACACAGCGCTCCTGCTGACGCAATCGACCACGCCGAACACCATGACCAAGAAACTGGACGGCGCAATTTCCGCAGGCACGCCTCAGCAACGGCAATACCAGGTCAACACGCCGACCCCGTTGTCGGGCAGCGTGGGCAGCTCAGGCCAGTTCGTGCCCACGGCTGGCCAGATCACCACCAACCACCTGGCAGCCAGGCTCGACACCTCGACCACCGTGAGCGCCGGCAACGTCACGGTCGTAGGCGACACCGATCAAAACGGTTCGCTCGACCTGAGCTTCACGACCACTTGGACGGGCCTCACAGCCCCCTGATGGCTCTACTGGCCAGGCCGGTTGCGCTGGCACAGGGTCGCTGACTGAGAATGGGCGGAGCCGGTGCGGCCCGCCCATTGCTTTTCACGCGTCCGGCTCGCGCATGAGTGCGAACACCAACGCTGGCCGACGGCAAACCGCTCCATGGGCGCGAGGCCAGCAAGGCATCGCAGGACGACGGCATTAGGCAAAGTGACGACCGATGCCACGCCGGCCCAGCAGGCCCCGACCGAGCGCCTCAACCCTGAGACCGGCGCCCGCGCGCAATCGACATCAAAATCCCCAACCCCAGCCCCAGGATCACCATCGCGGTGCCGCCGTAGCTGATGAAGGGCAAGGGCACGCCCACGACCGGCAGGATGCCGCTCACCATGCCCATGTTGACGAAGGCGTAGACGAAAAAACTCATCGTCACCGAACCAGCCAGCAAGCGGGTGAACAGCGAGGGGGCGGAAGCGGCGATGAACAGCCCCCGGAAAATCAGACAGGTGAAGCCGAACAGCAGGCACAGGCAACCGACCAGGCCGAACTCTTCCGAGAAGGCGGCAAAGATGAAATCGGTGGTGCGCTCGGGGATGAACTCGAGGTGGGTCTGGGTGCCCTTCATGAAGCCCTTGCCGTCGATGCCGCCCGAGCCGATCGCGATCATGCCCTGGATGATGTGGAAGCCTTTGCCCAGCGGGTCCTTGGTGGGATCGAGCAAGGTGCACACCCGGTTCTTTTGGTACTCGTGCAACAGCGGCCACTCGACCTGCGGCTCGCAGATGCGGTCGCCCGACCAGACCAGGGCGCTGATGCCCAGCCCGGCCACGATGACCAGCGGCACGATCAGCTTCCACGACAGCCCGGCAAAGAAAATCACGAACAGGCCGGCCGCCAGCACCAGCATCCCGGTGCCCAGGTCGGGCTGCTTGATGATCAGGCCCACCGGCACCGCCAGCAGCACCAAGGCCACCAAAAAGTCCGGCACCCCCACCTGCCCTTCGCGCCGCTGGAACCACCAGGCCAGCATCAACGGCATGGCGATCTTCAGGATCTCGCTGGGCTGCAGCACCACCCCCAGGTCGAGCCAGCGGGTGGCCCCTTTTTTGGTGATGCCGAACATCTCGGTGGCAATCAACAGCAGCACCCCCACCGTGTACAGCGGCACCGCCAAGGTCATCAAACGCTGCGGCGGCACCTGCGCCACCACGAACAGCAAGGCGAAGGCGATCAGCATGTTGCGCCCGTGGTCGGCGAACCGCGTGCCGTGGTCGAAGCCGGCCGAGTACATGGTCAACAGGCCCGCAGCCGCCATCAACAGCACGCTCAGCAGCAACCAACCGTCGAAGCCGGTGAACACCGGCCCCACGCGTTGCCACACCGTCGGTTTGGTGAACACCAGGCTCATGGCCGCAGCCCCGTTCGCGTGACCGCCGGCCCGGGCGCAGCAGCGGCCGGCGTTGTGCTGGGCACCGTGCCGGGCACCGCCAAGGCCGGCGCCGGGGCCCGTCGCGGCGGTGCTGTGGAAGGCGCGCTCTGGGTGGCGACCGGGCGCTGAACGCTGGAAGCCGAGGGGGCTGGCGCCGCCGGCGGGGTCGCTGATGCTGCGGCTGCGGCGGCCACGGCCGCCACCGCCTCGGTGTTCATCATCACGTCGCGCGCCAGGACGTCGCCCGCCCCGGGCAGCACGATGGACGCCGCCGGGCGCGGCTTGCCGATCGGCGCGGCCGACTTGCCTTCGCGGGTCAGCGCGATGTCTTCCTCGCTGGGGTACAGGCCCAGCAGGTTGTAGTCGAACACCCGGCGGGCGATGGGCGCAGCGGCCGCCGCGCCGAAGCCGGCGTTTTCCACCACCACCGCCAAGGCAATGCTCGGCGACTCCAGCGGTGCGAAGGCGATGTAGAGCGAATGGTCGCGCTTGTGCTCTTCCAGCTTGGAGGCGTTGTATTTTTCGTTTTGCTTGACACCTACGGCCTGGGCTGTGCCGGTCTTGCCACCCGTGGCATAGGGCGCGCCGAGGAACACCCGGGTCGAGGTGCCCTCCTTGGTCACGCCGTGCATGGCCTTGGTGATCACGGCCACGTGTTCGGGCTTCAAGTCGAGCGGTGAGATCGTGTTGCTCGACAGCGTCTTGCGGTCACCGGTGACCACGTCCTGCACCTCGCGCACCAGGCGCGGCTTGAAGCGCTGGCCGCCGGAGACCAGGGTCGACATGGCCGAAGCCATCTGCAGCATGGTGAAGTTGTTGTAGCCCTGGCCGATGCCCAGCGAGATGGTCTCGCCGGCGTACCAGCGCTGCTGGTCGGGCCGCTTGTATTTTTGGCGCTTCCAGGTGGTCGACGGCAGGTCGCCGGTGACCTCGCCCTTGATGTCGATGCCGGTCTCGCGGCCAAAGGCGAACGGCCACAGCTGCTCGTGGATGGCGTCCACGCCCAGGTCGTTGGCCAGCGCGTAGTAGTAGACGTTGCTGGACTTGACGATGCTGCGCGTCATGTCGACCGGCCCCGGGCCGCCGTCGCCGTGGCTGCGGAAGGTGTGGTTGCCGAACTGGTAGTTGCCGTTGTCGTAGGTGATGTCGCCCGGCGAGCGCTTGCCGGTGCGCAGCGCGGCCATGGCCATGAAGGGCTTGTAGGTCGAGCCGGGTGGGTAGGTGCCGCGCAGGGCGCGGTTGAGCAGCGGCTTGTCGATCGACTCGTTGAGCTCGCGCCAGGATTCGGTGTCGATGCCATCGACGAACAGGTTGGGATCAAACGTCGGCTTGCTGACGAAGGCCAGCACTTCACCGGTGCGCGGGTCCATCGCCACCAGCGCGCCGCGGCGGTCGCCGAACAGCGTTTCCACCAAGGCCTGGAGCTTGATGTCGATGGACAGCACCAGGGTGTTGCCGGGGGCCGGCGGGCTGCTCTTGATGCGCCGCACCGCGCGCCCGCCCGCGCTGGTTTCCACCTCTTCGTAGCCGGCCTCGCCATGCAGCTCGCGCTCATAGCTTTGCTCGATGCCGAGCTTGCCGATGTGGTTGGTGCCGCGGTAGTTGGCCTCGTCTTCCGAGCCTTCGAGCTTTTCCTTCTCGGACTGGTTGATGCGGCCGATGTAGCCAATCACGTGGCTGCCCAGCTCGCCCAGCGGGTACTGGCGGAACAGCCGCGCCTTCACCTCCACACCGGGGAAGCGGTAGCGCTGGGCGGTGAAGCGGGCCACCTCCTCGTCGGTGAGCTTGGTGCGCAGCGGCACCGAGTCGAAATTCTTGCTGTCTTCCAGCAGCCGGCGAAAGCGCTTGCGGTCGCGCGCATGGATTTCGATCACTTCCGAGAGCTCGTCGATGGTGGCGTCGAGGTCGACCGACTTGCCGGGGGTGATCTCCAGGGTGTAGGCCGAGTAGTTCTTGGCCAGCTCCACGCCGTTGCGGTCGAGGATCAGCCCGCGGTTGGGCACGATGGGCAGCACCGCGATGCGGTTGTTCTCGGCCTGGGTGGAGAGTTCTTGGTGCTTGTCGACCTGCAGGTGCACCAGCCGCATCACCAGCAGGCTGAAGCCGAACAGCACGAACAAGGCGGCCGCCCAGATGCGGGTGCGAAAGCGCCGCAGCTCGTGCTCGATGTTGTGCAGTTCGGTCATGGCAAGACACCCACCCGCGTTAAAACAAAAGAACGGTCACCAAAGCAGTCACAACGGCCGGTTCTGGTCGGGGTCGGGCGCGCGGCGCTGGGGCGCCAACAGCAACCAACTCACGAACGGCCACAACAGGGCTTCAAACAACGGGGCCAGCACCAAAGGCCAACCCGGCAGCATGCCGCCCAACAGCATGCGCACCACGAACGACACGCCGTGTGCCGCGATGAACAGCGGCAGCACCTGCAGCGCTTGCGCCGGCACCGAAAACCACAACAGCCGCCGGTGCATCGTGACCGCGAAATAACTCAGCAGGGTGTACGCGAGTGCATGCTGGCCGAGCACCGCCCCGTCGTGCACGTCCATCATCAAGCCGAAGGCGAAGGCCACGCCCACGCCGACCCGGCGCGGCTGGTTGACGTTCCAGAACACCAGGGTCAGGGCCAGCAGGTCGGGCACCCCCGGCGAGCGGCCGAACGGCGCCAGGTTGATGGCAAAGGCGATCAACAGGGTCGACCACAAGAACAGCGGGTTGACCGGCAGCAGCAGCTGACCGGAGCTGCGGGGCATCATGGCGCGGCTCCTCGGCGGGGGGCCGGGCGGCGGCCCGTGGCCCCAGGCTTGCTGGCGGCCGCACCGGCGGCTTCGGCCTCCTGCTCGGGTTTGGGCGGCAGCTGCTGGCTCATCGGCCCCAGCACGAGCACAAAGCGCACGCCGTCGATCTGGGCCATGGGCGACAGGCTGATGTTGGCGAAGCCCGAGTCGACCTTGCGCTCCACCGACACCACCTTGGCCACCGGCAGGCCGGGCGGGTAGACGCCGTCGATGCCGGAGGTGTTGAGCTGGTCGCCTTCCTGCACGTCGGCGTTGGCGGCCATGAAGCGCAGGGCCAGGCCACCGCGCTGTTGCGCTTCACCGCCGAAGGCGGCGCTGCGGGCCCCGGTGCGGGTGTTGAGCACGGGAATCGCGGCATCCTTGTCGGTCAGCAGCGTGACCTCCGAGCTCAGCGGGTAGACGCGGGTGACCTGGCCCAGCACGCCGTCGGCGTTGATGATCGGCGAGCCCGGCACCACCCCCTGGGTGCTGCCCCGGTCGATGATGACTTTGCGGGAATACGCATCGGACGCCTCGTACAGGATTTCCGCCGCTTGCGAGGTCACCGTCATGGCGGGGCGCAGGCTCAGCAACGAGCGCAGCTGGGCGTTTTCCGTCACCAGTTGCTCGGCCCGGCTGGCGCGCTCGGCCAGGCTGGCCATGTCTTGCAGCACGTTGCTTTGCATGCTCTGCGCATGTTGCACGCCTTGCAGGTAATTTTGTCCGCCACGCCAGGCGCTCAGCGGCACCAGCAGCGCGCGCTGCACCGGGTGCAGCGCCGTGGCCACCACGTCGCGCAGCGGCTGGGTGAGTTTGAAACGGGTGTCGGCCACCATCAGGAACACAGAGAGCGCCGAGCACAGCGTCAGCTTGGTCAAGGCCGACGGCCCTTGCCGGAAGAAGGGCGGCGGCGAACGGTCGATGGTGCCTAGTTGCATGGTGCAGCCCCTGCGACCCGGCTTGGACTGCGCCAGCCTGAGGTGCGTTCCGCCTCGCCGCCCTCGTGTGGCGTTGCGTCGGCGAACTCAACCTGGTGGAAGCAGCGCCGAGCGTGCAAGGGACTTACTCGGAGGTGAAGATGGGACCCAACCGTTCCATGCGCTCCAGGGCGGTGCCGCAGCCCCGCACGACGCAGGTCAGGGGGTCTTCGGCCACCAGCACGGGCAGGCCGGTTTCCTCGGCCAGCAGGCGGTCGAGGTCGCGCAGCAAGGCGCCGCCGCCGGTCAGCATCATGCCGCGCTCGGCGATGTCGGCGCCCAGCTCGGGCGGGGTTTGCTCCAGCGCGTTCTTCACCGCCGAGACCATTTGGTTCAGCGGATCGGTCAGGGCTTCGAGGATTTCGTTGCTGCTGATGGTGAAGCTGCGCGGCACGCCCTCGGAGAGGTTGCGGCCCTTGACTTCGATTTCCTTGACCTCGGAGCCGGGGAAAGCGGAGCCGATGCTTTTCTTGATCATCTCGGCGGTGGGCTCGCCGATCAGCATGCCGTAGTTGCGGCGGATGTAGTTGATGATGGATTCGTCGAACTTGTCGCCGCCGACGCGGATGCTGCCTTTGTAAACCATGCCGCCGAGCGAGATCACGCCGACTTCGGTGGTGCCGCCGCCGATGTCGACCACCATCGAGCCGCTGGCTTCCGACACTGGCAGGCCGGCGCCGATGGCCGCGGCCATGGGCTCTTCAATCAGGTAGACCTCGGAGGCGCCAGCGCCCAGGGCCGACTCGCGGATGGCGCGTCGCTCGACCTGGGTGGAGCCGCACGGCACGCAGATGATGATGCGCGGGCTCGGGCGAAGCACCGAGCGCGGGTGGACCATCTTGATGAACTGCTTGAGCATTTGCTCGGTGACCGTGAAGTCGGCGATCACGCCGTCTTTCATCGGCCGGATGGCGTCGATGTTGCCGGGCACTTTGCCCAGCATCGCCTTGGCTTCCTTGCCCACCGCCTGGATGGTTTTCTTGCCGTTCGGGCCGCCTTCATGGCGGATCGCCACCACCGAGGGTTCGTCCAGCACGATGCCTTTGCCGCGCACGTAGATCAAGGTGTTGGCGGTGCCCAGGTCAATGGCCAGGTCGGTCGAAAAGTAGCGACGGAAGGATCCGAACATGTTGTGGTCTTATGGGGAGCGCCGGGAAAACCCGACACAGATTGCGAAGGACAGGCCGCCTGAACACGCACATCAGCAGGGCCAGTGAAACCAACAAACACCAACAAAATTCAAAGCAAACTTCGGCGCCTGCATCTCCGCCAATATGGCCGGGGATAATACCCCATCGTCCTCCGAACAGACCCGCCTTCCCCCCTCTTTTCGAACCCTCTATCTGGAGTGTTGTTTCATGGCCTTGAGCCCCGAAGACGTTGACCGCATTGCCCGCCTGGCGCGCCTCGAATTGCGTGGCCCCGAATCCACCGCCATGCTGTCGCAGCTGAACGCCTTCTTCTCGATCGTCGAGAAAATGAGCGCCGTGGACACCCAGGGTGTGGAGCCGTTGTACACGCCGCTGTCGGCCATCGACGAGGTGGCCTTGCGGCTGCGCGAGGACACGGTCACCGAATCCGATGCGCCCGAGCAACGCGCACGCAACCAACGCAGCGCCCCGGTGGTGCAGGACGGCCTGTACCTCGTGCCGAAGGTGATGGAATGAGCGCCGGCACCACCGCTGCGCCGCACGAGCTGGGCGTGGCCGACTTGAGCCGGGCGTTGGCCCAGGGCACGCTGTCCAGCGTGGAACTCACCCGCCACTTGCTGCAGCGCATTGAAGCGCACCGGGCGCTGGGCGCCTGGCTGCACGTCGACGCCGAGGGCGCCTTGGCGCAGGCGGCGCAGGCCGACACGCAGCGCCAACAAGGCGACACCCGGGCGCTGCTCGGCGTGCCGCTGGCCCACAAGGACATCTTCGTCACCCAGACCCAGCCCACCACCGCCGGCTCCAAGATGTTGGCGGGCTACCAAAGCCCGTTCGATGCCACCGTGGTGCAGCGCCTGGCCGCGGCCGGCACGGTGTCGCTGGGCAAGCTGAACTGCGATGAATTCGCCATGGGCTCGGCCAACGAAAACTCGGCCTTCAGCCCGGTGCGCAACCCTTGGGACACCGGCCGCGTGCCGGGTGGCTCCTCCGGCGGCTCGGCGGCCGCGGTGGCCGCGCGCCTGGTGCCCGCCGCCACCGGCACCGACACCGGCGGCTCGATCCGCCAGCCGGCCAGCTTCACCGGCATCACCGGCATCAAGCCGACCTACGGCGTGTGTTCACGCTACGGGATGATCGCCTTCGCCTCCAGCCTGGACCAGGCCGGCCCGATGGCCCGCAGCGCCGAAGACTGCGCCTGGTTGCTCGGCGCCATGAGCGGCTTCGACGAGCGCGACGCCACCAGCGCGCAGCGCCCGCCACAAGACTTCGCGGCGGCGCTGCACCAAGCGCGCCCGGGTGCCAGCGCCGCCCAGCCCCTGGCCGGCCTGCGCATCGGCCTGCCGCAGGAGTTCTTTCCCCAGGCCCTGGCCGACGACGTGCACCAGGCGGTGCGCACGGCCCTGAGCGAGCTTGAAAAGCTCGGCGCCACATTGGTGCCGGTGAGCTTGCCGCGCACCGAGCTGTCGATTCCGGTGTACTACATCATCGCGCCGGCCGAGGCCAGCTCGAACCTGAGCCGCTTTGACGGCGTGCGCTTTGGCCACCGCGCCAAAGACTTTCTGACGCCGGACTCGAAGTTCAGCCCGCTGGAGCAGATGTACCGCCGCACCCGGGCCGAAGGCTTCGGCGCCGAGGTCAAGCGCCGCATCATGATCGGCACCTACGTGCTGTCGC
>JAZKHH010000119.1:0-17662 GCA_040385465.1 Pseudomonadota bacterium | reverse complement strand
TGGAGCGCGAGCGAGCGGGGCGGCAGAGCGCGCTGGCCGACGAGTTCGATCTGCCTGAGGGCCTGTCTCCCAACGCCAACACGCTGCTGCAGAACCGGATCGATCAGGCGCTCGGCCTGGAAGTGGCGATTGCCGACATCGAACACGATCTGGAGCAGGTGGCCAACGGGGTTCGGGTAAAGCGCTGGCTCAATGCCCGGCGCGATATCTCATAAGACGATGGCTTGCCTGAGGGTGTCTACCACGCGGTCCTGCTGCTCAGGAGTGATTCCAATCCAGAGGGGCAGGCGAACAAGTCGGCTTGACTGCAAGTCTGTGAACTCCATCGAGGCATGAACCCGGCCGTATCGCAGCCCGGCGGGTGACGAGTGGAGGGGCACGTAGTGGAACACCGATGAAACCTCGTTCTCCTTGAGCGACGACAACACCGCCTGCCGATCGATGTCTGGAGAGAGCAGGACGTAGTACATGTGGGCGTTGTGCTCACAGGTATCCGGCACCACTGGACGGCGTAGCCACCCCTCAGCTTCCAAGGATGCCAGAGTCGCGTGGTATCGGTTCCAGCTCGCTATCCGTTCGGCAGTAATAGCTTGGGCCTCTTCTAGTTGGGCCCAAAGAAACGCTGCAGTCAGCTCACCCGGCAAGAACGACGAGCCCACCTCCTGCCAAGTGTACTTGTCCACCTCGCCGCGAAAAAACCGTGTGCGATCCGTGCCCTTCTCGCGAATGATCTCTGCCCGCAGTGCCTCTGCCGGATCGTTCACCAAGAGTGCCCCCCCCTCGCCGGAGATCACGTTTTTGGTCTCGTGGAAACTGAAAGCTCCAAAGTGGCCGATGCTGCCCAGCGAGCGTCCCTTGTAGCTGGACATCACGCCCTGGGCGGCATCTTCCACCACCTTCAATCCGTGCCGGTTGGCGATATCCATGATGGTGTCCATCTCGCAGGCGACGCCAGCGTAGTGGACGGGCGCGATCGCGCGGGTGCGTGGCGTGATCGCTGCTTCGATCAGGCGTTCATCCAGGTTGAGCGTGTCCTCGCGGATGTCCACGAACACCGGTACCCCGCCGCGCAGCACGAAGGCATTGGCGGTGGAGACGAAGGTGTAAGAGGGCATGATGACTTCGTCACCAGACTGAATGTCGAGCAACAACGCGGCCATTTCCAGCGCGGCGGTACAGGAGTGCGTGAGCAACGCCTTGTGGCAACCGGTGCGCTGTTCGATCCAGGCGTGGCAGCGTTTTGTGAAGGGGCCGTCACCGGCAAGGCGACCATTGAAGTGCGACTCGGCGATGTAGTAGAGCTCCTTGCCCGTTATGTGGGGCCAGTTGAACGGGATAGTTTGGGGTTTGGGTTTGCTCATGGCGAATCTTTGCGTTGAAGTACCACCAGCCGCGATGCCCGCTGCGGGTGACGCCAATCCCTGCACCAGTGGAGGCTCAGGAACTTTGGCCCCGGTTTGGAAAGACGAAGTAGCGGAACATAAGAAATAGCACGCCGGCGACAACAAAGATGGCTGCGGCTTGCACAAGTTGGTGTGGGTACATCAGCCGATCAGAGAATACGTAAAGCAAGGCAATATTGACGCCGTAGCCAATGAAATGCGCGAGTATGTAACGAAAGATTCCATGTGTGGTTTGTCCACTGTAGGCGAACGAGTATTTGGCGTGGCCAAAGTAGGCGGTTGTTGCCCCTATCGGATACATGAGGGTGATGGCGACCTTGGGATCGAGCCACAACCAGGTCACCACCAGATAGATCAGGTAGCCGAGCAGATTGTTGAGCACGCCGACAACGCCATAGCGAAACACCTGTCCGAGCGTCGACCTGAGAGTGCCCTTGCTCATCATTTCACTGGTCGAGCAGGGAGCGCAGGTGTTGCCGGTCGACCTTGCCGTTGGCGTTCTTCGGCAGCCTGGGCAGCACGATGAGTCGCGCGGGCACCATGTAGTCGGGGACCAAGGTTCCAAGCGCTTTCAGCAGAGCCTTGTCGTCCACCTCGGACGTGGAGGCCACATAGGCCACCAGCTTGCCGTAAGCGGCCTGGGTGCGCTGGTAGATCACGGCAGCCTGGTCCACCTGGGGCAGTGTCACGAGGGCGTTCTCGATCTCTTCGAGTTCAATCCGGTACCCCATGTGCTTGATCTGGTTGTCCTTGCGACCCACGAAGTGCAGCCGGCCGTTCACCACTTTCACGAGATCGCCGGTGCGGTACATGCGTTTCATGAACCGGTTGGCATCCGTGAGCGTGTGGAAGGCCGCAGCGGTGCGTTCCAGGTCGTTGAAATAGCCTGCCGCCACGTTCGGCCCGATCAGGCAAAGCTCACCCTCCTGCGCATCGCGGTCGTCCTCGTCGAGGATGCGGTGGTCGAAGTTGGGGTTGAGGTGGCCCAGCGTGGGCAGGCCCTCCAGATCCAGGAAATCCTCTGCGCTCAGCGTGTGACCGCTGCAGATGCAGGTGCATTCGGTGGGGCCGTAGACGTTGACGAGCGTGGCCTGGCCCGCAAAACGGTCATGGAGCTTCTTCAGCTCGACCTTGGGATAGCCCTCGCCGCCGAAGACGATGGTGCGCAGGTGGGTCAGGGTACCCGGCGCGATTGCTTTCATGGCCATGAGGTACATGAGCGCTGAGGGCACCGAGAACCAGATGGTGCAGGCGCGAGCGCTGACGTAGGGAACGAGCTCATACGGTCTGGTGAGTAGACCTCGGGGGATGGGGCTCAGGGCGGCGCCGCAAAAAAGCCCCACGTAAAAATCGAACACCGAATTGTCGAAATACATCGGGCTCAGGTTGGCGAAGTTATCCCGCTCGGAGATGCCGAAGCGCTCATGGCCCCAAGCGATGAGGTGCAGCACGTTCTGGTGTGTCACGGCCACGCCTTTGGGCACACCCGTGGAGCCCGAAGTGAACATGATGTAGGCGATGGTCGCGCCGTCCACAGCACGCGAGCACTGGCGCTGCCGTTCACGGTCTGCCTCGTCGGTTGTTGGCAGCATGGACATTTCGAGCAACAGCAGTTCACAGCCTTGAGCGCTAGCCAGCTCGGTCATGGCTGCGTGGCAGTCGGCGGCATCGTAGAAGAGCAGCGCGGGCGCACTGACCTGCAAAATGCGGGCGGTGCGTGCGTTGGGCGAGCCGACGTCGATGTTCACATACGCCACACCAAGCCGCAGTGCGGCCAGCATGAGGGCGTACGACAGGGGATGTTTGTCGTGCCCGATGGCAATGACGTCGCCCCGTTGAAGGCCCTTGGACAGAAGCAGCGCGGCCAGTGATTCGATCCAGCTGCCCAACTCGCTGAAGGAATGTAGGGCTTCGTCGTAGTGCAACGCTGGCCGTGCGGCGTGGGTAGCCAGTACCTCGTCGAAGAGGTGGGCCAGGTTGTGGTGGTGTAGGGTCTTCGCGGACATGCTGATGTGCAGGTCTATCGGTTGATGGTGAAGAACGGGTAGGGTTCACCGAGTGGGAGGAAGCCGACCGACTGGCACAGGGCCATGGAGGCGGTGTTATTGGTGAAGCAGTCCCACAACGGCATCACATTCTGCGTGAGGCAGCGCTGGTTGAACACGCGCACTGCAGCTTTGGCCAGACCCAGGTGCCGGTAGGCGGGCAACGTGAGAACGTCGATCTCTGCCCTGTCGCCGGCCACGGCAGCGGCGTAGCAGAGAGCGGCCGCATTCCCCTCAACCAGGGCCAGCACGGCGTTGGAGTGCCTGGCAAAATCCTCACGCGTGCGCCAAAAGCGGCCCACGACGCCAAAGGCCTGCTCGATCAGGTCCACGTTACTGGCGTCGGCCGGTACCAGGCTCACGCCCCTCGAAGGTGCACCTGCGACGTCCCCGGCAGATGGTGACCGGTTGACGTTGAGTTGGAAATGCTGGCGCCAAGAGCGCAGTTCGTGACAATCGCCGCCCTGCAGAAACGCCGGGATGTCCGGCGTGTAGAGCCGCACTTTCGCAGACCGGAAATGTTTGTCGACCAGCAGGTAGCGCTGCAGGGCGTGCTCGAATGCCGGTACGGTTCTGCCGAAAGCTTGCGCGAAGCCGAAGGCGTGTTCCACATAGACCTGCACAGGCTGCTCCGCACAGTCGGCATAAATCGCGCCGTCCTGTGTGTTGTTCAGCACCGCTGCGATCAGCGGGAAGTACGCGCCATGGCCTTGGTAGAGATCGCAGGCGGCATCGTACTGCGCAGGAGACAGCTGCTCCATGTCAGATCGTCAGGCCGCCATTGACGTCGAGCACGGTGCCGTTGATGAAGTCGTTCTCGACCAAGGCGATCACCGCCTGCGCGACTTCGGCGGCCCGCCCGAGCCGGCGCAGCGGCGTGCTCGTCTGGATGTGCTTGAGCACGGTCTCGTTGAGGGCCTGGCGGGTGGAATCGGTGCCGATGAAGCCCGGCGCCACGGCGTTGGAACGGATGCCCCAGCGGCCAAGTTCCTTGGCCCAGGTGACGGTCATGGCGTTGACCCCCGCCTTGGCTGCGGAATAGGCCGTCTGGCCTTCGTTGCCACACGCGCTGATGGAACTGATATTGACGATGGCGCCCTTGATCCGGCGCTTGACCATGTGCTCCACCACGGCGGCGGTGACGATGAACACGGAGTCGAGGTTCACGGTGAGCGAAGCGCGGAACCGGCCATAGTCATGCATGATCCCGGCCGGATTCATGACGTTGACGAAAGGTTCGCTGAAGATCACCCCCGCGTTGTTGACCAGGATGTCCACGCGACCGTGGCGCTCCACGATGCCCGCCACCACTGTCCTCACCTGCTCGGGGTCGGTCACGTCCATGGACACACCTTCCAGCCCCTCTGCCAGGGCGGCCAGTGCCTGGGGATTCCGGTCGGCCACCACCACGGTGGCGCCATCGTCCGCCAGCCTGCGCGCAATCGCCAGACCAAGGCCTTGCGCCCCACCGGTCACCAGCGCGACGGCACCTTCAACTTCCAAGGTTCACTCCCTTGTCCTTGAGGACGGCCACGATCTCAGCCACCGAGGTCATGCGCAGGATGTCGGGGATGTCCAGCTCAATGCCGTACTCCTGTTCGAGGGACAACACCAGATCCATTTGCTTGAGTGAATCCCAGGTACCCACTTCGGACTTCTGAAGTTCAGGCTGGATTTCGGGGACGCGCAGTCCGAAAACTTCAGCGAGCACCTCTGCGAGTTTGTTGTTCATGTTCAGATTCCGAAATGCTTTACGTAGTCTTCCGACGAGTAGCGGAAGGGCTCGGCAGAGCGAGCGAGGTGGACCGAGTGGGGTTTGGTGTCGCGCGAAATCAGGGCACCCGCGCCAATCACGTTGAATTCTCCCACCGTGATGGCGTTGACCACGGTGCAGCCCACGCCCAGGAAAGTGTTGCGCAGCACCCGGGCCTGCCCGGAGACGACGGTGCCCGCGGCCACCCAGCAGTGGTCGTCC
The DNA here is from genome assembly GCA_040385465.1 of Pseudomonadota bacterium. GTDB lineage: Bacteria > Pseudomonadota > Gammaproteobacteria > Burkholderiales > Burkholderiaceae_C > CANHBY01. Next base: position 12,239 of record JAZKHH010000119.1, on the reverse strand, counting down.
ACGATGCTGTGGTGAGCCAGGGTGACGTTGCTCCACACCATGGTGTTGGCACCGACGCGCGCCTGGGGCTCTACCAGGGCTCCCGGAAGCACCACGCTGCCTTCGCCCACGGGTTGGTCGGTGTAGACGCGGGCGTCGGGGTGGATGTAGGTTTCCACGCCGTAGCCCATTGCCCGGAGACGTCTGAACATGGTCTCGCGCGTGCGGTTCAGGTCGTTGTAGCCCATGGCCATGATCACGCGGTGGGTGTCGGGCGAAAACGCTGCTGCCACTTCCGACAGGCCCACCGTGAGGTATCCACCCAGCCCCCCCTGCGCCACGAACTCGTCGTCGACCGTGAGCCCGGCGACGTCGTAGCGCGTGTCCTGTCGAAGGTAGGCGCAAAGGATCTCGGCGGTGGTGGCGTTGCCCGCCAGCAGGATCTTCTTCATGGGGATTCCTCCATCACGGCCAGGCCAAAGCCGGTCTTGCCATAGTCGTTGCCGTTGTACAGCATGTACATACAGCCCCGGTGTTCGAACACGCAGGGGTAGCAGATCATCTCGCTGTCCCACCCCGTGGGAGCCACGTCGATGCCCGAGAGCTCGTCGTGGCGTTCCCAGTGCCGGCCGTCGACGGACGACGCGAATCCGATGCGGTAGGTGTCGGTGGTTCGCGTGGCGCGGTGGGCGTACCACATGAAATACGTGCCTTCCCGGTGGATCACGCTGGGACGCCCGAAGGCGTATTCGTATTCGTCCTTGAACGGCAGGCACATGCCGGGGTGGCAGACCCAGTCCACGCCGTTGTGCGAATGCGCGTAGTGAATGCCGTAGTGGTGCTTCCAGCCCTGCGCGGTCTTCTCCCAGCGAAGGCCCGAGTTGTACCAGGTCTGCCAGAGGTCGCCCGAGACGTGGAAGGCGGTGGCCGCTGCGAACAGCGGGTTGTTCTTGTCCCGGCCGAGCACCGGGCCCGCAAATTCGCGTGTGAGCGTGAGCTCGCCTTCGTCCAGCTTGGCCCGCCCGGTGTCGCAGATCCACAGACCTTCCGGCAGGTTCTGCCACCCGACGTAATAGAGGTAGATGGCGCCACCATTCTTGACGAAGCACACACTGATGGCCCCGTCGCAGTCGAAATGGCAGGGTTCGCCTGGCCACAGGGCGGGCTTGGGCTTGCCCAGCAGTTCCACCTGCCCGTCGGAGACGATGGCGTTGGAAAGAAAGACGTGGGAGCGCTGGCGCTCGTCACGGCGCGTAAAGGCCACCACGAAGCGGTCCCCCTCGATGTGGATTGCGCAGGGATGCGAGCCGTGCGAGAAATCGTCACCCCCTGGTTCGAAGAGCAGGCCCTTCTTGCGCCACGGAAACTGCTGGTTCCGTGCCACAAAGGAATTGAGCAGTGCCATTGTGGGTTCAGTCCCTATTCAGCGAGGCGCGCAGTGCGGACTCGAGGAAGGCCACACGGCTCATGCCCCTTCGCTCCGCTTCTTCGTAGATGCGATCACGTAACGCGGGGTCGACGCCTTCCATGCGCCCAAAGTAGCGGCTGCGTATGGTGCCGCCTCGCTTGCCCAGATGAGGCACATCGATGTTGATGGGCAGCGGTTCGGTGCTGGCCTGAAACTCGATCACGTAGAAACAGTTGCTGAGTTCCCAGCTCACTTTCACCGCGCGAGCAGTCTCCGGCAGGGACGACAATGGGGCACTGCAGGCATAGAGCGCATTGTTGTTGATCAACATGCGGCCCAGCTCGGTGTCCACCAGCCACGGGGCCAGGCCCTCGTCGCCGATGACGATATTGCCGCCGGGTCGGACCACGCGGTTCATTTCGGCGATGCCCCGGGCGATATCCGGAAACAGGTTGATGCCGCCGAAGTGGTACGCCGCGTCGAAGAAGCCATCGGAGAAAGGCAGATGGGTGGCATCGCTCACCGAGAAGTGCAATTCCACCCCAGAACCCGCCAGCTCCTTCTGGTAACGAGCCACACCGGCCAGCAGCATTTCCTTGGCGATGTCCTGCGCGTGGATCTCGCCCTTGCCGGACAGCACTCGCACCAGGTAGGGGAGGTCGTTGCCCGCGCCTGCGCCGGTGACCAGCACGCGCTGGCCTTTCTTCAGGCCAATGCGCGCGATCAGGCGCTCACGGAGGCCTTCCTCGGCGGTCTGGAAGGTGTTGAACACCCAACGCAGTGCGTTGTCGTGCACCTCGGCGGCGTTCTCCCTGGAATACTCGTTCGCACCCTCGGGCTCGCTGGCGAACACGGGCACGTCCGTTCCTGTCGCAAAGGCGAACAAGTGGCCATTGGGGCACGTCAGGCCCTCGGGTCCTTGCGTCAAGGGTGCACGCGCGCAGGCGGGCTCGGTGCAGCAGTAGGAAGAATGAATGGTCATGAACCCTCTCGTTTCTGACACACAACCCAGAACAGGCGTTCGGAGACTCCGTAGTAATCGTTGTCCGCGAAGCCGAATGAAAAATGCTCGAACCAGGGCGAGAGAAAGGACTCGACCTGCTCTTTGGTGGAGAACGCCTGCAGCCGGTAACCGTCGCGATTGCCGTAGGGATCGGCCTGAATCCGCAGGGACCCGTCTTCCAGTGCGATGGCGTCCTTGAAGATGTAGGACTCGCGGCTGGCCACCGAGGCCACCAGCCAGGCCCCCGTTTTCATGACGCGGGCGTATTCCTTCATGTTGTCGGCAAAGGTTTCGCCCTCGTCGCAGTAGTAGCAGCAGTGGCAGGCCAGCACATGGTCGAAGCGACCATCGTCGAATGGAATGTGGCTGTTGCGGCCCACGCGCAGGTCGGCCTGATGACCCAGCTTCGTGAGGCGCTCGCTGGTCTGGCGAACAATGCCCTCGGTGATTTCGATACCGCTCACGGCATATCCCTGGTCGCAAAGAAAAACGGTGTTGCGTCCATCACCGAACGCGATGTCCAGCACCCGGTCGCCCGCCTTCGGCTTGCGAAAGCTCAGCCCCGGATAGTTGGCCAGGAAGGAGCGTACGACGAACTCGGTGGGGTAGACCTTGAGCCCGGCCCGCTTCGCATAGAACTGCTCGTAACTGTTGTCAATGGTGGGGGATGGATTGGCCATGGATTGCCCTTACGATGGTGGAAGGCCTTTGTTTGGTTTCCGAGAACACTTTGGAGAGGTAGATGCCAATTAACCCCACAAAGGAAATAATCATGCCCCCGAGCAGCCAAATGGAAACCATCACAGATGTCCATCCGTCCATGGGGGTTGCCAGCACCAGCTTGTGGAAGACGAGATAACCCGCGTAGAGCAGCGCCCCGGCAAAGATGGTCAGCCCGATGTAGAAGATCATCCGTAGTGGCACTTCGCTGAACGATGTGATGGAGTTGGTCGCATGCTCGATCTTCTTGGCCAGACTGTAGGTGGTAGTGCTGCCCATGTGCTTCTTCACAGTGTGGGCGCACTGCTTGAAGCCCGTGATGACCCACAGGCAGGAGATCACCATCTCTCGTTCGCGGAATTGCAGCAGAGCGTTCACGTACCGTCGCGACATCAACCTGGCGGTGACAATGTTGCGCGGGTGATCGATGTTGGCCAGGTAGTTGAACATCGTGTAGTAGAGCTCGCCACTCCATCGTTCGAACCAGTTTCCCTTGCGGGTCTCTTGGACGCCGTAGATCACGTCCGCCGCTTCGGCCTCCATCAACCGCCCAAATTCTGCCAGCCACTCGGGCTCTTCTTCCAGGTCGCTGTCGATCAGGAAGATGCGTTCGCCGCGCGCTTGGGCCAGACCTGCCAGCATCGCCTTGTGGTGTCCAAAGTTGCGCGAGAGATCCACCACGGTGACGTGATGGTCAATTCGTGTCAGCCCGACCGCAAGCTCCAGGCTGTTGTCAGGCGAACCGTCGTTGACCAGCAGGATTTCGTAATCCTCGCCCACAAGGCGCATGGCCGATTCGGTGGCGCGAGCATGAAACTCCGCCAGGTGCGGTGCCGATTTGTATAGGGTCGCAACGATGGAAAGCTTCATGCCTTGACGTACCTCATGTAGCGATGCGCATCCTTGCCGCAGTTGAAGAGCAGGTCGAGAATGGTCACGTTGTGAGCGAAAGGTCCCCAGAGCTGAGGGTATTCCGCATAACCTGCGTACTCGAACCAAGTCACACGGATGCCCAGATCCTCAAACACCTTTTCGTCAATGTAGTCCTTCGCCGAGGGGCCCGATACATATTCCTGCCCCTGTGCCTGCTCGCACAGGCTGGCCAGGCGCTCGGTCTTCCCTTCGACCAGTTCGTACTCCCATGAATTGCGCAAGGTGGTACTGATGTCCAGGTAGCCGCAGATGGCCTCGATCAGCCGCCTGTTCAGTTGGGACAGGTGGTTGTCCGGTAGGTCGAGGTACAGGGGCTCCAGCCAGACGGCGATGGCCTCGAAGTGGGGGGCTCGACGGTAGTTCTGCACCAGCGATTTCCAGTGCTCCTGGGCCCAGTCGGTTCCGTCGATCTCTGTTTCACGAATCTTCTGGTGGTACTTGCCCTTCACCTTCACGGGCACGGTGAGCCATTGCAAGCCCTGCGGCGTCTTGATCTGGTTGCGGTTGCGCCAGTCACGTCGCGTGTACTGCATGTCGTCGTACAGGATGAACTCGTCCACCGACGCGATCAGATCGAAGTAGCCTTTCCAGGGGATGTAGTTGGACTGGAGAATGGCAACCTTCTTCATTGCGCCGTTCCTATGCGAGCGGCGCGGCAGGCTGCGGCGGCAAGGTCTTTGTCTCGGGCTGGCTTCCACAGCGTCTGCTCCCTCGGTTGGGCGTAGCCGCCGGCGCCTGCTGCGGTGGCCCAGGAGCCCACTTGCACATAGTCCGTCGTCATTGCCGCTCCAAACGTTGCCAGGACCGCGCCCGGCAGACTGCGCGGTCCATCGGGCTCGGCCAGAATCCAGGCGGCAGCGAGCTTCTCGCATGGCACGGACTTCAGCACGAAGCTGGCCAGATTGGCGCTGCCAGGATAGCCTCCGATCATCCAGGCCTGCCCCAGGCTCTCTGCGCCCAGCACGTACAGGATGGCCGGCGACTGGCCGCTCAGGTCGAGCATGGGCGTGCCGGGAGCCAGGCCCGCCGTCAGGGCCGAACCCTTGGCCGCCTGGAGGTAGCTCGCATACGACTCCGAAAGCACAAGATTGGAGCCCCGCTGACCCACCTCGACCACCCGGTCGTTCAGCCTCAGGGGCTGCGGTTGCCTGTAGGGCGTCTGCATACCCATGCCCAGAATCAGGACCGTGAGCGCCGTGGCGGCTATTGCCAGCACAGCGACAAAACGGGAAGGATCATGTCCTTCTCCGAGCGAACTGACCAGGACCAGGCCAGGAAGGAGCCAGAAGAAACCGGCAAACGCTCCGAACCACCAATAGTTTCCATTGGTTCCAAATGCGTAGCAGTAGGGCAGAGTTAGAAGCAGCAGTGCAAGAGCTAATCGCTCTCTGGAGAACCGAAAGGCGTACGGCCGGTGCAGCGCAGCAAAGGCCACATAGAGTGCTGAAGCAATGGAGAGAGAAAGAAAAAGCAGCCCCGGATTTGCCCCAAGCGGCGAGGCGTGCGAACCCGTTTCCGAAATGACGATGGCAACGTAGCAGACTGGCAGCATGGACGCCAACATGCCCATCAGCCTGAACGGCGTTTTGGCCGAGCCCAACGCCAGCGCAACGGCCCCTGGCATGATCGCCGCCACCGCGAACAAGTGCCGCTCAAAGGCATTGAAAGAATATTCGTCCCAGCGGACAAGTTGTTCGATGGAATAGCCCCCGCCGAGAAGGCTTGCGACTTCAAGGCCTGTTGAAATACGATCCTTGAATTTCGGTACCGAGCCATCAATGAACCAGGCGCTCAATAGAAGCAAGGCGCCCGCCACAGCGATGGGTAGGAGCAGATCCTTGAGGCGGAGCTTTCCATTCGCAGCCCAATAAATGACAACAACCAAGCCCAGGGCTGTCGCCGTACTGGGCTTCGCCATGAAGCTCAGCCATCCGCCTATGCCCAGGATTGTCAGCCCAGTCAATCGCGTGCGGGACGTCGAGGAGGAACACCATACGATACCCACTGCGGAAATCAGCAAGGCGTGAAGATTCAGGCTGTTGTAGTTTGGCGTTACGAGCCACAAGCTGAACACCACCAGCGACGCGGTGGCCAGTCCGAGCGATGCCACCACGCTAGGGAATCGGGGAATGTCGCCGCGGCGGGTAACCTCGAACACCGCAAGACAAAGTAGGAATGCCAGTCCGAACGTGATGGCAACATTGAATTGCCTCATGTGGGCAATGTTGCCGTTCAGCAGAAGGTAGAGGGGATGGTAAATGAACCCGAACTGGGTGACGGACGCGTCATACTGATGCGGGTTCGCAGCCCAGATGAAATAGAGGCCTTCGTCCGTGAAATCTATTCCATACCGGCTGTAATTCAGCATCCATGCCAGCGTTGCAACACTGCCGATGGCGACAAGAAGAAGCAACAGGCTGTCGATTTTTTTCAATTCGTGGGTGCTGTTCATCGCAAACGCTGCTGTTCGACTGGGAAACCTGGCAATTTTCCAGGGGCTCGATCTTAGTCGACCGATCCGACTATCTCGCCACGAGTCGGCGGCACGCGGCTGCGGTTGCGTTGCGGGCGACCTTTCAAGAGCGCTTGAAGCCCAGACCCAGTGCCTGCACCAACTCAGCCGCCGGCACCTCGCGGCAGCCACTCGGGTTCTGCCCCGACCACAGCGGTGAGAAGTCGCCACTGCCCTTGGCCTCCCAGTGCGCGCGCAGCGGCGCCATGGCCGCGCCGGCCAGCGGGAAGGCGGGCGCCACCGGGTTCATCGGGCCGAGTTCGCGCATCACGCGGTTGACGATGCCGCGCGCGGGGCGGCCGGTGAAGAGGTGGGTCAGGGCCGTGTGGTGCGCCGCTTCGCTTTGCAGTGCGGCGCGGTGCAGCGCACTGGTGGTGGCCTCCGTGCAGCACAGGTAGGCCGTGCCCACCTGCACGCCCGAAGCGCCCAGCGCCATGGCCGCGGCCACGCCGGCGGCGTCGGCAATGCCACCGGCGGCAATCACCGGCACGTTCACCGCGGCCACGATCTGCGGCAGCAGCGCGAAGGTGCCGACCTGCGTGGTGAGGTCGTCGGTGAGGAACATGCCGCGGTGCCCGCCGGCCTCCACCCCCTGGGCAATGATGGCGTCGGCGCCGAAAGCCTCCAGCCAGCGCGCCTCTTCCACCGTGGTCGCGGACGCCAGAACCACGCTGCCCCAGCTTTTCACACGGTCCAACAGGTCCAGGTCGGGCAGGCCGAAATGGAAGCTCACCACCTTGGGTTTGAAGCGCTCCAGCAGGTCGGCCGCCGCGCGGTTGAACGGCACGCGGCCTGGGCCGGCCGGCACGGCGTCGATGTCCAGCCCGGCCTCGCGGTAGTAGGTCGCGAGCCAGGCGCGCCAGGCCGCTTCGCGTGCTTCGTCGGGCACTGGCGGGGTGTGGCAGAAGAAGTTGACGTTGTAGGGGCGCGTGGTGCCGGCCGCCAGCGTGGTCAGCTCTCGCTCCAGCGCCTCGGGCGTGAGCATGGCGCAGGGCAGCGAGCCCAGTGCGCCGGCGTTGCTCACTGCCACGGCGAGTGCCGCTCCCTGCACGCCCGCCATGGGCGCCTGGATCAAGGGGACGTCGGTTCCGAGCAATGAGGTGAGTGCGTTCATGCGCGCATTCTCCGCGCGGCCCACCGCCGGGTAAACCCTCAAACGTGTAACAGCGCAATCATTTAACATATTAACTAAATGAGCGAACCCACCCCCTTCATCCACCGCAACCTGCCGCGCCTGCTGCTCGAAGCCCGCGAGGCCGTGATGCTGCACACCCGGCCCAGCCTGCGCGAGCACGGCCTGAGTGACCAGCAGTGGCGCGTGCTGCGCGTGCTCGGCGAACACGCCCGCCTGCCCGGTGGTGTGGAAACCGGCCGCGTGGCGCGCGAGGCTTTTTTGCTCGGTCCCAGCCTCACCGGTGTGCTCACGCGCATGGAGCGAGACGGCCTGATCGCGCGCGGCCGCTGCCCGCAGGACGCCCGCCGCACGGTGGTGCGCGCCACGCCCGCAGGGCTCAAGCTGGTCAAGCGCTTGTCCGCCACCATCGAGTCGCACTACGCGTGGATGGAAGAGCGCCTGGGCAAGGCGCGGCTGGCCCAGCTCTACGCCCTGCTCGACGAGGTGATTGCCCTGGAGCAGCCTGGCGAGGTCGAAGCACTGGAGGAGGACGTCGAATGATGAACACCCACTGGATGCCCGAGGGCACGGTTTACGGCACGTTGCTCAACTTCCAGCGCGAGCACGCGCTGTGGGCGCCTCGCATGAACGAAGCCCCGTACAAGGCGCCCCCGAGCGCGCCTGTGCTCTACATCAAGACCGCCAACACCTTCACCGCTGCGGGTCACGGCATCGCCCTGCCCGCCGGCAAGCCGGTGGTGGTGGCCGCCACGCTGGGGCTGGTGATGGGCGACACGGGCGTGGCCGGCGCCGTTCTGTTCAACGACGTGGCGATCGCGCACGACAGTTACTACCGCCCGCCGGTGAAGTTCCAGTGCGTGGACGGCTTCCTCGGTGTCGGCCCCGAATGCGTGCCGCTGCAACGCCTGGGTGGGCTGGCGGGCCTGTCGGGCCTGCATCTGGAGTTGCGCATCAACGGCGTGCACCGCCAGACCACGGCGCTGGCCGAGCTGGTGCGCGACGCCACCACGCTGCTGGCCGACGTGGGTGAATTCATGTCGCTGCGCACGGGTGACGTGCTGATGCTGGGCAGCGACTGCCTGCCCGACGGCACACGGCCGCTGGTGCACGCCGGCGACACGGTGGAGATCAGCGCCACCGGTTTCAAGCCGGTCGTGCACAGCTTCCAGGCGGAGGTGAAGGCATGAAACACGCCCGCATCGCCTGGGCCGGCGCGGTCCACAACGCCGTGGAGGCCGGCGGCCAGCTCGAACTGCTAACCCCCGCGCTCAAGGGCCGCCGCGTGGCCTTCAACGAGGTCGTGTGGCTGCCTCCGCTGGCACCCAATCCACCCACGCGCCCACGCACCATCCTCGCGCTTGGCCTGAACTACGCCGACCACGCGAAAGAACTGGCTTTCAAGGCTCCGGAGGAACCGCTGGCGTTCCTCAAGGGTGAGGCCAGCCTCACCGGTCACAACGGCTTCACCGTGCGCCCGGCGGGCGTGCAACACATGCACTACGAGTGTGAGCTCGCGGTGGTGATCGGGCGCACCGCCCAACGCGTGAAAAAGGCCAATGCGCTGGACTTCGTGGCCGGCTACACGGTGGCCAACGACTACGCCATCCGCGACTACCTGGAAAACTGGTACCGCCCCAACCTGCGCGTGAAGAACCGCGACACCTGCACACCCATCGGCCCCTGGCTGGTCGACGCCACCGATGTGCGCGATCCGATGGATCTGGCGCTGCAGACCACCGTCAATGGCCAGGTCACGCAGCAAGGCAACACGCGCGACATGATCTTCGACGTGCCCACGCTGATCGAATACTTCAGCGCCTTCATGACGCTGCAACCCGGCGACCTGATCCTCACCGGCACGCCCGACGGCGTGGTCGACTGCCAGCCCGGCGACGTGATCGTCACGTCCATCGAAGGCATCGGCGACCTGGTCAACACCATCACTTCACCCCTTGAGTCCGCATGACGACGATCCAGCACCTCATCAACGGCCAGTCCGTGGCCAGCGCCACCACCTTCGAGACGATCAACCCTGCCACACAGGAGGTGCTGGCCGAGGTGAGCGCTGGTGGCGCCGACGAGATCAACGCGGCGGTGCAGGCCGCCAAAGACGCGTTCCCGAAGTGGGCCGGCCTGCCCGCCACCGAGCGCGCCCGGCTCATGCGCAAGCTCGGCGAGCTGATCGCGGCCCACGTGCCCGAGATCGCACAGACCGAGACCAACGACAGCGGCCAGGTGATCGCGCAGACCGGCAAGCAGCTGATTCCGCGCGCGGCCGACAACTTCCACTACTTCGCCGAAATGTGCACGCGCGTGGACGGCCACACCTACCCCACGCCCACGCACCTGAACTACACGCTGTTCCACCCGGTGGGCGTGTGTGCGCTCATCAGCCCGTGGAACGTGCCCTTCATGACGTCGACCTGGAAGGTGGCGCCGTGCCTGGCGTTTGGCAACACGGCGGTGCTGAAGATGAGCGAGCTCAGTCCCCTCACGGCCGCGCGCCTGGGTGAACTGGCGCTGGAAGCCGGCATTCCACCCGGCGTGTTGAACGTGGTGCACGGCCTCGGCAAGGAAGCCGGCGAGCCGCTGTGCGCGCACCCGGACGTGCGCGCGATTTCCTTCACCGGGTCGACTGCCACGGGCAACCGCATCGTGCAGAGCGCAGGGCTGAAGAAGTTCAGCATGGAGCTGGGCGGCAAGAGCCCGTTCGTGATCTTCGACGACGCGGACCTGGACCGGGCCCTGGACGCCGCGGTCTTCATGATCTTCAGCAACAACGGCGAGCGCTGCACGGCGGGCAGCCGCATCCTGGTGCAGCAGAGCATCTACGCCGACTTCGCGCAGAAGTTCGCGGAGCGCGCCAAGCGCATCGCCGTGGGCGACCCGCTGGATGAAAAGACCATCGTCGGCCCGATGATCAGCCGGGCGCACCTGGCGAAGGTGCGCAGCTATATCGAGCTGGGGCCGAAGGAGGGCGCCACGCTCTTGTGTGGCGGGCTGGACCGGCCGTCGTATGCGGCGGCGTTGTCATCGCGCGTGGCCCAGGGCAATTACGTGTGGCCGACGGTGTTTGCCGATGTGGACAACCGCATGCGGATCGCACAAGAAGAAATCTTCGGCCCTGTTGCCTGTCTCATTCCGTTCCGTGACGAGGCGCACGCGATCGAACTGGCCAACGACATCCAGTACGGCCTCTCCAGTTATGTGTGGACGGAGAACCTCGGCCGTGCGCACCGGGTGGCGGCCGCTGTGGAGGCGGGCATGTGCTTCGTCAACTCGCAGAACGTGCGGGATCTGCGCCAGCCGTTTGGCGGCACCAAGGCCAGTGGCACGGGGCGCGAAGGTGGGACCTGGAGCTATGAGGTGTTTCTGGAGCCGAAGAACGTGGCTGTGTCTTTGGGGTCGCATCACATTCCGCATTGGGGTGTTTGAAATGCCTTCACTCCTGCGTGTGGGCGGGATCGAGCGGGCATGGCGCTCTGCTCCGCGAATGTCCTCCGGCGGCTGGAGCCGCCTCCCCCTTGATTTCGCTGCGCAGAGCGCCATACCCGCTCGACCCGAAGTGGCGTGTGCGCGTTCGTCCGCTCGCATGCGAGACCTGAAGGGCTTCAAGCCACGGAGCCGTCAACAAACAGCAAGGAGCACGGGATGGGAAAACTAGCACTCGTGGCCAAGGTCACCCACGTCCCCTCGATGTACCTCAGCGAACTCGACGGACCGCGCAAGGGCACAAGACAGGATGCCATCGACGGCCACAAAGAAATCAGCCGCCGCTGCCGCGAACTCGGTGTGGACACCATCGTCGTCTTCGACACCCACTGGCTCGTCAACGCCAGCTACCACCTCAACTGCGCGCCGCACTTTGAAGGCAGCTACACCAGCAACGAACTGCCGCACTTCATCAGCAACATGCCGTTCGAGATCCCCGGCAACCCCGCGCTCGGACAACTGCTGGCCAAGGTGTGCAACGAGCACGGTGTCGAAACCCTGGCCCACGATGCCACCACCCTCGGCCCCGAGTACGGCACCCTTGTGCCCATGCGCTACATGAACGCCGACCAGCACTTCAAGGCCATTTCGGTCTCCGCGCTGTGCCAGGCCCACTACCTCAACGACAGCGTTCGCCTGGGCTGGGCCATGCGCCGCGCGGTGGAGGATCACTACGACGGCACCGTGGCGTTTCTCGCCAGCGGCAGCCTGAGCCACCGCTTTGCGCAGAACGGTCTCGCGCCTGACTACGCCTACAAGATCTGGAGCCCTTTCCTCGAAACGCTGGACCGCCGCGTGGTGCAGATGTGGGAGGAGGGCGAGTGGAAAGCCTTCTGCGAGATGCTGCCCGAATACGCCGCCAAAGGCCACGGTGAAGGCTTCATGCACGACACCGCCATGATGCTGGGCGCGCTTGGCTGGAGCGATTACACCGGTCAGGCCGAAGTCATCACGCCGTATTTCGGCGCCTCCGGCACCGGCCAGATCAACGCCGTCTTCCCCGTCACGCCACAGACCGGCGCCACCATTCCCGCCGCACAGGCCTCGGCCGCCAAAG
>JAZKHH010000118.1:0-23326 GCA_040385465.1 Pseudomonadota bacterium | reverse complement strand
CCTGCGCGACGCCCTCACCGACGCCGCCACCCGCCGCGTGGTGGCGCTGTGCGAGCAGCGCACCGGCATGCTGGCCGAGATCGTCGACGAGCGCGCCGTCGTCAACGCCATCGTCGGCCTGCTGGCCACCGGCGGCTCGACCAACCACACGTTGCACCTGGTGGCCATTGCGCGGGCCGCGGGCATCGTCATCAACTGGACCGATTTCGACGAGCTGTCCGCCATCACTCCCTTGCTCACACGCATGTACCCCAATGGCAAAGCCGACGTGAACCATTTCCATGCCGCCGGCGGCATGGGCCTGTTGATTCGCGAGCTGCTCGACGCCGGCCTGCTGCACGACGATGTGCAGACCGTGATGGGCACCGGGCTGCGGGCCTACACCCAGGAGCCTTGGCTGCAGGGCGAGCAGCTGGCCTGGCGCGATGCGCCTGCCACCTCGGCCGATCTCAACGTGTTGCGGCCCGTGCAGTCCGCTTTTCAAGCCGATGGGGGCCTGCGCTTGTTGAAAGGCAACCTCGGCCGGGCCATCTTCAAGGCCTCCGCCGTGCGCCCCGAGCACCGCGTGGTGCAGGCGCCCGTGCGGGTGTTCGACGACCAGGACGAGGTCTTGGTGGCCTTCAAGGCCGGTGAGTTGAACCGCGACGTGGTGGTGGCCCTGCGCTTCCAAGGCCCGCGCGCCAACGGCATGCCCGAGCTGCATAAGCTCACCCCCAGCCTGAGCGTGCTGCAGGACCAAGGCCACCGCGTGGCCCTGATCACCGATGGCCGCATGAGCGGGGCGTCCGGCAAGGTGCCTTCGGCCATCCACATCTGGCCCGAAGCCCAGCAGGGCGGGGCCCTGGCCAAGCTGGTCGACGGCGACGTGGTGCGGGTGGACGCCGAGCAGGGCCGGCTCCACGCCTTGGTGGATGCGCAGGAATGGGCCGCGCGGCCGCTGGCCGTCAAGTCGTCCGAGGCGGCCCACTTTGGCACCGGTCGCGAGCTGTTCGCCGCTCACCGCAGCGGCAGCGCCTGTGCCGAGGAAGGCGCCATCAGCTGGGCGGCCGGCGCGGAACTGGAACACACCTTGGCCCAGGAGCTGGCGCAGGACCTGCTGAACGACGTGAGCTTGCACGAGGGCGCCGCATGAAACTCGACAACGCCTCACTCGACGCCATCCTGCGGCTGGCGCCGGTGATCCCGGTGATTGCCGTGCAGCGCCTGGAAGACGCGCTGCCGCTGGCCCAGGCCCTGGTGCGCGGCGGCCTGCGCGTGCTGGAAGTGACCTTGCGCACGCCCTGTGCCTTGCAGGCCCTGGCCGCCATGCGCGCCGTGCCTGGCGCGGTGGTCGGGGCTGGCACGGTGCTCGATGCCCACCAGTACCAGGCCGCGGTCGAGGCCGGTGCGCAGTTCGTCGTCGCCCCGGGTTTGACGCCCACGCTGGCGCGCGCCGCCGCCCGCCACACGGTGCCGTTGCTGCCGGGTGCGGCCACCGCCAGCGAGGTGATGCGGGCCCGTGAATGGGGGCTGACGCGCTTGAAGTTCTTCCCGGCGCAGTCTTCCGGCGGCACCGCCAGCTTGAAGGGTTGGTTCAGCGTGTTTCCCGAGATGCGGTTTTGCCCCACCGGGGGCATCACCGAAGCCATCGCCCCCAGCTACCTCGCTTTGCCCAACGTCAGCTGCGTCGGGGGCAGCTGGCCGATGCCGGAGGACTTGGTGGCGGCCGGCCAGTGGGCTGACATCGAGCAGCGGGCCCGCTTGGCGGCCGCCCTGCGATGAGCATCACGCCGCTGGCCCGTGAGCTGGGTGCTGCCGTGCGCTGTGTGGTGGACGCGCGCTGCGCGCTGGCCGAGTCGCCCCTGTGGGCGCCGGCCGAGCAGGCGCTGTACTGGGTCGACATCCCGGTGGGCAAGTTGCACCGCTGGTGCCCGTCGACCCAGGCCACCACCTCCTGGCTGTTGCCTTGCGCCCTGAGCGCCATCGGGCTGCGCAAGCGCGGCGGCCTGGTGGTGGCGCTGCAGTCCGGCATTCACTTCTTCGACCCTGACAGCGGGGCGCTCGACTTGGTGCACGCACCGGAGCCCGCGCTGCCGACCAACCGGCTCAACGACGGCAAGGTCTCCCCCGACGGCCGCTTCTGGGTCGGCTCGATGAGCGAGCTGCCCGAGCGGCCGTCCGTGGGCGGGCTGTACCGGCTCGATGCCGACCACCGCTGCACCCAACTCCTGGACGGCCTGCGCGTGTCCAACGGGCTGGCCTGGAGTCCCGATGGCCGCACCCTGTACCACTCAGACACCCGCGCCCTGACGGTGTGGTGCCACGACCATGACCCTGCCACCGGCGCCTTGTCCAACCAGCGGGTGTTCGTCACCATGCCACCCGAATGGGGCCGGCCCGACGGCGGTGCGGTGGACAGCGAAGGGTGCTACTGGAACGCCGGCATCGGGGCGGGCCGGGTCAACCGCTTCAGCCCCGACGGCGAGCTGATCGGCCACATCCCACTGCCCATCACCCACCCGACCATGCCCTGCTTCGGCGGCCCCGACCTGGGCACCTTGTTCATCACGTCGACGCGCCAGGGGGTGCCGCCGGCCACCCTGGACGACACGCCGCAAGCCGGCGGCATCTTTGCGCTGCAGCCGGGGGTGTGCGGGTTGCCGCCCGGCGTCTACACCGGCTGAACCCGGTCCGCCGCCGGCGCCATGCTCAACCACCTCCGAAACCGCCTGACCGGTTTGTCGCCGGCCGAACGCCGGGTGGCCGAGGTGCTGCTCGGGGCACCGCGCCAGTTCATCCGCCGGCCGGTCAACGAGCTGGCCGAGCAGGCGGGCGTGAGCCAGCCCACGGTGGTGCGCTTTTGCCGGCGCGTCGGCTACGCCGGCCTGACCGACCTCAAGCGCGCCCTGGCGGCCGAGGTCAGTGCCGGCCTGCCGGTGGTGCACCAGGCCGTCTCTGCCAGCGACGCCACCGCCGAGGTGGTGGCCAAGGTCATCGACAACACCGTCGGCACGCTGCTGCGCTACCGGCAACAAGCCATTCCCCATGCCTTCGAGCGTGCGATCGACCTGCTGGCCACGGCCGCCAACCGCGGGCGGCGCATCGAGTTCTACGGGGTGGGCAACTCGGGCATCGTGGCGCAGGACGCGCAGCACAAATTTTTCCGCCTGGGGGTGCACACCACCGCGCTGAGCGACGGCCATGTGCAGCTGATGAGCGCCAGCATGCTCCAACCCGGCGACTGCGTGGTGATGGTCTCCAATGCCGGCCGCAGCCGCGACCTGCTGGACGCCGCGGACACGGCGCGCAAGCGCGGTGCGGCCAGCGTCGCGATCACCGCCACCGGCTCGCCGCTGGCCCTGGCCGCCAGCGGGCCGCAGCACGTGCTGCTGGCCGCCGACCACTCGGAAGACCACGACCTTTACAGCCCGATGGTGTCCAGGGTGCTGCACCTGACGATCGTCGACATCCTGGCCATCGGGGTGGCGTTGCGCCTGCCGCCCGCGGCTTTGAAAGACAACCTGCAGCGCATGAAAACCACCTTGCGCACCAAGCGCTACGTGAAGCGCCCCGCGCGTTGAAAGCGCGGCCGGTGATGGCTCAGCGCTTGTCGGTTTCCGAGTCGGTGCGTTTGCGGTTTTGGCGCAAGCGCTCCATCAGCTCGTAAGTCACCTTGCTCGAGACCTTCTCGGCACGCCGGCGGCGGAAGTACCCCACCCCCGGCCACTCCCAGTTCTGCAGCCAGCGCACAAGCGGCGGCCAGCGGTGCCCCAGCCACAGCGGCACGATGCGCCAGGCGGTGTGGCCGTCCAGCGCCGGCACGGGCAGCAGGGAAAAGGCGATCCACAGGGCGTTCGTCCACACCAGGGTGGTGAAGGCCGGGGCCAGCGCCAACGCGGCGTCAGGTGCCACCGCCTGCAGGGTGGCTTGCAGCAGCACCGCACCGACCAGCAGCACGGCCTGCGCCAGCACGCCACCCCAGGCAATGTAGATCTCGTCGCGCTCGCTGCGCGGCGTGGCGTGTTCGCAGCGGCCCAGCAGAAAATACACCCGCAGGGCGTACACCGGCAGGCCCCGCCAACGCGCCATCAGCCCATGCCCTGCCTCGTGGGCCACCAGAATGAGCACAGTGGCCAGCACGCATTCGATCATCGGCACCACGCGGTGCGTTTGAAAGTAGTACCAGGGCAGCCAGATCAGCAGCGACCAGTGCAGGTGCACCATCACGTGTTTCCAGCGCCATGACAAGGAAGAACGGGGGTTCATGCGGCTTGCAGCTCAGGGGTGGTTGGCCGTGATGGCCACGGCCCTGCACAAGATTGTGGCACGGCACCTCGAAGACGGGAGGTGCCAAAACCCCCAAGGCCAACCGATCGGCATGACGTCCGGCAGTCACTGGGGGACAGGTCCTGCACGACTCCAAGCGCACCGGTGAAACCGCCCGCCTTTATCAAAGCGACATCGAAGTCACCGGCAGGTCCAGCTGAAGCCAACGCATGGCGATGTCGCGCAGCAAGGCTTGCGTGCCGGTGGTCTGCAGGCGAATGGTCGGCGCAGCGCAAGGCACAGCCCCTTCCACGGCCACAGGGCCAGTGACGGCGCCGAACAGCCGTGCCGCTTGGCGCGCCACTGCCTCGGCGGTGTCGATCAGCCGCACCTCGGAACCCAACAAGGCGGCAATCTGGTCGTGCACGAAAGCGTAGTGGGTGCAGCCGAGCACGACCGTGTCAACCTTTTTATCGCGCAACTGCCCGCAATAGGCCACCAGCAGGCGCTGGACCTCTTGCGCTTGCAGGTCGCCCTGCTCAATGGCCAGGGCCAACCCAGGGCAGGGCTGGGCAATCACCTGGGCGGTGGCGGCGTGGGCCACCACCAGCGCATGGAAGCGCGCATGCCGCAGGGTGGCGGTGGTCGCCATGACGCCGATGCGTTGGTTCACGCTCAGGGCCACCGCGGGCTTCACGCCCGGCTCCACCCCGACCAGGGGCACGCCAGGCCAGTCGGCCCGCAACTGCAGCACCGCCAGCGCCGTGGCCGTGTTGCAGGCGATCACCACACCCTGGCACGCTTCAGTGTGCAGCAGGTGGCGGGTGATGCGGCGCGAGCGCTCCAAAACGTGGGCGTCGCTGCGTTCGCCGTAGGGCGCATGGCCCGAATCCGCCAAGTACACAAACTCGGCTTGCGGCAATTGCAAGCGCAAGTCCCGCAGCACCGACAGGCCGCCCACGCCCGAATCAAAGACGCCGATGCGCACCGGGCGATGGTCAGCGTGGGGCGGTACAGGCGCAATTGAGGCGTTCACCCACGAAGTTTAGAGCCTGCCTGACGGGCTGCTGGTGCTTCAAGGCAAGCAACGCCGGCCAAAACCGCTGGCCCAGCCCTCGTCAAAGCCCTCGTGGAAAACCCTTCTCCTGACCCCAATCCTCAATAAAAACGCACGATCGTGCTTTTTTTGCGTATCCTTGCCGCCAAGTGCAAAGTGCCTTCAGCGCGGCGTGCCTCTTCTTACAGAGGGTGCCACCTAGAATCGCCCGCACTGCATTCCCGAACAAACGAGGCGCCCAAGCCTCAGGAGAACAACGCTATGAAAGTGCTGGTGCCTGTGAAACGCGTGGTCGACTACAACGTGAAAGTCCGCGTCAAATCGGACGGCTCGGGGGTCGACATCGCCAACGTCAAGATGAGCATGAACCCTTTTGACGAAATCGCTGTGGAAGAAGCGGTCCGTCTGAAAGAAAAGGGCGTGGTCACCGAAGTGATCGCTGTCTCATGTGGCCTGGCCGCCTGCCAGGAGACCCTGCGCACCGCCATGGCCATCGGCGCCGACCGGGCCATCCTGATCGAAACCGACGCCGAGCTGCAGCCGCTGGCCGTGGCCAAGCTGCTCAAGGCCCTGGTCGACAAGGAGCAGCCCCAACTGGTGATCCTGGGCAAGCAGGCCATCGACGACGATTGCAACCAGACTGGCCAAATGCTGGCCGCCCTGACGGGTTGGCCGCAAGCCACCTTTGCCTCCAAGGTCGAAATGGCCGCTGGCGCCACCGAAGTGACGGTGACCCGCGAAGTCGACGGTGGCGCCCAGACCCTGGCCCTGCAGCTGCCCGCCGTGGTGACCACCGACCTGCGCCTGAACGAGCCTCGCTACGTCACCCTGCCCAACATCATGAAGGCCAAGAAAAAGCCGCTCGAAGTGCTGCAGCCCGCGGCGCTGGGGGTGGACGTGGCGCCGCGCATCAAGACGCTGAAGGTCAGCGAGCCGCCGCAACGCAGCGCCGGCATCAAGGTGCCCGACGTGGCCACGCTGGTCGCCAAACTCAAGAACGAAGCAAAGGTGATCTGACATGAGCGCATTGGTGGTTGCAGAACACGACAACGTCTCTCTCAAGCCCGCCACCCGCAACGCCGTCACCGCGGCGTTGGCCTGCGGTGGCGAGGTGCACTTGCTGGTGGCGGGTTGGCAAGCCGGCCCGGTGGCGCAAATGGCCGCGCAGGTGGCCGGCATCGCGAAGGTCTGGCATGCCGAAGGCGAAGGCCTGGCCGAGGGCCTGGCGGAAAACCTCGCGCCCCAGGTGGTCGAGCTGGTCAAGGCCCAAGGCTACAGCCACGTGGTGTTCCCGGCCACCGCGGCCGGCAAGAACGTGGCGCCCCGCGTGGCCGCGTTGCTCGACGTCGGGGCCCTCTCTGATGTGACCAAGGTGCTCACGCCCGACACCTTCGAGCGCCCGATCTACGCCGGCAACGCCGTGGCCACGGTGCAAAGTGCCGACGCCATCAAGGTGATGACGGCCCGCACCACCGCCTTCGAGCTGGCCGCCGACGGCGGCAGCGCTTCGGTGGAAACGCTGGCCGCCTTACCCGTGTCCAGCCGGGCCCGTTTCGTGAGCAACGAGCTGGCGCAATCCGACCGGCCCGAGCTCACCGAGGCGAAAGTCATTGTCTCGGGCGGGCGGGCGCTGGCCAGCAGCGACCAATTCAACCAGGTGCTCACGCCCTTGGCCGACAAGCTGGGCGCCGCCCTCGGCGCCAGCCGCGCTGCGGTGGACGCCGGCTACGCGCCGAACGACTGGCAGGTGGGGCAGACCGGCAAGATCGTGGCCCCGCAGCTCTACATTGCCTGCGGCATCAGCGGCGCCATCCAGCACCTGGCAGGCATGAAGGACAGCAAGGTGATCGTCGCCATCAACAAGGATGCCGAGGCGCCCATCTTCAGCGTGGCCGACTACGGCTTGGAAGCCGATCTGTTCACCGCGGTGCCGGCCCTCGTGTCTGCGTTGTGAGGCCAGTCCCGCGCTGCGGGGCGGGTGAGGGTGTGGTGGATGTGAAGCCGGGGGCCTGCGTGCCCCCTTCGTTCCTGAGGAGCCTTGCATGAGCTACCGCGCGCCGGTCAAAGACATGATGTTCTGCCTGGAGCACCTGGCCGGTCTGTCGACCTTGGCCGAGTGGCCCGGCCTGGAAGAAATCGACCTCGACACCGCCCAGGCCGTGCTGGAGGAAAGCGCCAGGTTCATCGAGTCGGTGGTGGCGCCGTTGAACTGGGTGGGCGACCAGCAGCCCTCGTCGTTCCACCAGGGTGAGGTCCGCACCACCCCCGGCTTCAAAGAAGCGTTTGCCCAATTCAGTGCCGGGGGTTGGCAAGGCTTGCAGCACCCGGTCGACTTTGGCGGGCAGGGCCTGCCCAAGGCCATTGGCGCGCCCTGCACCGAGATGCTCAACAGCGGCAGCCTCAGCCTGGCCCTGTGCCCGCTGCTCACCGACGGGGCCATCGAAGCCCTGCTCACGGCCGGCTCGCCTGAGCAGCAGGCGCTGTACCTGCCGAAGATGATCTCCGGCGAGTGGACGGGCACCATGAACCTCACTGAGCCGCAGGCCGGCTCGGACCTGGCCCTGGTGCGCACCCGGGCCCAGGCGCAACCGGAGGGCCACTACAAGCTCTTCGGCACCAAGATCTACATCACCTTCGGCGAGCACGACATGGCCGCCAACATCGTGCACTTCGTGCTGGCCCGCATCGAAGGCGCACCGGAAGGCGTCAAGGGCCTGAGCCTGTTCATCGTGCCCAAATTTCTGGTGCAGGCCGACGGCAGCCTGGGCGAGCGCAACGACGTGCACTGCGTCAGCATCGAGCACAAGCTGGGCATCAAGGCCAGCCCCACGGCGGTGATGCAGTTCGGCGACCATGGCGGCGCGGTGGCCCATTTGATGGGCGAGCCCAACCGCGGCCTGGAGTACATGTTCATCATGATGAACGCGGCCCGCTACGCGGTGGGCATGCAGGGCATCGGCGTGGCCGAGCGCGCTTACCAGCAAGCGGTGGCCTACGCCCGCGAGCGGGTGCAGTCGCGCCCGGTCGACGGCTCGGCCCGCCACAGCGTGCCGATCATCCAGCACCCCGACGTGCGCCGCATGCTCATGACGATGCGGGCCCACACCGAAGGCTGCCGGGCCATGGCCCTGGTGGCGGCGGCCGCCTTCGACGCCGCGCACCACCACCCCGACGCCTCGGTGCGCCAGGACCAGCAGGCCTTCTACGAATTCATGGTGCCGCTCGTCAAGGGCTACGGCACCGAGATGAGCATCGAGGTGGCCAGCTTGGGCCTGCAGGTGCATGGCGGCATGGGTTTCATCGAGGAAACCGGTGCGGCGCAGTACTACCGCGACGCCCGCATCCTCACCATCTACGAAGGCACCACCGCCATCCAGGCCAACGACCTGGTGGGCCGAAAGACCCAGCGCGACGGCGGGGCAGTGGCCGGCGACATCGCCGCCCTCATGGAAGCCACCGAGCATGCCGTTGACGCCCTGGCCACCGAGCCGGCCACCCGCCTGGCCCGCCGGCTGAACGAGGCGCGTGCGGCGTGGATGGCGGTGGTGGCGTTCATGCTGTCCCATGCGCGCACCGACCCGAATGCGGTCTACGCCGGCTCGGTGCCCTACCTGCTGCTGGCCGGCCAGGCCGTGGCGGGGTGGCAGCTGGCGCGGGCTTATGTGGCCGCCCAGGCCGAGCTGGATGCCGGCCGCGGCGACGCCGACTTCTTGCGTGCGAAGCAGACCACGGCGTTGTTCTACGCCGACCACATCCTCAGCCGCGCTCCGGCCGTCGCTGGCGCCATCATCGAAGGCGGGGCCAGCGTCATGGCCTTGCCGGTCGACGCCTTCTGAACGTCCTTGTCGGCTCGACGACCCTTTTCCCCCTGGAGCTCCCATGTCCTTGCCGCCCCTGTTGCAGCGTTTGCGTTTGCCGGTGATCGGCTCGCCGCTGTTCATCATCAGCCACCCGGCCCTGGTCATCGCGCAGTGCAAGGCGGGCGTCGTCGGCTCCATGCCGGCCCTCAACGCTCGCCCGGCCGAGCAGCTGGACGACTGGCTGGCCGAAATCACCGAAGCCCTGGCAGCCCATGACGCGGCTCACCCCGAGCAGCCGGCCGCGCCTTTCGCCATCAACCAGATCGTTCACAAGAGCAACGACCGGCTGGAGCACGACATGGCCGTGTGCGAGAAATACAGAGTGCCGTTGGTCATCACCTCGCTGGGGGCCCGCACCGACGTCAACGACGCGGTGCACGGCTGGGGCGGCCTGGTGCTGCACGACGTGATCCACAACGCCTACGCCCACAAGGCAATCGACAAGGGCGCCGACGGCCTGATCGCGGTGGCGGCAGGGGCGGGGGGGCATGCCGGCGTCAAAAGCCCCATCGCCTTGGTGCAGGAAATCCGCACCTGGTTCCACGGCCCGCTGGCCCTGGCCGGCGCCATTGCCACCGGCGACGGCATTCTGGCTGCCCAGGCCATGGGCGCCGACCTGGCCTACATCGGCTCGGCCTTCATCGCCACCGAAGAAGCGCGGGCGTCACCGGCCTACAAGCAGATGGTGGTCGACAGCAACAGCGACGACATCGTCTACACCAACCTGTTCACCGGCGTGCCCGGCAACTACCTCAAGGGCTCGATCGAGAACTCGGGCCTCGACCCGGACAACCTGCCGCAGAGCGACCCCAGCGCCATGAACTTCGCCGCCGCCGGGGCCAAGGCCTGGAAAGACATTTGGGGCGCTGGCCAAGGGGTGGGCGCAGTCGACCGTGTCGAGCCGGTGGCCGGGCGGGTGGCCTGTTGGCAACGCGAGTACGACGCCGCCCGCGCCCGTTTGGGCCTGGCCTGCGCCGCCTGACGCCTCACCCCTCGCGGGGGCGTTGTGCGGGGGTGTCGTCATCGGCGTCGCCCGGGTCTTGCAACTCGATGTCGCAGTCGCATCCTCGGCCGGCTGCAATCCAGCGTCGGCTCCAATGGGCCGCCAGGCGCTGTGTCCAACGCCACGGCAGCGGCCACCAGCGCTGCGGCGCCTCGACCACGCCGCAGGTGTAGCGCCGCTGGTCGGGCGCCCACCGCACGGCCACGCAGGCGCCCCGCAGGCGGCGCGACAGCACCCGCCCGATGGGGCAGGGCTCACTCAGGCAGCACACGCCGCAGCCGTTGCACGGCGCACCCCAGGCCGGTTTGGCGGGCGCCTTGGGGTGAATCGCAATGGTGCGTGCAGGCGGTGGCGGTTTCATGGCAAGTTGATTGGGTCAGAGCCAGTGGGCGGTGCAGCCTGATACCGGGCCGAAAGGGGCCCTCATCTCGACAGGCGCACAAGAAAGGCCGGCGGCGGCCATCCCCCCGTCTCTGGGTAAAGAATAACTGGCTAAGGCGGTCATGGAGCAGCTTCTTAAGCCTGCTCGAACCGTCGCACGGGGAGGATGGACGCAGTGTCAGCCCAGCCGGCCTGCGTTCTGGCCCAGCCAGATTCACGCTGCCCAGGGCCAACAATGCGAACCAACGCCTTCGTGAGCAACGCCACGGCCAGTTGCACGGCGCGCATACGGGAGACCAGGCCCGACAGGTACCCTATTGAAAGGCGATGCGAAGCGCTTGCCATTGTCAGCTTGGGTGGGAATTTGAGCACCACCGCGGCCGTCGACTTCACGGGACGGCTGGTTCGGCTCAGTTCACGGGCCTGTAGAGCAGCCACGTGATGACGGCACGGCTTTTCACTCGCCCGGCATGCAACAGCTGCCCAGCATTCCGGCGCAAAAGCCCATGTTTGAGACGCGCCTGATCACGCACCTTGGATCCGATCCGGACACCACATTGATCCTCAGGATAGGAACGAAACCATTCCAAATTGATGTTCGAGCCGCGGCCTTGCCACGCCTTGCCCATGCGGGTATGGAACCGCCTGCGCTGTGCTGCCGCTGCTTGGGCCTACAGTCCCACCCCCTCCATGTCAGCTCATTCGCCAACCAACTGCACCGCATCGATGGCCCGACCACCGCCAATAGCGGCCATGCTGACCTTGACACGCTGGACCGTGTAGGGTGTCTTGTCGAAGCGGCGCACCCACCAGGTGAGCGTCGCATCGGTGTTCGGTTCTTCGCTTACACCCGACCACACCGTGTGCCAAGCCCCGGTGGTGTCTTGCAACTCCAGTTGGGCAATGGTTTTCATCCCGTAACTGACAGCCACGCGCACTTCGGTGGCTGACACCGGTTTGGGAAATTCGGCCTCCAGCCAGTCGATGCCAGCCACCCCCTTGGCAGACCACTCTCGCTCGTCTACTGCACCCACAGCACTTTGGGCCCCTTCGCTGCTGGCGCCCGGCCCAGCTGTGGCGGCGCTGGCCCACTGACTTTTCGGATCGTTGATGTACTCGGCCGCTTTGCGGGCCAAGTCCATTTTGCGTTGCAATTCCGCGCGCTCTGCATCCGACACGCTGACCGCCGGAGTGGGTGTGGCTGCAGCCGCAGGAGCTTGTGCGGCAGGCGGCGCCGCGGGCGCCGGGGCCGGTTTCTTGTCACAGGCACTCAAGCTCAGCGCGGTGGCCAACAAGGTCAAAAAGAGGGTGGTGTTGTTTTTCATAATGTGCAAAAAAGGTTGTTCTTGTGACGTCACTGGGATCGATGACTGTAAGTGCGTTGAGAAACCGGAGGCGCTGAATCCCGATGGCCAAGGCATGGGTCCGCATGCGTTGCGTGCCACGGCAGCCACCAACGCGCTTGAGAACGGCGCCGACATCGCCAAAGTGCAGGAGTGGCTGGGCCATGCCAACATCTCCACTACCCGCCCTTATGACCGCCGCGAGATGCCGCCCGACGACTCCCCGGCTTTTAAGGTTTCCTGCTGAAAGTATTTTCAGTCACTGGAAACTGGAAAACGCTTGGCATCTTGTGGAAAGAGTAGCGCATGGTGCTAACTCGCTGCTTGGCTTGTCCCGTGTCGTTCCTGCGGTCCGACACTTCCCCCGCTGCGGCCGAGGCGCTAGGGCAGGGTGAGCCCGGCCTGGCCGGTGAACCGCGACACCTGCGGGGCGCTTGATCGTCAGCACCGGAAGACCTGCATCGAGCGGGTGAGCTGCTGCGCCTGTTCGCGCAGGCTCGCCGCGGCGGCCGCTCCTTCTTCGACCAGAGCGGAATTTTGCTGCGTCATCTGGTCGAGTTCGTCGACCGACTGGCTGACGGTGCGCAGGGACTGGCTCTGCAGCGAGGAGGCGCTGGCGATGTCGGTCACGATGCCTTCGACCTGCCGGATCGCCAGGCCCACCTCGGACATGGTGGAGCCTGCCCGCCCGACGCGAGCCTCGCCATCGGCGACCTGCGCCACCGAGCTCTCAATCAGCAGGGAAATTTCCTTGGCCGCGTTGGCGCAACGCTGGGCCAGGGTGCGCACCTCGGAGGCGACCACGGCGAAGCCCCGGCCGTTCTCGCCGGCCCGGGCCGCCTCCACCGCGGCATTGAGAGCCAGGATGTTGGTCTGGAAGGCGATGTCGTTGATCACTGCGGTGATGTCGGTGATTTTGTCGGAGGCTTGCTTGATGCGGCCCATGGTCTGCACCACGGCGTTCATGACCTGGCCCCCGTGGTCGGCCACCCGGGTGGCGTCAACGGCCAGCACCTTGGCCCGTTCGGCCGACAGGGCGTTTTGCTGCACAGTGCGGGTCAGGGTCATCAGGCTGGAAGCCGTCTGCTGCAGGTTGCTGGCCTGGTGCTCGGTGCGCAGGCTGAGGTCTTGGTTGCCGCTGGCGATCTGGCTCGACGCCGCACCGATCTCGGCCACGCTGGCCTGCACGCCAGAGACCGTGGCCTGCAGGCTGTCCTGCATGTTGCGCAGGGCAGTGAGCAGGTCGGCCATCTCGTCGCGGCCGGCCACCGCGATGGCCTGCGTGAGGTCGCCAGAGGCGATGCGCTGGGCAACGTGGATGCCAGCGTGCAGGGGCTTGACCACGCTGAGGGTAATGGCCCACCCCGAGATCGCCGTCAACAGCACTGCGATGACGACGATCGCGCCGCCGGCCTGCAGGACCCGGTGGTATTGGCTCGTCATGTCGGCCTGGGCCTGGGCGCTTTCCAGGTCGACCGCCGCCACGATGTTGCCCATCGCCGCCGCGGCCGCCTCGATGTCGGCGTTGACGCTGCGCATCAGGCGGTTGGCGGCCATGGCGTTGTCGAGCGCGCCCACGTTGACCTGCGCCAGCACGGCGTTGAAGCGGGTCTGGTAGGCCTCGATCTTCTCCTGGACCGTGCGCAGCGGGGCGGAGGCGCCAGCCCCTTGCATGGCGTCGGCCAAGCTTTCAAGCCTGCCGAGCAGAAGACGCTGCTCGGCCTGCCACAATGCCTTGGCCTTGCCGACCGACACCGTGTCGCCCAGGGACAAGATGACGTCCTTCTCATGGCCGCGGCTCGTTGCCAGGCTCTCGCGGACTTGGCTGGCCAGCTCGGCTACCTTGACCTGCTGCTCGATGAAGCGCACCGATTGTCCGCGGGTGGAGGACAGGCCGAGCCAGGCCATGGTGGAAATCAGGATCAGCAGGCAGAGCAGCAGGCCTTGCACCAGGCCGAGCCGCCGGGCCATCCTCAAGCGCGTCAACGCACCCCACCAAGGGTCTTGCGATGTCATTCGGTTGTCCATGGATGCTGTCGTTCAGAAAAATGCGGTTGTCAGTGGAACGCTGCTTGCTCAGCCAGGTCCGAGCCCTGGCTTCGATCGCCAACGTCACTCACTCAATCCTTTGCCTGACTGACTGCTGACACGCTCGCGCGTGGGCTCAATTCCCGGCCTGCTCGCTCGGCCAGACCTCGCACAGCGCCTTGCAGCAAGCCGTCAGGAGCACGTCCTTGCGGCGGGCGGTTTTGAAGATGAAGGACAGCGGGCAGTCCTGCACCGTGCCGGGCCAGATGCACACCTCGCCGCGCTGCTGCGCCTCGCGGGCCAGGTCGACACGCATGGTGGCCAGACCGACGCCGTTGCGCACCAGGCTCACCATGGACGCTTCCTGATCCGCCTCGATCACCGGCGTGACCGACAAGCCGTGCCCTGCGAACATGGTGCGCACCAGGCGGTGTTGCGAGCTGTGCGCCGGGGTTCCGATCCAGGGCATCAATGCCAGGTCGGCCCAGTCGGCGCGCGCCAGGCGCTGCATCCATTCGGGCGGCCCGATCACGACGTACTGCAGGGCCCGCATCGGCAGGCTGATGATTTCGGGGTCTTCCACCGGCCCTATGTAGAAGCCGGCATCCAGGGTGCCGGCGTCCACCCGCTCCAGCACCCCGCCGGAGATGCCGTGCTGCAGGCGCACCTGGACTTTGGGGAAGTAGGCCAGCAAAGCTCCGAGGAAAGAGCCCAGGCGCAAGGTGTCCGGGTCGATCACGGTGCCGATCAGCACCGTGCCCCCGACCTCGCCGCGCAGCACATGCGCCTGATTCAACAGCGCCTCGGCGTCGAACAGGGTGCGCTCGGCCAGCGGGATCAGGCTGCGGCCTTCGTGGGTGAGCACCATGCCGGTGGGCTGGCGCTCGAACAGCAGCAACCCCAGGCCCTGTTCGAGCGCCTTGATCTGCTTGGAGACCGCCGGTTGGGTGAGGTGCAGTTGTTCGGCCGCGCGCGTGAGGTGGCCCAGGCGGGCCACGGCGAGGAAAGTGCGAAGCTGGTAGATCTCCATGTGGGAAACGCGTCACCCCAGAAGCCGGCCTTGCCGGCTGAGCACGGTGAGGTCAGTGTAGCGAAGGCCGTTGCGGGTGCGCGGGTCGATTTCGATGCGCAGGCCCCCCAGGTCCATCGGCGCCAGGGCGTCCAGGGCCGCGCTCACCTGCAAGACGGTGGGGGCGTCGGGTGCGCGCTTGAGCGCCTCGACCAGCACGCGGGCGTAGACATAGCCTTCCAAGCTGAAGTGATCGGGCGGCGGCGCGTTGGGCACCCCCGCCAGGGCCTTGCGGTAGTCGCGCACCAAGGAAGTCTTCCCCGAATGCGGGAACGGATAGACCTGGGAGAAGCCGATGCCCGCCGCCACCGCTTCGCCGCACCGCTGGACCACCGCCGCCGGGGCGACCACCGACATGCAAAACAGGCGGGTGGACGCGCTGAGCGGCCTGAAGGCCTGGATGAATGCGTACACCGGCTCGCCCACGGCCACCACCACCAGCGCCTTGGCCTGGGTGGCGGCCAGCGTCCGGGCCGCCTGTTGCATCGAAGCGTCCACCTGGGCCGGCGTCTTGTCGTAGGCCACAGAGGCCAGCAGCCGGCTGCCGCTGGCCGCTGCCGCCCGCTCGACGGCCGCCAAGCCGGTGCGCCCGAAGGCGTCGTCCACGTAAAGGACCGCGACGCTGTCCAGTGCCATGCGCTGGATCTGCAGGACCAGCTCGGTGAGTTCGCGCTCGTAGGAGGTGCGCAGGTGGAGCACTCCCGGTGCCCCCTGGATCTCCTTGGCGCCGGTGAGCGTGCCCACCAAAGTCAGGCCGTGCCGCACCAGCAGGCCGGACTCGATCAATGCCAGGGTGTTGGCGGTGCCGCGGTAGCCGATCAGCGCGGCCGGCCGTTCCTGCTCGATCAGCTCGTGGGTGAGGCGCACGGTGTCCTGCGGCTGGTAGCGGTCGTCCTTGCTCACCAGGCGCAAACGCTGGCCGCGCACACCGCCCGCCGCGTTGACCGCCTGGAAGCAGGCCTGGATCCCGGCCTGCAGGCCCAGCCCGAGGTCGGCCCCCTGGCTGCCGCTCAGCGAGCTGACCTGGCCGATCGTCAAGGTGCGCTCCGCGCCGCGTGCCCAGGCGGGCACCAGCAAGGCGCCGGCGGCCGCGACCATCCAGCCTCGGCGTGATGAGCGTGAAGGTACAAGCGGCTTCATGGCGTCTCCCTGGGGATGGACTGCGCTTTTCGACCTGGCGCGGCGCGCCTGTGTCGGCGTGGTGTTCAGCTCATTGAGTGGGCAGCGCGGCGGCGAAATACGGCGCGCGCATGACCGCCTTGACGCCCTCCGTGGCGGCCGGGGCCGCCGCGGGCGTGACCAGGCGCAGCAGGTTGGTCGCCCCCGGGGTGCCGAAGGGCATGCCGGCCACGATGGCGATGAGGTGGGCGGGATGGTCGCCGCAGACCTGGCACACCGCGGCAACGGCCAGCGTCACCATGTCGTCGACGTCGACGGCATCAAGCGAGACCATCTGCCGCACGCCCCACACCAGCGCCAGGCGCCGTGCGGTGTCCAGACTGGGGGTCAGGCCGATCAGCGGGGTGCGAGGCCGCTCGTGGGCCACCCGCAGGGCGCTGGCGCCGGAGGCGGTGTAGGTCACAGTGGCTGACAAGGGCACCGTCTGGGCCACCACCCGCACCGCCGCGCCGATGGCGTCGGTGGCGTTGGCCTGGGTGCGCGCGACGACCGAGGCCATCAGGCTCTGCTGGCGCGGGTCGGCCTCCACGCGCTCGATGATGCGCGCCATCATGCGCACCGCTTCCAAGGGATAGCGTCCGGAGGCCGACTCGGCCGACAGCATGACGGCGTCCACGCCGTCGTACACCGCGGTGGCCACGTCGGAGGCTTCGGCGCGGGTGGGCGAGGGGCTGTCGATCATGGATTCCAGCATCTGGGTGGCCACGATCACGGGTTTGCCCATCTCCCGCGCCAGCTGGACGATGCGCCGCTGTACCCCCGGCACGTCCTCGGGCGGAAGTTCCACCCCCAGGTCGCCGCGGGCGATCATGACCGCGTCCGAAGCCTCCAGGATCGATTCCAGGTGCGCCACGGCCGAGGGTTTCTCGATCTTGGAGATCAGGCCGGCGCGGCCCTGCACCAGCTCGCGCAGCTGCGCCACGTCGGCCGCAGTCTGCACGAAACTCAAGGCGATCCAGTCGACCCCCAGGGCCAGGCCGAAGGCGAGGTCTTCCAGGTCTTTGGTGGTAAGGGCGGGCAGGGGCAGCAGGGAATCGGGCAGGTTCAGGCCCTTGCGTTCCTGCAGCCGCCCGGCCACTTCGCTGCGCACGCGCACGCGCGGCTGGCCGTGCACCTCGGCGGTGGCCAGCACGGTGAGGCGCAGCTTGCCGTCGTCCACCAGCAACTGATGGCCGACCGCCAGGGCGCGGATCACTTCCTCGTGCGGCACCGGCACGGGGTCGTCGCTTTGGGCCTGGGCGGTGCCGAAGACCAGGTCGAACTCACTGCCTTCTTCCAGCGCGATCGGTGCCACCAGGCGGCCGATCCGCAGCTTCGGGCCCTGCAAGTCGAGCAGGGCGCCCAAAGGGCGGCCGGCCTGCGCTTCGGCCGCGCGCACCCACTGCAGGCGCTGCTGGTGGTCGGCGTGGCTGCCGTGGCTGAAGTTCAACCGGAAGACGTCCACGCCGGCACGGGCCAGCGCCACCACGTCGGCCGCATTGCGGCACGCCGGGCCCAGAGTGGCGACGATCTTGGTGCCGCGCCACGGGCGGCGTGGCCACAGGGGCAGCGGGGAGGTCGAGGCTTGGGACAAAGCAGGCAAAGCGGTCATGGCAGGGGTCACCTCAGGTGATGAGCAAGGCACGGAAATCGTTGACATTGGTGCGCGTGGGGCCGGTGGTGATCAGATCGCCCAGGGCCGAGAGGAAGGCGTAGGCGTCGTTGTCGTCGAGCAGGGCCTGGGGATGGAGGCCCAGGGTGCCGGCCCGGTGCAGGGAGTCCGGGTCGATGCAGCCGCCGGCGTTGTCTTCCACGCCGTCGATGCCGTCGGTGTCGCAGGCCAGGGCGTGGATGTGGGGCTCGCCCTGCAGCGCCAGGGCCAGGGCCAGCAAAAACTCCGAATTGCGTCCGCCGCGCCCGTGGCCTCGCACTGTGACCGTGGTCTCGCCGCCGGACAGCAGAAGCAGGGGCCGGCCGTCGCGCGTGCCGGCGGCAAGCAGGCCGCGGGCCATGGCCGCCTGGGAGCGCGCCACCTCGCGGGATTCTCCTTCAAGCGCGCCTCCGAGGTTGATGACGGAGAGCCCCTGGCGCTGGGCCTTGGCCACCGCGGCATCGAGGGCGCGCTCCGCGGTGGCGATGACCCGGACCTCTCGCGGGCCGGCAAAGGCCGGCGCGGGCAGCGCCGGGCGCTGCAGCACGTCCAGGACGGTCGGCAGCACCCGCAGGCCGTGGCGCTGCAGCACCGCCAGCGCGTCGGCGGCGGTGCTGCGGTCGCGCACGGTCGGGCCGGAGGCCACCACCGCCGGGTCGTCGCCGGGGACGTCGGAGACCACCAAGGTGTGCACCGCGGCCGCGCCGCAGGCCTCGGCCAGGCGGCCGCCTTTGATCGCCGAAAGGTGGCGGCGCACAGTGTTCATCTCGCTGATGGTGGCGCCGCTGCGCAGCAGTGCGACGTTGACCTGCCGCAGGTCGGCCATCGAGAGGCCTTCGGCCGGCAGGGTGATGAGAGAGGATCCGCCGCCCGAGACCAGGGCCAGCACCAGGTCGTCAGGCCCCAGGCCCTGCGCCAGCTGAAGCATGCGCTGCGCGGCGGCCATGCCGGCGTCGTCCGGCACGGGATGGCCGGACTCGACGACCTCGATGCGCTGGCAGGCCTCGCCGTGGCCGTAGCGGGTGACCACCAGGCCCGACAGCGGGCCGTCCCACGCGGCTTCCACCGCCCGCGCCATGCGGGCCGAGGCCTTGCCCGCCCCCAGCACCAGGGTGCGGCCACGTGGACGGGGCGGCAGGTGCGGTGCCACGCAGTGCAGGGGGTCCACCGCGGACAGGGCCGCATCGAACAGGGAACGCAGCACCGCGCGGGGCTGCCACGCATCGGCCGCGGCCGATGCGGCGGAGGGGCTTGACGTGCTCATGCGGTCGCTCCAGTGGGGGGATTGGAAAGCCGCCGCATCACTGCGGAATCCCGTAGACCCAGTCGCGCAGGAACAGCGAGATGGGCGGGAAGTAGGTGATGAGCATCAGGCAGAACACAATGACGCCGACGAAGGGCAGCAGCGAGGCGATCATGCGGTCGAGCGAGATCTTGGCCACGGCGCAGGCAGCGAACAGATTCACGCCGAAGGGCGGAGTGATCATGCCCAGGGCCAGGTTGACCACCATGATCATGCCGAAGTGCACCGGGTCGATGCCGAAACGCATGGCGATCGGCACCAGGATGGGCGCCAGGATGATGATTGACGCCGAGGTCTCGATGAACATGCCGATGATGAACAGGGCCACGTTCACCCCGAGCAGGAACCAGCCTGGCGACTGCAGTACTTCGCCCAGCCAGCCGCCCAATGCGTCCGGGATGCCCGCCCGGCTGATCAAGAACGAGAACAGGCCGGCGCAAGCGATGATGAACATGATCACCGCCGAAGAGATCACCGACTTCTTGAAGGCCGCCAGCACCGAGGGGCCGTCCAGCTCGCGGTAGACCAGCAGGCCAACCGCCAGGGCGTAGCCCACGGCCACCACCGAGGCCTCGGTGGGGGTGAAAATACCGCCGTAAATGCCGCCCAGGATCACCACCGGCATCAACAGCGCCAGGGTGGCCTGGCGGGCCGCCACCGGGAAGGCCAGCCGGCCGTCGCCGTCGTTCTTGCCCAAACCCTTGATCTTGCAGTAGACGTACACGAAGATCAGCAGGCCGATGGAGATCAGCAGGCCCGGCCCGAAGCCAGCGATGAAGAGTTCGCCGATGGACACTTCGGCCGACACGCCGTACAAGATCATCGGGATCGAGGGCGGAATGATCACGCCCAGTTCTGCCGAAGTGGCTTGGATCGAGGCCGCCACCGGCACCGGGTAGCGGTGCTTGACCATGGCGGGAATCAGGATGGCACCGATGGCAAAGGTGGTGGCCACCGAGGAGCCCGAGACCGCGGCGAAGATCATGCAGGTCAGCACGCAGGTCATCGGCAAGCCGCCCTGCACGCCGCCGACGATCGACTTGGCAAAGTCGACCAGCCGGCGGGAGATGCCGCCGGTCTCCATCAGGTTGCCCGCCAGGATGAAGAAGGGGATGGCCGCCAGGGGGTACTTGTCGATCGAGATGAACAGCTGCTGCGCGATGACGATCATCGACAGGTTGGGGGTGGTCGCGACGGCGGCGACGCTGGCCAGGCCGATGGAGATGGCGATCGGCACGCTGAGTGCGAACAGCACCAGCATCACCGTCAGCATGATGGAACCCATGTAGATTTTTCCTTGGGGTGAGGCCGTCCCGTCCGCCGCGTGGCAGCGGCGGCGTTCGGTCAGGCGGGGATCGTTGAGGCGGGCGGATCTGCGCTCACAGCGCGGTATCGAGCTCGTTGCGTTGTGGGTCGAACAGGTGGGCCAGCACCGCGATCACCGCGAAGGCGGAGCCCACGGGAATAGCCAGGTACGCCCAAGCGATCGAGATGTCGAGGCCGGCCACGTTCTGGAAGCGGATGCGCCACGCGATGACAGCGCCCCAGTAAATCATCAGCCCGAGGAGCGACAGCGTCAGCGCGGCGATCAGCCCGTCCAGCTTCCTGCGCCAGGCCGGCGGCAGCTTGCGGTGCATCAGATCGACCGACACCATCGCCCCTTGACGCAGGGCCGCGCCGGCGCCGACGTAGACCATCCAGATCAAAGCGAAGCGGGTGAGCACCTCGGTCCAGTCGGCGGGGCTGGACATGACGAAGCGGGCAAACACCTGGACCAAGCCGCAGGCCGTGGCCAGCATCAGCATGGCCACGGCGGTGCCCATGGCCAAAGCCGTGGTGCGCCTGTCCAGTGCCAGCAGCAGGGCGACCCAGGTCGGGGTGGAGGGAGGGGCGGTGGGTACGGCAGGGCTCATGGCGTGCTGTTCTTCCTGGACGGCAGGGGCAAGGCTTACTTGATGTCGCGGATGCGCTGGATGTTGGCTTCGCCGAATTTTTTGGCGTATTCGGCATAGGCCGGTGCCAGGGCCGCCTGGAACTTGGCCTTGTCCACATCGGTGATCACGTTGACCCCTTGGGCCTTGAGTTCCGCCACGCCGGAGGACTCGACTTCATTGACCCGCTTGCGCATGGCCTGTGCGCCCACCTTGGCCGCGTCCTGCAGGGCCTTCTTGTCCGCCGGGTTGAGGCTGCCCACCAGTCCTGAGGACGCCAGGATCAAGGCCGGCGAGTAGACGTGGCCGGTGAGGGTGAGGTTCTTCTGGACCTGGCCGAACTTGGAGGACGTGATCACGGGAATGGGGTTTTCCTGTCCGTCGACTGTGCCTTGCTGCAACGCGGTGAACAGCTCGGTGAAAGCCATCGGCGCGGGCGAGGCGCCCAGGGCCCGGAAGGCGGTCATGTGCACCGGGTTTTCCATGGTGCGCAGCTTCAGGCCTTTCATGTCTTCGGGCGTGTTCACCGGGCGTTTGCTGTTGGTCAGGTGGCGGAAACCGTTCTCGGCCCAGGCCAGTGCGACCATGCCTTTGGCAGGAAATTTGGCCAGCAATTCCTGGCCAACCGGGCCGTCCAAAGCCTTGCGCGCATGGTCGTAATCGCGGAACAGGAAAGGGATGTCGGTGATCAGGGTTTCTGGAACGAAATTGCCCACTGGCCCGGTCGAGGTCACCACCAAGTCCAGTGTGCCCAGCTGCACGCTTTCCACCATTTCGCGCTCGCCGCCGAGCGAGCCCGAAGGAAAGACAGAGACCTTGTAGCGGTTGTCGGTCAGCTTGGCGAATTCGTCGGCCATGGCCTGGGCGCCGACGTGGAACGCCGAGGTGCTGGACTGAGGGTGGCCAAGTTTCAGGGCGGTTTGGGCCAGGGGGGCGGTGGTGCCGGCCACCAGGGCCAGGGCGGTGAAGAAGCGGGTCATGCGCATGGAAAATCTCCTAGGTCTGTTCGGAAACCCGACGCTTCAAGCGCCGATGGCTGCGGACTCTAAGGACGGGGGGCGCCGAGATCCAATGGCGATTTTTCATGCACGCCATGCAGCCAAGGAATACTGCAGTGCACCTCAGGGGACAAGGTGGGCAACGCGCCGGCGCGGACCGGTGGTCTCCACACGTTCGCCCGGCTACGTAGAATCGAACCTCATCCTCATGGGCCCAGCGGGCACCAGCATGTCTTCTTCTCTTCGGGTTTCGGTGTGGCTGGCGGGTCTGATGTTGCTGGCTGCAGTGGCCGGTCTGGCGATCCGTCTGTCGCCCGCCTCGCCCGACAAGCGCCCCGCCTTTGCCCTGGCAGAGATCGTGCCGCGCCAGTTCGCCGACTGGCGGGAGCAGGTGGCCAGCCAGGCCGAGGTGGTCAACCCGCAGGCCCAACAGCTCCTCGACAAGCTCTACAGCCAGACGCTGACCCGGGTGTACGTCAATTCCAAGGGACAGAAGATCATGCTGTCCCTGGCCTATGGCGACGACCAGCGCGGCGAGTTGCAAGCCCACAAACCGGAAGTTTGTTACCCGGCCCAGGGTTTCAACGTGCTGACCAACGAGGCCACCGTGCTGGACACGCCTTATGGCCCCATCCAGGGCCGGCGCTTGGAAACCCGCCAGGGCGCCCGCCGTGAGCCGGTCAGCTACTGGTTCACCTTCGGCAACACGGCGGTGGGGGGCAAATTCGAGCGGCGCCTGGTGGAAATCCGCCTGGGCTTGACCGGGCAGGTGCCCGACGGGCTGCTGTTTCGGGTCTCTTCGATCGACCCGGTGAGCCGGCGTGCCTTCCAGCTGCACGAGGAGTTCGTTTCGGCGATGCTGTCGGCGGCCACACCCGAGGCGCGCCTGCGGCTCAGCGGGCTGGGCGCGCTGGAAACAGACCGTCCTTGAGGGCTGCTGGGGCCGTCCCGCGCCCCTTGGGGCCACCTCGGCGACAATCCGCGCACGGCCCAGACGGGGCGCTGCCCGCTGCGCAGACCATGAGAACGTGCCTTCGATATCCCGATGGACTCGGCGCCGCGTGCCAAGCGGTGCCGCGCTGCGCCGCTAGGTCGCGGGCCCGCGCAGGGCCCGTCCGCCCGGGCAGCGCCTTCCACCGAGCGGGGGCCGCGCGCTGGGCTCGGCGACAACGACACGGCGCCCGCGGACCAGTCACAGGCCGGTGGCAAGGAAACAACGGTCGGTGCGTCCCCTTTTTGAGTGACAGCGTCGAGTACCATGCGGGCCCGCATCCTCGGCACCAAGGACGTGACATGAGC
>JAZKHH010000117.1:0-4104 GCA_040385465.1 Pseudomonadota bacterium | reverse complement strand
GAGCACGACATCAAGATCGTGTTCGCCGTGCCCGGCATCATCCTGGCCACCATCTTCGTCACTTTTCCTTTCATCGCGCGCGAACTCATTCCGCTCATGCAGGCGCAGGGCAACGACGAGGAGCAAGCGGCGCAGGTGCTGGGCGCCAGCGGCTGGCAGACCTTCTGGTACGTGACCCTGCCCAACATCAAGTGGGGCCTGATCTACGGCGTGATCCTGTGCAACGCGCGCGCCATGGGCGAATTCGGTGCGGTCTCGGTGGTCTCGGGCCACATCCGCGGCCAGACCAACACCATGCCGCTGCACGTGGAAATTCTCTACAACGAGTACCAGTCGGTGGCGGCGTTTGCCGTGGCCTCGCTGCTGGCGCTGCTGGCCCTGGTCACGCTGGTGATCAAGTCGGTGGCCGAATGGAAGATGGAGCGAGAAATGAAGGCGCTGGCCGAGTCGCCACCCGAGCGGCCCACGCCGCTCACCCCTCTGGGACAGACATCATGAGCATCGAAATCCGCAACATCAACAAACACTTCGGCACCTTCCAGGCGCTGAACAACGTCAACCTCGACATCCATTCGGGCGAGTTGCTCGCGCTGCTCGGCCCCTCGGGCTGCGGCAAGACCACGCTGCTGCGCATCATTGCCGGGCTGGAAACGCCGGACACCGGCAACATCTTCTTCAGCGGCGAGGACACCACCGACGTGCACGTGCGCGAGCGCAATGTGGGCTTTGTGTTTCAGCACTACGCGCTGTTCCGCCACATGACCGTGCTGGAGAACGTGGCCTTCGGCCTGCGCGTGAAACCGCGCAGCGAGCGCCCGAGCGACGCACAGATCAAGGCCAAGGTGCACGACCTGCTCAAGCTGGTGCAGCTCGACTGGCTGGCCGACCGCTACCCCTCGCAGCTCTCGGGCGGCCAGCGCCAGCGCATTGCCCTGGCGCGAGCACTTGCAGTCGAACCCAAGGTGCTGCTGCTCGACGAGCCTTTCGGTGCGCTCGACGCCAAGGTGCGCAAGGAACTGCGCCGCTGGCTGCGCCGCCTGCACGACGAGTTGCACGTGACCAGCGTGTTTGTCACCCACGACCAGGAAGAGGCGCTCGAAGTGGCCGACCGCGTGGTGCTGATGAACCAAGGCCATGTGGAACAGGTCGGCGCCCCGCAAGCCGTGTGGGACCGCCCGGCCAGCCCGTTCGTGTATGGCTTCCTGGGCGACGTGAACCTCTTTCACGGCCGTGCGCACGAAGGCCAGATGCACCTGGATGGCGTGTCGATCGCATCGCCTGAACACGCCGGCGCGCAAGACGCCAAGGCCTTCGCCTACGTGCGGCCGCACGAGCTGGATGTGTCGCCCTATGCGCCGGGCCTGAGCGGCATGGTTGTCAAACTGGACCGAGCCGTCGTCGTTGGGCCGATCGCCCGCCTCGAACTCCTGCCCCTGGAATCTCCGGCCCATGGTGACAAGCCCACGCTCATCGAAGCCCACCTGCCGGCCGATCGTTTTCACGAGCTCGGCATCCGGGAGGGCGATACCGTGGTGGTCTCGCCCCGCAAGGCGCGCGTGTTCCTGCATCCCCACGCCGCTTGATCCGCAGGCCACCCTGATGCGATCCTGATGCTGGGTGTGCTACGTTGCGGGCGATGACGCCTCCGGACGCAACACCACCCACTTCACCCCCTCCCCCGAGCCGCTGGCCAGGTGCCCTGGTCTGGGCCCTGGCCTGGCTGGCCATGGGGGTGCTTCACCCGGTGCTCGACCTGGCCAACCTGGCCATGATGCTGGTGCTGGCCTCCGCTCTCGCCGCGCTCTGGCTCACGCCGGCCATGTGCCTGGCGGGGTGCGCGCTCGCGGTGCTGGTGTTCAACTTCGCCTTCGTGCCGCCGCGCTTCACCTTCAGCGTGGACCTGCACCAGCATGCCCTGCTGCTGACCACCATGCTTTCGGTGAGCTGGATCGTGGCGCTGCTGATGACGCGCCAGCGCCGACTGGCCGAGGCAGAGCACCTGCTCGCGCAACGCGCACGCCAACTGCAGGACTTTGGCGCCACGCTGCGCGACACCGACGACCCGCGCTCGCTTGCGTCCGAATTGCAAGCCGCGCTGGCCGCTTTGGTGGGTTCCCCTGTGGCCCTGCTGCTGCGCGATGGCCCCGATGCAGAAGCGCGC
This sequence comes from Pseudomonadota bacterium, assembly GCA_040385465.1. Classification (GTDB taxonomy): domain Bacteria; phylum Pseudomonadota; class Gammaproteobacteria; order Burkholderiales; family Burkholderiaceae_C; genus CANHBY01. The sequence continues at coordinate 1,943 of JAZKHH010000117.1, read as the reverse complement.
CTGGGAGACGCCAGCAGCGACAGCTGGCAAGGCCTGGGCATGAGTCTGCGCCACAGCCAGGCCATGGGACCGGGCACCGGGCGCCATGAAGAACAGGCCGCCTGGTACCTGCCGATGCGCGGGCGGCAGGCGAGCCTGGGTGCGGCGCTGCTGCCCTTGCAGGCGCAGCAAGAACCCTCACCCGAACTGCGCGCCCACGCACAGGCCTTGTGCGACCAGATGGGGCTGGCACTGGAGCGCGCCGACGCCACCCAGGCGGCCACCGCGGCACGCGAGCAAGCCCGCGCGCACTCGCTGCGCAACACCCTGCTGGCCGCCATCTCGCACGAGTACCGCACTCCGCTGGCGACGATCCTGGGTGCTGCCTCCTCGCTGCACGACCAGGCAGACCGGCTTTCGGACGAACAGCGTCAGCGTCTGGCCGCGACCATCATCGACGAGGCCGTCCAGCTGGGTCGCATCACCGACAACACGCTGCAGCTCGCGCGCCTGGACACGCCGGGCCTCGCCCTGCACCTGGACTGGGAGTCGGCCGAGGAGATGGTGGGCACGGTGTTGCGCCGCGCGCGCCAGCGCCAGCCGGACCGTTCGGTGAAGGCACGCGTGCAACCGGGCCTGCCGCTGCTGCGGGTTGATGCGGTGCTGCTGGTCCAGATGCTGGACAACCTGGTGGACAACGCGCTCAAGTACGGCGGCAACAACGCCCCGGTGGAGATTGCCGTGACGCTGGAGACCGGCCAGATCCGCCTGGCCGTTCTCGACCGGGGCCCGGGCATCGCTCCCGAGTGGCGCGAACGCGTCTTCGACGCCTTTCAGCGCGGCGACACCGGCAGCACCAGCGCGCAGCCGGCCGACGCACCGGCCAGACGTGGCGCGGGCGTTGGCCTCGCGGTCTGCCGCACCATCGCGCGCGCGCACGGAGGTGAACTCACGCTGCGCATGCGCCAGCGCGGTGGCTGCAGCTTCGAATGCACGCTGCCGGTGACCGTGGCGCAGGCCGACCCACCGGAGGCTTCTCCATGAGCCTCAAAGTGCTGCTGGTGGAAGACGACAGGGAACTTCGAGCCACGCTGCGTGAATCGCTCAGGGTGGAAGGCTACGAGGTGGCGGCCGCCGCCAGCCTGGCCGATGCGCACGCGCTGCTCGCGAACGGCGAAGTCGACATCGTGCTGCTCGACCTCGGCCTGCCCGACGGCGATGGTGAGACGCTTCTGGCCGCGCTGCGGCGCGGGCGCAGTACGCCGGTGATCGTGATCTCGGCGCGCGAAACCGACGACCCCAAGATCCGCCTGCTCGATGCCGGCGCCGACGACTTTCTGGTGAAGCCCTTCAGTCTGGGCGAGCTGCTGGCGCGCATGCGCGTGGCGCTGCGCCACCGTGGCACGCCCACGCAGGCCGCCATCACCCACTACACACAGGGCGATCTGCGGATCGACTTGCGCGCGCACCGTGTGAGCATGGGCACCGCGCAAGTGCACCTCACGCCCACCGAATTCAAGCTGCTGGCGCGCCTGGTGCGCAACGCCGGCCAGGTGGTCACGCACCGCCAGCTGCTGGCCGATGTGTGGGGTGCCGAGTTCACCGAGCACACGCACTACCTGCGGCTCTACATGGGGCAGTTGCGCGCGAAGCTGGAAGCCGATCCGGCCGACCCGCAGCGCCTATTGACCGAGCCCGGTGTGGGCTACCGCCTGGTGGAGGGCGAGGAGTGAAAAGCTGACGTGGACGCTTATGCGTTCCTGATGCCCCCATCGGTACGCTGCGAATCCTCTCCACTTCGCACCCTTTCCCATGACAGCGACCGCTTCCCCGCTCGACGGCGACCTACCCGCCACCCCCTTGCGCCGACACGGCACCGCCGCCCTCACCCTGGGTGCGCTCGGCGTCGTGTATGGCGACATCGGCACCAGCCCGCTCTACACCGTCAAGGAAATCTTCGCGCC
>JAZKHH010000116.1:0-5247 GCA_040385465.1 Pseudomonadota bacterium | reverse complement strand
TCCCGCACCCTGCGCGAGACCGGCCGGCAGGTGCAAAACGACATCGAGCGAATCATGATGAGTTTGCAGTCGCAAGACCGCCTGAGCCAGATGCTGGGCTCGGTGTGCGACGACATGCAACGCATGAACGAATGGCTCAGCGGCACCGACGACCCGACCGCCGGGATGCCGGCGCTGTGGTTGCAGCGCATGGAAGAGCAGTACACGATGGAAGAACAGCGTTCCAGCCACCACAACACCGTGGCGGTGGAGCGCTCCGCGAGCGTGGAATTCTTCTGAGACACAAGCAAGGTCGAGCCGCACGGCGGCAAAACCACATTGGATTGAACCAAAGGCAACGACATGGCCAAGACCATCATGGTGATTGACGACTCCGGCAGCTTCCGGGTGGTGGTGAAGCTGGCATTACAAAAAGCCGGCTACACCGTGGTGGAGGCTGTCGATGGGCAGGACGCCGTGGAAAAGCTGGACGCGGCCAAACCCCACCTGATCGTGTGCGACGTCAACATGCCGCGCATGACCGGGCTGGAGTTCGCCCGCCATGTCAAGGCCAGCGCCACCCACAAGTTCACGCCGATGATCATGTTGACCACCGAGTCCCAGGAGGCCAAAAAGGCCGAGGGCAAGGCGGCCGGCGTGCGGGCCTGGATCACCAAGCCCTTCCAACCCTCCCAACTGGTGGACGCGGTCTCGCGTCTGTGCCCATGAGCGGTGGCGATTCCACCACGGCGTTGGTGCTGGAAGGCGAGCTGAGCATCCGCACCGCCGCCCAGGTGCACGACCAGCTTCAACAGGCTTGGGCCGAAGGCCAGCACATCCTCGATCTCAGCCGCGTGGAAGCCGCCGACAGCGCCGGCATCCAGCTGCTGGTGGCGGCAGACAAGACCTTGATGGCCGAAGGCCGGCGGCTGCAGATCAGCGGCGCCAGTGCCCCGGTGAAAGACCTTTTGGCGCTGTACGGCCTGACTCCCCGATTTTTGGCCGCAGCGGCCTGACCGAAAGGCTTGCTCATGAGTCAAGACGACGACATCCTGGCAGCGGCCCAGGAGGGCTTCCTGCAGGAAGCCCAGGACATGCTGCAGCAGTTCGAGGCCGGCCTGCTGGCCCTGGAAAGCAACCCCGACGACACTGAAGCGCTGAACAGCGCCTTCCGCGCCGCACACACCATCAAAGGCACAGCGGGCCTGTTTGGCTTCGAGGCGGTGGTGGCGTTCACCCACGAGGTGGAAAGCGTGATGGAGGCCATGCGCAGCAACGAGCTGAGCTTGACCGACGACAGCTTTGCCATCCTGTTGGAAGGGCGCGACCAGATCGAAGGCCTGCTGGCTGAACTGGGCACGGCCCACCCTGACGCCGAGTTGGCGCAACGTGGTAAAGCGCTGGCGCAGCGCCTGCGCGGCATGCGCGGCGTGGCAGGCACCCCGTCCGAGTCGGCTTTGGCGCCGGCAGCCCAGGCGGCCACGGCGCCGGCCTTGGTCACCCAGGCGGTGGCCGCCTCCGGCATGCCGGTGTGGCACATCTCGCTGCGCATGGGCGCAGACGCCTTGCGCAATGGCCTCGACCCAATGTCCTTCATTCGCTACCTGGACAAGTTGGGACAGGTGGTGCACCTGCACACCCTCACCGATGATGTTCCAGCGCTGGCCGGCCTGGACCCCGAGTCCTGCCACCTGGGATTCGAAATCCGCTTGGCCTCGGACGCCGACCACGCAGCCCTGCTGCACGTGTTCGACTTCCTGAGGGAAGACTGCGTCGTCGACATCCTGACCCCAGAAGCCGACGCCGCCGACTTCGAGGCCTTGCTGGCCCACCGCTGCCCGCCTGAGAGCGAGCCGGGGCGCCGCGAAGCACTGAGCGCCGTGTGGGCCAGCCAAGGCGTGACGATCGCCGCGCAGGCCACCGGTGCCCTGCCCTCGCCTGCACCGGCTGACGCGCCGGCCAGCGCACCCAGCCTGGTGCCCAGCGCGCCCGAGCGCCGCAGCAACACCGAGCGCCGCACCGCGCCGCGGGCCGAGGAGGCCCGATTCATCCGGGTGCGGGCCGACAAGCTCGACAACTTGATCGACATGATCGGTGAGCTGGTGATTGCCAGCTCCGGCGCACAGCTGGCGGCCCAGCTGGAGCACTCGGTCCGGTTTTCCGAGGCCGCCTTGCGCATCCACGACCTGGTGGAGCAAGCCCGCGACGGGGCCCTGGGCCTGCGCATGGTGCCCATCGGCGAGACCTTCACCCGCTTTCAGCGGGTGGTGCGCGACGTGAGCAAGCAGCTGGGCAAAGACGTTGACCTGCAGATCACCGGCGGCGACACCGAGCTCGACAAATCGATGGTGGAAACCATTGCCGACCCGCTGATGCACCTGGTGCGCAACAGCCTGGACCACGGCCTGGAGCTGCCCGACGCCCGTGAAGCGGCCGGCAAATCACGCCAGGGCCGGCTGGCCTTGCACGCCTACCACGAGTCGGGTGGCATCTACATCGAAGTGAGCGACGATGGCCGCGGCTTGAACCGCGACCGCATCCTGGCCAAGGCCATCGAGCGCAACTTGGTGGAAGCCAATGCCGTGCTGGACGACGAGGCCATCCACCAGCTGATTTTCATGCCGGGCTTCTCCACGGCGGACCAGGTCACCAACCTCTCCGGCCGTGGCGTCGGCATGGATGTGGTCAAGCGCAACGTCGAGTCACTGCGCGGCAGCATCAAGGTGGCCAGCCAGGAAGGCAAAGGCGCCACGATCCAGATCCGCCTGCCCTTGACACTGGCCATCATCGACGGCTTCCTCACCCAGGTGGGCGGGGTCAGCTACGTGCTGCCACTCGAACTGGTCGCCGAGTGCCTGGAAGTGCCGCGCGAGTGCAGCCAGGAGCCCGAGCGGGTTTGTGGCCACTTCGATTTGCGGGGAGAGGTGGTCCCTTACCTCGAGCTCGGCCAGTTCTACCGCCACCCGCCGCCGAAGAACGGCCGGCGCAGCGTGGTGCTGGTGCGCGACGGGGCCCAGCGTGTGGGCCTGGTTGTCGACCGCTTGCTGGGCGAACACCAGACCGTGATCAAGCCGCTCGGCCAGGTGTTTCAACACATTCAAGGCTTGGCAGGCTCGACCATTTTGGGCAGCGGGGAGGTGGCGTTGATTCTCGACGTGCCCGCCCTGCTGGCCTTGGCCACCGGCCGACTCAGCGTGAACGCTGCGCGGCCGACGGCGCAACGCAGCGCCGTTTGAGGCAATGGCTGCTTCCACGCCTTGCCATCACTGACCAGTTGTTTACTTTTTTTTTTCGTCTTTCTCGTCACTTGAATTCCGGAGACCTTCATGGCCGCAACCCTCACCTCCCCCGCCGCAGTGCGGCCTACCTCCTGGGCCGACCGGGTGTTCGCACCCGTGGGGCCGGTCATGCGGCGCCTGTCGCTGAGCGCCAAGTTCGGGGTAGTGGCCACCATCTTGTTGATTCCACTGTGCTTGTTGCTGGGGATGAACCTGCTGCGCATCAACACCGAGCTGAACTACACCCGCGGCGAAATCGTGGGCGCGCGCACCGTCGACGAGCTCAACCAGCTGATCACTCAGGTTCAGCAGCACCGCGGCTTCGTCAACATGCAACTGGCGGGCAACACCAGTGTGCGGGGCCAACGTGAAACCGCCAAATTGAACGCCATCAAGGTGGCAACTGAAATCACCACCCAGCTGGACAAACACGGCGAATTCGGCCTGACCAAGGAGTGGGACACGCTCAACCGAGAGGCCCAGCGGGTGCTGCAATCAGAGACCAACCTGCAAGACGCCGGCAAGAGCTTTGCGGAGCATTCCCTGCTGGTTCAAAAGCTGCAGGACTTCACCATGCTGATGGCCGAAAAATCCGGTTTGCTGTTGGACCCGGAAGCTTCCACCTTCTTGCTGATGGACCTGGCGGTGGAGCGGGTGAGCCGCTTGTCGGAGGCCATGGCGCAAGTGCGCGGCCTGGGCGCCGGAGCGATGGCCAAAGGCGAGTGGACGCTGGAGCATACTGCCCGCTTTGGCGCCGCCAAGCGTGCCTTTGAAGACGCCAGCCACAGCACCGAGTTGCGACTGCAGGCACTGGGGCGGGCCGGCGAGCCAGAGCCCAAGGGCTGGCGTGAAGCCTACGAGCTGTCCACCGCCTTCATCACCGACGTGGCCGGCTGGGCCAAAGTGGGTGCGTTGAAAGGCGACAGCGAAACCGTGTTCCGTCGCGGCACGGTGGCACTGGACAAATTGGCTGAGTTCACGGTCGGCACAGTGGCGCGCCTGGACACCTTGCTCCAAGCCCGCGCCGAGCGGCTGGCCCGCAACCGCCTGCTGATTGGCACCATGGCGCTCGCCGGCATCGGCCTGGCCATGTACCTGCTGTTTGCCGTGGCGCGCTCGTTGCGCCAGGCCGCCGCTCTGGTCATCGAGGCGGCGCAAGGTCTGGCCCATGGCAACCTGTCGGTGTCGACCGCCCTCGAGGGCCGCGACGAGTTTGTGCAGATCGCCCGGTCGATGCGTCAGGTTCAGGACACAGTGAACCGGCTGCTCCACGACGCCAACCACATGTCGGCCCAACACGACGCAGGCGACATTGATGTGTTGATTCCAGGGGCGCAGTTCGAAGGCGAATACCGTCGCATGGCCGAGGCCGTCAACAACATGGTGCTGCAGCACATCGCCGTGAAAAAGATGGCCCTGGGCTGCGTGATGGCCTTCGGTGCGGGCGATTTAGAGGCACCGATGGAAAAGCTGCCTGGCAAGAAGGCCTTCATCAACGACGGCATCGAGATGATGCGCAAGCAGCTGAAAGAAGCCAGCGCTGCAGCGAAGGAAAACCTGCGCGTGCGCCAGGCGTTGGACGGTGTCAGCGGTAGCGTGATGATCGCCGACGCCGACAGCACCGTCGTGTACGGCAACAAGGCGGTCATGCAAATGCTGGCCACCGCTCAAAGTGACCTGCGCAAAGACCTGCCCCAGTTCGACGTCAACCGCGTCATCAACCACAGCTTCGACCAGTTCCACAAAAACCCCGCTCATCAGCGCAACATGCTCTCGCAACTGCGCGAGACCTATCGCACCCAAATCAAGGTTGGCGGACGCACCTTTGCGCTGATTGCCAGCCCTGTCTTTGGCTCCGACGGCAGCCGCAGCGGCACCGTGGTCGAGTGGGCCGACCGCACGCTGGAAATCGGTGTGGAAAACGAGATCGCCGCCATCGTCAACGGCGCGGTCGAAGGCGAGCTCGGCAACCGCCTGGCCTTGGACGGCA
>JAZKHH010000115.1:0-5904 GCA_040385465.1 Pseudomonadota bacterium | reverse complement strand
TGCTCGGGCGTGGCGCCCTCGGCGAGGTCGTTGTCGCCGGCGTACACCACCACCAAGCGGGGCTGGTAGGGAATGACGAGGTGGTTGAGGTGCTGCACGCAGTCGGCCAGGCGTGAGCCGCCGAAGCCGCGCTTGATGATCACGGGCTGGGTCTCGAAACTTTGCTCGAGGTTGTTCCACAAGCGGATGGAAGAACTGCCGACGAACAGCACGCCGCCCATCTGAGGCGCCTGCGCCCGGTCAGCGGCGGCAAAGGCGTCGAAACTGTCGCGCCAACGCGTGTCGGCTTCGGGGCTGCTGGGACGGCGTGCGGACGTGGGCGAAGCCGGTGTGGACGACGACAGGTTCTGGCCATGGGCGGCCAGCAGACTGCCGGCGACCAAGCCCCCGGTCACCAACACTTTGCCGACGGAACGACGCACAGGTCGCGAAGCTGAGGTGAATTTGCGCATCTGAACAGCGTGCCTTATCAAGAAAAGAATGCCAGGGATGAGAACGCCGGACCGCTGTGGAGTTCCACCGCGTGGGGTCGCCGGTGTTGTCCCACACGCCAGGGTACGGGAGGGGGCTGCCGGATGACCCTTTGATCACAAGGGATTTTCCTGCCAACCGCCGCCCAGGGCCTGAATCAACGCCACGACGGTGGTTTGGCGGTCGGCCACTGCCTGGATCAGCGCACGGCGGGCATTCAAGGCCGTGGCTTGGGCGGTGACCACCTCGGTGTAGCCGACCTGGCCCGCCCGATAGCGGTTCAAGGCTTGGGCTTCGACCTGTTCGGCGGCGTCGGTGGCTTGACGGCGCAGGGTCTGCTGCGCTTCAAGGACCCGCGCCGCCGCCAGTTGGTCTTCCACGCCTTGGAAAGCGACCAGCACGGTCTGGCGGTAGCGGGCCACGGCCTGGTCGCGGGTGGCCTGGGCACCGGCCACGCGTTCGCGGGTGGCGCCGGCATCGAACAAGGTCTGCGCGGCTTGCAGGCCAAGCGACCACAGGGTGGTGGGGGCGTTGAACAGCTCGCTCACCCGGGTGGCCCCGGCACCCACGCTCGCACTCAAGCCGAAGCTGGGGTAATGCGCGGAGCGGGCGATGCCAATCTGGGCGTTGGCCAAGGCCACCTGGCGTTCGGCGCTGGCGATGTCGGGCCGCCGTTGCAGCAAGGTGGAGGGCAGGCCCACAGGCACGGTGGGAATGTGGGAGGCCCAGGGGGTCGGCGCGAGGGTGAAATCGGCAGGGGCTTGGCCGAGCAGCACGGCGATGGCGTGTTCGAGTTGGGCGCGCTGGCGGATGAGGCCCAGGCGGTCGGCCTGGGCGTTGGCGAGCTGGGTCTGGGCCTGCAGCACATCGGTCTTCGGGGCCACCCCAGCGTCATAGCGGTTGCGGGCGATCTGCAACGTGCGTTCATAGCCGCCGATCGTGGCCTGGAGCAGGTCGCGTTGGGCGTCAAGCTGGCGCACGCCGAGGTAATTGACGGCCAACTCGCCTTGTGCGGCCAGGCGGGCGGCCGCCAAGTCGGCGGCGCTGGCTTGGGCGCCCGCCTGCGCGGCCTCGGCGCTCTGGCGCAGGCGGCCCCACACATCGGGCTCCCAACTGGCACCCAGGCTCACCTGGTAGCGGTTGGCGTTGGCGCCAGTCAAACCGGCGCGCTCCAGGCCGCTGCCCCGGCTGCTGCTGCTTTCGCCCCCACTGCGGTTGGCCGTGGTGTCGAGCGACACGATGGGCCAGGCGGCGGCGCGTTGCTCGCCGACCAGGGCACGCGCCTGGGCGTAGGCGGCGCTGGCGGCGGCGATGTTCTGGTTGGACACGTCGACGCGGCGTTGGAGCTCGTCCAGCAGCGGATCGTTGAAGACGGCCCACCAGGCGCCGCGTTCGAGCCCATCGGCCGGTGTGGCTGGCACCCAGCCGGGTGCGGCTTCCTTGTAGGTGGCCGGAACGGGCGCGCTGGGTCGCTCGTGGGTGGGGCCGATGGCGCAACCACTCAAGGCGCACAGGAGCACCCAGGCCAAGGCCGTGGTTGGACCCAAGGCGCAGGGTGCCGTGCGGTGGGTTGGGCGGCTCATGGGGAGCGGGCGAGGGGCAGAGGTCATCGGCGCGTCCGAAAGAGGCTGGGGAGCGGGGGAGGGCAGCGCAGCGTCGGCATGGAGTGCTCAGCGGGCTGCCGGTGTGGGAAGCACAGGTGTTGGCACGGGCACCGCGGCCGCACGGCCGACCACGCGCCGGCGCAGCCGGTCGAGCAGCAGGTAGACCACGGGCGTGGTGAGCAAGGTCAGCACCTGGCTGGCCAGCAAACCTCCGACGATGGCCACCCCCAAGGGGCGGCGCAGCTCGGCGCCCTCGCCAAAGCCGATGGCCAGCGGCAAGGCGCCGAGGGCGGCGGCCAGCGTGGTCATGAGGATGGGGCGAAAGCGCAGCAGGCAGGCCTCGCGCACGGCGTCCACCGGCGCCAGGCCGCGGGTGCGTTCGGCGTCGAGAGCGAAGTCGATGATGAGGATGGCGTTCTTCTTGACGATGCCGATCAGCAAGAAGACGCCGATCAGCGCAATGATGGAAAAGTCCATCTTGAACAGCAGCAGTGCCAGCACCGCGCCCACGCCTGCGGAGGGCAGGGTGGACAGCACGGTGAGAGGGTGCACCAGGCTTTCGTACAACACGCCGAGCACGAGGTAGATGACCACCAGCGCGGCAGCGATGAGCCACGGCTGCTGGTCTTGCGATTCCTGGAAGCTGCGGGCCGTGCCCTGGAAGCTGCCACGCACGTTGGTCGGCATGCCGATGCCGGCCTCGGCCTGGCGCACCGCGTCTTGCGCTTCGCTCAACGTGCTGCCGGGCGCCAGGTTGTAGGAAATCGTGGTGGCCAGTTCGCCGTCCTGGTGGCTGATGGAGGTGGGGGTGGCGCTGTTGGCGAACCGGGCGATGGAAGAGAGGGGCACCATGCGGGTGGGCGCGGTGCTCAGGGCTTGGCCGCTGGAGGGGTCACGCAGGGCGGCATTGGCGACGGCGGTCGCGCCGGTGCCCGTGCCGAGGCTGTTGCCCATGGCAGCGGTCGGCGCAGCCTGGCCCCCGTTGCCTGCGACGCCGCCCGTGTTGGCGGCAGTGGCGCTGCCGGCGTCTCCTGTAGGGGCCATGGCCGTGCCGCGGCTGGCGTTGGTGCTGAGCACCGGGCGGTCGGCGGTGCTGACCTGGCCGCGCACGGGCACCTGCACGTCGTTCAACGCCTCGGGGCTGCGGGCGTAGCGGGGCGCGACTTCCATGATCACGTGGTACTGGTTCAGCTCGTCGTACAACGTGGCCACCTGGCGTTGGCCGAACGAGTTGTACAGGGCGTTGTTGACATCGCGCGCCGACACGCCCAGGCGGGCGGCGGCGTCGCGGTCCACGGTGACGAAGGTTTCCACGCCGTTTTCCTGCTGGTCGGTGTCGACGTCGGTCAGCGCGGCCTGCCCCTTGAGGGCGTCGGCCAGCCGAGTGGCCCACTGGCGCAGGTCGGCGATGTTGTCGCTTTTCAGGGTGTACTGGTAGGTGGCACTGCTTTGCCGCCCACCCATGCGCAAGTCCTGCACCGGATTGAGGAACAGGTTCACGCCGGTCACCTGCGCCAGCTGCGGCCGCAGCCGCGCAATGACCGCCTGGCCACCGATGCCCCGCTCGGCCATCGGCTTGAGGTTGATGAACAGGAAGCCGCCCCCGGCGCGCCCACCGCCAGTGAAGCCGACCACGGTGTCGACCGCGGGGTCGCGCCGGACCACGTCGACCAGTTGGCGCAGCTTGCCTTGCAGGGCTTGGAAGGAAATGCTTTGGTCGGCCCGCACGCCGCCGCTGATTTGGCCGGTGTCCTGCTGCGGAAAAAAGCCCTTGGGCGCCAGCGCGAACAGGTAGACGTTGAGCCCCACCACGGCCAGCAGGATGAACATCACCAAGGCCTGGCTTTGCAACGCCCAGTCGAGGCTGTGGGCGTAGCCGCGGTGCAGGACGCCATAACCGCGCTCGAAGGCGCGCGCCACCCGGCCGGGCGGCCGGGCCTTGGCGTGCGGGCGCAGCAGCCAGGCGCACAGCATGGGCGTGGTGGTCAGGGAAATCACCAGTGAGATCAGCACGGCGGCTGACAGGGTCACCGCGAACTCGCGGAACAGCCGGCCGACCTGGCCGCCCATGAACAGCAGGGGGATGAACACGGCCACCAGCGACACGCTGATCGACAGCACGGTGAAGCCGACCTCGCGTGCGCCTTGCAGCGCGGCCTGCACCCGGCCCATGCCAGCTTCGAGGTGGCGGCTGGTGTTCTCCAACACCACGATGGCATCGTCGACGACGAAGCCGGTGGCCACGGTGAGGGCCATCAGGCTGAGGTTGTTCAGGCTGAAGCCGAGGAAGTACATGACGCAAAAGGTGCCCAGCAGCGAGACGACGGTGGCCACCGCGGGAATCACGGTGGCACGCACACTGCGCAAGAACGCGCTGACCACCAGCACCACCAGCACGATGGAAATCACTAGGGTGCTCTCGATCTCGTGCAGCGAGGCGCGGATGGAGCGGGTGCTGTCGGAGGCGACCTGCAGGCGCACGTCGCCAGGGAGCTGGGCCTGCAACTGCGGCAGCAGCGCGCGCACGCCATCCACTGTCTCGATGACGTTGGCCCCCGGCTGGCGGGTGACGAGCACCACCACCGCGGGCTGCCCGTTGAACAGGCCCAGGGTGCGGGTGTCTTCCACGCCGTCGATGACCTCGGCCACGTCGCCCAGGCGCACGGCGGCGTTGTGCCGCCAGGCGATGACGAGCTCGCGGTAGGCGGCCGCACTGCGTTCGGCCTCGGTCGTGTCGGCGCGGGCGTAGATCTGCCATTGCTGGCCTTCTTCGCCTTCGATGGCGCCACGCGGGCGGTTGGCGTTGGTGGCTTGCAGGGCGGCGCGCACGTCCTCCATGCTCACGCCCAGGCGGTTCAGCGCCAACGGGTTGAGGGCCACCCGCACGGCGGGCAGCGAGCCGCCGCCGATCTCGACCTCGCCCACGCCCGCCACCTGGGCCAGCTTTTGCTGCACGGTGTTGGACACGGCTTCATAAATCTGGCCCGGCGAGCGGGTGGCCGAGGTCAACGCCAGGATGATGACCGGCGAATCCGAGGGGTTGGATTTGCGGTAGGTGGGGTTGTTGCGCAGGGTGGCCGGCAGGTCGACCCGCGAGGCATTGATGGCGGCCTGCACTTCGCGCGCCGCCAAATCGATGCGGCGGTTCAGATCGAACTGCAGGCTGACACGGGTCGAACCGGGGCCGCTGGTCGAGGTCATCTCGTTGACGCCGGCGATCAGCCCCAGGCGCCGCTCGAGCGGTGTGGCCACGCTGGTGGCCATGGTCTCGGGGCTGGCGCCGGGCAGCCGGGCGGAGACGGAAATCGTCGGATAGTCGACCTGAGGCAGCGGTGACACGGGCAGCAGGAAGAAGGCCCCGATGCCCGCCAGCGCCAGGCCCAACGTCAGCAGCAGGGTGGCCACCGGCCGGCGCACGAAGGGAGCGGAGAGGTTCATGGGGGCCTGCGTCTCACTCGCGGGCGGCGGCGGCGCCTGCTTGCGCGGCACCGTCGTCACCGTTGCCGGGGGTTGGCCGCCAGCGCCGGCCCAGGCGGTCGAAGGCCAGGTAGATGACCGGGGTGGTGAACAGCGTGAGCACCTGACTCACGACCAGGCCGCCGAAGATGGCCAGGCCCAGCGGACGGCGCAGCTCCGCCCCTTCGCCCCAGCCGAACATCAGCGGCAGGGCGGCGCCCAGTGCGGCCACCGTGGTCATCAGGATCGGCCGCAGGCGCAGCAGCGCAGCCTGGTGGATGGCGTCGCGCGGCGACTGGCCCTGCGTCCGTTCGGCATCGATGGCGAAGTCGATCATCATGATCGCGTTCTTCTTGACGATGCCGATCAGCAG
>JAZKHH010000114.1:0-10697 GCA_040385465.1 Pseudomonadota bacterium | reverse complement strand
TCCTGACCTGTCTGGCGGCCGTTGCCTTGACTGCCTGCAACAAGCGTGACGACGCTGACGCTGCGCCCCCGGCAATGCCGGCGCAAACCATGGAAACACCTGCCACCCCTGAGACGACCCCAGCGGCCCCCGTGACGGCACCAGCGGCCAGCGTGCCTGAAAGCCCACCGCCAACCGGCACGGCGCAAGACAGCGCGTTCGACGTCGAGCAGGTGCCGCTGAGCACCGTGGCCTTGCCACCCTTTCCCATTTTGCAATGGCCGGATGCCTTGCCTGCGTCGTACCGCAACAGCACACCCGCCGTCGACTTTGACGAGACCTATTTGATTGCAGGCGCAGGCCTGCGCCGGGTGGAGGGTCAGCTGGAAACCCGTTGGTTCCCCAACGCCCCCGCCCGGTTGTCGGGCTTGGGATCGCGCCGCAACTACGAGCAGGCCATCCTCGCGTTGGGCGGCGCCAAGGTGAACAAGGTCGGGCCGACGGATGCCGGGTTCGTGAGCCGCGCGGGTGGAGACGTCAACAAGATGTTGAAGCAGATGCGCCTGTCCGCTCTGGGCGTCAACTTTCCCGACCGGGGGGGAAGCTATGACGCCTACTTGATCCGAACGGCGCAGGGCAACACCTGGCTGACGGTGGCGATCGACGTCGACGGCCTGAACACTTACCTGACGGTGCTGCAGGAAAAGCCGCTTCGCCAGAGCGTGGCGCCCATGCCGGCGGCCAGTGCCGCCAGCCAGTGATCGGTGACGACCGGGTCGCTGTCCGCAAGGACGGGCCCCGGTCGCGCGGCGCGCTGGCCGACGGCTCAGGCTGGCGGCGGGGTGGGGGCTGAAACCACCACCCGGTTGCGGCCCTCGCCCTTGGCGCGGTACAGCGCCGCGTCGGCGCGCTCGAGCAGGGATTGGGCCAACTCGTCGCTGTCGCCTTCGATCAAGGCGACACCCACGCTGACGGTGATGTCCAAGGACCCGAAGGGGCCGGTGATGGGCTGGGTTCCCACATTCAAACGCAGTCGCTGCGCCACTTCGAGCGCTGGCTCCGCCTGGCACTGCGGCAACACGATCAGGAACTCTTCGCCGCCATAACGGCCGAAGACGTCGTACGGACGCAGCCCCGATGCGATGCGTCGGCTGACCTCGCACAGCACCTGGTCGCCGGCGGGGTGCCCATGGGTGTCGTTGACCCGTTTGAAATGGTCCACGTCGAGCATGACGACCGCCACGCTTGTTTTGGAACGGCGGCGTCGTGACAGCTCCCGGTCCAGGCCCTCCATGATGGCGCCCCGGTTCCAGATGCCGGTCAACGCGTCCATCACGGCGCGCCGCTCGAGCTCCTGGTGCAAAGCCACGATGCGCCTGCCGGCGCGCACGCGCACCTTCAACTCTTCGAGCTCAAAAGGCTTGGTGATGAAATCGTCGGCACCGGCGTCCATGGCCTGGACGATGAACGCCGTCTCGCGCTTGGAGGTGAGCATGATGAAGTACACGTAGGGGGCAAGCAGTTCAGCCCGGGCCTTGCGGCAGACGTCCACGCCGTCCATCCCCGGCATCATCCAGTCGATGATGGCCAAGGAGGGGGCCCCTTCGGCCTGGAGGGCGGCCCAGGCGGCGGTGCCGTCTTCGACGCAGGTCACTTCGTAACCCCAATTTTCTAAAGCGCCGGTGAGGGCCATGCGCGACACCCGCTCGTCGTCGGCGACCAAGATCTTCATGTCGTCTCCCCACGGAAGTGCACCAACGCCGCAGCCAGCAGGTCGGCCTGTTGCTCCAGCGGGACCAGGGCCGCTTGCGCGCGTGCCAGGTCGCCTGCAACGGCCGCTTGCTCCACCTCACGCGCGGCCTCCACGGTGGGGTCGGCGCTGAAGCTGGCCGCTGCACCCGCCAGGCGGTGCGCCGCGCGTTCGAGTTGTTGGGCGTCGCCTTGTGCGGCACGGATTTGCGCCAGGGCGCTGGGCAGGTCTTCCAGGAAGGCGTCGATCAGCTCTGCCAGAAAGCCGGGTTTGCCCAGGGCCCGGCGAAGCGCTTGCACTGGGTCGAACGCGGCTGGCGCGACGGCTGGCGCGCTGGGGGTGGGCACAGCAACGGCGGGCGCCGCTGCCTCAGGGCGGGCAGCAGCGCGGGTCGAGGCTTTGGAGCGCTCCAGGCAGGCCAGCAGTTGGTCCGGATCGATGGGCTTGGCGACGTAGTCGTCCATGCCGGCGGCCAGGCAGTGATCGCGGTCGCCCTTCATGGCATGGGCGGTGACGGCGATGATGTGGATGTGCCGGCCGGTGCCCTTCTCTCGTTCGCGGATCGCGGCGGTGGCTTCGTAGCCGTCCATCTCGGGCATTTGGCCGTCCATGAGGATGACGTCAAACTCGTGCCGCTCGAGCATGTCGAGGGCCTCGAGGCCGGTGCGGGCAAGTTGCGCGAGGTGGCCACGGTCTTTCAGCATGTCCATCACCAGACGCTGGTTGATGGGGTGGTCTTCGGCGACCAGCACGCGCAGGGGCTGGTTCAAGGGGGCCACGGCTTTGGCGGTTTCCAGGGCGGGGGCCTCTCCGCCCGTCAAGGTGGACAAGACGGCATTGAACAGCTCCGACTGCTTGATCGGTTTGAGCAGGTAGCGGCTCAAACCCAAGTCTTTGCACTTGCGGATCTCCGACTCTACGTCGGACGACGACAGCATCATCAAGGCCACACCCCGCAGCTGCGCGTCCGCTTCGATCGCCTCGAGCACGTCGAAGCCGCCGAAAGGAGGCATGTGGCTGTCGAGCACCACCAGCTCGTACGGCGTGCCTGCCTGCGAAGCCCGGCGCATTTCTGCGAGCGCCTGCTGGCCACTGACCACCGAAGTCGGCCGCATGCCCCAGCTTCGCAAGGTGTCTTCCAGGATGTCGCAGTTGGTTTGGTTGTCGTCGGCGATCAGCACGGAACAACCGGCCATCCTCACGCCGGCCTGTGCCGGTGTGGGCTCCGTCGGGCCGCAGGTCTCCACCGGCAGGGTGAAGCGAAAAGTGGAACCCTGGCCGGGCGTGCTGTCGAGTTCGACCGCGCCGTGCATCAGCTCGACCAGCTGCGAGACGATGGTCAGCCCCAACCCAGTGCCGCCATATTCGCGGGTGGTGGAGTTGTCGGCCTGGGAAAACGCGGTGAAGATCGACGCCTTCTGCGCCTCGGTGATGCCAATCCCGGTGTCGCTGATGGCGAAGCACAAGAGGGGCCCGTCGAGGGTGTGCTCGCGCACGGTGACCCGCACCACGATCTCGCCGGCCGCGGTGAACTTGATCGCGTTGCCGACCAGGTTGACGAGGATCTGATTCAGCCGCGTGGGATCCGAGACGACGTGCTGCGGGATGTCGGCGGCCACATGGTGGGTCAGCTCCAGGCCCTTGCTGTGGACCACCGCAGAAAAGGTCTTCAAGGCCACGCCGACCACTTCGCGCACGTCGAGCCGGATCATTTCCAACGAGAGCTTGCCGGCTTCGAGCTTGGACACGTCCAGGATGTCGTTGAGCACGTGCAGCAAAGAGGCGGCAGACGACTTGATCAGCGTCATGTACTCCCGCTGCTGGCCGCGCAACGGCGTCTTGAGCATCATTTCGGTGAGGCCCACCACGCCGTTCATCGGGGTGCGGATCTCATGGCTCATGTTGGCCAGGAAACCGCTCTTGGCCCGGGTGGCTTCCTCGGCCGCCTCCTTGGCCAACGAGAGTTCGGCGGTGCGGTCCCGAACCCGGTTCTCGAGCTCCTGACGCGAGGACTGCAGGGCATCGGCCATGCCATTGAGCGCCTCACCCAGGGCAGCGAACTCTTGCTGCGGAGGCCGGGCCAGCCGGGCCTCGAGATGGCCCGACGCGATCCGTCTGGCAAACGCCATGGTTTCGCGCACCGAGCGGTTGAGGCTGCGGATGATCAACCAGGCCACACCCCAGCCGATGAGGGTGGCGAACAAGCCGGCGATGAGCACCGCGCGGCTGGCGATGGCGGTTTTCTCGTGCACGCCGGCCCGCGTTTCCCGGGCGTCGTTCTCAGATTGAAGCTGAAGGTTGCTGAGCAGCGGCTCGACCTGGTAGGCGGCCGCCAGGTAGGCGTCGCGGGCGACGTCCACCGATTCATCCACCTCCACCATGCTGTCGAAGAGCTGGCGATAGCGCTCCGCCAGCACCAGCAATTGCTTGCGCATGCCAGACGACACGGCGGCGGTGCGCACCTCCGCCTCAAAGGCGTCGATGGCCTCGTGGGTCAGCCGGCGGTACTGCTCCTCTCCTCGCAGGAGGTAGTCTTTTTCCTGGCGGCGGGTGGCCAAGAGCCTGGACAAGAGGCGGTCGGCGCCCACCTGGTTGGTGAGGGCCTCCATCTCGCGGGCCGTGGTGCGGATCAAGCCCTCGAGGCCTTGCGAGCGGCCTCCCAGCCGAACGTGCAGCTGCACCACGTGCAGGAAGCCGCGCTCGTATTGCGCCAGGACATCGTCCACCTGCCGGGTTTTGCCAGCCACATCGGCCGAGTCGGTCAGCGAGCGAATCTGCTGCATTTGCGCGTGGACCTCGCCCACGTGAGAGCGGAACAAGCTCTCATAGCGGGCCCGCGCCTCCGGCACCCCGAAAGCCCGGTAGTTGAGGAAGAAATCTTTTTCCGCCCGCCGGGCCTTGAGCAGGCCGTTGTTGCTGCTGAGCGTGAGTGCTGCCACGCGGCTGTCGCGGTCGAACAGCCGGTCGACCGCCTCGACCGAGCTGGCCTGGATGTAGATGGTCACCGCCCCGACCAGGGCCAGCAGTGCCAGCACCGCCGCGAAGCCGAACATGAGCTCGCGCTTGACGCTGCGCGAGCGCAAGACGGCGTGGCGGCTGCTTTGTAAAACCGCCTCAATCGATGTACGGAACAAAGTCATGTTGGAGGATGGTGTCATTGGCTTGCGACGACAGACAGAAGTCGATGAATTGCTTGGCCACGCCCCGCGGCAGCTGCTTGGTGACCAGCGTCAGGGGCCGCAGAATGGGGTAGCTGCCCTTGCGCACGTTGCGGCTGGTGGCCGCGATGCCGTCAATCTCCAACAGCTTGATTGGCAGACCGTTGCGGGCTCCGCGCTCGGCCTCGCCCAACGACAGGTAGGCCAGGGCGTGCGGGTTGGCCGGGACGGTCTTGAGCACGTTGTCGTTGTCGCCCGAAATGATGGCCGCCTGGACCTCTTCGCCGCTGAGGCCGGTGTAGCTCTGAAACAGGTCTTGTGAACTTCGGCCCTTGTCTCGGGTGAAGGGCTGGACCGGCACGGCTTGTCCGCCGACCTGCTGCCATTGGCTGATGCGGCCGGTGTAGAGGCTGCGCAGCTGGCTTTGGGTCAGACGCACCACCGGGTTGTCGCGGTGAACGACGAACGCCATGCCGTCCCGGGCCACGGCAAACGCCACGAGATCGCGTTCGGTGGCGCTCAGCAGGCGGGACATCATGCCAATGTCGGCGCGCCCCGCGCGGATTTCATCGACGGCGTGTTGCGTTCCCCCGCCTTCGACTCGGATGCTCACGCCACGATGCAACGCCTCGAAACGCCGGGCCAGCGCTTCGGTGAGCGGCTTCTGGGTGCCGGAGCCGACGACCTTGAGCCGGGTGGTCTGCGCAGCCACAGGCAAGGCGGCAAAGGCTGTCAGAAGCAACGCCAGGCAGCAGGGAATCCATGCGGTTTTCATGGGGAGGTCTCCAGGGAGCCTGACGGCGTTGAAGGGATTGGCGGGGCAGACGCGCCGGGTGTGCCACGCATCAGCCAAGCGATGGTGAAGACGAACAGCGACAACAAGCCCATGGCGTTTTGAAACTGCTGGCGCACCGGCGCGTTGAATTCGGACGAGTCGATTTTCACGACCAGGCCGAGCCGGTAAGGTTCGACCCGCTTGAACGCGGCCAGCACCTCCACCCGCCGGTAGTCGAGCGCCCGCACGCTGCCCTCCTGGCCGTCCAGGGCATGAGACACCGGCAGCGGCATGCCGTCGACCACGCGGGCGATGGTGAACGGACGGGGAAGGTGGCGGGTGGGCGCGCACTGCACCTTCTCAGCGCCTGCGTGTGCGCACAGCCCCGCTTCGGCCGACTTGCCCAGGTCATGCGCCTGGGCCAGGCCGCTCGACAGGCGCGGCAACTTGATGTCAAGTTCCGCAAAACCCACCGGCTGCGTGAGGTGCGACAAGGGCACCACCCGGTGCAGGTAGAAGCCGTCGTGCCAGCGCAGACTGATCTCGGGTCCCAACTCCGCATTGAAGTCGGACGCGGGCAGGTAGCCCCCTGCCTTGGCCAGGACCTTGCCGTCCAGACCATGCAGGGAAATAACTTTCGTTCTGAGGCCCAGGTTGCGCTCGACCTGCGCCTGCAAGGCGCGTTGCACCGTGGGCTGGGCCCCCAGGGTGTTGAGTTGCGCCATGGGGTCGACCACGCCCATGCCCGCCATCAGCTCATCGGTGGCTTCGATGGCCGCGTCGATTTCGGAGGAGACAATGCGGCTGTGGGCTCGCGCGGCGTGATGCAGGTGGCCGGTGAGCAACACCTCGGTCTGGCTGGCCAGGATCACGAAGCCGCACAGGCCCAATGTCAGGATGCCTCCCATGACCAGCGTGGACGACCCCAGGCCGGCCACCGTGAGCCGCCCGTCGGCCAGCGAGCGTGCGCGACGGCGCGGGGCCCAGGCGCACCACAGGCCCACGGCCATGACCAGCACGCCGACCGCGCTGGCCAAGGCCATGGCGGTGTACTGGTACCAGCCATACAGCAAGGTCAGCCCCAGGGCGTACCCGGCGATGCCGATCAGGCCCACGGCGGCCATCAACAGCAACAGTGTTTGGACCAGGGCGTCGCCCAGGCGATGGAAACGGGCCCGCGCCAAGCCGAGCACCGCGGCGCCGGCCAGCATGGCCAGGCAGGTCTGGGGGGCCATGCGGCCAGGCTGCGGATTGGCGTCTTTCAGCCAGATGGACGCAAGCCAGCGGTCGGTGCCGAAGTCGATGCCGATGATTTGCTGGAGCAAGGTGACCGCGGCCACCAGCCCTGCAGCTGAAACGAGCGTGGGCACTGTCCCAGACGGACGCGCCGGGCCGATGACGAGACAGGCGCCCAGCAAGACAAAACACAGGGCCGTGTTCGGCACCATGCCGATGCGGGCGCCGCCCAGCTGCACCAGGGAGGGGTTGTGCAACCACCACCCGCTCAGCACGACCAGCCCCAGCGCCACCAGGAAGGCGCCTGTGCTTCTTTCAACCCAGCGCATCGGGGGGTTTCTCCTGGCTCGGTTCTCGGGAAGCAGTTGCCTCAGCGACCACCCACGGCAGGCAAGCCGGCAGCTGCCTGTTCTCCAACTGTAGAAGCCCCCGGCGCGCTGGCATCGTTGGAAATGGGGACCCGTTCACAGCCAAATGAGGCGGTCAGCCGGGCAGGGTCGATGCTCACCGATGGCCCAGCGCTGACAAATGACATCCCCTGCGAGGGCCGCCATGCGGGGCACGGCAAGGTGACGGAGGAAGCGCCGCAGGACGGCGGGCCGTGCCCGCCGATCAGCAAAGATGTGCAGAGGGCGATATCCTTTGCCCTTGCGCGGGCCAGCCACCCCAGTCGGGGTCCGCACACCCCCGGTCAGCACCACCGCCGAAGAGGCTTCAGAACGAAGCACATCGGGCCCTCGCGGCTCCAGGATTTGTCACACCATGCACGCCACCCTTGCGCTCCTCGCGGCCACCGACTTTCCACCGATTCGCCGCCGGCAATTGGAAACCTTGCAAGTCAACCTGGGCTACAAGTGCAACCAAAGCTGCCTGCACTGCCATGTGAACGCCGGGCCCAACCGCACCGAGATGATGGACGCCGCGACAGTGGCCTTGGTGCTCGACGTGCTGCGCGCCCGACAGATCAAGACGCTGGACCTGACTGGTGGTGCGCCGGAGCTCAGCCCGCATTTCAGGGCGTTGGTGGCACAAGCGCGGGCCTGGGGGGTGCGGGTGATCGACCGCTGCAACCTGACCATCTTGTCGGAGCCGGGCCAGGAAGGCCTGGGCGCGTTCCTGGCCGAGCAGGGCGTGGAGGTCACGGCGTCGCTGCCGTGCTATTCGCCGGCCAACGTGGACCGGCAGCGCGGCGACGGGGTCTTCGACCTCAGCATCGCCGGCCTGCGCCAGCTCAATGCCTTGGGGTACGGGCAAGAGGGCAGCCCCCTGGTGCTCAACCTGGTCTACAACCCGCAGGGCGCGGTGCTGCCGCCGCCGCAGGGTGCCCTGGAAGCCGACTACAAGCGCGAGCTGTTGAAGCATTTCGGCATCCGCTTCAACCACCTGTTCGCGCTGGCCAACATGCCGATCCAGCGCTTTGGCAGCACCCTGGTCAGCAAGGGCACGTTTGAGGCCTACATGGCGCTTTTGCGTGGGGCGCACAGCGAGGACAATCTCGACACCGTGATGTGCCGCAGCACCGTCAGCGTCGACTACCAAGGCGAGCTCTACGACTGCGACTTCAACCAGATGCTGGGGCTGCGGGCGCGCCTGCACACGGTGGCCCAGCCCCATTTGCGGGATCTGCTGGTGCACGACGTGGCGGGCGAAAACATCGCCATCGCCGACCACTGCCACGGCTGCACCGCCGGGCAAGGCAGCAGCTGCGGTGGCGCGTTGGAGCCGGCGGCTCCTTCTTTTGAAAGCGTGGTGAAGATCGTTCCGATCCGGGCCGTTTGATGGCCGCGCCTTCGAAAAAGATGCTGTGGCTCGGGGCGGTGGCGGCCCTGGCCATCGCGGTGGGGCTCTACCACCATTTCGAACTGGGCCAGCTGCTGACCTTGGAGCGGCTCAAGGAAAGCCGCAACACCCTGGTCGGGGTGCACCAGGCGCACCCGCTGGCCAGCGTGCTGGTGTTCTTTGGCGTTTACGTGCTGGCCGCGGCGCTCTCGATTCCTGGCGCTTTGATCCTGACCCTGGCGGCGGGTGCGATGTTCGGCGTGGGCCTGGGCTCGGTCATCGTCTCCTTTGCGTCCAGCGTGGGGGCGCTGCTGGCGTTTCTGACGTCGCGGTACCTGCTTCGCGACGTCGTGCAGGCGCGCTTTGGCAAGGCTTTGACGCCCATCAATGAGGGCGTGAAGAAGAACGGCGTGTTCTACCTGCTGACGCTGCGGCTGGTGCCGGTGTTTCCGTTCTGGATGATCAACCTGCTGATGGGACTGACGCCCATCGGCGCAGGGCGCTTTTACCTGGTGAGTCAGATTGGCATGCTCGTGGGCACGGTGGTCTACGTGAACGCCGGCACGCAACTGGCTGCCATCGGCTCGGCCAGCGACATCCTCTCGCCTGGCTTGCTGGGCAGTTTTGTGCTGTTGGGGGTGTTTCCGCTGATCGCCAAAGCGGTGGTCGGGTGGCTTCAACGGCGACGGGTGTACGCCCGATGGCGCAAGCCTGCGCGGTTCGACCGCAACCTGGTCGTCATCGGTGCGGGCGCGGGCGGGTTGGTGTCGGCCTACATTGCCGCCGCCGTCAAGGCCAAGGTGACGCTGATCGAGGGCCACAAGATGGGCGGTGACTGCCTGAACTTCGGCTGCGTGCCGAGCAAGGCGCTGATTCGCTCGGCCAAGATGGCCAAGCAGCTGCAAAAGGCCGACACCCTGGGATTCACCGGCACCCGTGGCGCGGTGGATTTTGCCGCGGTGATGGCCCGGGTGCAGCGCATCATCCGTGACATCGCGCCGCACGACTCGGTCGAACGCTACACCCAGCTGGGCGTGGAGGTGCTGCAGGGCCACGCCCGCCTCACCAGCCCTTGGGAAGTGGAGGTGACGCTGGCCGATGGCACGCAACGCCTACTGACCACCCGCAGCATCGTGATCGCGGCCGGCGCCAGCCCGTTGGTGCCGCCCATTCCCGGCCTCAAAGAGGTTGGTTGTCTGACCAGTGACACGCTGTGGGAACTGACAACCCTGCCACCCCGGCTGGTGGTGCTGGGCGGTGGGCCGATCGGCTGCGAACTTGCACAGAGCTTTGCGCGCCTGGGCAGCCAGGTCACCCAGGTGGAGATGGCACCTCGGCTGCTGGGGCGCGAAGACCCGGAGGTGTCCGAGCTGGTCACCGAGGGCCTGCGCGACGACGGGGTGACCGTGCTGACCGGGCACAAGGCGGTGCGGGTGGAGGTGGTGGGCGGCGAAAAGCGGCTGATCGTGCAGCACGGTGAGCGCGAGACCGCCCTGCCCTTCGACCAGCTGCTGTGCGCCGTGGGCCGCAGCCCGCGGGTCAGCGGCTACGGCCTGGAAGCGCTCGGCATTCCCCTCACGCCGCGCAAGACCATCGAGACCAACGCCTACTTGCAAACGCTCTACCCCAACATCTACGCGGTGGGGGACGTGGCCGGTCCGTTCCAATTCACCCACACCGCCGCCCACCAGGCCTGGTACGCCGCGGTGAACGGGCTGTTCGGCCGTTTCAAGCGATTCAAAGCCGACTACCGGGTGATTCCCTGGGCGACTTTCACCGACCCTGAAGTCGCCCGCGTCGGGCTGTCGGAGACCGAAGCCAAGGAACAGGGCACCGCCTATGAGCTGACCCGCTACGGGCTCGACGACCTGGACCGGGCGATCGCCGACGGCACGGCCCACGGCTTTGTCAAGGTGCTCACCGTGCCCGGCACCGACCGCATCCTGGGGGTGACCATCGTGGGCGAGCATGCGGGCGATCTGCTGGCCGAGTTCGTGTTGGCCATGAAGCACGGCTTGGG
>JAZKHH010000113.1:0-7539 GCA_040385465.1 Pseudomonadota bacterium | reverse complement strand
TCATCAGTTTCGTACTCGTCGCTGATGGTCTGCGATTGTGTTAACAGGCCCTAGTGGCGGCTGGACGATCCGCGCCTGAGCATCCGGCACCTGGCGTGGTACACGGTGTCCGGGAGCGTGGGGATTGCCTTGCAGGCCGAGCACGAGACGACGCGCAGTCGCGGCAGGCCGCGCCGGTGTTGGTGGTTTGGGACTGCCGCAGCCTGCAGGTCGCGCGAGCAGCCTGAGTTTGCCGGCTGCGGTGGCGACATCTGCGCACGACCAGGCGGTGGTTTTCTGGTGAGCTGCACGCGAGCCCACCACGTGGCCTGGTTTGATGCGCGCGGCGCCTGGCAGCGCAGCGAGCCGCTGTAGGAAGCCTGCGCGCTGGGCAACGCGGACACTGGCTGGTGGGTGGCCGGCTGTGCCCATGCGCTGAGCAACACCACAACCGACCCGCTCGGCCTGCCCGACGGGGTTCGGCTGGACAACCACTGGCTGGTGGTCAATGCTCGCAACTGACTCTCCTTTACGACAATGAATTGGTGGTCAGAATCTTCATCGCCGCAGGCGCACACCCCCTAGAATCGAGCCATGCGTTGTCTGCTCGTCCTCGTCCTGTGTCTGCTGCTGCCCCTGCAGGGCTTTGCGGCGTGGCAGGTGCCTGCGTCACCATGCCCCATGCAGGGCATGATGGCCATGGCGGACGAAGCCGGCGAGATGGAAGAATCCCTGGCCGAGGCCATGGACGATTGCTGCAACGACATGGCCACCTTTGAGCGCACGGGCCAGCCCTGCAAGAGCGTTCAGAGTTGCGTCGCATCCGCCGTAGGCTTGCCGTCTTTCCCATCCCTCGTGGCCCAGACCCCGGTCACCCAGGACCCTCAAGCGCCAGCCTGGCGCAGCCTTCCTCCGGGCGCGACTTCGCGCCTCTGGCGCCCTCCAACTTCCGTCTGATTCCCCGCAAAGCGCAGCCCACCCGCCGGTGGCGCTGCTGTCGCGCGCTGTCAGGGCTTTTGCGCCCGGGCGTGCCTGCTCCGGAGCTCAGAGATGGAACACCCTTCGCTTTTTCTTGCACGCGCCGTGCTCGCCCTCGCTGGCCTGCTCGCGCTGATCACACCCGCTGCCGCCGATGAACCCCTGAGCCTGGGCGCTGCGGTGAGCGCCGCCGTGGCACGCTCGCGCAGCCTCGACGCATCGACCGCCGCTGCGCAGGGCGCGCGAGAGATGGCGGTGGCGGCCGCGCAGCGACCCGACCCGGTGCTGCGCCTGTCGCTGGACAACCTGCCGGTGAATGGGCCTGAGCGCTTCAGTACCACGCGCGATTTCATGACCATGCGCTCCATCGGGCTCATGCAGACGCTGCCTGGTGCAGACAAGCGCCGCGCGCGGGGCGAACGCTTCGAGCGCGAGGCCGAGGCGGCGCTGAGCGAACGCGCGCAGCGCGTGGCCATGTTGCAGACCGAGGTGGCGCAGGCCTGGCTGGAGCGGCGCATGCAGGAGCAGCGTTGGTTGTTGCTGCAGGCGCAGATCACCGAGGCGCGTGTGCTGGTGCAGACCCTGGATGCCGCTCTTCGCGGCGGTCGCGCTTCTATTGCCGATGTCTTCAGCGCGCGCGAGGCGCTGGCCCAGCTGGAGCAAGGTTTGATCGGCGCGCAGGCCGAGCGCACCAACGCCCGCCTCACGCTGGCGCGCTTCACCGGTGGGCCGCCCGACCAGCCGCTGGCCGATCCACCGCCGATGCGGCAGACCACCGCAGCGGTGGGTGAAGCGGACCCATGGCGCAACCTGCCCGATCTCGTTGCGCTGCAGGCCCGCGAGGCCGTGGCCCGGGCCGAGGCCGAAGTGGCCCGCCAGGAGCTCAAGCCCGACTGGAGCGCGGAGATCATGTTCAGCCAGCGCGGCTCGCAGTTCTCCAACATGGTGTCGGTCGGCGTGTCGGTGCCGCTGCAATGGGACCGGCCGCAGCGCCAGCAACGCGAACTCGCCGCGCGCCTGGCGCGTGTGAACGAACTGGAGGCCGAGCGCGAGGAGCAGACCCGTGAGCGGACGCTGCAGGTGCAGCGCTGGCAGCAGGACTGGCGCGCCGGGCGGGACCGGTTGGTCTACCTGGATGCGCAGCGCCAGCCGCTGGCCACGCGGCGCGTGGATGCCGCGCTGGCCGCCTATCGGGGCGGGCGCGAAGGCCTGGGCGCCGTGCTGCAGGCGCGCCGCGATGCGCTGAACCTGGCACTGGAGCGTCTGGCGCTGGAGCGTGAAACCGCCGGCCTGTGGGCGCAACTTGAATACCTCATCCCCGACAGCTCGACCGGAGTGAAACCATGAACAAAAAAACATCCTTCGTCGCGCTGGCCGCTGTGGCCCTGCTCGTTGCCGTGGGCGCGGGTGCCTGGTGGCTGGGCATGCAGCAGGGCATGGGCCACACCACAGGGACGCCTCAGTCGGTTGCGGCCACCACCGCCAGCGACGACCCGTCGCTCTGGACCATCCCGCAAGGCGAAGACGCCACGCGCCGGCACATCCGCGAATCGCTCAAGGCCGGCGACGTGGACCCGGTCACGGGCCGGCGCATCCTGAACTATCACGACCCGATGGTGCCGGGCAAAAACTTCGAGGCACCGGCCAAGTCGCCCTTCATGGACATGATGCTGGTGCCGCGCTACGCCGGCAGCGACGCGGCCGATGCCAGTAGCGTCACGGTGAGCCCGCGCATCCAGCAGAACCTGGGGCTGCGCACAGCGCCGGTGGTGGAGGGCTCGCTGGTGTCGGAAGTGACGGCGGTGGGCAACGTGGCCTGGAACGAGCGTGAGCGGGTGGAGCTGAGTTCGCGCGCCATGGGGTTTGTGGAGAAACTGCATGTGAAAGCGGCGCTGGACCGCGTGGCCGCTGGCGCACCACTCGCAGAGCTCTACGTGCCCGACTGGGTGGCCGCGCAAGAGGAATACCTGGCGCTGGCCCGCCTGAGCGGCGAAGGCACCGACGCATTGAAGGATGCCGCACGACAGCGTATGCGCCAGGCGGGCATGACACCGGCGCACATCCAGCGCGTGGTGAGCTCGGGCGTGGTGCAGCCTCGCTTCACGCTGACCGCTCCGATCGCCGGCATCGTGAGCGAACTCATGGTGCGCGAGGGTGCGACCGTGATGCCAGGCATGACGCTGATGCGCCTGCAGGGCACACGCACCGTGTGGGCCGAGGGGGCCGTGCCCGAGAGCCAGGCCGCGCTGCTGCAGCCGGGTGCGCGGGTGCGCACCACCAGCCCCGGCGCGCCGGGCCAGACGTTCGAGGGCCAGGTGCAGGCGCTGCTGCCCGAGGTGGACGCGGTCACGCGCACCATCCGCGCTCGGGTGGAGCTGGCCAACCCGCAAGGCCGGCTGGTGCCCGGCATGCTGGTGAGCATGCGGCTGGACCGGCCCAAGGCCGCAGCCACGCTGCTGGTGCCCAGCGACGCCGTGATCCACACCGGGCGGCGCAGCGTGGTGATGGTGGCCGAAGACGGCGGGCGCTTTCGCCCGGTGCAGGTGACCGCGGGCCTGGAAGTGGGTGGCCAGACCGAGATCAGCGCTGGCCTGCAGATGGGGCAGCGCGTGGTGCTCTCGGGTCAGTTTTTGATCGACTCCGAAGCCAGCTTGCGTGGGCTGGAGGCGCGTCTCAACCAGGAGCCTGCGCCCACAGCTCAGCGTTACACCACCGATGCAGTGATCGACGCACTCAGCGGAGACACCGTCACGCTCACACACCCGCCCATTGCGGCGCTGAAGTGGCCGCAGATGCAGATGGACTTCAAATTGCCGCCGCGCGCGCAGCAACCCCGCGATCTGGCAGCCGGCGACCGGCTGCAGATCGAGTTTGAAATGCAGGACGGCGATGTACCGCGCATCACCAGCCTGCAGCGCGTGGCACCGGAGCCGCGCCAATGATCGCCGGGCTGATCCGCTGGAGCATCGCGAACCGCTTTCTCGTGCTGCTGGCCACCGCGCTGCTCAGCGCCTGGGGCGTGGTGGCCCTGCAGCGCACGCCGCTGGACGCTTTGCCCGACCTCTCCGACACGCAGGTCATCATCCGCACCACCTGGCCCGGGCAGGCGCCGCAGATCGTGGAAAACCAGGTCACCTACCCGCTGACGACCACCATGCTCTCGGTGCCGGGGGCCCGCGCGGTGCGCGGCTTCTCGATGTTCGGCGACAGCTTCGTGTACGTGTTGTTTGAAGACGCGGTGGACCCGTACTGGGCGCGCTCGCGCGTGCTGGAGTACCTCAACCAGGTGCAGGCGCGCCTGCCGCGCGGCGCCTCCTCATCCATTGGACCCGACGCCACGGGCGTGGGCTGGATCTACCAGTACGCGCTGGTCGACCGCACCGGTGGGCAGGACGTGGCGCAACTGCGCGCCCTGCAGGACTGGTTCGTGCGCTTCGAGCTCAAGACCGTGCCGGACGTGGCCGAGGTCGCCAGCGTGGGCGGCATGGTCAAGCAGTACCAGATCGTGCTCGACCCCGACAAGATGGCCGCCTACCGCGTGACGCAGGCCATGGTGGCCGAGGCGGTGGCGCGGGGCAACCAGGAGGCCGGGGGCTCGGTGCTGGAGCTGGGCGAGGCCGAGTACGCGGTGCGCGCCAGTGGCTACCTGAAGACGCTGGACGACTTTCGCGCCATCCCCCTGATCACCAGCGCCAGCGGTGTGTCGGTGCGCCTGGGCGATGTGGCGCGGGTGCAGACCGGGCCCGAGATGCGGCGCGGCATCGGTGAGCTCAACGGCGATGGCGAGGCCGTGGGCGGTGTGGTGGTGATGCGCTCGGGCAAGAACGCGCTGCAGACCATCGAAGCGGTGAAGGCCCGCCTGACCGAGCTGCAGCGCAGCCTGCCCGCCGGTGTGGAGATCGTGCCGGTGTACGACCGCTCGGGCCTGATCGAGCGCGCGGTGAAAAACCTCGGCGAGAAGCTGCTCGAGGAGTTCATCGTGGTGGCACTGGTGTGTCTGGCCTTTTTGTTCCACCTGCGCAGCGCGCTGGTGGCCAGCGTGTCGCTGCCGTTGGGCGTGCTGATGGCTTTCATCGTGATGCAGCAGCAGGGCATCAACGCGAATGTGATGTCGCTCGGCGGCATTGCGATTGCCATCGGCGCCATGGTGGACGCGGCCATCGTGATGATCGAGAACGCCCACAAGCACCTGGAGCGCTGGGCCCACCATCACCCGGGCGAAACGCTGCAGGGCGAGCCGCGCTGGCGCGTGATCGGCGACGCTGCGGCCGAGGTGGGGCCGGCGCTGTTCTTCTCGCTGCTCATCATCACGTTGAGCTTCATCCCGGTGTTCACGCTGGAGGCGCAGGAAGGCCGGTTGTTTGCACCGCTGGCTTTCACCAAGACCTATGCCATGGCGGCGTCCGCTGGCTTGGCGGTCACGCTGATCCCGGTGTTGATGGGCTATCTGATTCGCGGGCGCATTCCGGCCGAGACCGCCAACCCGCTGAACCGCGCGCTCATTGCGCTGTACCGCCCGGTGCTCGACGCGGTGCTCAAGGCGCCCAGGCTCACGCTGGTGGTGGCGGCGCTGGTGCTGGTGGTCAGCATCTGGCCGCTGCGCCAGCTGGGCAGCGAGTTCATGCCGCCGCTGGACGAAGGCGATCTGCTCTACATGCCCACGGCACTGCCTGGCCTCTCGGCGGCCAAGGCGGCCGAGCTGCTGCAGCAGACCGACCGGCTCATCAAGACCATTCCCGAGGTGCAGAGCGTGTACGGCAAGGCTGGGCGCGCCGAGACCGCCACCGACCCGGCACCGCTGGAGATGTTCGAGACCACGATCCAGTTCAAGCCGCGTGACGAGTGGCGTGCCGGCCTCACGCCCGAGGCACTGATCGAAGAGCTCGACCGCACCGTGCGCGTGCCCGGTCTCTCCAACATCTGGGTGCCCCCCATCCGCAACCGCATCGACATGCTGGCCACTGGCATCAAGAGCCCGGTGGGCGTGAAGGTGGCCGGGCCCAATCTGGCCACCATCGACCGCCTCACCGGCGAGATAGAAAAAGCCGTGAAGGACGTGCCCGGTGTGAGCAGCGCGCTGGCCGAGCGCCTCACGGGCGGGCGCTACATCGATGTGGACATCCGCCGCGCTGACGCGGCGCGCTACGGCCTGAACATCGCCGATGTGCAGGACATCGTGGCCGGCAGTGTGGGTGGCATGAACATCGGCGAAACGGTGGAGGGTCTGCAGCGTTTCCCCATCAATCTGCGTTACCCACGCGAGCTGCGCGACTCACTCCCCGAGCTGCGCGCGCTGCCCATGGTGGCACCCAACGGCCAGCGGCTGGTGTTGTCCGACGTGGCCGACCTGCGCATTACCGAGGGACCGCCCATGCTGCGCAGCGAAAACGCGCGCCTGGCCGGCTTTGTGTACGTGGACATCCGCGGGCGCGACCTGCGCGGCGCGGTGCTGGACATGCAGCGCGCGGTGGCTCAGCAGGTGGCGCTACCCGCCGGGTACTCGGTATCGTGGTCGGGGCAGTTCGAGTTCCTGGAGCGGGCCACGGCCAAGCTCAAGCTGGTGGTGCCGGTCACGCTGCTGATCATCTTCGTGCTGCTGTACCTGATCTTCCGCCGCTTCGACGAAGCCTTGCTGATCATGGCCACGCTTCCGTTCGCGCTGGTGGGTGGGGTGTGGTTCCTCTGGCTGCTCGGGCACAACCTGTCGGTGGCCAGCGTGGTGGGCTTCATTGCGCTGGCCGGTGTGGCGGCCGAGTTCGGCGTGATCATGCTGATCTACCTCAAGCAGGCCTGGCAGGAGCGGCTGGACGCCGGGCGCACCGATGAACTGTCGTTGCTGGAAGCCATCCGCGAAGGCGCGGTGTTGCGGGTGCGGCCCAAGGCCATGACGGTGGCCACCATCGTGGCCGGCTTGCTGCCGCTGTTCTGGGGCATGGGCACCGGCAGCGAGGTGATGCAGCGCATCGCAGCACCCATGATCGGCGGGATGATCAGCGCGCCGTTGCTCTCGCTGCTGGTGGTGCCCGTGATTTACCGGTTGATGCGGCGTCCGCGTTGAGGCGCCACAACCTAAGAGTCAGCTTGATGCACTGAAAATCCAGTGGAATGGCCCGCCATTTACGACTGCTTTGTACGTAAGCAGCCGTCTAGGAGACGCTGATGAGCGACCGCCTTTGACCTGACATGTATTTGAAACCGGATGAACCCAAAGGCTGCAATCGCTGCACACCAGCCATTGACAGCGGAGTATCGCGAAGCCGACCGGGCCGGATCTGCGTTGAAAGCTAACGAACAACGGCAGGGGAGTTTGACTGGGCCAAAGTCCAATGGTCAAAAATGACGACATCCGATCGTCAAGCCATCAATGGCGGGCTATGAGTGGGCCATGTATGGGCCACAGAAAATTTTGAAAAGAGCTGCTGACTCTTGTCCACCGAGCTTCTCAGGGCCCAAGGCACTTGCCAAACGAGTGGCTCCGGATTCAAGCGACTGCTGCATGGGCCATAAGAGGCACACGTAAGTCGTTGATTTTGGTGCGGCTGGCGGGGATCGAACCCACGACCCTCGGCTTCGGAGGCCGAT
>JAZKHH010000112.1:12125-35446 GCA_040385465.1 Pseudomonadota bacterium | reverse complement strand
CTCGTAAGAGGGCAGATTTACAGTCTGCTGCCATTAACCACTCGGCCACCCCTCCCAAATGAGCCGGGTAATGTACCACGGCTGGCGTCGCCCGGACAAGCCCTTGCGCAGATTGAACCGCTTGCTTCACTCAAGATCACATGCCGCGGGCAAGTTGGGCCCCCACCAGGGCCCTCAGTTTGTGAGGCAGCACGGGACGACCAAGCCATTGCGACAGGGTGTCGTGGTGGACGGGGCGAGCGGCCGGCTCGGCGCCAATGATGATGGCCGGCAAGGCCCGACCGCAATGGCGGCGCACCAACTCGATGAACCGGGCCACCGGCTCAGCCCCGCTTTGGTCAGTGGACTCGGTGCCCACAATCAGCAAGGCCGGTGACGACGACGGCTTGTCCGTCAGCAAGGCTTGCGCGGCGGTGACGTCAAAGGACGAGACGTCGGCGCCCCAGTCGGTGAGCCAGGCGGCCACTGTCGTGCGCACGGCCACGTCGTCTTCCACCAGCCAAACGGGCTGGCGGCTCAATCCGCCCAGGCCCAGCACGGGCAAAGGCGACGTCGGCGCAGGAGGTCGCACGGCCTTGCGGGCGGTCTGCAAGGTGAGCGAGAACACGGTGCCACGGCCAGGCTGCGAGCGCAGGCCCAGGGGGGCCTTCATCAGGTCCGCAAACCGTTGCACGATGGACAGCCCCAAACCCAGGCCACGCCGGTGCTCCGGCACTGCCTCGGTGGGCACTTGGTAAAAGGCGTCGAAGACCCGTTGGCGTTCGGGCGCGGAGATGCCGATGCCGGTGTCCCAAACCTGCAGCAGCACGGCGCCACCTTGCTGGCGGGCGCTTACCAGCACGCCACCGCGGAGCGTGCATCGCAAGGCATTGGCCACCAGATTGCGCAGGATGCGCTCGACCAACACCGGGTCGGCATGGACGGTAAGGTCGCCAGCGCGCAGGCGCAGGGACAGGCCTTTGTGGTGCGCGACGGGCTCATAGCACAGGCTCAATTTGCGAAACAGCGGGGCCAGGGCGAAGTCGCGGGCGTGGGCAGTGACGACGCCGGTGTCCAGGCGGCTGACGTCGAGCAACTCAGAAAACAATTCGTCAAGCGCGTCGACCGAGCTGTTGATGCCACGCACCAGGCGGGTGGCTTCGGAGTCGTGGACGCGGTCCATCAGGGCCTCGGCGTACAGCCCCATGGCGTGCAGGGGCTGGCGCAGGTCGTGGCTGGCAGCAACGAAGAACTGGGTCTTGCTGCGGTTGGCTTGCTCAGCGGCCAGGCTGGCTTGCTTGGCTTCCAGATTGCCACGGATGGCCAAGGTAGCCGTGCGGCGGTAGACCTGTGCGGCGTGGTAGACCATGCCGCCATACAACAAGGCCAGTCACGCCAGCGGGTAAAACTCCGGCCCCATGCCCAAGGCAACACCGGCCAGACTGGTGATCTGCAAGACCACCATGATTTCAAAAGCCCGTCCGACGGACGATAAAAAGAACACGGTCATGGCCACCGCTGCACTCACCACGCCGATGTACGTCCCCAAGGCAACGCCTGTCAACAAAGGCAACAGGCCGATTGAAGAGATCACCCACAACGCGCCGGACACCAGAGAACTCAACTCCACTTCGCGCCGCACCTCGCGAAGCAACTGCACCGAGGCGTCTTGGCACTGGGCGTGGCGGCGCGCCAAGGACCAGCGCCACACAGGGAGCAGCAGCGTCCCCGCCGCCAAGACGCACGCCAGCAAAGGGCGGCCCAGGGTCATGGCGAGATAGGCGAGGTAGCCCACGGCCGCCACGTAAGGCGGAATGGTGCGCAAATGATTCTTCAAAGCCATGCCGAACAACGCGCACTGCACCGCATGCTCGATGGTGCCCGCTTGGTCGGCAGCAGGGCTGCGCTTCAACCTGGCCATTGCCAGGGGGCTGTTTGTCCAGGCTGGGCCGACAGGAACTCTGCAGCGGCCTGGAAATGGCCGCAGCCGATGAAGGGGTGCGGGCCGCGCAGGGCCGACAGGGGCGAAGGATGGTTGCAGCGCAGCACCCGGTGGACCGCCTGTGCGCTCTGCCCTTGCCCTTCGATGATCGCGGCCTTGGACTGCGCGTGGGCGCCCCACAGCATGAACACCCGGGGCCGGGCATCGGCCGCCAGCGCCTGGATGACCGCATCGGTCAGCACTTCCCAACCTCGGCCGGCATGGCTGCCGGGCCGGCCTTGGGCCACCGTCAGGGAGGTGTTGAGCAGCAGCACGCCTGCCTGGGTCCAAGAGCCCAGGTGGCCGGAGGTCGGGATGCGCCGCGACGGATCGGTGCGGCGCAGCTCTTTGAAGATGTTGCGCAAGCTGGGAGGCAAAGGCTGCCCGGGCGGCACGGAGAACGCCAGGCCTTCGGCCTGACCGGGGCCATGGTAGGGGTCTTGCCCCAGGATGACCACCCGGGTGGCGGCCAGAGGCGTGAGGCGCAAAGCACGGAACACGTCGGCCGGGTACACCGGCGCGGCGTCGGCCTGCGCCGCCTGGGCATCGACCCAGTCGATCAGGCGGCGGCCTGCGGGGCTCTGGCGCCAGGTGGTCAGCAGCGGTTGCCAGTCGTTGACGACGCCGTCGAGCAGGGTGTCGAGCGGCTGGCGCAAGGCGTTGTCGGCGGCCGCGGCGGCAGCGTCCGGTGCCACAGGGGTCGGGGTATTGGTGTTCATGGTGGATCGGAGGGCCGTTCGGTGGGGCAGGAGGAAGCGCCAGCGTTCAGCCGAACAAGGCTGCCAGGGCCTCGCCTGGATCCGGGGCGCGCATGAAGGCCTCGCCGACCAGGAAAGCGTGCACGCCGGCGTCGCGCATGCGGCGCACGTCGGCGGGGGCCAGGATGCCGCTTTCGGTGATCAGCAGGCGGTCGGGGGGGACGCGGGCCTGCAGGCCCAGCGTGGTGTCGAGCGACACGGCGAAGCTGCGCAGGTCGCGGTTGTTGATGCCGAGCAGCGGCGTGCGCAGGCGCAGCGCGCGGTCGAGCTCGGCGCCGTCGTGCACTTCCACCAGCACGGCCATGCCCAGGGCCTGGGCCTGGGCTTCCAGGTCGGCCATCTGGGCGTCGTCGAGGCAGGCGACGATCAGCAGGATGCAATCGGCGCCGAGGGCCCGGGCCTCAAAGACCTGGTAGGCGTCGATCATGAAATCCTTGCGCAACACCGGCAGCGGGCAGGCGGCGCGGGCCTGCTGCAGGTAGGCGGCCGAGCCCTGGAAGAAGCGCTCGTCGGTGAGCACGCTGAGGCAGGCGGCGCCGTGCTGGGCGTAGCTGGCGGCGATCTCAGCGGGCACGAAATGCTCGCGCAGGACGCCTTTGCTGGGGCTGGCCTTTTTGACCTCGGCGATGACGGCGGCGCGGCCGGCGTCGATGGCCTGGCGCAAGGCGCCGTGAAAGTCGCGCTGGCCGCCGAGGGACTCGGCCTCTCGACGCCAGGAGGCCAGGTCGCGCCGGGACCGGGCGGCGGCGAGTTCTTCGCGCTTGACGTCGACGATGCGCCGCAGGATGTCGCTCATGGGGTGGCCCCCAAAGCCTGGGTGCGTTGCACGAAGGCCTCGCAGGTGGCTTGTGCGCGGCCGGAGGTCACGGCGTCGCGGGCCAGTGCCACGCCGGCGTGCGGGGTGGCGGCGATGTCGGCGGCGTACAAGGCCATGCCGGCGTTGAGCAGCACGATGTCGCGCGCCGGGCCGGGGTGGTTGGCCAAGACCGACTGGAGCAGGTCGCGCGACTGGGCGGGGGTGTCGACGCGCAGCGTCTCGAGGCCAGCGGGGGTGAGGCCGAAGTCTTCGGGGCGCACTTCGTGTTCGCGGACTTCGCCGTTGACCAGCTCACCGACCCAGGTGGGGCCACTGAGGGAGACTTCGTCGAGGCCGTCGTGGCCGTGGACCACCAGGGCCCGACGGGCGCCCAGGCGCTGCAGCACGCGGACCTGGATGCCGACCAGGTCGCGGTGGAAGACGCCCATCAGGATGTGCGGCGCGCCGGCGGGGTTGGTCAGAGGGCCGAGGATGTTGAAAAGCGTGCGCACGCCGAGGGCCTTGCGCACCGGGGCGACGTTCTTCATCGCCGGGTGGTGGTTGGGCGCGAACATGAAGCCGATGCCGGTGTCTTGGATGCACTGTGCGATCTGGGATGGCGAGAGCATGAGGTTCACGCCGAGCGCTTCGAGCACGTCGGCGCTGCCGGACTTGCTCGACACGCTGCGGCCCCCGTGCTTGCTGATGCGCGCGCCGGCGGCGGCGGCCACGAACATGCTGCAGGTGGAGATGTTGAAGGTGTGCGAAGCGTCGCCGCCGGTGCCGACGATGTCGAGCAGGTGGGCGGCATCGGCCACCTCGACCCGGGTGGCGAACTCGCGCATCACCTGGGCGGCGGCGGCGATCTCGCCAATGGTTTCCTTCTTGATGCGCAGCCCGGTCAGCAGGGCGGCCATCATCGGCTGGGACATCTCGCCTTCCATGATGCGGCGCATCAGCGCGACCATCTCGTCGTGGAAGATTTCCCGGTGGTCGATCACGCGGTTGAGGGCCTCGGTGTCGGTGATGGGGCTCATCGGGTCAGGTCCTTGCGTTTCGGGGCGGGCGTTCACGGTTGCAACTGGAGGAAGTTGTTCAGCATGGCGTGGCCGTGCTGGGTCAGGATCGACTCGGGGTGGAACTGCACCCCTTCCATCGGGGTGGGCGTGCCGGCCAGGCTGCGGTGGCGCACGCCCATGATCTCGCCGTCTTCCGAGGTGGCGGTGACGAGCAGCTCGGCCGGCAGGCTGGCCGGCTCGATGGCCAGCGAGTGGTAGCGGATGACGTCGAACTGCT
The DNA here is from genome assembly GCA_040385465.1 of Pseudomonadota bacterium. Classification (GTDB taxonomy): domain Bacteria; phylum Pseudomonadota; class Gammaproteobacteria; order Burkholderiales; family Burkholderiaceae_C; genus CANHBY01. The sequence continues at coordinate 30,636 of JAZKHH010000112.1, read as the reverse complement.
CGGGCAGGCCGGTGAACACGCCTTGGCGGTCGGTGCGGATGACGCTGGTCTTGCCGTGCATCTGGCGCTGCGCCCGCACGATGCGCCCGCCCAGGGCGGCGCCCATGGCCTGGTGCCCGAGGCACACGCCGAGCAGCGGCACCTTGCCCATGAAGTGCTGCACCGCGGCCACGCAAATGCCGGCCTCGGCGGGCGAGCACGGCCCGGGTGACAACACCAGGCGGTCGGGGCGCAGGGCGGTGATGCCTTCCAAGGTGATCTCGTCGTTGCGGAACACACGGACGTCTTCACCCAGCTCGGCGAAATACTGCACCAGGTTGAAGGTGAAGCTGTCGTAGTTGTCGATCATCAGCAGCATTTTTTGCGCTCTGTCCTGTTGATTGCAAAAGGGACCGGTTCCAGGGCCCGGGTGGGCCGGTCGGTGGCGGCCACTGGTCGGGTGACCGCCGCTGCGCACGAGGGGTGGAACTTCGCGCGCCCAAGGTGGGCGCCCCAGGGTGTCTCTAGACGAAGGACTTGCGCCAACGCCAACAGCAGAGCACGACAGAGGAAGACGAAAAGGCGAACATTGGGAAGGATTCTATCCAATCCCCTCTGCTGAATACCGCTCAACCCTCGCTGCACCCCCTGTTCGGGTGAGGGTCAGCGATCGAGATCGGCGGGGGCGCCAGGCCCTTAGAAACCGGCTTCAACGAGCTCTGCAGCTCGCAGCAGCGCCCGCGCCTTGGCCTCGGTTTCTTGCCATTCCAACTCGGGCACCGAATCGGCGACCACGCCGGCGGCGGCCTGCACGTACAGGGTCTGGTTGACCACGATGCCGGTGCGGATGGCAATGGCCAGGTCCATGTCGCCGGCATGGCTGAGGTAGCCGCAGGCGCCGCCGTAGATGCCGCGCTTGACCGGTTCGAGCTCGTCGATGATTTCCATCGCCCGGACCTTGGGCGCGCCGGTCAAGGTGCCAGCGGGGAAGGTGGCCTTAAGGACGTCGAGGTTGGTCACGCCGTCGAGCAACAGGCCTTCGACGTTGCTGACGATGTGCATGACGTGGGAATAGCGCTCGACCACGAAGGCCTCGGTCACCTTGACGCTGCCGGTGCGGGCGATGCGGCCGATGTCGTTGCGGGCCAGGTCGATGAGCATGAGGTGCTCGGCGCGCTCCTTGGGGTCGGCGCTGAGTTCGGCCTCCAGGGCCTTGTCTTGCTCGGGCGTGGCGCCGCGCGGCCGGGTGCCGGCCAAGGGGCGGATGGTGACCTTGTGGCCCTCGGGCGTGCGCTCCTGGCGCACCAAGATCTCGGGCGAAGCGCCGACGATGTGGAACTCGCCCAGGTCGTAGTAGTACATGTAGGGCGAGGGGTTGAGCGTGCGCAAGGCGCGGTACAGGCTCAAAGGGCTGGCGCTGTAGGGCTTGCTCAGGCGCTGGCCGACCTGCACCTGCATCATGTCGCCGGCAGCGATGTAGGCCTTGGCGCGGTGCACGGCGGCCAGGTAATCGGCCTTGGCGAAGCTGCGCACCACGGCCTGCGGCTCGGTGGGTGGCACGCTGGGGATCGGCACGCCCTGGCGCAGGCGCTGGCTCAGCCCGTCGAGCTGCGCCAGGGCAGTGGCGTAAGCGCCGGGCTGGGTGGGGTCGGCGTAGACGATGAGCTGCAGGGTGCCGCCAAGGTTGTCGATCACGGCCAGGGCTTCGCACTGGAGCAGCAACACGTCGGGCGTGGGCAGGCCGTCGGGCAGGTGGCCGTCGGCCAGCTTGGGCTCGATGTAGCGCACCGCGTCGTAGCCGAAGTAGCCGGCCAGACCGCCGCAAAAGCGCGGCAGGCCGGGCGGCAGGGAGACCTTCAAACGCTGCTGATAGGCGGCGATGAAGTCGAGCGGGTTGCCGGCCACGGTTTCCACCACGGTGTCGTCGGTCAGCACCTCCGTCTGGAAGCCGGTGGCGCGCAGCCAGGTGCGCGCCGGCAGGCCGATGAAGGAGTAGCGGCCGAACCGCTCGCCGCCAACCACCGACTCGAGCAGGAAGCTGCGCCGTGCCTGCGAGCCGGTGCCGACCAGCTTGAGATAAACCGACAGGGGGGTGTCCAGGTCGGCCAGCGCCTGGCGGATGAGGGGGACGCGGTTGTAGCCCTGCGCCGCCAATTGTTTGAATTCGGTTTCTGTGATCACAGGTTGAAGGCCTCCACGGGCAATGGTAGCCGCAGCCGCGGCGGCGGCCTGCCCCGCCGAGCGCGGCCAGGGCGTGTCATCGGTCAGCGCCTGTAGGTCAGGAAACGGCCCGCGTAGGCGGGGCGGTCGGGCGTGGCGGTTCGGTTCAGCATCTCCTCTTGGCGGTCAAACCCGAGGGCCGCCATGCGCCGGTTGAAGGCGGCGCGATTGCCGCGGTTCGGGTCCACCAGCCAGACCTGGGCCCGGGGCTGGGCGTGGCGCTCGATGAAGGACGGCAACATGCCGCCATCGTCGCGCTCGTACAGCAGGTCGCTGCCCATCAGCACATCGAAGCGGCCCTCCAGGACCGGGGCAGACGGCACCTCTTCGTAAGGCTGGCCCTCTTCGTCAGCGAGTGCCCACTGCCCATGGCGGTAGGGAAGCGCTAGCAGGCCGTTGAGCAAGAGGTTGTCACGGAGAAACTGGCCCGCCAAAGGGTGGCAGTCGGTGGCGGTGACGTCGGCACCGCGACGGTGCCCCACCAGGCTGGCCAGGGCCAGGCCGCAGCCCATTTCCAGAATGCGTTGGCCGGCCTGCAAGGGATGGCGCGCCATGCGGCAAGCGAGTTCATGGCCCGAGGGCCACAGCAGGCCGAACAACGGCCAGGTGCCCGAGGAAACGCCCTGGCGCAAGGCACTGCCGTCCGGATCGGCGTACTGCTGGCGGTCGAGCAGGGAGCGGATCTGCAGGTCGTCGACCCCAGGAATCTGGACTCGTTCGAGTTTGAGCTGGTAGCCGGGCATGGGATCCTTGAGTGGGCTGCAGTATGCGATGGGCTCCACCGCGGCTCCTTGGGACAGTGGCCCTGAGCCTGGCAAGGGCAAGGCTCCGCGGCGCCCACGAAGGGAAGAGGTCAGCCCGCCCAGTAGGTGAACTTGCGCTCGTAGTCGATCGACTGCCCATAGGGAAACGCGGCGTAGGCCAGACAGTGCACGTCGGAAGATGCCAGGGGTGCGCAAGGCGCGCTCGGCAGGCTGGCATGCAGGGCTTGGGCGACCTCCGCGGCGCAGCAGGGGTCGACGCCCTGGCCCAGCTGGACTTCCCAGCGAAGGCGGCTGCCATCGCCCAACGACAGCCGGTGCGCCCCGCTGAGGCGGTCCGCATGGGCCGGGTGGCGGTACAGCGCCTCCTTGAAGGTGTCCACGTGCCAGCCGCCGGGCAAGACGTCTTTGGCTCGGCCGTGCAGCGCGATGAGCGGCAGCGACAGGGCCAGGGGCGCGGAGGCGCCGGCATGCTCGGCCCAACAGCGTTGCACGTGCGTGGCATCGAGCAAGGTGGCGCGGTCGCCGGTCTGGTAGCGCGGCAGGGGCACCGGGGTGTGGGCGTCGAGCAGCGTCACCACCAACTCGCCCTGGCCGGCGGCATCAAGCGACAAGATTTCGACGTCGGTCCTCAGCGGGTTGAAAGCCAGGAACGTGGGCAGTGGGTGGCTGGCCGCCTGCGGGCCGCACAGCGCCGCCAGCAGCGCCGGGACGCGGCGGCAGGCGCGCCGCAGGGCGATGGTCTGTCGCGTCTCGTTGAACAGGTTGAGACCGAGCTCGCCGACGCCCATGGAGCTGCCGATGAGGCCCTGCGTGGGGTCGTCCAGCTGCAGGCCGAAGGTCGCTGCCAAGTGGTCGCGGAAGGACTCGGGAAAGGTCTCTTCGCCAATGATGGCGTTCATGCGAAAACGTCGCCAATCGAAGCCTTGGGCCTTCGAGACATCACACAAGCGCTTGAGGAACAGTGGATCACCGCACAAGATGATCTGGTCGAACAGCGACGCCGATTGGGCGGCGATGGCGCAGGCCATGTCTTCCCGCACGCTGACGTTGGCCACGCACACCGCGTTCGACTGGAACGTCACGCCCATCGGAAGGCAGTTGATCAGCAAGGTGCGCAAACGGTCGACCTCGAACGCCATGTCCAAGCCCAGGTCGATGGCCTTGACCGCAGCAGCACCTTGCTGTCGGGTGGTGATGCCGAAGGCATGGCCCTGCCCACCGTGGCCGGAGCTGGTCAGCACCGACCCGATGGCCGAGGGCGCCACGTCGGTGGCGATCAGCGCGCTGAGGGGAAAGCGGCGGAAGGTGTTGCCCTTGTTGAGCAAGGGGCAACGGGTGCGGAAATCGGCCACGCTGTGGATCTGCTCAGGGCGCACCCCGGCATCGGCCAGCAGCTGGCGGTAGGCCGCAGAGTGCTGCGCAGCGCGCCGAAAACTGCGCAGCAACTTGGCTTCGCCCATGCGCAGCAAGGCGGGCGGCGACGTGCGGGCCAGTTGCCGCCGGATCAGCCGACGGACCCACCGGTCGAGGTGGCGTTTCATTGACGCCAGTGTGCACCCGATGAGCCAGCAGCGGCGTGGATCAATGGCCGCAGGCCGGAGGCGGACGGGCTGCGCTGAACCACCCGCGCCACCGAGGCTTCGGGCTGGTTGAACCAAGCCCACAACAGGGGGTTTTGCCGCTCCAGGGTGCGGTTGAGCTCGTCCAGGTCGACCAGGAAAGGGGTCACGGGACCGTAGTAGTCGGTGGTGGGCCCGATGGGCGTGAAAGCGAACCCGGCGCGGCGCAGCAAGCAGGCCAGCGAGCGCTCCATCGCGGCGTACCAGTACCGAACGCCGGTGGCCCGGCTGTGGCGGTACATGGCACGGTACATGCCCAACAGCAGCTCTGGACTCCGGGGGTCGCTGGCGCCAGCGGCCGGTGCGGCGGATGAAGAAGCCGACGCCGAGCCCGCACGGTTTTGCCGAAAACTTTTGCGGACGATCAGGCGCGAGATTTCGCTCGATTGTTCTGCGGGCGGCAATTGGACACCGTCGAACAAGCCACAGGTGTGTTGAAAGGGGAAACCTTGGCTGGCGGGCGGTTTGACCAAGCGCACCGTGGCCACCAGGTCATCCTCTTGGGTGAAGCCTGCGAAGTGCGTGGAGGCGTGGTCGAACGCATCCATTTCGAGTGCTTCCGGGTAAACATGGGCGTCGAGAAATTGACGCTCCAAGCAATACACCTCATACCTCAATTTGAATATTTGCTCCAGCCAAGTTGAATCATGTTCATGAGATGAAATCCGATGAAACTTAAATCGCTCCAGGGGGACTGCTGAATCGCTGTAAAACGCGGAGACCTGGCGGGGGCGCATCGTCATATTGAACACTCGTTGGATTGGGGTCATATTCGGAAAACTGCAGTCAGACAGAATATTAACCATCAACAAAATCAACCTGCAGAAGAAGGGCCATCCTAGCCGGGCCTTCATTTGCAGGTTGTGAACAAGTATTCAACAGGAGAGGTGAATATGTATCCTTAGGTTACCTGGCGTAAGAAATCCACACCCCCTGAAAATGCTCAAACACACATCAGTTAATAGTTTAATAAACATAAACTGCACCTTGTTGGGGGTTTGCGGAGGTCTGCTGGTGATAAAGGCCCACGCCGGCGGCCTGGCCGGCCCGAGCAACCGACGCTCACCCGGAGCAGCGACTGTGCGAAGAGCGCTCCCCGCTGCGCTCAAGGCGCCGGTGCGGTGTGTGCAGGGGAAGCGCTGTCAGGCTCGGTGGCCGGCTGGACGAAGCGGGGATCGAAGCAATGCTGCGCCCCGTCGGCAAACCGGATGGACACGCTGTCGGCGGTGCACGCCACCACGGTGCCCAGGCCATGGCGCTTGACCCGCACTGGCTGCTCAGGCGTGAAAGGCCGCCTCGAAAGCGGGGTTGGCACGGGCACCTGCGTTGCAGGCCGGGCGGCGGTGGCCGTGGCCTCCTGCAAGCGCAGGCAACTGTCGCAATGCCCGCAAGGCGCGGCCGGCGTGTCGGGATCGAAATGCGCCAACAAGCGCTGCCAGCGGCAGTCGCCCGCCTCGGCGTAGGCCACCATCCGGGCCAGGCCATCGCGGTCACGGGCCTGGCGGCGGTGGTAGGCCGCCACCAGGCGCTCAACCAGGGCCGGCCGATCGGCCGCGTCCACCACCATCTTCACTTCGCCGCTGGACGACACCCGCAGCACCCGCTCCGTGCGCAGGGTGGCCACCGCCTGTTGCACTTTGACGCCCGACATGCGCACCGCGTTGGCCAGCGCCGCCAGGCCCCACCCCTTTTTGCCGGCGGGACGGCTGGCCAGCCGTCCCAGCAAGGCGCCCAGCTCTTGCCGGCTGGGCGGGCGCCCGCTCAGAAAGAACTGCTGCACGGCCCGGTCGCCCCGCAGGTAGAGCAAGGTGCAGGTGGCGGGCTCGCCGTCGCGCCCGGCACGGCCGGTTTCCTGGTAGTAGGTTTCCAGGCAGGCGGGCACCTGGGCGTGGACGATGAAGCGGATGTCGGCCTTGTCGATGCCCATGCCGAAGGCCCCGGTGGCCACCATGACGCGCGCAGTGCCCTGCATGAAGGCCTGTTGGCTGGCCAGGCGCTGGGCGGCCCGCAGGCTCCCGTGGTACAGCGCCACCGCCTCGCCGGTGCCCTGCAGCAACGCATGCAGCCGCTCGGCCTGGCGGATGGTGCTCAGGTAGACGATGCCTGGGCCAGCCGACTCGGTCACCAGGGTTTTGAGGCGCTCGATCTTGGCGTCGTCGTCCTGCACCGGCTCCACGCGGTACTGCAGGTTGGGCCGGTAAACGCCCGTTCGCAGCACGCCGTTGCGCGGGATGTCGAGTGCGCAACGGATGTCGTCGGCCACCTCGGGCGTGGCGGTGGCGGTGAGCGCCAACACCGGGGGTGAACCCAGGGTGCGCCGCAGCGCGCCCAGCGCCAGGAACGCCGGCCGGAAGTCATGGCCCCATTGAGAGACGCAGTGGGCCTCGTCGACCACCAGCAGGCCGAACGCGCGCTGGCGCAGCAGGGGTGCGAGCTCGGGCTGGGTGGCGTGTTCGGGCGTGGTCAACACAATGTGGGCCCGGCCATCGGCCAGCGCCGCTTCGGCCTCGGCGCGCTCGGCGGCGGGCATGCCGCTGTTGATCTGCACCACCGCCACGCCCTTGGCCTGCAAGGCGTCGCACTGGTCTTTCATCAGCGAAATCAATGGAGAAATGACCAGCGTCGGCTGGTTCGAGAGCACCGCGGGCAACTGATAGCAAAGCGACTTGCCAGCGCCCGTGGGCAGCACGGCCAAGGTCGGGGCCTGGCTCAACACCCGCTCGATGACTTCCGCCTGGCCCGGGCGCAAACGGCGCAGGCCGAACACCCGTTGCAGGGTGCGGCGCACGGCGGGTGACCAGGAGGGAGAAGCAGCAGGCATCAAGGAGGGGGTGGCACAAGGTGGGAAGTGGGCGGGCGACGCCGCCCTGCACACCGCGATCATCGAAGGCGCTGCCAACCCCCCGTCTCAGGCGCCAGCGTGCCCACCCGTAGGACCACGCCGGCAAACGGCGATCGGCTGTGATCGCTTCTCTGGTTCCCGCCTCACTTCAATGAACCGCGTGTGGTGCGCCGCTGCACAAGCCTGCCGCCTACAGCGACACGCGGCATTGGCTGTCACCCACACCCGGGCTTGCCGCACCGACAGGACGCGATCGGCCCTTATCCTTTTGGGCTGCAGTTTTGCTTTCCATCACTCGACCCAAGGAACCCCATGAGCCTGATCAGTTTTCTCAAAGACGCTGGTGAAAAACTTTTTCACATTGGCCAGAACAAGCCGGCGGCAGCACCCGCCGCTGCACCCGCGGCCACACCTCAGGACCCCCAGGCGCTGAACAAGACGGCGGGTGAATCGATCGAGAAATACATCGCCAGCCAGAACCTCACCGCCCAGAACCTGGACGTGCAATTTGAAGGCAGCACCCAGACGGTGACGGTCAGCGGCATCGCGCCCGACCAGGCCACCAAAGAGAAGATCGTGCTGTGCTGCGGCAACGTGCAAGGCGTGGAGAAGGTCAACGACCAACTGACGGTGGTGGGGGCGGCGCCTGGTGCCGAAGCCAAGTACCACACGGTGAAGTCGGGTGACACCCTGTCGAAAATCGCCAAAGAGGTGTTGGGCGACGCGGGCGCCTACATGAAAATCTTCGAGGCCAACAAGCCGATGCTGAGCGACCCGAACAAGATCTATCCGGGCCAGACGCTGCGCATTCCGGCCGCCTGAGCGTTCTCCGCTGGCCAACGCCTTCGCAGGCCCGGCCCCTTTTCGAAGGGGGCCGGGCCTGTTTGCCATGGGCCCGCCACACCCTGCGGCGGGCCGTCGCCTTTGTCACGTCGGGCCGGCAGTGGCACGGTCGCAGCGCTGCAGGGCCGCCTATGATCCGCGGGCCAGGTCGGGAAGGCTGACCCACAAGCTCCTTCGAACCTCATTAGTTGCACAGTACAACTAATGAGGGTAGAGTGGGGACCATGGCATCAACGGAGGCATGCATGAGCGCCCAAACATCCACCGCCCTGCGCGGCACCCACCTGCTGATCATCGATCCGCAGAACGATTTCTGTGACCTGCCGGCCGCCCACCTGCCACCCGATCCGGTGGCCGGTGGCGAGGCGCGCACCGCCCCGGCCCTGCCGGTGGGCGGCGCCCATGCCGACATGCAGCGCTTGGCGCGCTTCATCGATCGCCACGGCGCGGCGTTGGACGAGATCACCGTGACGCTGGACGCCCACCACCGCCACGACATCGCCCACCCCACCTTCTGGCAACGGGGCGACGGTGCGCCGGTCACACCGTTCACCGCCATCACCGCGCAGCAGGTGCGCTCGGGCGAGTTCACGCCCCGCCAGGCGGCGGCCTTGCCGCGGACCTTGGCCTACCTGGACGAGCTGGAAGCGCGCGGGCGTTACACCCTGATGGTGTGGCCGGTGCACTGCGAGATCGGCACCTGGGGCCAAGGGGTGCACGCCGACGTGCGCACCGCCTACAACCGCTGGGAAGAAGCCGGTGGCCAGGTGGTGCGCAAGGTCAGCAAAGGCAGCAACCCCTGGACCGAACATTACAGCGCGGTGCAGGCCGAAGTGCCGGATGAGGAGGATGCGGCCACGCAGGTCAATGAAGCGTTGATCGCGCCGTTGCGCACGGCCGAGCGCATCGTCATCGCAGGGCAGGCCAGCAGCCACTGCGTGCGCGCCACCACCGAGCACCTGGTGCAACAGCTGGGCACGCCAGCGGCACGCCGCATGGTCTTGCTGACCGACTGCATGAGCCCGGTGGCGGGTTTCGATGCTGCGCAGCGTGAGTTCTTTGCGACCCTTTCGGCTTGGGGTGCCACGTTGGCACACAGCACCGACGTCGCTCTGTGAGCTTTGTGAGCCGCCCTCCTTCCACCTCACCACCGCCTGCCATGACCGCTCCCCTGATCCACAGCCTGCTCGAAACCGACCTTTACAAGTTCACCATGTGGCAGACCTTGCTGCACCGTCAACCGCAGGCCCAGGCCGAGTACCGGTTCCTGTGCCGCAACGCCAGTGCCTACCCCCTCGCCTCTCTGGAATCGGCGGTGAATGCGCAGCTGGACGCCTTGTGCGAATTGCGCTTCACGAACGACGAGCTCGACTACCTGCGCAGCCTGCGCTACATCAAGACGGACTTCGTCGATTTCCTGCGCCTGTTTCAGTTTCAACGCGATTTCATCCAGGTGCGCACCGAAGGCGATCACCTGGAGATCGTGGCGCGGGGCCCGCAGGTGCACGTGATGGGCTTCGAGATCCATGTGCTGGCGCTGGTCAACGAGCTGTACTTCCAGGCCTTCGATGCCGCCGAGGCGCTCAAAGTGGGTCGCGCCCGGCTGCAGGCCAAGCTGGAGGTGCTGACAGCGTTTGGCCAGGAGCCCGCCGCGCGCCACCCCTTCGAGTTCTTCGACTTCGGCGTGCGCCGGCGCTTCAGCGGCGCCTGGCAGCACGAGGTGGTGAGCACCTTGCAGCGCGAAGTGCCGGCCTGGTTCAAGGGCACCTCCAACGTGCACCTGGCACGCACGCTCGGGCTGGTGCCGATCGGCACCATGGCGCACGAGTACCTGCAGGCCTACCAGGCCATGGACGTGCGGCTGCGCCACTTTCAAAAGGCGGCGCTGGAAGACTGGGTGCAGGAGTACCGCGGTGACCTGGGCACGGCCCTGACCGACGTGGTCGGCATGGACGCTTTCTTGGCCGACTTCGACCTCTACTTCGCCAAGCTCTTCGACGGCCTGCGCCATGATTCGGGCGACCCGGTGGTGTGGGGCGAGAAGGCCTTGGCCCACTATGCGCAGTTGCGCATCGACCCGCACACCAAGCGGCTGGTGTTCTCGGACGGCCTGGACATCCCGACCGCGTTGCGCCTGTACCGCCATTTCGGCGATCGCACCCAGCTGGGCTTTGGCATCGGCACGAACCTCAGCAACGACGTGGGCTTGACGCCGCTGAACATTGTCATGAAGCTGGTGCGCTGCAATGGCCAACCGGTGGCCAAGCTGTCGGATTCCCCGGGCAAGACGATGTGCCAGGACGAAACGTTTTTGGCCTACCTGCGCCAGGTGTTCAACGTGCAGCCCGAGTGAGGCTGCAGGCCCACGATGCTCGCACACGCCCGTGGATGGTTTTCATTGATTGATTGTTCGACTGACTGACTGACTGAAAGAAGACGTTCCCATGCTCCGCATCACCGCTGCCCAACTCAATTACACCGTCGGCGACATCGAGGGCAACGCCCAGAAGATGATCGAGGTGGCCACGCTCGCAGCCGCCGACGAGGCCGACATGGTGGTGTTCACCGAACTCTCGCTGTGCGGCTACTACCCCGGCGACCTGCTCGACGAGCCGGGCTTCATGGCACGGGTGCAGGCGGCCCTGCAAACCCTGGAGCGTGCCTCCGTAGCCTGGCCGCAGCTGCACTGGGTGCTGGGCGCGCCCCTGGTGCACCCCGGCCCGGGCAAGCGGCTGCACAACGCGATGGTCGTGCTGTGCGGGGGGCGCACCGTGCTGACCTACGCCAAGCAGCTGCTGCCCACCTACAACGTGTTCGACGAACACCGCCATTTCGAGCCGGGCCCGGACGTGGCCCGGGTGCTGCGCATCCGCGACGTGCAGGTCGGCCTGCTGATCTGCGAAGACGGCTGGAACGACGACGGGCTGGACTATGTCGTCAACCCCTTCCTGCGCCTGAAGGACGCGGCACCCGACCTGGTGGTGTCGATCAACGCCAGCCCGTCGAACATCGGCAAGCGCGAGCTGCGCCACCAGGTGTTCGCCAAGGCCAGCCAGCGCCATGGGCTGCCGCTGCTGTTCGTCAACCAGATCGGCGGGCAGGACCAGGTGGTGTTCGACGGGGCCTCGTTCGCGGTGGAGCCAGAGCACGGGGTGGTGTTTGAAGCCAAGCGCTTTGTGGAAGACGTGCGCACGCTGCGTTTCGACCAAGGCCGCTTCATGGGCGCCACCGACGCGCCGGCCGATGTGCTGGCGCCGGTGAACCTGGCCGGCCTGCCACCGACGGCCTTCTACCAGGCGCAGATCGTGCTCGGCCTGCGCGACTATGCGCGCCGCTGCGGTTTTCGCCAGGCGGTGGTGGGCTGCTCCGGCGGCATCGACAGCGCCCTGACGCTGGCGCTGGCGGTGCAGGCGCTGGGAGCCGAGAACGTGTCGGCGGTCACCATGCCGTCGGTGTTTTCTTCCAGCGGCTCGGTCGACGATTCGGTGGTGCTGTGCCGCAACCTGGGCATCCCGCTGCACACCTACCCGATCGCCGCCATGGTCGACGCCTACACAACGCAGTTCCAGGACAGCTTCGCCCACCCGCTCAAGGGCTTGGCGCTGGAGAACCTGCAGGCGCGGGTGCGCGGCACCTTGCTGATGGCCTACTCCAACAGCTTCGGGCACCTGTTGCTGACGACCGGCAACAAGTCGGAAATCTCGGTGGGCTACTGCACCTTGTACGGCGACACCAACGGCGGGCTGGGGTTGATTGGCGACCTCTACAAGACGGAGGTGTTCGCCTTGTCGCGGCACGTCAACGAGGTGGCGGGGCGCGAGCTGATTCCGCAGGCCATCATCGACAAGCCGCCGTCGGCGGAACTCGCGCCCGGCCAGAAGGACACCGACAGCCTGCCGCCCTACGAGGTGCTGGACGAGATCTTGAAGGTGCTGATCGAAGGGCCGCGGCTGGCGCGTTGGGAGTTTGACGAGGCCACCGCCTTTGTCACCCGGCTGCGCGAGCAGCCCGAAGGTCCGGCGCTGATCGAGCGGCTGCGCGGCATGATCGCGCGCAACGAGTACAAACGCCGCCAGGCGCCCCCGATCGTGCGGGTGCGCTCGCGGGCGTTCGGCGTCGGGCGGCAGATGCCGATTGCGGCCAAGCACGTGTAGCCTGAGCGGGTCGGCTTCGCGGGCCCACGCTGGCCGGGCGCCTTTTTTCTTCGATTTCCCACCGTGAGATGCCATGAGATCCCCTCCCCAGAGCGCCCCCCGCCACGACATCGCCGTCTACGTCGGCCGTTTCCAGCCTTTTCACAACGGGCACCTGGCGTTGCTGCAGCGGGCCTTGAAGGAGGCGCCGCTGTGCGTGGTGGTGCTGGGCTCGGCGCACCAGGCCCGCACCCCAAAGAACCCGTTCACCTGGCAGGAGCGGGCCGAGATGATCCGCCAGGCCCTGCCCGAAGCCGACCACGCCCGGCTGCACTTCGTGCCGGTGCGCGACTACTACAACGAGACGCGCTGGGTGCAGGCGGTGCTCGACGGCGTCAGCCGGGTGGCGGCCGAAGTCCGGCTGCACAGTCCGCAGGTGGTCATGGTGGGCCACTTCAAGGACGCCACCAGCGAGTACCTGCGGCGCTTTCCCGGCTGGCAATTGATCTCGCTGGACCGCATGCCCACGGCCGATGCCACCCAGTTGCGCGCGGCCTTGTTCGCCACCGCCGACCAGCCACTGCGCATCACCTTGTCGGCCCTGGTGGACCAAGCGCCGGCCAGCACGCTGGGCTTCTTGCGCTCCTGGGCCTGCTTGCCGTTCTTCCAGGAGCTGGCGCAGGAATGGCAACGGCTGCAGGACGACAAGGCGCGCTGGGCCGGCTCGCCATACCCGCCGGTGTTCGTCACGGTCGACGCCGTGGTGCGCTGTGCCGGGCAGGTGCTGCTGATCCAGCGGGGGCACTTTCCGGGCAAGGGCCTGTTTGCCGTGCCGGGAGGGTTCATCGAACAGCGCGAGACGGTCTACCAGTCGGCCCTGCGCGAGCTGAAGGAGGAGACCCACCTCAACCTGCTGGACCACAGCATGCAATTGGCCCTGCGCGAAGTGGCGGTGTTCGACCACCCCGACCGCAGCCTGCGCGGGCGCGTGATCACCCATGCGCACTTTTTCGATTTGGGCGAGCGCGAGCTGCCGGAAGTGCAGGCCGACGACGACGCCCAGGCCGCTTGCTGGATGCCGATCGACGAGTTGCTGGGCATGGAAGACCGGTTCCACGACGACCACTTCCACATGCTCGACCACTTCTTCGGGCTGACGGCGTGAACATCACCGCAGCCGTCATCGACAAGGCAGCGGCGCGGTCTCAGCAGGGGGTGGCGCAGTCGGCCAACCCAGCCGGCCAGCCAGTGGCCGACCCCCGGGCATCCGCAGCATGGTGGAACCACCGACGCTGGTGAACCCCCGCCTCCGGCAGGGGTGCCCATGACCGAAACGTTGCTGCTGCTGCTGCAGCGGCTGGCGGACATGCCGTTCTGGGCCGCCTGGTTGATCGGGCCGGTGCTGATCAACTGGTCGGCCCGGCAGGCCGCACGTCTGCCCTCGGGCTGGGGTCGCTTGGCCCAGGTGGCGTTTTGGTGGGGTCTGGCGGCGCTGTTAATGCGCCTGGCCCGCCACGGGTGGGCCGAGTGGGACATCCCACTGGCCGTCTGGATCACCGGGGCGCTGCTGTTGCCCTGGTGGCTGCTGGGGTCTGGGTCGAACCTCGTTCGGCAACGACTGGCCATGTTGGCATGGCTGTTGTGCCTGGCGAGCCTGGTGGTCTGGGGAGCCGACCGCGGGGGGTGGACCCTCGCGTTGAACGGTGGGCTGTTCGCCGTGGCGGGTGGGGCTTGGGGGCTGGTGACGTTGTATGAATTGACCGTGCCGCGGCCGCCGGCTGCACCAGCACCTCCGCCATTGGCGTTGCCTTCACCACCACCGCCATCGCCGCCGCCGCCACGACCCGCAGCGTCGCCCAAACGCCGAAAGCCACCAGCACCTCCGTCGTCGCTGCAAGACCACCTTGACAGTGACGAGGCCCAGGAGGGCGCGGACAAGTACACCCGCGAATGATCCCCACACCCACCCCCGTTGCCCTGCCCGAGGCGGTGAGCCGCGCGCTGTGCGCGCCGCAGCGCTTTCCGGTGCTCAGCCCTGCGGGTCGGCGCATGCTGCACTGGCTGCGCGGTCACCCGCACGCCCCGCGGTACCGCGACTACAGCGGCCACCGCCTGGACCGCTGGGCGCTGTGGCAGGCACGCTGGCGGCACCACCGCCTCGTGTCGTCGCCCTGGCAGCACCCAGTGCCGCATGAGCTGCCAGTTTGGGTGCTGCCCTTCAGCCGGGCGGTGAGGCAGTCGGTGCCGTTTCATGGCCAACGCGGCTTGCACGCGGCACCTTGGCATGAAATCCCCACCACCGGCCGCGCCGACTTGAGCGCCGACCTGACCGCCCACCTGCCCTGTGCCTGGTCGTCTCGGCCCGAGCGGTGGTCTGCGCTGATTTGCTTCACCACCTCCGGCACCACCGGCCACCCGCTGCGGGTGCCGTCGCTGCCGCGCGTGGCGGCCGACTACCAGGCCTACCACCGGCGCGCACTGGCTCAGCTGGGCTTGACGCCGCGCGCCGGGCGAGGCCAGGTGGGCGTCGCCCTGGTGGGCCACCAACAGCGCTGCTTCACCTACGTCTCGGTGAACCCCCTGCAGGGTGAATGTGGCCTGGTCAAGCTCAACCTGATGCCTCACGAGTGGCACGACCCGGATGACCGGGCGCGCTACCTCGACGCCTTGTCACCCGAGTTGATTTCCGGCGACCCGGTGTCACTCGCCGCGCTGGCGGCGCTGCCGATGGCGCACCGCCCCTTGGCCCTGCTGTCGACCTCGATGGCCTTGACGCCGGCGCTGCGCGACGCACTGCAAGCCCGCTTCGCCTGCCCAGTGCTCGATGTGTATTCGCTCAACGAGGTCGGCCCGGTGGCGGTGTTCGACCCCGCGCTCGACGGCTTCGTGCCCCTGCAGCCCCGCCTGCACATCGAGCTGCTGGACGACGACGGCCGGCCGGTGGCGCCGGGCGCACTCGGTGAAGTGACCGTCACCGGCGGCTTCAACCCCTGCCTGCCGCTGCTGCGCTACCGCACCGGCGACCACGCGCGCTGGGGCCACGGCCCAGGGGGTCCGGTGCTGCGGGACCTGCAGGGCCGCGCGCCGGTGCGCTTTCGCCACGCCGCCGGGCATTGGGTCAACAACGTGGAATTGACCCAGGCGTTCAAGCCCTTGCCGGTGGTGCGCTTCGCCCTGCACCAAGCGGCCGACGACCGATTGCACCTGCAGGTCGACATGACCGAGCTGAGGCTGTGGCAACCGCGCTTGCGCGCAGCCGTGCAGGGCTGCCTCGGCGAGCTGCCGCTGCGCATCACCCCGCTCCAGGCCGATGACAAGGTCCGGCAGTACACCCGCGACGCGCCATGACCCTCACCCTGCCCTCTTGGCCTGAATCTCTGGCCTTGGTGTTCACCACCGTGTCCATCGGCCTGGCCGCGCGCAACAGCGTGCACACCTGGTGGACCGGCATCATCGGCTGTGTGCTGTTCGGCTGGGTGTACGCCGATGCGCGGCTGTACGCTGAGACGACCCTGCAGCTGTTTTTCCTGGTGACGAGCGCGCTGGGCTGGTGGCAATGGCGCCAGCGGTCGAACGGCGCGGTCGCCTCGCGCCCGGTTACCCGCGCACCGCTCCTTCAGCTGCTGGGCCTGCTGGCACTGGCCGCCGTGGCCACGGTGGGCTACGGCGCCTTGCTGCACCGGCTCACCGACGCCTACATGCCGTACTGGGACGCTGCCCTCCTCGGCTTGAGCGTGATGGCCCAGTGCCTGCTGATGCAGCGCCGGCTGGAGACCTGGCCGGTTTGGCTGCTGGTCAACACCTTGAGCGTGCCGCTGTTCTGGCAACGCGAGCTGCACCTCACCGCCCTCCTCTATGTCGCCTACTGGCTGAACGCCTGGCACGGCTGGTGGCATTGGCGGCGCCTGCTGCCACGCGAGGCCACGCGATGACGGCAGGCGCCCGATTCCGACAAGGCTTGGTGGTCGGCAAGTTCTCGCCGCTGCACCGGGGGCATGAGTGGCTGGTGCGCCAGGCTGCGTCGGCCTGCGAGCGGCTGCTGGTCTTGAGCTACAGCCAGCCGGCCCTGCCAGGCTGCGACACGGCGACGCGCGCGCGGTGGATGTCGGCCTGCCTGACACGGGCGAACCCCGGCATCGACTGCCTGGCCCTCGACGACACCGAGATGCAGGCACGTTGTGCCGAGCGGGGTGTGCCATGGCAGCCCCTGCCTCTCAACGAGGCGGCCGACGAGGTGCACCAACGGTACCTGGGCTGGATGCTGCGCGAGGTGCTCGAGGTGACGCCCGACGCTTTGTTCACCAGCGAGCTTTGGGGGCCCACCTGTGCGCAGACGCTGGCCCAGGTCGCGGGCCGGCCGGTGTACAGCGTGCAGGTGGACGTGGCGCGCCAGCACGTGCCGATCTCGGCCACCCGCATCCGGCACGACCCGCAGGCGCACCGCGTTTGGCTGTCACCCGCGGTGTGGGCCGACTTCGTGCCGAGGGTGGTGTTGCTGGGCGGCGAGTCGAGCGGCAAGACCACGCTGGCGCGCGCCTTGGCCGAGGCGTTGCAGACCGAATGGGTGCCCGAATATGGCCGCGAGCTGTGGGAGCGGCGCGGTGGCCACCTCGATGCCGCTGACCTGCAGTTCATCGCTGAAGAGCAGGTCCGCCGCGAAGACCGGGCCGCCACCCGCGCCCGCGCCCACCTGGTGTGCGACACCTCGCCGCTGACAACGCTGGGCTACAGCCTGTGGCTGTTCGGCCAGGCGCCGGCCGCGCTCCAGGCCCTGGCCGAACGCCGCTATGCCTTGCACGTGCTGTGCGCGCCCGACATGCCTTTCGAGCAGGACGGCACCCGCCGCGACGCCGCCTTCCGCGACCAGCAACACCGCTGGTACCTGGAACGGTGCGCGGCTTTGCAGGCGCAGGGCCACGCGGTGTGCCACGTGCGTGGCAGCGTGGCGCAACGGGTGGCCTGCGTGCAGGCTGTGCTGGCGGCGCAGGGGCTCGGGAAACAGTGAACGGTTTGGATCGAAGCGTGTCGTGTCGCTCTGGCACGGCTCTGAAACGACACAGGCCCCGGCGCGAACGCCGGGGCCTGCTGAAGACGACGTCCATGCCGCTCACGCGGCGTTTGGTGTCAGCGCTTGGCCGCGCCCTCGCCAAAAAAATGACGGAACAGTTCGGGCTCGTGGACCTCGCGCATCGACAGTCCTTGCAAGGCTTCGCGGAACGGGCCGGAGGGTGAAGTGACGTCCAGCTCGGCGGGCATCGTGTGATCCCAGGCGCCTCCCAGCACGGACGGCACGATGGGCCGCGGCTTGCCGTGGTCGCCCAGGTCGGGGTTGATCAGTCGGTGTTCCAGCGAGGCAGACAGCGAGGGCAGTTCTTCCCATTCGATGGCGTCGTCCAACGCCTTCAAACGCGGGTGAAGGGCCAAGGCGATGACGGGAGGCTTCGAGGCGCTGCGCATGGTGTCTTCCTTTAGAGGTAACGACATGTAGCAAAGCTTATCGACAGATCTCCCTGCGGCATGGAAGGAAAAGGCAGGCCTTGTGGGTCCAGATCGTCTGCGGAGCTGGCCTGCTTGTGATGTGGCGCACGACCACCGTGCATTGGTGAGGGCGTGAAGGAAGAAGCAGTGGCGGCCTCCAGTGCCGTCGCGACACCTCCACCCGACTCAACGAGCAGGCGCGGCGATCTTCATCGTCCAGTACAGGCTGCCGTTGGTGCCGCGCACTGCGGCCACCCCGATGTCCTGCGAGCTGGCGCTCATGATGTTGACGCAATGGCCGGTGCTGCCGAGCCATGACGCCATCACCTGGGCCACGCTGGTCTGGCCCATGGCGATGTTCTCCGAGGCGCCGCTGAAGGTGTAGCCCTGGGCGCGGATGCGCTGATCGAAGGTGCGCCCGTCGCGGCTGGTGTGGCTGAAGTAGTTGTTCGTGGCCATGTCCTGGCTGTGGCCCAGCGCCGCCGCTTGCAGCCGTGTTTCCCAGCGCAGCGCGGGTGCGGCCGGGTAGGCGGTGCCGCCGCAGGTGGTGCCCGCGGCACGCGCGGCGTTCACCCGTTGCAGCAGCTCGGCCTGGAAGTTGGGCAGGCCCGCGGTGCCTTCGGTGCTGGTGGG
>JAZKHH010000112.1:0-12025 GCA_040385465.1 Pseudomonadota bacterium | reverse complement strand
CACACAAGGGTTGGTTCGGCTTGGACATGGACATCGATCGGCGCCAGGCGCCATGACAGCTTGGATGCCAACCAGTGTGCCCTGGGGCCCGCCTTTCAAGCCCCAAGCGGGGCGCAACAAGTGCAAGCGAACGCAAGCAGGCGGGGCTCGGCGTGCAGCAATGCACGCTGGCGGGCCCATCGCGGATGGGGCATCGATCCCTGCCTGAGGCCACCACACGCTCGGGCTGGCACACAGAATGGCCCGCCTCCCATGACGCAATCCGTTCCAACGAACGCCAAGAAGCCCGCAGCGCGCAAGGTGTGCGCTGCGGGTCTGGCGCTCAAACCGGGCGAACCTGGGGCGTCGCGGCCGCCGCCCCTGCCTTGCCTTTCAAGCGCCGCGTGGCCCACTGCACCAGGTCGTCCACATAGGTGAACAACACCGGAATGACGAGCAAGCTGAGGAATGTCGACGTGATCAGGCCGCCGATCACGACGATGGCCATCGGCGCGCGGAAGCTCGGGTCCACCCCCCAGCCGATGGCGATCGGCAGCATGCCGGCGCCCATGGCGATGGTGGTCATGACGATCGGGCGGGCGCGCTTGTGGCAGGCGTCGAGCAAGGCGTCCCAGCGGGTCATGCCGCGGTCGCGCCGGGCCATGATGGCGTACTCGACCAGCAGGATCGAGTTCTTGGTGGCAATGCCCATCAACATGATCAAGCCGATCATCGAAGGCATCGACACCGCCTCGCGGGTCACGAACAAGGCCAGGAAGGCGCCCGGCACCGACAACACCAGCGCGGCCAGGATGGTCACCGGCTGCACGAAGTCCTTGAACAGCAGCACCAGCACGATGTAGATGCACAGCACGCCGGTGGCCATGGCCAGACCGAAACTGCTGAACAGCTCGGCCATCGCCTCGGCGTCGCCCACCGTGGCCTGCGACACCCCCGGGGGCAGGTTCTGCAGGCTGGGCAAGGCCTTGGCCGCTCGCTCCACGTCGCCCAGCGGCTGCTGGTTGAGCTCGATCTCGAAATTGATGTTGCGCAGCCGGTCGTAGCGGTCGATCTGCGCCGGGCCGCTGTCGATCGACAGGCTGGCGACCTGGCTCAGCATCACCGGGCCCCGCGCGCCCGGCACCGTCAGGCGGCCGAGCAGGTCGAGGTCGGTGCGGGCGCCTTCCGGCAAGCGCACCACGATGGGCACCTGGCGTTGGGCCAGGTTGAGCTTGGGCAGGAACTGCTCGTAGTCGCCCGAAGTGGCGATGCGCAGCGTCTGGGCGATCGACGCGGTGGTCACGCCCAGGTCGGCGGCGCGGGCGCTGTCGGGCCGCACAATCAGCTCGGGGCGCACCAGGCTCGAGGTCGAGGTGACGTTGCCGATGCCGGGCAAGGTGCGCAGCTCGCGCTCCACCTTTTGCGCATGCTCGGCGAGCACGCGGCCGTCTTCGCTGGCCAGCACCAGGATGTACTTTTCCGAGGAGCCGCCCAGGCCGACCTTGATCCGCGCACCGGGCAGTGCCTGCAGGCCGGTCCGCAGCTGGGCTTCGACCTGCTGCTTGCTCACCCCGTCGCGTTCCGAGCGCGGCGTCATGTTGATGGTCAGCGTGGCCAGGCGCACCTCACCGCCACCGGCCGGGGCGAAGGGGTCGCCGCCGGTGCTGCCGCCGCCCACCGCGGTGTAGACCATTTTCACATGCGGGTTGCGCGTGACGATGGTGCGGGCCTGCTCGGCCAGCGCCACCGTTTGGGCCAGGTTGCTGCCGGGCGGCAACGACACGCTGACCTGGGTCTGCGACAGGTCGTCGGGCGGAATGAAGCCGGTGGGCAGGTAGCCGGCCAGCATCACCGAGCCGACCAGAAACGCCAGGGCCGCCAGGCTGGTGAGCACCCGGTGCCGCAAGCAGGCCTGCACCCAGACCATGTAACGGGTGATCCAGGCGGGCTCTTTCTCCTCGGTCGTGCTGGGGCGCATGAAATACGCCGCCATCATCGGCGTCAGCAAGCGCGCCACAACCAGCGAGAACAGCACCGAGATGGCCGCCGTCCAGCCGAACTGCACGAAAAACTTGCCTGGCACGCCGGCCATGAAGGCGGTTGGCAGGAACACTGCCACCAAGGTGAAGGTGGTGGCGATCACCGCCAGGCCGATCTCGTCGGCGGCTTCCATGGCCGCCTGGAACGGCGTCTTGCCCATGCGCAGGTGGCGCATGATGTTTTCGATCTCGACGATGGCGTCGTCCACCAGGATGCCGACCACCAGCGACAGCGACAGCAAGGTGACGACGTTCAAACTGAAGCCGAACAGCCACATCACGCCGAAGGTCGGAATCACCGACAAGGGCAGCGCCACGGTGGCCACCAAGGTGGCACGGAAATCCCGCAGGAACAGCCACACCACCACCACGGCCAGCACCGCGCCCTCGATCATCAAAATCATCGAGCCGTTGTAGCCCTCCTGCACCGGGTCGACGAAATTGAAGGCCTCGGTCACCACCACATCGGGGTGCTGTGCCTGCAGCGTGGCCAGGGTTTTGCGCACGCCTTCGGCCACGTCGACCTCGCCGGCACCGCGGCTGCGCGACACCTCGAAGCCCACCACCGGCTGGCCGTTGAGCAAGGCCAACGAGCGCGGTTCGGCCACCGTGTCTTCCACGGTGGCCAGCTGGTTCAGGCGCACCCGCCGGCCGTCGGACAGGCTGATCTCCATCTCGCCCAGGGCCTGGGCGGTCTGCACGGTGGCGATGGTGCGCACCGACTGCTCGCCGCCGCCGATGTCGGTGCGGCCGCCCGAGGCTTCCTGCTGAATCAGCTGCAGCTGGCGCGACACGTCGGCCGCGGTGGCTTGCAAGGCCTGCAAACGCAGCGGATCCAGGGCCACGCGCACTTCGCGGGTCACCCCGCCCACCCGGGACACCGCGCCCACGCCGCGCACGCTCAGCAAAGCCTTGGTCACCGTGTTGTCGACGAACCAGCTCAGGCCTTCATCGTCCAGGCCCCCCGCCGTGCGGCTGCCGACGGTGTAGGTCAGGATCGGCAGGCCTGAAATTTCCAGCTTGGCGATCACCGGGTCGCGGATCTCGGTGGGCAGGTCGGAGCGCACCCGCGACACCGCGGCGCGCACGTCGTCCACCGCTTCCTGGGTGGGCTTCTCGAGCCGGAACTCGGTGTTGATCACCGCGCTGCCGTCGCGCAGCGTGGTGTAGATGTGCTTGACGCCCTGCACCGTGGCCAAGGCGTTCTCGATCTTGCGCGCCACCTCGGTTTCCAACTGGGCCGGGGCGGCCCCCGGCCAGGCCACCGTGGTGACGACGGTGGGCAGGTCGATGTCGGGAAAGTTCTGAATCTTCATCGCCCGAAAGCCCATCAAGCCCACCAGGGTGAGCAGGATGAACAGCAGGACGGACGGGATCGGGTTGCGGATGGACCAGGCGGAGAAGTTCATGGCGGCAGCGCCCTCATCAAGGTTGGGTGGGGGCAGCGGGCGAGGTCACCGCGGCGCGTGGCGGTGCGCTCGAGGACACGGCCGCGGGTGCCGTTGCCGGGGACGTCGCTGCAGGGGCAGCGGCCGTGGCGGGGGCACTCGCCGCCCCGGCGGCAGGCACTGCGGCGGCCGGGCCAGCCACCACCCTGACGCGGTCGCCGTCGCTCAGGAAGCCGATGCCGGCGGCCACCACTTCGGCGTCGGCCGGCAACCCGCCGGTGAGCTCGATGCGGTCGCCCAACCGACGGCCCACCTGCACCTTGACCTGGCTCACCTTGCCCTCGGGCCCCACCCGCATGACGGTGCTGAAGCCGTCGCGCAGCATCACCGCCGTCTGCGGCAGGCTCAAAGCCTGGCTGGCGCCAAGGTCGACGTCACCGCGGGCGAACATGCCGGCCTTCACGCCGGTGCGCCGAACCTCCGCCTCGGGCAGGTCGACATAGACCAACGCGTTGCGGGTGGCCGGGTCGACCGTGGGCGCGATCTGGCGCACCGTGCCGGTCAGCGTCTGGGTTTCGACCCGCAGGCTCACCGGCGAGCCGACCTTCAAGCTCGGCAACTCGGCCGCGCTGACTTCGGCGCGCCACTCCAGGCGGCCCTGGCGGATGAGACGGAACAGCTCCTGGCCGGCCGGCACCACCGCGCCCACCGTGGCCTGGCGCGCCGAGATGACGCCGCTGTCTGGTGCGCGCACCTGAGCCTGGGCCAGCCGCAGCGTCTGCGACTGCAGCGCCGCGCGTTGCGCCGTCACTCGGGCGCGCGCCGTCGCCTCCGCGGTGAGGTATTGGTCCACCTGCTGGGCGCTCAAGGCGCCGCCGCCGACCAGGCCCACCTCGCCCTCGGGCGCGCCCGGCATCGGTTGGCCCAGCGCCCGCACCCGGGCGGCGTTGCCAGCCGCCTCTTGCAGCATTGCCTCGGCCTCGGCCACCTGGGCGCGCAGCTGGTTGATGTCGGCCGCCAGGGTGGCGGCATCGAAGCTGGCCAGCAGCTGGCCGCGTTGCACGGTGTCGCCCACATTCACCAGCACCTCCTTCAACGCCAGCCCGGTGGACTGCGAGCCGATGGTGGCCTCTTGCCAGGCGGTGACGTTGCCATTGGCGCTCAGGCGCAGCGGCCACGACGAGGGCGTCGGGCGCACCACCGTCACCGTCAGCGCGCGGTTGCCGGTGTCGGCGCTGGCCGCTGAGGCGGGCGCAGCGGCCGCCGCGGGGGAGCCTGCGGTGGCCTTGTCAACGCTGTCGGCCGGGCCACAAGCCGCCAGCACCAGGCACAGCGCGCCCGCCAAAGTGGTGGACCCGGCGCGCCTCACCAGCGGTTGGGACGTCAAGAAAGAAACAGAAGCGTTGTTCATCATGGGGTTCCAACCTTCGGCGCGGGGGCGCCGGCATCGTCAACGACACCCTGCCTGGCAGGGGAAGAGGGCACAGTGGCAGCGGTCTGGGCCGAGGCCGGGGCCTCGCGCGGGGGCGTCCAGCCTCCGCCCAGCGCCCGGTACAGGGCGACCCAGGCGGCCACCTGCTCCTGCTGCAAACTGATCAACGCGCTTTGGGCCTGGACCTGGCTGCGGCGCGTGTCTTCCAGTGCCAGCAAGCTGGCGCCACCATTGCGAAACAGCGCCCGCGTGGCCAGGAAGGATTGCGCATAACCACTCACCGCCGCCTGCGCATGCACCTGCCGGTCCGAGGCGCTTTGCAGCCGGATCAGCGCCTCTTCGACTTCCTGGATGGCGCGCCGCAGGGTGGCGTTGTAGCGCGACCGGGCCTCGTCCACCCGAGCCTGGGCGGCCACCACGTTGGCCCGCTGCAGGCCGGCATCCCAGACCGGGAAGCTGACGCTGACCGGCCCGACCGACCACACCGTGCCGCTTTGCGACACCCCCAACGCGTCGACCCGCGCACGCCCCACGCTGCCCAGCAACGCCACGCGGGGATAGCGCAGCGCCTGCTGCTCGTTCACGCCGGCCTGGGCGGCCAGCACCTCGCGTTCGGCGTCGAACACGTCGGGCCGCTGGGCCAGCACCTGCGCCGGCACGTCGGTGACCGACAGGCTGGCCGGCTTTGGAAGCAGGGCGGTGCGCGCCGGCAGCCCGGCCTGGAGCTGCTGCGGCGTCCAACCGGTGAGCGCGCCCAGGGCTTGCTGGAACAGCTGGCACTGCGCACGCTGCTGGATCAGCTGCTGCTGGCCTTGAGCGGCGCTGGCGCGCGCCAACGCCGCCACCGCCGGCGCCTGGAAGCCGGCCTGGGCGCTGTGCTCGGTCACCCGGGCGGTCTCTTGGCGCGAGCGGGCATCGGCTTCGATGGGGCCGAGCTGGGCTTCACAGGCGCGCAAGGCCAGGTAAGCCTGCGCCACCTCGGCGGCCACCACCACCCGCGCATCGTGCCAACCGGCCTGCGCGCCTTGCCAACGGGCCTGCGCCGCTTGCTGGGCCGCGCGCTGCGCGCCGAACACATCCAATTCCCAACTGGCCGATAAACCGACCGACGCGGTGCGCGCCACGGGCGACAGCAGGTCGGGACGACCGCGCGAGACGCCGCCCTGGGCCTCGAGCAGTGGGCCGCCCAGTGCACCGGCCTGAATCGAGACCAGCCGGGCTTGCGCAATGCGCGACGCCGCCACGGCCACGGTCGGGCTGACGGTTTGCGCCGAGTCGATGAGCTGCGACAGCAGCGGGTCGTCGAACTGTTGCCACCAGCGCGCCAGGTCGGTGGCGGGCGAGGCCGCCGGCAGCGCGCCTTGCCAGTTCACCGGCACGGGCGTGGGTGCCGGCCCTGTCGCATGGGGCGGCAAAGCACAGCCCGCCAGCAAGGCGGCCGCGACGGCCACCGCCGTCACGAGCCCCCACCCTGCCCGGCCCAGGGCCTGCGCGTTCGGTGTGGCTGAGAGGGAGGGTGAAGGGGGTTTCATGGGGTTTTGCTTCCTTTGACGCCTGCACGGCGCGCCGCGCCCCTGACCGCTGGGGCCTGCTGCGCCCGCCGCAGCCGTTCGGCCTCGACCATGGCCAGCGCGTACATGACCAGGCGGTCGCTCCAATCGTCGAGCGCCCGCGCGCCGCGGTTCAAACGCGGCGCCAGCACCTCGATCACTTCGTGGCCCACGTGCAGGTGCACACCCAGGCCGGCAATGCTGATGGCCAGGCGGTGGACCTCGTCGTCGGCCCGCGCCAGCCCCAGGTGAAGCGACAGCACCCGCACCAAGGCCGCATGCTGCGGGGCGATGCCGTCGCGGATCTCTTCTTCCCACAACCCGGTGGGCTCGAGCATTTCACGCATGTGCAGCTTCATGCAGTGCCGCGCCATGTCGCCTTCGCGCAGCGGCTCGATGAAGCCCCGCAGCACGGCCTTGAGCGCCTGCTCGAGCGGCAAGGCGGCGTCGGCCAGGTGGTTCAGCAGGACGCCGATGTCGTCGCGAGGAGCGGCGAACACCGCCCGATACAACCCGGCCTTGTCGCCAAAGTAGTAGCTGATCGCGGCCACGTTCGTTTGCGCCGCCTCGGCGATTTCACGGGTCGAGGTCTTGCTGAAGCCCTGCTGGGCGAACAGCACCAACGCCGCCTGGCGCAAACGCTCGCGCGACTGTTCGCCATCGGCGCGAACCGGGCGCACGGCGTCGGTGCTGGTGTCTTCGGGGGCCCGAGGGCTGTCTTCCATCATGAACGCGACTGTACCAATTAAATCAAACGTTTGATTTAATTAATGCAAAGAATTTGCAACAGGGTGTGCGCCAAGGCCTGCTGGCCGCACCCACCGGCGCGAACATCCACTGTCCCAGATCGACCCAGGTGCACCGACATGCCAACCGACACCCTCCCACGCTGACCCGGTTCCATGCGCCATGCAGCCGACCCTTCGGTGTGTCGGCGTTGCTGGCAACCTTGGGCGGGCCGTCAACGCCATGGGCACAGTGGAGGCCGTTCGGCATGGCGACACCGTGGTGACGGAACAGGTCGCGGTTCACCGGTGCCTGGCGGCCCTTTCATGCTGGGCGAGGCGCCCAGCGCGGCCGCTGTGTTGTGGGGCATTGGCCTGGGCTGGTGCCGAAACCGACGGTGGTGCAGCGCTGCACCACGGCCGTCGAGTCTTTGCCAGGCGTGGTGCACGCGCGGCAGATCGAGGCGTCTCTTATCGGTCTCTCATCGCAGCGCTGCGGTCGGCCAGCGAGGGTCCGCCGGCCGCCGAAGCGCCAAGCCTCGTCAGGCCCGTGAGGCGTCGGGCTTGCTGATCATCACCGAGCACTTGACCCGGCGGGCCACGTCGTAGGTGGTGCTGCCGAACAGGCCTTTGACCAAGCCAGTGCTGGTGCCCGGGCCCATGACGATCAGGTCGACCGCCATCTGCTTGGCGGTGCTGATGATCAAATCGATTGGCTTGCCGCCTTCGATCAGGGTGACCACGTCTTTCCACTCTGCTTTGCGCCGGTTGCCCAGCGAGGCCAGTTGGCGCCGGCGCTCCTCGAGTGCCTTGCCCCCGCCCTGGTCCTGGGCCAGGTCATCCACGCGGTTGTCCACGGCATGCAGCAAGATCAGGGTGCGTTGGGGACTGACGAAAAGGTCCAGGGCCGTTTGGTAGGCCGTGAGCGAGTCGTCGGAAAAATCAATGGGAACCAAGATGCAACTGAAGCTCATGCAGGCTCTCCTCGTGGTGGTCGGGCGCCAGGTTGCGCAGGGGCAGTCTAGCCGAGCCTTTGTGCGCGCAGATCGTCAGATGTGATCCCCGAACAGGCCCGATTTCACGGCACCGGGCAGCGGCCGGGCACCACCGTGTGGGCTTCCTCGTGCCAAAACACGGGTGACGGGGCGGGGAAACCATGCTATAGTTGTCGGCTCAGTCGCGGGGTGGAGCAGTCTGGTAGCTCGTTGGGCTCATAACCCAAAGGTCGTAGGTTCAAATCCTGCCCCCGCAACCAACAACACACGGTGCTTGCCTTCCTTGACAGGCAGGCACCCCACAAGCAAAACGCCGACCCTTCGCAGGTCGGCGTTTTGCTTTGTGCGAGGCCTTTCACCTTTCAGTGAGCCAAGGGTTTGCCCTTGATGCGTCAACGCCAGCGCGCCCGGCCGGCTCATGCACACGCCGCCTGTCTTTGCGGTTGCGTGAGGCTGGCCGGATCACATGCGAGCCAGCCTGCTGAGCAAACCCTCCGGCCCCGCCAAAATGGTCATCGGCCTGTCATGAAAGGTTCACCGTCGAGTCATGCGACGTCTAGATGATCGGCTCCTTCTGAACAAGGAGCTGTCATGTCGACCCCTTTGGCCATTGAAGTCAGCGCACTGCGCAAAAGTTTCGGCACCCACCCGGCGTTGTGCGGCGTGTCCTTGTCGGTGCAGCGGGGCGAAATGGTGGCCCTGCTGGGCGCCTCCGGCTCCGGCAAATCCACCTTGCTGCGCCACCTCAGCGGTTTGCACCGGGCCGACGCCGGCAGCGAATCGCGGGTCCATGTGCTCGGCCACCTGGTGCAGCAGCAAGGCCGCCTGGCGCGCGACCTGCGCGCCACCCGCGCCAAGGTGGCGATGATTTTCCAGCAGTTCAACCTGGTCGACCGCTTGCCGGTGATGCTCAACGTGCTGGCCGGCAGCCTGCACCGCCTGCCGCTGTGGCGCGGCCTGCTGGCCCGCTTTCCGGCGGCCGAGAAACAGCGCGCCCTGGAGGCGCTGTGCCGCGTGGGCATCGAGCGTTGCGCCTGGCAGCGGGCCTCCACGCTGTCGGGCGGCCAACAGCAGCGTGCCGCCATCTCACGCGCCCTGGTGCAGGGGGCCGAGCTGATCCTGGCCGACGAGCCGATTGCGTCCCTCGACCCCTCCGCCAGCCGCACGGTGATGGAGCTGCTGGCCCAGGTCAACCGCGACCTCGGCGTGACGGTGGTGGTGTCCCTGCACCAAGTCGACTACGCCTTTGCCTTTTGCCCCCGCACCATTGCGCTGCATGCCGGCAAGGTGGTCTACGACGGCCCCACCCAAGACCTCACCCCCGAGCGGCTGCACGAGCTCTATGGCGCCAAGACCGACGAATTGCTGCTCGGCAGCGCCCGCGAACTGGCCCCCCCACCGGCCACACCGGCCGCACGGCGCCCCCTGCCCGCCCTGCACATGGCTTGACGCCCTGCCCCTACCGGCCCAGCGCTCTGCCTTTTCTGTTCCATCCCATTTCCCCACTTGCTTGACCCAGAAGGATTGACATGACTCCCTTGAATCGCCGCCATTCCCTGCTGGCCATCGCCGCCGTCGCCGCCACGATTTGGTTGCCCCGGGCCCAGGCTCAAACCCCCGCCCCCACCATCAAGGAACTCAACTTCGGCATCATCTCGACCGAGTCGTCGGGCAACCTGAAGACCGCATGGCAGCCGTTCCTGGAAGACATGGAAAAGGCCGTGGGCTTCAAGATCAACGCCTTCTTTGCGCCCGACTATGCGGGCGTGGTGGAAGGCATGCGTTTCAACAAGGTGCAAGTGGCCTGGATGGGCAACAAGAGCGCCATGGAAGCGGTGGACCGCTCGAACGCCGAGATCTTCGCCAAGGTGACCCAGGCCGACGGCGAGCAGGGCTACTACAGCCTGATGATCGTGCACAAGGACAGCCCGCTGAAGACCCTGGGCGACGTGCTGCAACAGCGCGCCAACCTCGTGCTCGGCTTTGGCGACCCCAACTCCACCAGCGGCATGCTGATCCCCGGCTACTACGCCTTCGCGCAGAACAAAGTCGACCCGGTGAAGGATTTCAAACGCACCTTGCGGGCCAACCACGAGACCAACATCTTGTCGGTGGCCAACAAGCAGGTCGACGTGGCCACCGTGGCCAGCGACGGCGTGGACCGCATGAAGACCAAGATGCCCGAAAAAGCCGCCGACCTGCGCGTGGTGTGGCGCTCTCCCCTGATCCCCAGCGACCCGGTGGTGTGGCGCAAGGACCTGGACCCCAACGCCCAGGCGCGCCTGAAAGCCTTTTTCCTGAGCTACGGCCAGAACCCGCGTGAGAAAGAGATCATGCGTGTGCTGACCTGGTCGGGCTTCGTGGCCTCCAACAACACCCAGTTGCTGCCGATCCGCGAAATCGAACTGGTGCGAGACCGCACCAAGATCGAGAACGATGCCAACCTGGCCGCGGACGACAAGGCCAAGAAGCTGCAAGAGATCGACACGCGCTTGGCCGAGCTCGGCAAGCAGATCGCCAGCGCCAAATGATGATGAGCAGCAGCACCCCCTCCAGCAGCACCACCGCCGCTGTGCCGCCCTTGAAGACGGCTTGGGCGCCTGCCGCTGGCCAGACCAATCTGCCGGAGGCGCCGCGGCCTTCCGTCATGAAGCTGTTGATCTGGGGCGTGCTGCTGGCCGTGCTGGCCGGCAGCTGGAACGGTGCCGACATGCGCCCGCTCGACCTGGTGCGCCATGCCGACAACATGGGCGAGTACGCCCGGGGCTTCTTCCCGCCCAACTTCGGCGACTGGCGCTACTACGTCAGCGAGCTGATCATCACCCTGCAGATCGCCTTGTGGGGCACTGCCCTGGCGTTGGTCGGCTCGATCCCGCTGGCCTTGCTCGCCTCGGCCAACATCACCCCGTGGTGGGTGCACCAACCCATCCGGCGCGTGCTCGACGCCTTCCGCTCCATCAACGAAATGGTGTTCGCGCTGTTGTTCGTCGTGGCCGTCGGCCTGGGCCCCTTCGCCGGCGTGCTGGCGCTGTGGATCCACACCACCGGCGTGCTGGCGAAACTGTTTTCCGAAGCCGTGGAAGCCATCGACCCGCAACCCGTGGAAGGCATCCGCGCCACCGGCGCGCACCCGCTGCACGAAATTTTCTATGGCGTGTTGCCGCAAGTGATGCCGTTGTGGGTGTCGTTCACGCTGTACCGTTTCGAGTCCAACGTGCGCGCCGCCTCGGTGGTGGGCATGGTCGGCGCGGGCGGCATCGGCATGGTGCTGTGGGAAGTGATCCGCGGTTTTCAATATGCCGAGACCGCCGCCGTGCTGGTCATGCTGGTTGTGGCCGTGTCGGTGATCGACCTGGTGTCCGCCCGCTTGCGCAAGTGGATGGTGTGACGCCGCTTCTGCCGGCCGTCGCCTTGCCCCCCCAACCTTTGACTGGACCCGCCATCATGACCCTCATCGACCGCATTGAGGCGCTGTTCCATGACCAAGGCAGCCGAGCGTACGAAGGCGCCCGCCAGGAATCGGTGAGCGCCTTGGCGCACGCCCTGCAGTGCGCACAGCTGGCCGAGCAGGCCCGCGCCGAGCCCTCGCTCATCGCCGCCGCCCTCCTGCACGACATCGGCCACTTCCTCGTGCGCACCACGCCGGCCGACGACCACCGCGACGACACCCACGAAGTGCGCGCCCTGCCCTTCCTCTACACCGGCTTCGGCGCCGCGGTGACCGAGCCCGTGCGCCTGCACGTGCAGGCCAAGCGCTACCTCGTGGCCACCGACCCGACCTACTTCGCCACCCTGTCGCCAGCGTCCGTGCACTCCTTGGCGCTGCAAGGCGGCCCCATGAGTCTTCAACAGCAGCACCAATTCCAAGCCCAGCCCTTCCATGCCGAGGCCGTGGCGCTGCGTCGTTGGGACGACGC
>JAZKHH010000111.1:0-4809 GCA_040385465.1 Pseudomonadota bacterium | reverse complement strand
AGCCCTGGCGGTTGAGGTAGGCGCCGGCCCAGCCGTCGAGGAACCAGTTGATGAATTCGTAGGCGCCGTCGAGCTTGCGGCCCGAGAGCGTGGTGGGCAGACCGAAGCCGGCGGCCCAGGCGCGGTATCCCTCTTTCAGCGGCTGGAAGGTGCAGGCAATGCCCTTGGAACGCACGGCCGTCACGGCCGGTGACCACATCGACTGGATCACCACCTCCCCCGAGGCCATGAGGTTGACCGACTCGTTGAAATCTTTCCACAGGCTGCGGAACTGGCCGGCCTTCTTGGCTTCGATCAAGGTCTTGATCGTGAGGTCGATCTCCTTTTTGGTCATGTTGCCCTTGTCGGGGTATTTGTAGATGCCCATGGCCTCCACCACCATGGCCGCGTCCATGATGCCGATGGAGGGGATGTTGAGGATGGAGGCCTTGCCCTTGAACTCGGGGTTGAGCAGTTCGGCCCAGCTGGTGACGGGACGCTTGATCAGATCGGGGCGGATGCCCAGCGTGTCGGCGTTGTAGACCGTGGGGATCAGGCTCATGAACTGCGTGGGCGAGGTGGCGAACTTCTTGGACTTCTCGCCTTCGAGGTACATCACCTTCTTGGGCGCGGTGCCCTGGTCGCCCACCTGCTTTCCGCCGATTTCACCCTTGGTGAAGAGCGGGGTGATCTTGTCGGCGTTCTTGATGCGCTTGGTGTCGATGCCCTTGAGGTTGCCGGTGGGCACGATCTTCTTGAGCGAGAAGTACTCGGTGTCCAGCAGATCGAAACTGTTGGGCGCGGTCACGGCGCGCTTGGTCACGTCGTCGGTGGTCACGGCCACGTACTGGATCTGGATGCCGGTGTCGGCCATGAACTTCTCGGCAATCGCCTTGTCCTGGTTGACCGCGGTGCCCAGGTAACGCAGCACGATCTTCTCTTGCGCGTGCACCGCCGGGAACATGCCCGCGGCCAGGATGCCGGCCGTGCCCTTGAGGAGCGAGCGGCGCTGGACGTGGCCGCTGTGCGAGTCGACGTCGTGTTGAGGTTGGTCTGACATGGTGAGCTCCTTGAGCAAGGGTGGGTGGAAAGCGGAAAGAAAGGATTCAGGCATCGAGTGCGTGCGCGGCGTCCGCAGCCCAGGCCAGCTGCACCTCGTCACCCAGCGCAAACGGCTGAACAGCGAAGGCCGCTTCGGAGACCATCACCGAGATCTCGGCGGTGGTGCTGGCGGAGATGGCGGCACCGGCGTTCTGCAGGCCGAGCAACACGTAGGTGCCCTGGTACTCCACGTCGGTGACCACGGCGCGGCGGTTGTTGGCACCGTCTGCACCGGCCAGCGCCAGCGGCAACACGCTGATCTGGTCGGTGCGCACGCCCACCTTGCCGGCCGGTGTGTCGAGCACGTTGTGCCCACCCATGAAGCGGGCAACGAATTCGCTGAGCGGGCGGTTGTAGACCGTGTGGGGCGAGCCCACCTGCTCGATGCGCCCGTGGTTCATCACCACCATGGTGTCGGCCAGCGCCATCGCTTCTTCTTGCGAGTGCGTCACGTGGATGAAGGTCAGACCCAGCTCTTTCTGCCAGCGGCGCAGCTCGGCGCGCATCTGAATGCGCAGGAACGGGTCGAGCGCGGAGAGGGGTTCGTCGAGCAGCAGCACGCGCGGCTGGGTGAGCAGGGCGCGCGCCAGCGCCACGCGCTGTTGCTGCCCGCCAGAGAGTTCAGAGGGCTTGCGAGCGCTCAGGTGCCCCATGGCCACGCGCTCCAGCAGCTCGGCCGCACGGGCATGGCGCTGCGCCTTGTCCACGCCCTTCATCTTCAGGCTGAAGGCCACGTTGTCGAGTGCACTGAGATGGGGAAACAGCGCGAAGCTCTGGAACATCATCGCGGTGCCGCGGCTGGCGGCCGGCAAGTCGGTGATGTTGCGGTTCTCCAGCAGGATGTCGCCACTGGTGGCGGACTCGTGCCCGGCGATCATGCGCAGCGTGGTGCTCTTGCCGCAGCCCGAAGGGCCCAGCAGGCAGCAGTAGCTGCCGCGCTCGATGCGCAGGTTGATGCTGTCCACCGCCGGGATGCCGGTGCCGTAGCGCTTGGTGAGCGCGACCAGTTCGATCGCGGGGCTGGTGGGAGACTCGAGAACCGTCATGCCCTGCACAGTGCAAAGTCCATGCCATGCGCTGGTGCAGCCCGGCGTGCCGGGTCTGGTGCAGACGGTCCGACAAACTCCCCAAACGGGTGCGGTGCCGATCGTTTCGCACCACAACGCAATGGATGCTCCCGTATCGCCCCACCCAAACCTCAGAAGGGCGGTGCATTGCGCACGCTCAATGCGCCAGATCCGCCAGAATCAACAATGGGCTGTCGATGACTTTCATTTCCGGAATATTCCGGGGTTTTCGAACGAGGAAACCCATGTCCAGCTTGCTCATGACGGAGCCCGTGCAACTCGGCTCGCTCGCGCTGCCCGGGGATCTGGTGATCCCGCCCCAGGCGCTGGGCCTGGTGATGTTCGTGCACGGCAGTGGCAGCGGGCGCCAGAGCCCGCGCAACCGCTGGATGGCCGGCGAGTTCCAGAAGCTTCACCTGGCGACCTTGCTGTTCGACCTGCTGACCGAAGAGGAAGCGCAGGATCGTCGCATGGTGTTCGACATCGATCTGCTGGGGCAGCGCGTGGTCGAGGCCATCCACTGGACCGAGCACCACCCCGACCTGGCGGTCCTGCGCCTCGGGCTGTTTGGCGCCAGCACGGGCGCGGCCGCGGCGCTCGCGGGTGCGGCCACGCGCCCTGATCGCGTCGCGGCCGTGGTCTCGCGCGGCGGGCGTCCGGACCTCGCCCTGGCCAGCCTGCCCGATGTGCAGGCGCCCACGTTGCTGATCGTGGGCGGACTGGACACCGACGTGCTGGCACTCAACCGCGAGGCACTGCGCCAGCTGCACGCACCCAAGCGGCTGGAGGTGGTGCCCGGCGCGGGCCATCTGTTCGAGGAACCGGGCGCGCTTGGCAGCGTGGCGGTGTTTGCCTCGAGCTGGTTTGAAAAGTACCTGTGCATGGGGAGGTCTTCATGAGCACCTTCAGGAGGGACGACGCCGACCACCCTTCAGGCTCACGCGGCTTCGCCCCGCTCTACCCCGGCGTGACAATCGCCCGCACACCCTTTGCAACCCGGACTCAGGCGGGCCTGGCACTCGCCCGCGAGCTGCAACTTCTGAACTTGAAAGGACCCGTGGTGGTGCTCGCGTTGCCGCGCGGCGGCGTGCCGGTGGCCGCCGAGATCGCGCGCGCACTGGGCGCGCCGCTGGATCTGCTGCTGGTGCGCAAGATCGGCGCGCCCTTTCATCCCGAACTGGCGGTGGCCGCCGTGGTCGAGGGTTCACCGCCCGATGTGGTGGTCAACGAAGAAACCGCCGACCTGCCCGGCGTGAACGACGACTGGATCCAGGGCGAGCTGCCCACCGCGCTGCGCGAGATCGAACGCCGCCGTGGCGTGTACATGGCGGGCCGCCCGCTGCGACCCGTGGAGGGCGCCACCGTGATCGTGGTCGACGACGGCATTGCCACCGGCACCACCATGCGGGCCGCGCTGCGAGCGCTGCGCCGGCGCCACCCCGCCCGCCTCATCGTGGCGGTACCGGTGGGGCCGCATACCACCATCGCCGCCTTGAGCGACGAGGTGGACGAGGTGGTCTGCCTGATCGAGCCGCGGCCGTTTCGTGCCATCGGGTTGCACTACCTCGACTTTCACCAGCTCGGCGACGACGAGGTGTGCGCGGCGCTGGACGCGGCGAACGCGGTGCCCCCGCCTCGCTGAAGCCCCTCAGGTCGGCGCTCTGGACACCTCGGCAAAGCTCACCAGCACCAGGCACCCGGCTCAGCCGAGGTCCGGGGTGGCGCTCAGGTCGGCCTTGTCGAGCGGGTGCTCCAGGCCAAACCGGATCAGGGCGGCCGTGCTGTCGAGCTGGAGTTTTTCGAGGATGCGGGTCTTGTGCGTGCTCACCGTCTTGATGGACAGGTGCAGCGA
This sequence comes from Pseudomonadota bacterium, assembly GCA_040385465.1. Taxonomy (GTDB): domain Bacteria; phylum Pseudomonadota; class Gammaproteobacteria; order Burkholderiales; family Burkholderiaceae_C; genus CANHBY01. The sequence goes on along the minus strand of JAZKHH010000111.1, from coordinate 810 downwards.
TTCGGCGATGTCGATCATGCGCTCGCCGGCCACGATGCGATGCATGATCTCCAGTTCGCGGTTGGACAAGGCACTCAGCCCGAAGGCCGGGCGACGGCCATTGAGTTGCTGCACCACCCGCTCGGCCAGCACCGCGGTCACGAAGACCCCGCCCGAGGCGACCTTGCGCACCGCCGCGACCAGCTCGTCGCTGGCACTGTCCTTGGTGACGTAGCCGCTGGCCCCGGCCTGGAAGGCCCGCAGCGCGTATTGCTCTTCGCTGTGCATGGTCAGCACCAGCACGGCCACGCCGGGAAAACCATCCTTGATGCGGTGGATGAGGTCCAGTCCGCTCATGCCAGGCAGGGAGAGGTCGGCGATCACGAGGTCGAAGGACTCGCGCCGCAGGCACTCGAGCGCCTGGAAACCGGTGCCCGCCTCGGTGATGGACCAATGGTTGCTCAGCGGAGCGAGCAGGCGCTTGAGACCCTCGCGCACCACCGTGTGATCGTCCACCAGCAGCAGGCGCAACTGAACGAGACCGGCGGCAGCGATCATGCCAGCCGCCCCGCCGTGGCGGTTGAAGAGATCGGTGAGTCGCGCATGGTGCTGCCTCCGTTGTTCACAGGTCCAGGGTGCCTCGTGCGGATTCGTCGAACAGCGGTTCCGTCGAATCGCCGAATTCCTCATCCATCGCCTGCACGGTGGGTTGCGTCAAGGGCGCATGCACCACCAGTCGTGCGCCGCCTGCGGGTGCATTGTCCACCGCGAGGCGGCCGCCCAGCATCAGCACCCGCTCCCGGATGCCCAGCAAGCCGAACGATCCGGGAA
>JAZKHH010000110.1:15243-19225 GCA_040385465.1 Pseudomonadota bacterium | reverse complement strand
GGCAGCAGCATGCGCGACTTGATCTCGATCAGCATCGCGGCCATCAGCAGGTACTCGCTGGCCAACTCGAGGTTGCGCGTTCGGATCTGCTCGACATAGCGCAGGTACTGGCGGGTGACGTCGGCCAGGGGAATGTCGAGGATGTTGAAGTTTTGCTTGCGGATCAGATAGAGCAGCAAGTCGAGCGGGCCTTCGAAGGCCTCGAGGAACACCTCCAACGCATCCGGGGGGATGTAGAGGTCCTGCGGCATGGTGAACAAGGGCTCGCCGTACAGGCGCGCCACCGCCACATGGTCGACCACCTGGGGGGTCGTGTCGGTGCCGGGCGCGGGGGCGGTGACGTCGGCCAAAGCGGCCGCACCGTCGATCACCGGCATGCCTTGCTGCTCTTCACGTGCGGCCATCAAGGCAAAAGCTCCTGGTGTCGGGGACGGTGGGGGAAGAGGGACAGGGCCTGGAGCCGGTGTGGCGGGGACGTCAGCCCTTGGTCTGGTAGACGTAGGGCTGCTGGGCGACCCGGGCGCTGCGCTGGTCCGCCTGGGCCACGCGGTCAACTTGCTGGTCCCACAGCAGGGCCCGGCCCTGGCGTTGATCGGCCTCGAGCAGGGGGTTTTTGGCTTTCAGGTCTTCGATCAGCACGGTGATGTCGGACTTGTAGGGCTTCCAGAACAAGGGCATGGCAGGGACCGAGCCGCAGGGCCGGGCAGTACAGTGAAGGTTTGGATTTTAGGGCCTGTTGATGAGAACCTTGTACAAATTGACCGCCGCCGTCTGTGTGGCGGCCGCCGTGCTGCTCGGCTGTGACCTGAAAAAAATTGCGGAGCTGGAAGAAGGGGTGGCCACCGAAGCCCAGGTGCGGGCCCAGTTTGGCGAGCCTGTGGCGGTCTATGACGAGCCGGGCGGCAGCCGCACCCTGGAGTATCCGCGCCAACCTCAGGGGCAGCGCAACTACATGATCACCATCGGGCCGGACGGCAAGATGAGCGCGTTGCGCCAGGTGCTGCAGCCGGCCACGTTCCGGCGCATCGTCGCCGGCATGGACACCCCCCAGGTGCGCCGCCTGCTGGGCGCGCCGGCCCGCCGCCTGCCGTTGGAGCGCCAGCAGCAAGAGGTGTGGGACTGGCGGTTTCTGAATGGCCAGGAGGCCAAGATTTTTTCGGTGACGTTTGATGCCCAGGGCAAGGTGCTGTCGACGGCCGAGACGGTGGACGAGCCGCGCTGAGGGCTGAGGACTGACTGGACTGCCACTCACTTGTCGTGTTTTCCTACGGTGAAATGGCGCGCAGTTGGGTATGGTGCGCGTTGCAGCGCGCTGCGCTTCAGTGCCGGGCTGGTCAGCCTGTCAGGCTGGCGAGCGGTTGCGCATGTTCCTGTTTCGATGTCCGTTTTCCTGTTGTTCAGTTTTTTTCGGAGACCTCTCTCATGCGCGCACGATTTTTCCTCCTGGCCGCCGTTTTGGTCTTCAGCCTGACCGGCTGCGGCTACAACACCTTTCAGACCACCGACGAACAAGTCAAGGCCGACTGGGCGGAGGTCCTGAACCAGTACCAGCGCCGGGCCGATCTGATTCCGAATCTGGTCAACACCGTGAAAGGCGAGTCCAAGTTCGAACAGGACACCCTGACGAGGGTGATCGAGGCACGGGCCAAAGCCACGTCCATTCAGGCCACGCCGGAGCTGATTAACGACCCGGCCGCGTTTCAGAAATTCCAGCAGGCCCAGGGTGAAGTGACCAGTGCCTTGTCGCGGCTGTTGGTGGTCTCCGAGAACTACCCCAACCTGAAAGCCAACCAGGGCTTTCGCGACTTGTCCGCCCAGTTGGAAGGCACCGAAAACCGCATCACCGTGGCGCGCAACCGGTACATCAAATCCGTGCAGGCCTACAACGTCACCGTGCGCTCGTTCCCCAGCAACTTGACCGCCATGGTCATGGGCTACAAAGAAAAGCCGAGTTTCACGGTGGAAAACGAGCGGGAAATTTCCCGTCCGCCCACGGTGGGCTTTGATGCGGCACCGGCGCCCACCCCCGCACCTGCGCCCACGCCCGCCGCCTCGGGCATGGCCCGATGACTTTGCAACTGGCGCGCGCCCTGTCGCTGGCCATGCTGCTCGGCTGGTGCGGCTTGGGCAACTGGGCTGTGGCTCAAGTGCCCGTGCCACCGTTGACTGGGCATGTGGTGGACACCACTGGCACGCTGACGGCCGAGCAAACAGCATCGCTCGAGCAAGCGTTGACAGCCTTCGAAGCCCGAAAGGGCAGCCAGTTGGCGGTGCTGCTGGTGGACAGCGTGGCACCCGAGGCCATTGAACCTTTCGCCCTGCGGGTGGCCGAGCAGTGGAAGCTGGGCCGCAAGAAGGTCGACGATGGCGCCATCCTGGTGGTGGCCAAGAAAGACCGCGCCGTGCGCATCGAGGTGGGCTACGGTTTGGAAGGCGTGCTGACCGACCTGACCAGCAAACGCATCATCAGCGAGCTGATCGTGCCGCGTTTTCAGGCGCAGGACTATCACGGCGGCATCACCGCCGCGGTGGCGCAAATGATGCGCCTGGTGGACGGCGAGGCGCTGCCCGCACCGGCGAACCGCACGCAAGGCAGCGGTCGTCCGCAGGGGGGCTTGTCGTCCTATGCGCCTTTGCTCTTCATCCTGGCGCTGGGCGTGGGCGGCGTGTTGCGCGCCATGCTGGGCAAGCTGCCGGGTGCCCTGGTAACGGGTGGCGTGGTGGCGGCCGTGGCCTGGTTCGTCATCGGCGCCTTGTCGATTGCCGCGCTGGCCGGTGTGGTGGCCATGGTGTTCACGCTGGTGGGCGGTGGCCGCGGTCTGGGCGGGCTGGGTGGTGGGGTGTACGGAGGCGGCCGCGGCGGGTTTGGCGGTGGCGGCTTCGGTGGCGGCGGTGGTTTCAGTGGCGGTGGCGGCGGCTTCGGCGGCGGCGGCGCGTCGGGGAGGTGGTGATCGTGGCCAACATTCAACGCATCCTGAAACACCTGTTGAGCCTGCCGGGCCAGGTGACGCGCAGGTTCAGCCCTGCCACCCTGGACAAGATCGAGCAGGCCATCCATGCCAGCGAGGCCACCCACCGGGGTGAAATCCGTTTTGCTGTCGAGGGCGATCTGGACGGGGCGCCCCTGTTCAAGGGGCAGTCCGCCCGGGAACGGGCGGTGGACCTGTTCTCGCAATTGCGGGTCTGGGACACGGCCGACAACACCGGCGTGTTGATCTATCTGTTGCTGGCCGACCATGCCGTGGAAATCGTGGCCGACCGGGGCATTCAGGCCATGGTCGGGCCGCAGGAATGGCGTGCGGTGTGCGAGCAGATGGAAGCCGCTTTTCGGCGGTCGGATTTTGAAGGCGGCGTGCTCAACGGGGTCGCGGCCGTCAGCCAGCACCTGGCGAAGCATTTTCCGGCCAATGGGCCGCGCGCCAACGAGCTGCCCAACCAAGCGGTCGTGCTGTAACGCCCGGTGGCCCGCAGCACGGTGCTGCGAGCGGGCGACGGCGGCGACGGCGACGGTGCAAGAAGCTCAGGGCGCCGGCGGCGTGCCACTGTGTTCTTCAGCCACCGGGTCGCTCGGGCCTCCCGGCGCTGCCGGCCGCAAGACGGCCAGTGCGCTCGCCAGGTCGGCATGCACATGGTGCGGACCCAAGTCCGCCAGCAGGCCAGAGCGCTGCAAAAGGTCGAAGGGCTGCTCGTTGAGCTCGCACAGGTGCAGGGCCACGCCCTGCCGGCCCAAGGCCCGGTGCAATTGCGCCAGGGCGTCGATGCCCGAACTGTCGATGGAGATCAGGCGCGGCATGCGCAGCACCACGGCTTGCGTGTCGGCCGGCAAGCCTTGGCCCACCGCTTCGACCTTGGCCACCGCGCCGAAGAACAAGGCGCCGTACAAAGTGAACACCTGCACGCCTGGCGCCGGCGGGTTGCCCGTGCCCACGCGGAACAACTGGCCCATGCGGTAGATGAAAAATCCGCAGGCCAGCACCAACCC
>JAZKHH010000110.1:0-15143 GCA_040385465.1 Pseudomonadota bacterium | reverse complement strand
GGCAGGCAGCCGAACAACGGGCCGACCATGTTGGCCACGCCCTGCGCCATCAGCTCCTGGTTGGGGTCGTGCTTGGGCAGGGTGCTCAGGTTGTCGGCAACGCGGGCGCAGATCAACGATTCGATGGCGCCGAGAAAGGCGAGGGTGAGGGTCGGGATGACCAACTGCTGCGCGCTCTGCCAGCTGAATGGCGGCAGTGACAGCTGCGGCAGCCCTTGAGGAATGCCGCCAAAGCGCGAGCCGATGGTGTCGATCGGCAGGTCGAGCAGGACGGTGAGCACCGTGGCCAGTGTCAGCGCCACGACCGTGCCAGGCAGGTGGCCGGCCCAGCGGCGCCAACGTTGCGAGGCAGCCAGCGGGCCCGAGACACTGGGCAGGCTGCTCAGCCGGGGCCACAGCGCCACCACGGCCAAGCTGCCCAGCCCCACGCCCAGGGCCCACAGGTTGACCTCGCTGGCGTGGCGCGCCAAGGTCGCCACCTGCGAGAAGAAGTCCACCGGCCAGGTGGTCAGCTGCAGACCCAGCAGGTCCTTCAATTGGGACATGCCGATCACCACCGCGATGCCGTTGGTGAAGCCGATGATGATGGTGACGGGCATGTAGCGCACCAGCGCCCCCAGCTTCAGCGCGCCCATGGCGAACAACAGCATGCCGGACAGCGCCGTGGCAATCAGCAGGTTGGTCAGCCCGTAACGCTGCACGATGCCGTAGACGATGACGATGAAGGCACCGGCCGGCCCGCCGATCTGCACGTTCGAGCCACCCAGGGCCGAAATCAGGAAGCCGGCCACGATGGCGGTGAAGATGCCCTGCTCGGGCTTGACGCCGGAGGCCACGGCGAAGGCCATGGCCAAAGGCAGGGCCACCATGCCCACGGTCAGCCCGGCCACCAGGTCGCGCGCGAAGGTCTGGCGGTTGTAGCCTTTGAGGGTGTCCAGCAGGCGCGGGCGAAACGGCGCCCACTCCGGTCGCCAGCGTGGGTTGCCCGAGGGGGGGCGCTGGCGCGGCTCGGGGGTGGGGCTCATGGCGGTGACGGTGCTGCGCGGGGAGGGTCAGCTCACCCGCATGCCAGGCTCGGCACCCGGCCAGGGCTTCAAGATGTACAGGCCCGGGTGGGCCTTGCCGTCGGCGTGGCTGGCCGCCAGGACCATGCCTTCGCTGACGCCAAACTTCATCTTGCGCGGGGCCAGGTTGGCCACCATCACCGTCAGCTGCCCGACCAGGTCGGCCGGCTGGTAGGCGCTTTGGATGCCGCTGAAGACGTTGCGCAGGCGCGGCTGGCCGGCGTCGTCGACTTCGCCCACATCCAGGCTCAGGCGCAACAGCTTGCTTGAGCCTTCCACCAGGCTGCACTCGACGATGCGCGCGATGCGCAGGTCGACCTTGACGAAATCGTCGATGCCGATGGTAGGAGCCAGGGCTTCGCCGCCCGGGCCAGGGCTCGAGGCACTGGCGGCCGGCGCTGGGGCGGCTGCCGGCGGCGGGGCGACCAAGGCTTCCACCGTGCTCAGGTCCACCCGTTGCATGAGGTGCTTGTACTCACCGATGGTGTGCGCGCCCAGAGCCCGCTGTGCGTCTTGAAAGCGCAGGGCGGGCACCCGCAAAAAGGCCTCGACCTGTGCCGCCAGCGCCGGCAACACCGGCTTGAGGTAGATGGTGAGCAGGCGGAAGGCCTCGACACAGACGCTGCACACGTCGTGCAACACGGCCTCTTGGCCAGCGCGCTTGGCCAGCTCCCAGGGTTTGTGTTGGTCGACGTATTCGTTCACCCGGTCGGCCAGCAGCATGATCTCGCGTTGCACTTTGCCGAATTCACGCTCTTCGTAGAGCTGCGCCAGGGTGTCTTGCTGAGCACGCAGGGCGTCAAGCAGGGCTCGCCCCTCCACGCCCAGGTCGCCTGACAGCTGCCCGCCAAAGCGCTTGGTCAAAAAGCCGGCGGCCCGGCTGGCGATGTTGATGTACTTGCCGATGAGGTCGCTGTTGACCCGGGCGACGAAGTCCTCGGGGGTGAACTCGACGTCTTCCACCCGGGCGTTGAGCTTGGCCGCCAGGTAGTAGCGCAGCCACTCGGCGTTCAAGCCGAGCTGCAGGTACTTCAGCGGCGAGATGCCGGTGCCTCGGCTCTTGCTCATCTTGTCACCGCCCAGGGTGATGAAGCCGTGCACGAAAACTTTGTCAGGCACCTTGCGGCCGCTGAACTTGAGCATGGCCGGCCAGAACAGGGTGTGGAAGTAGGTGATGTCTTTGCCGATGAAGTGCACCTGCTCGGTGGCCGGATTGGCCAAGAAGGCTTCCATGTCCTGGCCAATGTTCTGGAAGTGCGCTTTCAAGGCGGCGAGGTAGCCCACTGGCGCGTCCAGCCAGACGTAGAAGTACTTGCCCGGCGCATCCGGGATCTCGATGCCGAAGTAGGGCGCGTCGCGGCTGATGTCCCAATCGCTGAGCTGGGTGCGGCCGGCCTCGTCGGTGTCAAACCATTCCTTGATCTTGTTGAGCACCTCGGGCTGCAAGCGGCCCGAGCCGGTCCACTCTTGCAAGAACGCCACGCAGCGTGGGTCGCTGAGCTTGAAGAAATAGTGCTCGCTCGATTTGAGCACCGGCGTGGCCCCGGTGAGGGTGGAGAACGGGTTCTTCAGGTCGGTGGGGCTGTACACCGCCCCACACGACTCGCAGGCGTCGCCGTACTGGTCTTGGGTGCCGCACTTCGGGCACTCGCCCTTGATGTAGCGGTCGGGCAGGAACATGCCTTTGACCGGGTCGAAGAACTGCTCGATCGATTTGGTGCTGATGAAGCCCGCCTCGCGCAAGGCGAGGTATACCTCCTTGGCCAGCAGGTGGTTCTCCGGGCCGTCGGTGGAGTGCCAGTGGTCAAAGCCGATGTGAAAGCCTTGCAGGTAGGGAGGGCGGTCGGCCGCGATGTCGGCCACGAACTGCTGCGCCGTCTTGCCGGCTTTTTCGGCCGCGATCATGATCGGCGCGCCATGGGCGTCGTCGGCGCAGACGAAGTGCACCGTGTGACCCCGCATGCGCTGAAAGCGCACCCAGATGTCCGCCTGGATGTACTCCATCATGTGCCCGATGTGAAACGGGGCATTGGCGTAGGGCAGGGCGGTGGTGACGAAGAGCTGGCGGGGGGAAAGGCTCATGGTGCGGTCGGATCTCGGTGAGCGGGCAATTTTAGGGGCTGGACAGGGCAGGCCAGGAAAACCTGCGGTCACCCTCGAAAGATTCCGATAATCTTCTCATTAAGGAGGATAGAAAGCTGGTTTTGCATTGATCGTGAGATGATATAAATCTTCTCATAAATCATTTCATAAAAGCATGAGACCGAAGAACCTCCTGGCCCGGGACCGTCTGGCGGCGGTGCTGGCCCGCCAGCCGGCCAGTTCAGCGGCCGCCTTGGCTGAAGCGGTGGGCGTCAGCGTGCCCACGCTGCACCGTTTGTTGCAAGAACTGGGCGGCGCCGTGATCGTTGGTGGGCAGGCGCGGCGTGCCCGCTACGCCTTGCGTCGGCCGCTGCGCGGTGAGCCGGGTGAGTTGCCTCTCTACCGCATCGACGCGCAGGGCCGGGCCAGCGACCTGACGCACCTGTCGCTGACCCAGCCGCAAGGCACCTGGATGAAGCTGCAAGGCACCCCCTGGCCGGTTCCCCCTGAGTCCGTGGACGGCTGGTGGGCCGGCTTGCCTTACCCCCTGCAAGACATGCGCCCTCAAGGCTACATGGGGCGGCAATTTGCGCGGCGTGCTCACCGGGCGCTGTCGGTGTCGGCCGATCCGCAAGCCTGGACCGACGAAGACACGCTGTTCGCCCTCAGCCGGCAAGGCCTGGATGCCACCGGTGACCTGGTCGTTGGAACCCCCGCTTTCGAGGCCTGGCAACACGACAAGCTGTCGCCTCCCGCGCCGCTGTCCAAAGCGGCTTGCGGGCCGGCCTACAGCGCATTGGCCAACGAAGCGGTGGCGGCCGGTGTGGCCGGCTCCAGCGCCGCCGGCGAGTTCCCCAAGTTCGCCGCCTTGCGCGAGGGGCCGGGCAGCGCCACGCCGCACGTGCTGGTGAAGTTCTCGGGTGCCGACGGCTCACCCACCGTGCAGCGCTGGGCCGACCTGCTGGTCTGCGAGCACCTGGCCCTGGGCTGCGCCGCCGAGCTGCCTGGGGTGCGCAGCGCCGCCAGCCGCATTCTGGTTCATGCGGGCCGGACGTTCCTGGAAGTCGAGCGTTTTGACCGGCATGGGCTGTGGGGCCGCAGCGCCTTGTGCAGCCTGGGCGTGCTCAACGCCGAATGGCTGGGCCTGGCCACCAGCGAATGGCCGGCGTTGGTCGGTGGGCTGGCCGACGCCGGGCTGGTCGACGCCGCTGTGGTGGCCGGCACGCAGCACCTGTGGTGGTTCGGGCGCCTGATCGCCAACACCGACATGCACACCGGCAACCTCAGCTTCCAGATTGGCACAGTGCCCTCCGACCTGGCGCCTGGATCGAACGCCTTCACCCTGGCACCCACGTACGACATGCTGCCGATGGGCTACGCCCCGCTGGCCGGCGGCGAGATCCCCGTGCGCCGTTTCGAAGCGGCACTGCCGTTGCCGGCCCAGCAGCCCGTTTGGGCCACGGCCTGCGCAGCCGCCATGCACTTTTGGGACCTGGCAGCGCGCGACAAGCGCATCAGCCCGGCCTTTCGCACAATTTGCCGAGCCAACCAGACGCACCTGCAAGACGTCATCCAACGGCTCTGAAGGCGCAGACCCCGCCTGCGGCCGGTCGGTGGCTGGGACGCCTTAGACTGGCCGACCTGACCATTTCCGGCTTTTTTCATTCATGACGGTGTCCGAATCGGTGTTGCGCGAAGCCTTGACCACGGTGCGAGATCCCCTCACCGGGCAAGACTTCCTCTCGACCCACCAACTCAAATGGTCGACCCCTGCGCCGGGGCAACTGGCGGTGCGGTTGAGCCTGGGCTACCCGGCCCGCAGCCTGTGGCCAGCGCTGAGCCAGGCGGTGGCCGACGCGGTGCGGGGCGTCGACCCGGCGCTGCAGGTGAGCACGGACATTTCACTGCAGGTGGTGCCGCACGCGGTGCAACGCGGCGTGCAATTGCTGCCCGGCGTGAAGAACATCGTGGCCGTGGCCTCGGGCAAAGGCGGTGTGGGCAAGAGCACCACCGCCGTCAACCTGGCCCTGGCTCTGGCGGCCGAAGGCGCCCAGGTGGGGCTGCTCGATGCCGACATCTATGGCCCCAGCCAGCCTTGGATGATGGGCCTGAGCGGCCAGCGCCCGGAAAGCGCCGACGGCCAGACCATGGAACCCCTGGAAAACCACGGCGTGCAGGTGATGTCGATCGGCTTCCTGGTGGAGGCCGACAACCCGATGATCTGGCGCGGCCCCATGGCCACCCAGGCACTGGACCAGCTGCTGCGCCAGACCCGCTGGCGCGAACTCGACTACCTGATCGTCGACATGCCACCGGGCACCGGCGACATCCAGCTCACCCTGTCGCAGCGCGTGCCCCTGACCGGCGCGGTGATCGTCACCACGCCGCAGGACATCGCCCTGCTCGACGCTCGCAAGGGCCTGAAAATGTTCCAGAAGGTCAGCGTGCCGATTCTGGGCATCGTGGAGAACATGGCGGTGTACGCCTGCCCGAACTGTGGCCACACCGAGCACATCTTCGGCGCCGAGGGCGGCCAGAAAATGGCCGAGCAATACGAGGTCGACTACCTGGGCGGCCTGCCTTTGGCCCTGTCGATCCGCGAGCAGGCCGACGGTGGGCGACCCACGGTGGTCAGCGAACCGGATGGGGTCATCGCCGCACAGTACAAAACGATCGCCCGCCGCATGGCGGCCAAGATTGCGCAGTCCAGCAAGGACTACTCTGCCAAGTTCCCCACCATCACCATTTCTTCCACCACCTGAGGCAGCGACAAGGTCTTCCCGCATGAGCATCAAAAGCGACAAATGGATCCGCCGCATGGCCGAAGAGCACGGCATGATCGAGCCCTTCGAGCCAGGCCAGGTTCGCACGGCCGCAGATGGCCAGCGCATCGTCAGCTACGGCACCTCCAGCTACGGTTATGACATCCGCTGCGCGCCGGAATTCAAGGTCTTCACCAACGTCTACAGCACCGTCGTGGACCCGAAGAATTTCGATGAGCGCAGCTTCGTCGACATGAACGACGACGTGTGCGTGATCCCACCCAACAGCTTCGCGCTGGCCCGCACGCTGGAGTACTTCCGCATTCCGCGCAACGTGCTGACGATCTGCCTGGGCAAGAGCACCTACGCCCGCTGCGGGATCATTGTCAACGTCACCCCCTTCGAGCCCGAGTGGGAAGGCTATGTGACCCTCGAGTTCAGCAACACCACGCCGCTGCCGGCCAAGATCTACGCCGGTGAAGGCTGCGCCCAAGTGCTGTTCTTCGAGAGCGACGAAGTGTGCGAGACCAGCTACAAGGACCGAGGCGGCAAGTACCAGGGTCAGCGCGGCGTGACCTTGCCTAAAACCTAGACAGTGGCCGTACAACGGCAGGAGACAACGACATGAAGTGGGACGGACAGCGCGAAAGCGACAACGTGGAAGACCTCCGAAGCAGTGGTGGAGGTGGCGGCGGTGGTGGGGGCGGCCTGAGGCTGGGTGGCGGGCGCATCGGCATCGGCACGATCGTGCTGGCTTTGGTGCTGGGCTGGGCCTTCGACATCAACCCGTTGACGCTGCTCGGCGGCATGGCGGGCGACCCGGGCATGGTGGGCTCGGCTCCGGCGCCGGCCCCCACGCAGGCCACCGGGCCGCAGTCGCGGCCCACCGACGACGGTGCCCGCTTCGTGTCGACCGTGCTGGCCGACACCGAGGAAGTCTGGCGCACGCAGCTGCCCCGCGCGGGCGGGCCGGCCTACCGCCACCCAAAACTGGTGTTGTTCCGCGGCGCGGTCAACACGGCTTGCGGCACGGGCCAATCGGCGGCGGGGCCGTTTTACTGTCCTGGTGACCAGAAGGTCTACATCGACCTCGACTTTTTCAACGTGCTGCGTTCGCGCATGGGGGCGCCCGGTGACTTCGCACAGGCCTACGTGGTAGCGCACGAGGTCGGCCACCACCTGCAAAATTTGATCGGCACCCACGACAAGGTCGAGGCCATGCGTGGCCGCCTGTCCACCGCGCAGATGAACGCCATGTCGGTGCGCGTCGAGCTGCAGGCCGATTGCTATGCCGGCGTGTGGACCCACCACTCGCAGCAGGGCAAAGGCTGGCTGGAGCAAGGCGACGTTGAAGAGGCCCTGAATGCCGCCTCCCGCATCGGCGACGACATGCTGCAGCAACAATCACAGGGGCGTGTGGTGCCGGAAAGCTTCACCCACGGCACCAGCGTTCAGCGCCAGACCTGGTTTCGGCGTGGCATGGACAGCGGCGATCTGAAGCAGTGCAACACCTTCGAGGCGCAGCGCCTGTGAACAAACTGGCCCCTGAAAAGGGGCCAAGTTGCGCAGCACGGGTTGACAGCAAGATTCCACGCCCAACTCACCGCCGCACGGCAGGGCGGGACAACGCGGTCAGATGGCAGCAAGGCCCATCGGGTGGCTGCGGCTGAACACCGGACGCTCTTCCCCACCCATGGCGATCACCGCACGACTGCGGCCCTGTCGCTTGGCTTCGTAGAGGGCCTGGTCGGCCCGGCGCAGGGCGTCGGTGATGGCTTCGTTCTCGTGCATCTGCACGACGCCGAAGCTCAGGCTCAACCGGGCGATGCGCGGTGCGACCTGGCGGTGTTCCAGGCGCGAGACGATGCGCGTGGCCACGGTCATGGCCTCCTCGACGGTGGTGTCGGGCAGCAGCACCGCGAACTCGTCGCCGCCCAGGCGGCCCGCCACGTCCAGTTCCCGCAAAGTGTCGCGGGTGCAGTTGCCCACCTGGCGCAGCGCTTCGTCGCCCACCGCGTGGCCCAGCGTGTCGTTGATGCGCTTGAAGTGGTCGACGTCGAACATCAGCAACGCCGAGTCGGCCGCCGGGCTGGTGCTCAGCACCCGTGACGACAGCTCGTGGAACCGGCGCCGGTTGGGCACCTTGGTCAAGGTGTCGATGTCGGCCAGGTAACGCAGGCGGCGCTTGGAAAAGCGCAGCCGCAGCTCCGTGCGCTCGTGGGTCAAGAACAAGCTGAGGTACAGCATCGACAAAGCGACCAGCACGGCGGTGATGGTCGAAGCCACCGCATGCTGGGCGCTCCAGGTCAAGGCGCTGCCGTGGGCAACGAAGTCGGCGGTGCGCAGGATTTCCACCCCGCTGCCGCAGAGCAAGGCCAGCGCCAACAGCTGCAACGCGGAGTTGTTTTTGAACTCGCGCAAGCACAGCACCAGGATCGCGGCGTACACATGCAGCACCGAGGCCACCAGGCCGAAGGTGGCGGACTGCTGCACCTTGTTCTCGAACACCACCCAGGTGCCGAACCAAGCCAGGTAGGCCGCCGCGATCAACACGCCGTCAACCATGGGCGGCACCCGCAGGGGATGCCGGGCGTAGAAGCGACGCAGGCCGAGCAAGACGACGATGGGCCACTGCAGCGTCAAGAGGTTGGCCAACACCAGCAGCGGCGGGTGGTGGTCGTTGAAGGCACTGGCGAACACCCCGAAGGCCACCAGCCACTGTGCGCTCACCCACGACCAATAGCCGCGGTACACCGGGCGCGAGGCGCCGAAGAGCGTCATGACGCCCGCCGACATCAGCAGGATGGCGCCAGAGATCAGCAAGAGAGTGGGGAAATGCGGATACATGGGACGGGCTCAGCCCTGGCTTGCTTGAGAAAGTTCTCCTGCCCGCCGGTTATAGGTGAGGCCTGCGGTGACGTCATCCCACCGAACAGGGGTTCTTGAAACCAAATGTATCTGGAGGGGCCAAGCCCCCGGACCCACGCGCGTCACACCCCAACCGGCAGAATGTGGGCCCCAAAGGAGCAGCAGCATGGAATTCGGATTGATCATCGTGGGCGACGAGATTCTCTCGGGCAAGCGGGCCGACAAGCACCTCTCCCAAGTGATTTCGCTGCTGAGCGAACGCGGTTTGGGGTTGTCATGGGTGCGCTATGTGGGCGACGACCCCCGTCGCCTGACGCAAGACCTGCGCGATGCGCTGGCCGGTCCGGAAGCGGTGTTTTGTTGCGGCGGCATTGGCGCCACGCCCGATGACCACACCCGGCAATGTGCCGCCGACGCCCTGGGCGTGCCGTTGGCGTTGCATCCTGAGGCGCGGGCGCTGATCACAGAACGCATGCAGTCGATGGCCGCCGAGAAGGGCGAGGTTTTCGACCCCGACCGGGCCGACAACCTGCAGCGGCTGAAAATGGGGTGTTTTCCGGTGGGCGCACAGATCATCGCCAACCCGTACAACAAGATTCCCGGCTTTTCGGTCAAAGCACCGAGCGGCACGGAGGTGTTCTTCGTGCCCGGCTTTCCAGTGATGGCGTGGCCGATGATCGAGGCGGTGCTCGATGCCCGCTTTGCCCATGCCCATGGCAGCTTGGACCGGGGTGAGCGCTCGGTCATCGTCTTTTCCACCATGGAGTCTTTGTTGACGCCGCTGATGGAGGCGCTCGAGGCGCGGTTCGAAGGCATCAAGGTGTTCAGCTTGCCCAGCGAGGACCACCCGCAGTGGGGCAAACACATTGAGTTGGGCGTCAAGGGTCCGGCCGCGGTGTTGGAGGAGGCTTATGCCGCATTGCGCGCCGGGCTGACAACCTTGGGCGCCGCGACAGGCCCCGAAATGGTGCGTTGATTTGAGAAATTGCACTCCTTGAGTGCGGTGCTTGGGCCTTCCGCACAGTTGAGTGGCATTGCCCCCTGCTGCCTTGGTTTTGCTGGGCAAACCCGGTGAAACCCAGCGGTTTCCCAGGTCAAAATTTGAGGCTCTGATGGGCCGCACAACCAGCGTTGGTGCGGCTTGGGGCGGGCATGCACAGTCCTGGGCATAGATTCTGCTACATTGCCGGGCACATCGGCCGAGCGCCTTGTCCACCGTTGTTCGGTGCGCCGAATTCCTTCTTTACTCAATCCCCGCTAGGAGACCTTTTGATGGCCAAGACTGTTGCCGACGTGATGAAATTGGTGCAAGAAAACGAGATCAAATTCGTTGACTTCCGTTTCACCGACACCCGCGGCAAAGAGCAGCACGTGACCGTTCCCGTGTCGCATTTCGACGAGGACAAGTTCACTTCGGGCCACGCCTTTGACGGCTCCTCGATCGCCGGGTGGAAGGGCATCGAGGCCTCGGACATGCAGCTCATGCCCGACCCCAACACCGCCAACATCGACCCCTTTTTTGAAGAGCCGACGCTGATCCTCACCTGCGACGTGGTGGAGCCCAGCGACGGCAAGCCTTATGAGCGCGACCCCCGTTCGCTGGCCAAGCGCGCCGAGGCCTACATGAAAGCCTCGGGCCTGGGCGACACCGCCTACTTCGGTCCGGAACCCGAATTCTTCATTTTCGACAACGTGCGCTGGCAGGTCGACATGTCGGGCTGCTTCGTCAAGATCGAGTCGGAAGAAGCGTCCTGGAACACGGGCAAGGAATACGACCACGGCAACTCCGGCTACCGGCCGACCACGAAGGGTGGCTACTTTCCCACCCCCCCAGTCGACTCCGGCCAAGACCTGCGCTCGGAAATGTGCCTGATCCTCGAGTCGCTGGGCATTCCGGTGGAAGTGCACCACCATGAGGTGGCCAACGCCGGGCAGATGGAAATCGGCACCCGCTTCAGCACCCTGATCCAACGCGCCGACTGGTCGCAGCTGTTCAAGTACGTGGTGCAAAACGTGGCCCACACCTATGGCAAGACGGCCACGTTCATGCCCAAGCCGATCGTCGGCGACAACGGCTCCGGCATGCACGTGCACCAGTCGGTCTGGAAGGACGGCAAGAACCTCTTCGCCGGTGACGGCTACGCCGGCTTGTCCGACTTCGCGCTGTACTACATCGGCGGCGTGATCAAGCACGCGCGCGCCCTGAATGCCATCACCAACCCGACCACCAACAGCTACAAGCGCCTGGTGCCGGGTTTTGAAGCCCCAGTGAAGCTGGCGTACAGCTCGCGCAACCGTTCGGCCTCGATCCGCATTCCGTACGTGGCCAACCCCAAGGGTCGCCGCATCGAAGCCCGCTTCCCGGACCCGATGGCCAACCCCTACCTGGCCTACTCGGCCCTGCTGATGGCGGGCCTGGACGGTGTGGAAAACAAGATTCACCCGGGCGAGGCGGCCACCAAGGACCTCTACCACCTGCCGCCCGAGGAAGACGCGAAGATCCCGACCGTTTGCCACAGCCTGGACCAGGCGCTCGAGTATTTGGACAAGGACCGTGCCTTCTTGACCAAAGGCGGCGTGTTCACCGACGGCTTCCTGGATGCGTACATCGAGTTGAAGATGCAGGAAGTGACCCGTTTCCGCATGACGACCCACCCGGTCGAATTCGACATGTACTACAGCCTGTGAGCCCGGGCCAGCCGACCTGAAATCTCCGGCAGGCGGCCCAAGCTGATGGGACGGCTTGGCCGTCCCATGGCATTGGCGGGCCGTTGGACGGGTTCCGGCAGTGCTCCAGAGACGTCCAAGAAGCGGGCAAAGGCCCTGCGTTTCGGCCCTTGCGCCGGGAGTGCATCGTTCACAATCGAGCCGAGCAGGGGTTCAGGCGGTCGTCGCCTGGGCCCCCTCGTTCGTTGAGATGGGATTGCACTGAGGAGTTGCGCAATGCGTCGTGCCAGGTCGTGGGGCTGTTGTCGAATCGTCGCAGGGGCTGCGTTGGGCTGTCTGCTGGGTGGCCCGGTGGTGGCGTCCACGGTTTACAAGTGCCCCGGCCCGCCGGTGCTCTACACCGACGCCATCTCGGCCAAGGAAGCCAAAGACAAGGGTTGCACCGGCTTGGACGCCAGCCCGATCACGGTGATCGCGGCACCACCGCGCAAGGGGCCCGCACCGGTGGCCATGGGCGGCAGCGCAGCACCTGGCGCGTCGGCCCCCAGCGGCACGCCCCGCGTCGACCCGGCGGAGCAGCGTTCGCGAGATTCGGACCGCAAGCAGATTTTGACGTCGGAGCTGAAGCGGGAGGAGCAATCTCTCGCGGCCCTGCAAACCGAGTACAACAAGGGCGAGCCTGATCGGCGTGGCGATGAGAAAAACTATCAGCGCTACCTCGACCGGGTTGCCGAGATGAAATCGTTGATCGCTCGCAAGGAGAGCGACGTGGCTGCCCTCAAACGCGAACTGGCCAAGCTCCCCTGAACCCGGCGGGACAGGCTTCGGACGCGAACCCGGCCTGTGCAGGCGGGTGGGGCGGCCCTTCACCCTGGACCTGTGCCGATGACTTTCCCCGCTTCCGCCGTGGCCCCCTCTGGCAGCACCTGCCCGATGGCGTTTTCGGCTTTTGACCACCTGGCCACCTTGGTCGCCATCGTCAGCCCCGAGGGGCGCTGCGTGTTCGTCAACGCCGCGTTCGAGAGCCAGTTGGCCATGTCGCGGCGCAATCTGGTGGGCAATGGGCTGCTCGATGTCTTCGTGGAAGAAGCGGTGCTGCGCGACACCGTGGCGGCCATCGCCCGCAACGAGTTTTCGACCAGCCGGCTGGATGCGCACCTGCGGCGCTCGGGCGCCCATGCCGAGCCCTTGCCGGTGCACGTGATCGTGACCCAGATCGACCAGTCGTCCGACGTGCTGATGGAGTTGATCGAGATCGAACAGCAGACCCGGCTGGACCGGGAGGAGCGGGCGCTGGACCAGGCCCAGGCCAACAAGGAGCTCGTGCGCAACCTGGCCCACGAGATCAAAAACCCGTTGGGCGGCATCCGAGGCGCTGCGCAGCTGCTGGAGATGGAGATCGACTCCAAGGCGCTGACCGAGTACACCCAGGTCATCATCAAGGAGGCCGACCGGCTGCAAGCACTGGTGGACCGGCTCCTGGCACCGCACCGCCGGCCGCATGTGGTCGGCGAGGTCAACATCCATGAGGTTTGTGAGCGGGTGCGCTCGCTGATCCTGGCGGAGTTTCCCCGCGGGTTGCGGGTGGTGCGCGACTACGACATCTCGATTCCCGACTTTCGGGGCGACCGGGAGCAGCTCATCCAGGCGGTGCTCAACATCGGGCACAACGCGGCGCAGGCTCTGGGCGAGCGCATGCAGCGTGACGAGGCCTGCATCGTCATCCGCACCCGCATTGCCCGCCAAGTCACTTTGGGCAAGCAGCGGCACCGTCTGGCATTGGAATTGCATATTGAAGACAACGGGCCGGGTGTGCCGGACGCGATCCGGGACCGGATCTTCTACCCCCTGGTGTCTGGACGGGAAGGGGGATCGGGCTTGGGTCTGACTTTGGCTCAAACCTTTGTACAGCAGCACCTGGGGACCATCGAATGCGACAGCATGCCTGGACAGACGATTTTCAAGATCGTGATGCCCTTGCTTTGACCGCGACG
The DNA here is from genome assembly GCA_040385465.1 of Pseudomonadota bacterium. Taxonomy (GTDB): domain Bacteria; phylum Pseudomonadota; class Gammaproteobacteria; order Burkholderiales; family Burkholderiaceae_C; genus CANHBY01. The sequence goes on along the minus strand of JAZKHH010000110.1, from coordinate 1,706 downwards.
CCCAGCGCCTCGCACCCACCACCACAGGACCACCCTGCCGGCATGAAACCCATCTGGATTGTTGACGACGACCAATCGATACGCTTTGTGCTGGAAAAGGCCTTGGCCCGCGAGGAGCTGGCGGTTCGCAGTTTCACCAACACCCGCGATGTGCTGAGCGCCCTGGAGCTGGAAACGCCCCAGGTGCTGGTGTCCGACATCCGGATGCCCGGCGGCTCGGGCATCGACCTGCTGACCCAGATCAAGCAGTCGCACCCGGCGCTGCCGGTCATCATCATGACGGCCTACTCCGATCTGGACAGCGCCGTCAGCGCTTTCCAAGGCGGGGCGTTCGAGTACCTGCCCAAGCCGTTCGACGTGCCCAAGGCGGTGGAGCTGATCCGCCGTGCGCTGGCCGAAGGCCTGCGCGAAGAAGTGCGTGAAGAGCGCATCGGCCAGATGCCGGAGATCCTGGGCCAGGCGCCGGCCATGCAGGATGTGTTCCGGGCCATCGGGCGGCTGAGCCAAAGCATCGTGACCGTGCTGATCACGGGCGAGTCGGGCTCCGGCAAAGAGCTGGTGGCCAGCGCGCTGCACAAGCACAGCCCGCGTGCGAGCGGCCCGTTCGTCGCCATCAACACGGCGGCCATTCCCAAGGATTTATTGGAAAGCGAATTGTTCGGTCACGAGCGCGGGGCGTTCACCGGCGCGCAGACCCTGCGCCGCGGCCGCTTCGAGCAAGCCGATGGCGGCACCTTGTTCCTGGATGAAATCGGCGACATGCCGTTCGACCTGCAGACCCGCTTGCTGCGGGTGCTGAGCGACGGGCAGTTCTACCGGGTCGGTGGCCACAACCCGATGCGCAGCAATGTGCGGGTGATCGCGGCCACCCACCAAAACTTGGAAGACCGGGTGCGACAGGGCGCCTTCCGCGAAGACTTGTTTCACCGTTTGAACGTGATTCGGCTGCGCCTGCCCGCCTTGCGCGAGCGGCGCGAAGACGTGCCGGCGCTGACGCGTTTTTTCTTGCAGAAAAGCGCCAAGGAGCTGGGCGTGGAAGCCAAGCGCATCACCGAGGCGGCGCTCGAGCGCATGATGCAGTTCGAGTTTCCCGGCAACGTACGGCAGCTGGAAAACACCTGCCACTGGATCACCGTGATGGCGCCGGCCCAAATGGTCGAAGTGAAAGACCTGCCGCCGGAATTGCTGGCCGAAGCGTCGGGTGCGTCCGCAGGCGAGGCGCGCAGCCTGAGTGTCACACCGCTGTCCGAAGGGCGGTACAACTCGGTGCCGAATGGCGCCGGGGGTGGCGTGGCGGTGGCGGCTGCGGCGACGGTGCCAGCAGCGCCCGTGGGCGGCGTGTCGTGGTTGGTGGACCTGGAGCGCGAGGCCCGGCGGCTGCTGGTCGCCGGCGACCCTGAGGTGTGGGACACCCTGTCGCGCCAATTCGAAGGCTGCCTGATTCAAACGGCCCTGAGTGTCACGCGCGGGCGCCGCATTGAGTCGGCGCAAAAACTGGGCATCGGTCGCAACACCATCACCCGCAAGATCCAGGAACTCGGTCTCGAAGGCTGATGTCACAAAAGAGGCGAAGGGGCGGGGGCCGCTGCGGGCGCCCGCCCCTTCGCACGTTCGGCTCAAGGTGCCTTGACCTGGCGGCCCAGGCCCCCCTTTGCTCACGGACAGGTGCCGATGACGTAGTGGTTCGGCCCGGTCTGCTTCAGCGT
>JAZKHH010000109.1:0-5167 GCA_040385465.1 Pseudomonadota bacterium | reverse complement strand
ATCCGTGAGGGCGGTCGCACCGTCGGCGCCGGCGTCGTGGCCAAGATCATCGAGTAAAGGCAAAGACAGGCGCGACCCCGACGACGCAGGTCGTCGGTCGCCAGCCAGAAGGAAAGACATCGGCCACTCGGTGAGATCAAAGAGTGGAGTGGTTGATGGGTTGGTTGTTCATCCACAGGGGCGTAGCTCAATTGGCAGAGCGCTGGTCTCCAAAACCAGAGGTTGGGGGTTCGATGCCCTCCGCCCCTGCCAAGCGGTCCACAGCGGTGGCGGCGCTTGGTGCCCGGTGAACAAGCAGGTCTGGGTGGTGGCGAGGCTGGGGTCGATGGCTGGGTCGAACGAGTGGAATGGCAACGTGATCGCATGATCGCAAGGGCCCGCAAGACACCTCCCCGTGTCCGCGGGCTTTGCTGCTGAATAAACGGCGGAACCCACAGGTTCTGAAAACTGAAGTGACAAAAAGCGTATCCAACAACGTGCCGGTCGAAACGGTGAGCACCGGGGCCGACAAGGCCAAGCTGTTCGTGGCGGCGGCATTGCTGGTCGGCGGCGTGGTCGCGTTCTACCTGCTGGGTCAAAAAGACCTGTGGCTGCGCATCGTGGCCCTGCTCGTGTTGGCCATTGCGGCCATCGTGGTGTTCTTCACCTCCGAGCCCGGCAAGGCGCTGATCGCCTATGGCAAGGATTCGGTGCGCGAAGTGCGCAAGGTCGTGTGGCCCACCAACAAGGAAGCCATGCAGATGACCGGTTATGTGTTTGCCTTCGTGTTCGTCATGGCCCTGTTCCTCTGGGTGACCGACAAGACCCTGGAATGGGCTTTTTACGATTTGATTTTGGGATGGGGGAAACCAGCCTGATGGACACGACCGAGCCGATCGACAACACCGCCGTCCCGATCGAAGACATCGTCGAGGGCGCTGCTGCGGCCGCGCCCGTGGTGCCCAGCACCAAGCGCTGGTACGTCGTGCACGCTTACTCGGGCATGGAAAAAGCTGTCGAGCGCAACCTGCGCGAGCGCATCGACCGCGCCGGCATGCAAGAAAAATTTGGCCGCATCCTGGTGCCGACTGAAGAAGTGGTCGAGCTGAAGAACGGCAAGAAGTCGGTCACCGAGCGCCGTTTCTTCCCCGGCTACGTGCTGGTCGAGATGGACATGGCCGACGACACCTGGCACTTGGTCAAGCACACCAGCAAGGTCACCGGCTTCGTGGGCGGGGCGCGCAACCGCCCCTCGCCGATTTCCGAAGCCGAGGTCATGAAGATCGTCAACCAGATGCAAGAGGGCGTGGAAAAGCCGCGTCCCAAGGTGCAATGGTCGGTGGGCGAGCTGGTGCGGGTCAAGGAAGGCCCTTTCACCGACTTCAACGGTGCCGTGGAAGACGTCAACTACGACAAGTCCAAGGTCCGCGTGTCGGTCACGATTTTCGGCCGCGCCACCCCGGTGGAGCTGGATTTCGCGCAGGTCGAAAAGGTCTGATCCAGGCACCTGCCGCCTGAGGACATCGTCCCAGGCTTTCTGATTCAGGCCGCAAGGTGGCCTTCCCCGCAAGGGAAAACACCTCGCCGTTGCTGGCCGGTGACGTGACACCGGCAAGAGGAGCCCAGGTTTGAACCCTGGGCGTTTGCACTCACTGGGCTGATCGACAGACAGCGCCGTCCTCCCTCGAGGCAGCGCCGCTCCCGTCAGCCTCTCGTTGAAAGGGTCCTTCATGGCCAAGAAAATCATCGGCTTGATCAAGCTGCAAATTCCGGCGGGCAAGGCCAATCCTTCGCCCCCGATCGGCCCCGCACTGGGTCAGCGCGGTCTGAACATCATGGAGTTCTGCAAGGCGTTCAACGCCCAAACGCAGAGCATGGAACCGGGTCTGGTGCTGCCGGTGGTCATCACCGCCTTCGCCGACAAGTCGTTTACCTTCATCCTCAAGACGCCGCCGGCCACCGTGCTGATCAAGAAGGCGCTCAAGCTCGACAAGGGCTCGCCGCGCGCCAATTCACAGAAGGTCGGCAAGCTGTCCGTCGCCCAGATCGAAGACATCGCCAAAACCAAAATGAAGGACCTGACGGCCGCCGACCTGGCCGCCGCCGTCCGCACGATCGCAGGTTCCGCCCGTTCCATGGGCATCACGGTGGAGGGTGTCTGACATGGCCAAACTGACCAAACGCCAAAAAGCATTGGCTGGCAAGGTGGACACCACCAAGCTGTACGCCCTCGAGGGCGCCCTGGAGCTGGTGAAAGAGTGCGCCACTGCCAAGTTCGATGAGTCCATCGACGTGGCGGTGCAGCTTGGCATCGATGCCAAGAAGTCCGACCAAGTGGTGCGTGGCGCTGTCGTGTTGCCCAATGGCACCGGCAAGACCAAGCGCGTCGCCGTCTTCGCCCAAGGTGCCAAGGCTGAAGAAGCCAAGGCCGCTGGCGCCGACCTGGTGGGCATGGAAGACCTGGCCGAGCAGATCAAGGCCGGCAACCTGAACTTCGACGTGGTGATCGCTTCGCCCGACACCATGCGCATCGTCGGCACGCTGGGTCAGGTGCTCGGCCCCCGTGGCCTGATGCCCAACCCGAAGGTCGGCACCGTGACCCCTGACGTGGCCCAAGCCGTGCGCAACGCCAAGGCCGGTCAGGTGCAGTTCCGCGTCGACAAGGGCGGCATCGTGCACTCCACCATCGGCCGTCGTTCCTTCGACTCCGACAAGCTCGCGGGCAACCTGCGTGCGTTGATCGAGGCGCTGAACAAGGCCAAGCCGGCCACCAGCAAAGGCATCTACCTGCGCAAGGTGGCCCTGTCCTCGACCATGGGCATCGGTGCCCGGGTGGACGTGGCGTCCATCCTGGCGGCTGCGGCCTGATCGAGAGACCCGGCGCTCATCCGGCTGATCCCAGGTCGACCGGATGGGCCCAAAGAATTGAATCGGGCGCGTGTCTGGCGCCCGAGGATGAGTTTGGTGGGCTGTGCGGTGAAACGATGGGCAATGGATGCGCCCACCGGCTTGCGGCACAGGTCATCCAAGACCGCAGGTGCGGCCCTTGCCGGGGCCACTTAAACGACGGTGACATGGCTGGCCTTCCTCAACCAAGGCCGGTCCCAACACCCGAAACCCGCGCAGATGGCGGTCCCGCTGAGAAGGATGATGTCCTGAACAAACGGTCGCTGAACCTTGGTGTGCTGGAGGCTGGATCGATCGTTCATCGATCAGGCCGAACGCACGTGGATGTGAGGAGCAGACCTTGAGTCTCAATCGCAACGAAAAACAGACCGTGGTGACGGATGTGGCGGCCCAAGCGGCCCGCTCGCAAACGTTGGCGCTGGCTGAGTACCGTGGCCTCACTGTGGAACATTTGAACGCGCTGCGCAAGCAAGCGCGCGACAAGGGCGTGTACCTTCATGTATTGAAGAACACACTTGCCCGTCGCGCGGTGGCTGGCACCTCGTTCGAAGTCGCTGCAGAGAGCATGGTCGGCCCGCTGATCTATGGTTTTTCCGAAGACGCCGTGGCTGCGGCCAAAGTCATCGCTGACTTTGCCAAGACCAACGACAAGCTGGTGTTGAAGGCCGGAGCCTATGCAGGCAAGGTCCTGGACGCCGATGGAATCAAGGCCTTGGCCGCGATTCCGAGCAAGGAAGTGCTCTTGTCCCAGTTGCTGGGTCTGATGCAATCGCCTGTCTCGCGCATGGCGCGTGTGCTGGCAGCATTGGCCGAGAAGCGTGGGGAAGGTGCAGCTGCTGCCCCTGCTGAAGCTGAAGCCGCCGCTGACGACGCAGCCCCCGCTGCCGATGCAGCACCGGCCGACGCGGCGCCTGCTGCCGACGCGGTTTGATCGCCCGGACGTCCCGCAAAACCATTTCGACATCATTCATTTTTAAAATTTAGGAGCCTCACATGGCATTCGATAAAGACGCATTCCTGACCGCTTTGGACAGCATGTCCGTGATGGACCTGAACGACCTGGTCAAGGCCATTGAAGAGAAATTCGGCGTGTCCGCTGCAGCCATGGCCGTGGCCGGTGGCGGCGGTGGCGGCGGTGGCGCTGCGGCGGTGGTCGAAGAGCAGACCGAGTTCGCCGTGATCCTCAAGGAAACCGGCGCGCAGAAGGTCTCCGTGATCAAGGTGGTGCGCGAGCTGACCGGCCTGGGCTTGAAAGAAGCCAAGGACCTGGTGGACGGCGCACCGAAGCCTGTCAAGGAAGGCCTCACCAAGGCTGACGCCGAAGCCGCCAAGAAGAAGCTGGAAGAAGCTGGCGCCAAGGCCGAGCTCAAGTGATCCATGGGGTCCGCGGTGGCGGCGCGTTCCGGACTGGCCTCATGGGCCGGTGCGGATGAGCTGTCGCACGGGTTCCGAATGGAACAGGGCTGGTGGTTCCGGGTTTCCCGGCCACCAGCCTGTTGCGTTTCCGATCGCGTCGTCCCTTGGGTGACGCATTGACGGAGAACAGCTGGAAAGCTTGCACAGGGAACGGATTGCCGTTTGGGCACTCACACCCTGTTCAGGTTTTCCAAGTGTTCTTTGATCCGACTGCAGAGAACCGGTTTGGTCGGGCTTTGGTGCAATGCCAGAGTTGTCCGCCAGCGGCTGGTAGTGGCCAGCCACCAAGCTTCGAGCTGTCCCGTGCGCGCATGACCGCGCATGGGGCTCGAAAGACAGTCGCCGACGGTACCCAGGCCTGGCCAGGCCCGAGTCCTGAGACGGAGTGAAAACCACCCATGGCGCAGCACGCAACCCCCTACAGCTACACCGAGCGCAAGCGCATCCGCAAAAGCTTCGGCAAGCGCGAGAGTGTTCTGAACGTTCCTTATCTGCTGACAATGCAAAAAGAGTCCTACGTGGCCTTCTTGCAAAAAGAGACCCCTCCGCAAAAACGCAAACCCGAGGGTTTGCAAGCCGCGTTCTTGTCCGCTTTCCCGATCGTGTCGCACAACGGGTTTGTCGAGATGAAGTTCATCGAGTTCAACATGGCCAAACCCGCGTTCGACACGCGGGAATGCCAGCTGCGGGGTCTGACCTACGCCGCCGCCGTGCGCGCGAAGCTGCAGATGATCATCTATGACCGTGAATCCTCGCCCGCCAAGGTGGTCAAGGAGATCAAGGAGCAAGAGGTCTACATGGGCGAAGTTCCGCTCATGACCGACTACGGCTCGTTCATCGTCAACGGCACCGAGCGCGTCATCGT
>JAZKHH010000108.1:10251-28696 GCA_040385465.1 Pseudomonadota bacterium | reverse complement strand
GGCCTTGCCCGCAGCAGCCTTGGTCGCCTTGACGGCTTTGGTGTCCTCTTCCACAGCGGAAGCCATGGGTTTGGCCGAGGCGGCTTTCGTGGCCTTGACAGGAACACTCTTTTTGACGGTCATGCGAATCCTCAGTGGATGGTGGCGACTGGTCCGACCTCGAAGGTCACCAGACGAGAGAGACAAGAGACGGGAGAGGCCTCAGGCGAATCATCGGCAAAGCCGGCAAACAGCAGCAATTGGGCGAGTCAAGCCTGGGCAAAAAGCGGTTGATGGCTGGCGATCCGCATCAAGGGGCAAGTTGTGCCTTGGGAACACCGAACTTCGTACCACAATCTCGCGTTAAGCGGAAGCGAGGATTATAACTTTCCCTCACCCACGATGTGCAGGGATTTTTTGAGGTGATTCAAGCGCAGGCTGAGTGTTTTGTAGCGGGCCATCACGCTCGGGTCCTGGGCGGCGGTGGCCGCCAGCTCGGTTTGTTCTTGACTCAGTTTGTCCACCCACAGGCCGTCGAGCACGCGGCGCAGATCCTGGAAATGGAGCTCGTCTTCCATGGCGGATCTCGGCACCAATTTGTCGACCACCTCGTCGGACGCATGAGCTCGAAGCGCAGGCTCCAAAGCCGCCCACGGCAAGGGACCGTGCTCTGCCAACTGCCGCTCCAACCAGGCCCCGATGTCGCCGTGCGGCGCCGGCAAATGGTGGATCAGGTCATGGTCGCTGGGGGGAAGCTGTTCGAGCCACTCGCTGTGCAGCAGCAACATGCGCACCACGTGGTCGGCGGGGCTGCTCGGAGGGGCGCGGCGCTGGTTTGCGGGCCGTGGTGGTGCCGACGGCTTGAAGCCCGAGGCGGCCGCACTGTCACTGCCGGGCGCCCCGGCGCGCGAGGCCGGTGAGGCCGCCCGGCGCTGGTGGTCGAGTTGCCAAAGTTCGTGAAGGTCGGTGGCAGCGAGCCCGCCCTGGCGCGCGAGGTCGCTCAGCAATTGCCGTTTCAGCGCCCCTTCAGGCAAGGCGGTCCACCAGGGTTTGGCATGCACGAGGAAGCGAGCGCGGCCCTCGGCAGAAGCCAGATCGCAGCTTTCCTGGGCCAGCTCGATGAGGTGCCGCGACAGGGGTGTCGCCTGCTCGATGCACTGGGCGAAGGCCTCGGCACCCACATCGCGCACGAACGAATCGGGGTCGTGCTCGGGGGGCAAGAACAAAAAGCGGACGCTGCGAGCGTCGGTGGCAAAGGGCAACGCGGCTTCCAGGGCACGCCCGGCCGCTCGACGCCCGGCGCTGTCGCCGTCGAAACTGAAGACGATGTTGTCGGTGAAACGGAAGAGCTTGGTGACGTGCTCCGCGGTGCAGGCGGTGCCCAGGGTGGCCACGGCATTGCCCCAGCCAGACTGCGCCAGGGCCACCACGTCCATGTAGCCTTCCACGACCAGGGCATGGCCCTTGTGGCGGATGGCGCTGCGCGCTTCATGCAAGCCGTAGAGCTCGCGCCCTTTGCTGAACACCGGGGTCTCGGGCGAGTTGAGGTATTTGGGTTCTCCGGCGTCGATGACCCGGCCGCCAAAGCCGATGACCTCGCCTTGCACCGAACGGATCGGAAACAGGATGCGGTCGCGGAAACGGTCATAACGTTTGTTGCGGCTGGCGTCCGTGGCCCCTTGGCCTTCCTGGGGCTCGGGGGTGATCACCAGGCCACAGTCGACCAATTTCGGATCGTCGTACTCCGGAAACACCGTCGACAGGAACCGCCAGCCTTCCGGGGCATAGCCCAGCCCGAAGCGTTCGATGATCTCGGCAGACAAGCCGCGCTTGGCCAGGTAGGCCGCGCTGCGCGGGTGTTTGCCAAGCTGTTTTTGGTAATGCTGAGCCGCTTTGGCCAGCACGTCCGACAAGGTGGCCTGCTGCTTTTTCAGCGCCGCGGCGCGGTCACGGTCTTGGGCGCTGCGCTCGTCCATCGGCACGGTCATGCCCACCCGCTGGGCCAGATCGGCCACCGCATCGGGGAAAGGCATCGCGCAGTGCTGCATCAGGAAGCCGATGGCATTGCCATGGGCACCGCAGCCGAAGCAGTGGAAAGTCTGTCGGGTGGCGCTGACGGTGAAGCTGGGTGATTTTTCGCTGTGGAAGGGGCACAAACCTTTGTGGTTGATGCCGGCCTTTTTCAGCTCGACATGTTGCCCCACCACCTCGACCACGTCACTGCGGCTCAGCAAATCCTGGATAAATTGCGGCGAAATCACCTGCGAAGTCTACGGCAACCGTGCCCCCGGAGGAGACCACGCGGCACCATGGCCACGCCCGCACTTCACGCTCCGGCTGTCACAGCGGCAGTGCCACGACGCCGCGGTAATTCTTGATCCACAAGGGGACTTCTTCGGCAGGCATGGCTTTGGCGATGCCGTTGCCCTGACCGATCTCACAGCCCGCGGCAATCAGCTGCCTGGCTTGTTCGGCGGATTCCACGCCTTCTGCCACCACCACGCAGCCGAAGGTCTGCGACAGGCCGATGACGCCTTGCACGATGGCCATGTCCTGGTTGTCGTTGAGCATGTTGTGAACGAAAGAGCGGTCGATCTTCAGCAGGTCCAGAGGCAGGCGTTTGAGGTAGGTAAGGGTGGAGTAGCCGGTGCCGAAGTCGTCCAGGGCGAAACGCACACCGAGTGCTTTGCATTCGTCCATCAGCTGGCTGGTGTAGTCGATGTTGGCCAAAGCCGCCGTCTCCAACACCTCCAGGATGAGCCCTTGGGCCACCGCAGCGGGATGGCGGCTGAGGTGCTCTGCCAGGCGCTGCTTGAAGCTGGGCGCTTGCAGATGACGCGCCGAGACGTTGATGCTCAGGGTGAGGTCCAGCCCCAGCTGCTGCCACTGCGCCAACTGGTCGATGCCCTTCTCCAGCACCCAAGCCCCCACTTCTTCGCTCAGCGGCGTGGGCTCGATCAGTGGCAAGAACTGGGCGGGCGGAATGACGCCGTGCCGCGGGTGCTTCCAGCGCAACAGCGCTTCCACCCCCAGGACCTTGTTCAAGCGCATGTTCACCTTGGGCTGGAAATAGAGCACGAACTGCTCATCGACCAACGCCTGCTGCACATGGGCCAGGGCTTCGAAGTGAGCCTCCTTGCGTCGATCCAGCTCGGCGTCGAAAAACAGGTAGCCATTGCGCCCGGCCTGCTTGGCACGGTACATGGCCTGGTCGGCGTGACGCAGCAGCGTGTCGGCATCTGCCGAGTCGATCGGGTAGACGGTGGCACCGATGCTGCCGGTGATGCGGAGTGGCTGGGGGATGCCGGCGATCTCGAAGGGCAGGGCGATGCTGCGCAGCACCCGTTCGACAGCGCGTCGGCTTTGCTCCAGGGTGGCGCTGCGCAGCAACAAGGTGAACTCGTCACCGCCCAGCCGGGCGACAGCGGGCAGGTGATCTTGCGGCAGTGACGCCACCTTGGCCAGCCGCTGCGACACGGCGATCAGCAGGGCGTCACCCGTGGCATGCCCGAATTTGTCGTTGACGCCCTTGAAATGGTCGAGATCGAACGAGCAAATCGTGAGCAGGAACCCTTCGCGTTCGCTGGCCTGGATGGCCTCACGCAGCAAAGAACCCAGACTCACCCGGTTCGGCAGCCCTGTCAATTCGTCGAACCGTGCCTGGCGGTCAAGCTGCTCCTTCTGTTGCAACCTTTCAGTGATGTCGGACAGCACAAAAGCGCATAACCGCAATTCGCCTTGCTGCTGGGTGGCGCAGGCCGTGGTTTGAAACACCAGCGCCCGGCCCAAGCGGCCCTGCGTGCGGATTTCGCCACGCCACTGGCCATGCAGCAGCAGGTCGGTGGGCATGGCATTGAGCGTGGCAGGCTCGACCAGGGCCTTGAGCAGGCCAGGCACCCGGCCCAAGGTGTCGTCTCGGGTGCATCCCACCAGCTCGGCCAGTCGCGCATTGAAGTCCAGGGCTCGGAACTGGCCATCGGTGATCAACACCGCCTCCGGCAGGTGCTCAAAAATGGCGTTCGAGAGCAGCTGTTTTTCTGCGGCGGCACGCTGGGTGGTGACGTCCTTGACGGTGAGCGTGATGCGCAGGGGCTGGCCGGTGGGCGTGAGTTCGTCCAGCACCGCATGGCACTGGAGCCAAATCCAATCGGACTGCAGGGTTTGCATGCGGAATTCAATCGGGCCCACGCTGAGGTTGTGCTCCGACAGGCCCAGCAAGAACTCGCGCACAGGGTTGCGGTCTTCGTCATGGATGCGCAGCCACACCGCCCGGCTGGACTGCGGCGGTTGGCGCTCGGTTTGGCCCAGCCACGACCACCAGCGGGCCGACAAGTGCATCTCGTCGGTGTCCAGCAACCACTGCGCCACACCGGTGTCGGTCAAGGCCAGCGTGTTGAGCCATCGCACGTCCGCCACCGCAGCGCGGTGGGCTTGGGCGTGCACCCACCAGATCAGCACCGTCAACAAGGCCATGTAGGACCACACCATGCCCCAGTAGAGCGTCGAGTCGAGGGCGCCTGGCACCCTTCCGAAGGGCGCGTGCCCCGACAACATGGGCGCAATCGCCACCCCCAGGATGCCCAACAACGCCATGCTGGCCGCCGACAAACTGCGGGCCGCCACCCAGCCCACCAGCAGGAAGATCAAACCCCCCCAAAGCCAGGTCAGGGCGGGAGGGGCGGTGGGATGGGTCAATCCCCAATAAGCCAGGGCCCAGGTCAAAGCGCAGGCGCCCAGGGCCTGCACCGTGGGTCGCCAATGCCGCCGCAAGATGGTGCCCAGTGCCCGTGGGTCGGTGGACCAGTGCAGGGCCATCAGCGGCAGGATGACTCCGCTGATGGTGTCCCTGAGCAGTGACATGCCGGTCGCAGCGGCCAGGAGCTCCCATTGGCCACCCCGGGCCACCCACCAAGCCAGCGCGTGCGTCAGGGCCGCGGCCAGCGCGCTCACCAAGGCCGCCATGGTGAGTCGGGGCACATTGAGGGTTTCAATGATGGCCACTGCAGGCTCGGTTCGTCGGTAAAAGCGCACCCCCAGCCAGGGGGCCACGGTGCTGGCCAGCGTCCAGGCGGCCAGGCTTGCCCAGTGAACGCCCGGCACCAGCAAGGCCACGAGCACCGCGGCGGCGGCCAACAGCGGCCACAGGGCATTGCCCCATCGCAACAACACGGCAAACGACAAGGCGGCCAAAGGGGCCACGATGTGGATGTCGGCCAGTGGATTGGGAACCTGCCACTCCAGCCAGCCAGCCGCCCATGTGCCCACGCCCAGCAGCAGCAATCGGTACAGACGGTCGAACGCGATGGGGGCTGACCTCATGTGGTCATCGGTCAAAGCAGCGCAGGATTTGCCACAGCGCCAGGCCAGCCAGGCGAAGGCTGCCCACAGGGGCACAAGATCAGGCAAGCGCCGCCACCGAGACCAAGCGCTGGAGCCCGGAAAGCGACACCGCGCTGTGCATTTTTTGCCATCGTTGCAAAGGATTTAAATCTTGAAAACCGCGCGCGGCGTTGCAAAGCATTGCCAGTGGTCTGACCCAGGATGCATTTTGCGCTTCGCCCACGGCTTTTCGGGTTCAACCGCACCCGACTTCCGTGGTGTCAAAAAGCCTTGGGTCCCGGTCGCCTCTGAGACGTCTGCCTGAATTGGAGAGGCGAAATAAAGCCAGCAAACCCCCTGCCGGAGATGTGCTGGCTGGACCCGCCGAAGTATGAATGAAGAACCGGCAGTATCAGACTGCGAAATCTTCAATCTTGCGCCCGCTGTGCAGCGCTGCTTTGAGCCACTTGGGCTGCAAGCCTCGGCCGCTCCAGGTTTCCCCAGTGGCGGTGTTGCGAAACTTGGGCGCAACCTTGCCACCCTTGCGGGTGGCGGTGGTCTTGCCGCCACGCAAACCCAAATCGGCCACCGTCAGCCCATGCTGTTCCATCAAAGCCTTGACTTGGGCAATCGCGTCAGAATGCTCCTGGCGGCGAGTGGTTTCGATTTGCTTATCGAGTGCGGCTTTTTGATCGAGCAGTTGTTGCAACGTTGGCATGGTTGATTCCTTGTGAAGAGATAGATTTAGCCTCGTTAAAGGTCACAAAGATTCTACCTTCATCAAGATTCCCCTGCACAGGAATTAAGGCCGCAGCTTTCAAGTCATTTGAGGCTTTAAATGGGGTCATTCCACAAACCGGCCCTGTCAATTAGCACTTCACCACCTGCGAACTCGGCCGAACCCACAATGTCAAGCCCCGAAATGCGGGGGTGACACTGATTTCCACGGCAATATGCCGCACTCTGAAAGTATGCCGTTGGCAGACCGCCAATCTCACGGTGCCGGAGGCACATAGCCGGCGGGCTGCTCTGCGCCGCCACCAAAAAAGAAGTTTTCCATCTGCCGGGCCAAATAGGCACGGGCTCGCTGATCCGCCAGATTCAGGCGGTTTTCGTTCACCAGCATGGTTTGGTGCTTCATCCAGAGCTGCCATGCTTCCTTGCTGACCTGGTTGTAGATGCGCTTGCCCAGTTCACCGGGGTATGGGGCGAAGTCGAGGCCATCGGCTTCTTTTTGAAGGTGGACACATTGGACAGTGCGGGGCATATCGAACTCCAGTTTTGGAAAGGGGAAAAGGAAAAGGGCGCCCGGGCGCGATGCGCGGCGCCCTGGCGGTTCAGCTGGGTTTCAGGTCAGCTTTTTGATCAGGACTTGCGAACGACGGTCCCAGTTGTATTTGCGCTGTCGTGCTTCTGGCAGCCACTCGGGTGGTACCAAAACGAATCCACGCTTGATAAACCAGTGCATGGTGCGCGTCGTCAGCACGAAAATACTATCGAGGCCCAAGCTCTTGGCACGTTGCTCCACCCGTTTGAGGATTCGCTCGCCATCGCCCTGGCTTTGGACCTTCGGCGAGACCGTGAGTGCCGCCATTTCAGCCGTCTTCGCTTCAGGGTATGGGTAGAGCGCAGCGCAGCCGAAAATCACCCCGTCGTGCTCAATGACAGTATAGAGATGGATATCGCGCTCAAGTTCCGTGCGGTCGCGCTTGACCAGGGTTCCGTCGGTCTCAAAAGGTTCAATCAGTTGCAAGATACCGCCGAGGTCGTCGACGTTCGCCTCGCGCAAGCTTTCCAGTTTTTCGTCCACCACCATCGTGCCGATGCCGTCGTGGGTAAACACCTCGAGCAGAAGCGCGCCGTCAACGGCAAACGGCAGAATGTGTGAGCGCTCCACCCCGCCTCGGCATGCTTTGACGCAATGCTGAAGGTAGAAGGCGACGTCGGTGGGTTGCTTGGGGTTGGGCAGCGCTGATAAGAGGCGCTCGGCATCGGCCAGTGCAAGTTCAGTGTCGACCGGGCTGTCCACATCGGACGGCTTTTCTCGGATGCCCGGAATCTCGGTGAGGAACAGCAGCTTGTCGGCATGCAGGGCAATGGCAGCGCTGGTGGCCACGTCTTCCATGGCCAGATTGAAAGCCTCGCCGGTGGGCGAGAACCCAAAGGGTGACAGCAATACCATGGCCCCGGTGTCGATGGCTTTGCGAATGCCCGATCCGTCAACCTTGCGAACCACCCCGCTGTGCATGAAATTGACACCGTCCACGATGCCCACCGGTCTGGCGGTCATGAAGTTGCCCGATACCACCCGCACTGTCGCGTTGGCCATGGGGGTGTTCGGCAAGCCTTGCGAAAAAGCAGCCTCAATTTCGAAACGGAGCTGCCCGGCGGCCTCCTGTGCGCAATCCAGGGCCACGGCGTCGGTGATCCGGATGCCGTGGCTGAATTGCGAGGCATGCCCCTTGGCCAATAACTGCTCATTCACCTGCGGCCGAAAGCCATGCACCAAGACAATCTTGATTCCCATCGCCTGGAAAATGGCCAGATCTTGTGCAAAGGAACTGAGTTTGCCGGCTGCAATCAACTCGCCTGCCATGGCAATCACAAACGTTTTCCCGTGGTATGCATGGATGTAAGGAGCCACGCCGCGCAACAGAGGAACGAAGGTATGGGGGAAAACGAGGTTCATGGCAGCCAGGTCGAAGTTGGCGGGATTGTGCCCCAGCGTCCGAGCAAGATGTAGCGAACCGCACGATAATCGCGCCCCCGTGAAGCCACAACGCCCCGCACCTCCCACCGCCCCCCGGACCATCCACCCGGTGCCTGCCTTGAACTTTCCCGAGGCGCTGCCGGTGTCCGCCCGCCGCGAGGAGATCGCCCAGGCCATCCAGGCGCATCCGGTGGTGATCGTGTGCGGGGAAACCGGCTCCGGCAAAACCACCCAATTGCCCAAGATTGCCTTGGCGCTGGGGCGGGGTTGGGGGGCGGGCGGCAAAGGGCTGATCGGACACACGCAGCCTCGCCGCATCGCGGCGTCCACCGTGGCCAAGCGCATTGCCCAAGAGCTGAACTCGCCTTTGGGCGACGTGGTCGGCTACAAAGTGCGCTTTCAAGACAAGCTGCAGCGGGGTGCTTCCGTCAAGCTGATGACCGACGGGATCTTGCTGGCCGAGACGCAGACCGATCCACTGCTCCGGGCTTATGACACCTTGATCATCGATGAGGCGCACGAGCGCAGTTTGAACATCGATTTCCTGTTGGGGTATTTGCGAGAGATCCTTCCGCGCCGCCCCGATCTCAAGGTCATCGTGACGTCGGCGACCATCGATGCCGACCGGTTCGCCCAGTACTTCACCTCGCGAAACGGGCCGGCACCGATCATTCAGGTGTCCGGCCGGCTGTACCCGGTGGAACAGCGCTACCGCCCGTTCGAAGAGAGCCGCGAGTACGGCCTCCACCACGCCATCGCCGATGCGGTGGACGAGCTGTGGCAGTCGAGCGCTGGAGACGTGTTGGTTTTTTTACCGGGCGAGCGGGAAATCCGCGAAGCCGCTGAGCACCTGCGTCGGCACCACCCGCCCGGGGTGGAGATCTTGCCGTTGTTCGCCCGGCTCAGCCAGCAGGCGCAGGACGAAGTGTTCGAGCCGCACAGCGCTCGGCGCATCGTGCTGGCCACCAACGTGGCGGAAACCTCACTGACTGTGCCCGGCATTCATTGCGTCATCGATGCCGGCACGGCGCGGGTCAAACGTTACAGCTACCGCAACAAGGTCGAGCAGTTGTTGGTGGAGCCGGTCAGCCAGGCGGCGGCCAACCAGCGGGCCGGACGGTGCGGCCGCGTCAGCAACGGCATTTGCATCCGCCTGTTCGACGAAAAAGACTTCGGCGAGCGGCCGCGCTTCACCGACCCGGAAATCCTGCGCTCCTCGTTGGCCAGCGTCATCTTGCGCATGAAGTCGCTCGGGCTCGGCCGGGTGGAAGATTTTTCGTTTCTCGACCCGCCGCCGCGCCGGGCCATCGTGGACGGCTACCAGCTGCTGCATGAACTTGGGGCGGTGGACGAGCTCAACGAGCTCACGCCCATGGGGGCCGAGCTGTCCCGCCTGCCGCTGGACCCCCGGGTCGGCCGGATGATTCTGGAAGCGCGTTCGCGCGAAGCCTTGGCCGAAGTGCTGGTGATCGCCAGCGCGATGAGCGTCCAGGACGTGCGCGACCGGCCACTGGAGTTCCAGCAGGCGGCTGATCAGGCGCACAAGAAGTTTGACGACGACAAATCCGAGTTCAGCGGTTTGCTCAAGCTGTGGCAGTGGCTGGAAACCGCACGCGGCCACCGTGCGGGCTCGGCCGAGCCCACCGCAGGCGATCAGCACAAGCTGTCGCAGCGCAAGCAAGAACAGCTGCTGCGTGAAAACTTCGTGTCTCCGCGCCGGGTGCGCGAGTGGCGAGACATCCATTCTCAATTGCTCACGGTGGTCGGCGAGCAGGGCTGGCGGCTGAACAGCAGCCCGGCCACCTACGAGCAGTTGCACATGTCGTTGCTGGCAGGGCTGCTGGGCAACATCGGTTGCAAGAGCGAAACCGACGAGTGGTACCTGGGCGCCCGGGGCATCAAGTTCCATCGCCATCCTGGCACCCACCTGTCCAAAAAACCTGGGCGGTGGGTGATGGCCGCAGAACTGGTTGAAACACAGCGGCTGTATGCCCGCGGCCTGGCGGCGTTTGAGCCAGATTGGTTGCCTCGTCTGGCAGGCCATGTGCTTAAAACCCAGCTGCTGGAGCCGCATTGGGAGAAAAAAGCCGCGGAGGTCATCGCCCTGGAGCGGGCCACGCTTTACGGCATCGTGATCTACAACAACCGGCGGGTGAACTTCGGCCTGGTCGATCCGGCGGTGGCCCGGGACATTTTCATCCGCGAAGCCCTGGTGGCCGACCAGTGGGACACCCGCCTGCCGTTTGTGGCGGCCAACCGGCGGCTGGTGGCACAGGTGCAGGAGCTGGAACACAAATCCCGGCGCCAGGACGTGCTGGTCGACGATGCCCTCATCGAGGCTTTCTATCAAGCCCAATTGCCTGCCGACGTGTGCAGCGGTGCCAGCCTGGAACGGTGGTACCGCGCCCAAAGCCGGGCTCAGCCGCGCCTGCTGATGCTGACGCGCGAGGAGGTGATGCGCCACGAGGCCTCCAGCATCACGTCAGCCGCCTTTCCAACGCTGCTTCGACTGGGCGGCGTGGACTGCGCCTGTGCCTACCTGCACGAGCCTGGCGATCCGAAGGACGGCGTGACGGTGACAGTGCCGTTGTTCGCCTTGAACCAGGTCGACGAGGCCCGGTGCGAGTGGTTGGTGCCGGGGATGCTGAAGGACAAGGTGCTCGCCCTGCTCAAGACGCTGCACCAACGACCGCGGTCGCGGTTGGTTCCTCTGCCTGATTACGCCGCCGCCTTCGTGGAGAAGACGGCCTCTGGCCAAGGCGACTCTGTGCAAGGCGCCGGTTTGCTCGATGCCTTGCTCAAGGCCGTTCGCGACACCACCCAGCTGGACGTCAAGCGGGCCGACTTCAAGCCGGAGGCCCTGCCCACGCACTTCTTCATGAACTTCCGGGTGGTCGACGACAACGGCCGACAGCTGGGCATGGGGCGTCACTTGGCGGCCCTCAAGGGCTCGCTGGGGGCGCAGGCGCGGTCAGCGTTTCAGTCGTTGGCCCAGTTGAAACTGCCGGCCACGGTTCAGGCGGCCCCGCCAGCGCCGCGCGCAGGCGCACCCACAGGCGCTGGCCGCAACGACCCGTCTGCGGTGGCCGCCGCGGGTGAGGCACTCAGCGCCGAATCGGCTCGGTACACCGACTGGCGTTTCGGCAACCTGCCGGAACTGCTGGAAGTGCAGCGGGGTGGCCAAACCTTGATCGGCTTTCCCGCGTTGGTGGACGGCACCGACCATGTGGTGATTGAAGTGTTCGATGAGCCCGAGGTGGCTGCACGCAAGCACCGTGTCGGCTTGCGGCGATTGGTGGCGCTGCAGGTCAAGGACGCCATCAAGTCGGTCGAAAAGAACCTGCCCGATTGGCCAAAGCTCAGCATGCTGTACATGCCGCTCGGTGGCGCCGATGAGTTGCGTGAACAGATCGTGGCCTTGGCCCTGGACCGGGCGTTTTTGCAGGACCCGCTGCCCGGCCACGCCGACGAGTTCGCCCGCCGCATCGACGAAGGGCGCAGCCGCTTGACGTTGATTGCCTTCGAGATTGCGCGGGCCGCATTGGCTGCGCTCTTGGAACACGCTGCGGCGCTGCGCAAACTCAAAGACAGCCGCGCGCCGGCCGACGTGGTGCAGGACGTGCAAGCGCAGTTGGCGCGCTTGATGCCCAAGCGCTTCGTGCTGCAGACCCCCTGGGCGCAAATCGCGCACCTGCCACGTTATTTGAAGGCGGTCACCTTGCGCCTGGACAAGCTGCGCGCGGACCCTGCCCGTGATTCCGCGCGACTCAGCGAGCTGAGGCCCTTGGAGCAGCGTTACCTGCGCACGCTGGCCGATCGGAAAGGGGCCACCGACAGTCGGCTTGATGAGTTCCGGTGGATGCTGGAGGAACTGCGGGTGAGCCTGTTTGCCCAGGAACTGCGCACCCCGCAGCCTGTCAGCGCCAAACGTTTGGACAAGGTCTGGGCGCAGATTCAAGCCGCGGGATGAAAGCACCGCACCCGAGCGCCAGAATGAAGGCTACAATGCGCGACTTCGGGGCGTAGCGCAGCCTGGTAGCGCAACTGGTTTGGGACCAGTAGGTCGTGAGTTCGAATCCCACCGCCCCGACCATCTTCTTCTTTTCGAATGCCATCCGCAGCCATCCGCATGGGCTTGGCCTTCGCAGCCCAACCTGACTGTCCGTAGCTCAACTGGATAGAGCAGTTGCCTTCTAAGCAACAGGTCGGGGGTTCGAGTCCCTCCGGGCAGGCCAGATCAACGTCTTGTGAGGTGTTCCTCAGTTTTCCAACCCGCGTGGCCCTTGGCTCCGTGGGTTTTTTCGTTGCGTGTGAGCGTTGGCAGCACCCCCGGCTGCTGCCCACAGACGAGGCACACCGTGCTCTCATCCGAAAGACCAGCGGCTGTCGTGACAGGCCTGCCTGGAAAGTGGCCCCGCGCGGGTTGACGCGAGGGAGCCGACGGTTTGCCGTCTTTGGGGCGCCTTCGCGTCGGCCGGCAAATCCATGACAATCGCGTTTGGCCTGTTTTCGCACCACCCACCCGCTGCCCATGAACACTTCCGACGCTTCTTCCTTGCCTGCCATGCCCGATCGCCTCTCCGTGGATCCGCGCAGTCCGCACCATGTGGCCGCTGTGTTCGAGCGTGAAATCGGCATCCGTCTGAATGGCAAGGAGCGCTTCGATGTGGAGGAATACTGCATCAGCGAAGGTTGGATCAAGGTGCCGGCCAGCCGATCCCTGGACCGCAAAGGGCAGCCGATGATGATCAAGCTCAAGGGTGAGGTCGAGGCGTTTTACCGGTGAGCGAATCACGCGCGCTGGCTGGCACCCTTCGTCGAACGGTCGGGCCTGTCGCCGCAATGTGAGCTGCTCAGTGCAGCAGGCCGTCTCGCTGGCCAAGAAAGCCAGGCCGGCCGGACCCAGTGGCGCCACGGTCCAGCACCAGGCGCTGCCGCCGTGCAGCAATCACCGCCGTGGCAAAGCGTTGGCGCACCGGGCGACCTGCGCATCAGCCAGACGGCCGGTTCGCGTTCAGCTTTGCGCCTGGCGTTTGCTTTGCTTGAGCAAGGCCAGCACCACCCAGCCCAGGGCGGCACTGAGCAGCGCCGTGCCCTCCAGGCCCATGCCGGCGGCCACGCCCACGGCCGCCGTCAGCCACAGGCTGGCGGCCGTCGTCAAACCGCGGACGTCTTGGTTTTTGTGTTTGAGGATGGCACCGGCACCCAGGAATCCAATGCCTGAGGTCAACCCTTGCATCACCCGCGACATGTCTTCAATCCGCATGCCGGCCTGGTAGGGGATCACCATGAAGAGGGCCGATCCCAAGGCCACCAGCATGTGCGTGCGCAGTCCGGCGGCGGCGCCTGTGGCTTCGCGCTCGTACCCCAAGGCGGCGCCGAGGATGAGTGCCACCAGCAGCCGGATGCAGACCCGGGTGATGTCTGCCGGGTCGGCCAGATCCGAAAACTCTTGTTGCAATGCCACCCAGACTTCAGTCCACCACACGTTCAACTCCTTTGCTTGCACACCTTCACGCCTGCTACCAGGCGTCCTCGATCGGACGAAAACGTCGCGCCAGCCTTTTGTCTGCGGGGATCGGCTTGGAAGTTTGCCGCGTGATTGAGCGATTTGCTGTCGGAGGTTCACCCGTCGTGGATGCCCGAATCAGCGCTGTGTCCTGCCGCTTCATCGCCAGGTTCGGCCAAAATGCCTGCGTTTCGCGCCCCACACCAAGTGGGTCCTGGTGGCAGCTGCGGCCAGCAGTTGCATGCGCCCCTCAGCTCAGCGGCTGGTGACCTCGATGGGGCGGCGGCGCCCTGCAGCCTGTTTCGCCAATGGCGCTGCCAAAAACCAGCGTTGCGCTGTTGGGATGTCGGCGATGGCTGGCGAAATCAAGTACCCTGCACCTCCACCTTCATGGAGAGTCCAATGGCCATTCAAGCCCAACGAAACCGCGCCAAGCTGCACCGTCTCAGAGACAACGTTCACCGCGCCAAGCGCGACGTCAAACGCGGCCTGCCAGGCGCTGCGGCGCGCCTCAAGGCGCATGCTGCGGCCCGCTTGGCGTATGCCGAGACGCGCAAATAGCCCGCCCGTCAAGGGTCACTGATTGATGTGTCAGTCAGTCGGTGGGCGACCGCACCTTGGTGTGCGGTCGCTCATCAAGCCCCCCGCGAAGTCGGCGCATTTGCCGGTCTCGATCGCTGATCGGCTGGGTCTTTACAGCGTCGTGCCCTGTCCATGCGACCACGATCGGGTCTCGGGCAGCACATAGACCACACCTGGTGCTTGTCCGAGTGAAGGTCGGATGTGTGTTTCGTAAAAATCCGCCGGCACGTTGATGCACCCGTAGGTGATCCGTTGGTCCTGGGGGCGTGGGGATGCAAGACGTTCCAGGCGCCTCTCGGACGCCACCGTCGGACGGACCCGATGCAACGACACTGCCGCGTCGTAGTCAATCCAGACAATGTCTTCCCCCTGGACGTTGACGCCAGGCTCGGATTCGAACCGTCCGGAAGGGGTGATGCGTTCGGAAGGTCGAATCTGGTTCACCGGTCGCTCACCGATCCCGGGCACCGAGTCGTCGCCGCGCGCTGAACCCACCAACACCGGTGACACGGCCACCTCGCGGCCGTCCGCCGAGTGAACGTGAACCCGTGCTGTTTGTTTGTCCACGATCGCAAAAGGCCGGGATCGGTTGTCGCCCGTGCGGCGCACCCATGCGGCCAGCTGACGGGCTTTCAGCTCGGATGCTGCCGGTGTTCCACCGTTTCCACGGTCGAACTGCTGAACCCGGGGTGCCATGTCGGTAACCACGGTGGTGTCGCGGACGAGCCACGCCGTGCCGGCCACCACGCTCACCAAACCAAGGGCCGAAAGGCTGCCGGCCATCCAACGCCACCCCGGCGCACCACCAGGCTTTTTCATCTCTTGCCCCCTCCGGAAAAATCGAACAAAGGCACCACGACGTTTGCCACGAGAAAGCCTGGCAGCCTTCCCGTGGCAACACCGCCAAGTGGCGATGGTCTTTGTCTTGCTTAGCGGTAGATGTGCTCGCCGCGGTGTTGCTTCCAGGCGCCTTCCAAGTGTTGGGCATCGTCATCGCTCTTGGTCCGCAGACCCATCAGGATGCCACCTTGCTTGATGCCGTCCTCATAGTGCTTGACGCGCTCTTCCGGAATGTTCCAGCCGATCAGCGCACCGATCAGGCCGCCGCCTGCTGCACCCGCGCCGGCGCCGGCTGCGGCCGCAGCCAACGGGCCAGCGATCACAATGCCCAGCCCTGGCAGCGCCAAGCTGGTGCCGACCGCCGTGATGGCCGCCAACACCGCGCCCACCGTGCCGCCGATGGCGCCGCCGATGCCGGCGCCTTCAGCCGCCTTGTTGCCCAGCTCGGTGCTGGTGGATTCTTTGCCGAAATGACGCTTGCGTGTGTCGTCTGACATCACGAGGTTGACGTCATCACGAGAGTAGCCGCGGGCCTGGGCGCTGTCATAGGCCGCTTCGGCGCTTTGGCGGTCAGGAAACAGACCGGTGACCATGGAGCCGGACTGCGTCGAGGCGCGGTTCCGAGTGGACGATGAAATGCCGTTGTCGAGGGTGGTGGTGTCATTCATGATGGGTTTCCTTCAAAGGGATGGAATGGAGTCGATCGGTCCGTTGGCAAGCAGGCCGGCGACGTTGGTCTGCGGCCTGAACTGGCGGATCAGTTGCGGTCGGCCTTTGGCGCGCGAACCGTGCGGGGGGTGGTCGCTGCATCGGGCGTCACAGCATCGCCAGCGGAACGTGCGGCGTTGCCAGTCTCATTGACGACGTTGCGTGCTTTGTCGGGCGCCGATGGGCCAGTGCGGACCACGGAGCCGACGTCGCTGCGTGGCACCGCCTTCTGATTGGCTTCAGCTGCTTCGTTGGGGTTGACACCCACTTGAGCAGGAGGATTGGCAGGCGTGGTGGGGGCGGTGTTGGATTGCGCAAGCGCGCCAGTGGCGCAAGTGGCGGCAATCAATGCAAACGCGGCGTGGTTCAAGAGTTTCATACAGGTCTCCTCGTAGTGAAAAAGCCTTGCCATCAGGCTGAGAGCAATTTTGTTGGCAAGACCTCGAGCACTTCGTAGGAGCAACACTTGCGCGAAAGTGGGGCTGGAGGCCAGAAATTTCGCAGTGATGCCCGACCTTTTTACAACCCCCTGGCGTCCCATGGGCAGGGGCAGGGCGTCTCAACGCCGCTGGTATTGCTGGTGGCCAAACAACGCTTCCTTGGCCCGCTCGTCCGTCAAGGCGCGCCGTTGGGCGCTGAGCACATCCACACCCCGCTGAACCGCCGGCCGCTCACCCACTTCGTCGAACCAGCGCCGCAGGTGTGGGTGGTCGGCCCAGTCGATGCCCTGGTTTTGCCACGAACGCAACCAGGGAAACACCGCAATGTCGGCAATGGAGTACTCGTCGCCTCCCAGGTAGGGAACGTGCGCCAGGCGCTGGTCCATCACACCGTACAAGCGCTTGGCCTCCCGGGTGTAGCGCTCTACCGCGTAATCGATCTTTTCAGGGGCGTAAATGCGGAAGTGGTGGGCCTGACCGAGCATCGGGCCCACGCCTCCCATCTGAAACATCAACCACTGCAGGACCTCGTAGCGGTCGCGGGTGGAGGTCGGTAAAAAGCGGCCGGTTTTGCCTGCCAAGTACAACAGAATAGCACCCGATTCGAACAGCGACATGGGCCGCCCGTCAGGGCCGTCGGGGTCGACGATGGCGGGAATCTTGTTGTTCGGGCTGATCGTCAGAAAAGAGGGGTGGAACTGGTCACCTGCGCCGATATCGATCGCATGGGCTTGATATGGTAGGCCACATTCCTCCAGCATGATGTGAACTTTGTGGCCATTGGGCGTGGGCCATGAATACACTTCGATCATCAAGGTCTCCTGTTGGCGGAAAGGTGGGTTTTGAACTCTAACGCGGGCCGGTGCGACCCCACTGGGACAGCGCCCGGGAGATCTGAGCATGAAATTCAACATGTCAACTTTTCCATGCAGTGACACGGCCTGCCCGGCGCGTGCCACAGGCGGCCCGGGCCGCATCGGGGGTGCCCATGCTTGACCAGGTCAAACGCTGGTTTTCCAACAACGAAGCGGGCTTCGATCTGACCGCGATGTCAGAGTGGTCTCGGCAGCAGGGCTGGGATTTCAAGCGCGTGCGCGAGGGTGACGGCTTTGCGCTGGACGGTCAGTGGTCGGACAAGCCGTGGCGGCTCGAATGGGGCCCCAGCCAGCGCACCTTCATCCAGCAGCGGGAACTGCGCCTGCGCATGGAGTTGCACCTGCCCTCGGACCTGCAAATGCTGGTGCTCAATCGGAGCTTGGCTGAGCAGTTGGAGGCCAATGCCTTCGACCAGTACACCCAAACCACCCAAACCGTCATTGACTGCTCGGCGCCGGAAGAAATGCGCTGGCTGGCGATGTTTCCCAAGGTCAACCTGTCGTGCCACAAGGATCTGCGCAGCCGTTACGGCGCCTGGTCCAACGCGCCCAGCGTGGCGCAGTGGTGGCTCGACGGGCCCTTGGCTGCCGCGTTGGAACAGCTGGCACGCGAGTGGCTGCCGGAAGACATTCCTTTTGTATTGATGACCCTGCGCGGGCGGCTGTACCTGCGCGCGCAGATTCCCGTGCCGTCCCAAGACCTGCTGACGCACCTGCAAGGCGTCTTTCTGGTGGCGGCGGAACAGGTGATGCGGGTGTCCACGTTGGAGCCAGGCGACAGCAGCACCTTGTCGGGCTCGCTCGATACGCCCAGCACCCAGCCGGGCACCTGGTCGCACCGGCCCGCCAGAACGGCCTCCTGAATTGGCGGGCGCTTGCCCGTCTCTTTCCGCCGCTGCGGGGCACCGCCCCTTGGTAGAGTGACCTGAGCCTTCGATCTCTTTGGCCAACACAAGGGACTTCCATGCCTTCAGCATCATCTTCGGTGCGTCTCGTCTGCAGCACCTCCGTGCTTCTGTCGGCAACTTCGATGACGTGGGCGTTGAGCGTGGGCACGGTGAACGACCAGACTGTGCTGGGATCGCCCTTGCGTGTGTCGGTGCCCGTGCTGGGCGCCGAAGGGGACCGCCGACTGCCCGCTTCCGATTGCGTCAAGGCCCGTGTTCAGGCAGGCGACAACCTGGTGCCGCCCAAGTCGGTGCGGACCCGGGTGGAGCGGGCCCAAGGCGACGCGTCGTACCGCGTGCACATCACCACCGACATCGGCATCATCGAGCCGGTGGTGACCGTTTCCCTCAGCGTGGGCTGTGACTCGTCAGTGAGCCGGCAGTTCGTGCTGTTCATCGACCCTCCCGGCCTGGCGCCCACCGTGCCGGCGATCAACCCGGCGGTGGCCTCGAATGGCGCCTCCACGTCGCCGGTGCGTTCCTCCTCAGTGTTTGCCAGCACCGCCTCAGTGCCGACCGCACCCAGTTCGGCGTCG
>JAZKHH010000108.1:0-10151 GCA_040385465.1 Pseudomonadota bacterium | reverse complement strand
CTTGCTCAATCAGCTGGAAGAGATGCTCAAACAAGTCACCTCCGAGAGCCAGGCTGTGCAAGCCAACATGGCCGGACTGCAGGCCAAACTGCGCAGCACCGAGGACGCGCTCAAGGCCGAACGGGATCAGTACCGGGCTCAGCAGCATCAACAGCCTCGTTTGGTGTGGCTTTTGGCGGCCACCGTGGGGCTGTTGACGATGGCCTTGGGGGCCGTTTTGTGGCGCCAACGGCGTCGCCCGACCCCATTTTTCCAACAGTCTGGCGGGTTCCAGGAGCCGTTGCCCAGCAAGCGCGCCGTGGGCTCGCAGCCCTTGGTGCTGGATTCGATGCCTTCGCGTTTGGGTGACAGCGGGCCGGTCCTGTTGGACATGCCGCCTGTTGTCACGGCCAAAACACTCACCACCTCCGTTGAGCCCGCGCCACTGCAAGCACCGGCCAAAGAGTGGGCGGTGGCCGAGGTGGTCGATCTTGAGCAAGAGGCGGATTTCTTCATTGCTTTGGGGCAAGACCAAGCTGCCATCGACTTGCTCAACGGGCACATGAGCAGCGCAGGTGGCCACAGCCCCCTGCCGTACCTGAAACTGCTCGACATTCACCGTCGGCGCGGTGAGCGGATGCCTTATGAGCAGCTGAGGCTGCGGTTTCACCGCCGCTTCAATGCCCGCATTCCTGAGTGGAACAGCCCGGCGCCGACCGGCTCGCAGCGGGGGTTGGAGGATCACCTCGACATCCAGCAGTCGCTGGAAGCCCATTGGGTCAGCCCACCTTCCGCCGTGAAATTGCTTGAAAGCCTGTTGCACCGGCATGACGGCCAAAGCGTGACCTTCGACCTCGGCGCCTACCGCGACCTGTTGATGCTGCATGCCGTGGCACGCGACCTCTCCACGCCTGGCACCGAAGCCGGCCACGTGGACCTGGAGCTGCCCTTGTCAACGGTTTGAGGGCTCCGCTTCACAGGGCTGCCAGGCGGTCCAAGGCCTCAACCAGGGTGTCTTCCTGCTTGGCGAAGCAAAACCGCACCACCGTTTGGTTGTGGCCATCGGGGTAGAACGCTGACAGCGGGATGGCGGCCACCCCGATGTGTTCGATGAGCCAACGGCAAAACGCTTCTTCCGGCTGCGGGCCAATGTCGGCGTAGTCCACGCACTGGAAATAGGTGCCCTCGCATGGCAGCAACCTGAAGCGGGTGCGCGCCAGGCCCGCCCGGAAAAAATTGCGCTTGTGTTGGTAGAACGCCGGCAAGGCGGCCACTGCAGCGCTGTGCGCCAGGTAGTCGGCCAAGCCCTGTTGCACGGCGGTGTTGACGCTGAACACATTGAATTGATGGACCTTGCGGAACTCCGCGCTCAAGGCCGCGGGTGCTACCACATAGCCCACTTTCCAGCCGGTCACGTGCAGGGTCTTGCCAAAGCTCGAGACGATGAAGCTGCGGGCCGCGAGCTCCGGCCAGCGGCCGACGCTTTCATGGGGCTGGCCATCGAACACCATGTGCTCGTACACCTCGTCGGAGACGACCACCACCGAGGTGGGCCGCAACAGCTCGGCCAAGGCTTGCATGTCGGCGGCCGACCAGACGGTGCCGGTGGGGTTGTGCGGGCTGTTGATCACCAGGGCACGGGTGCGTGGGGTGAGGGCGGCCGCCAGGCGGTCAAAGTCAGGCCGGAAGGTGCCCGGTGTCAAGGGCACGGGCACCACGGTGCCGCCGGCCATCGTGATGTTCGGCCCGTAGCTGTCGTAGCAGGGCGTCAGCACGATCACCTCGTCACCAGGGTGCACGATCGCCAGCAATGCCGTGAAGATGGCCTGCGTGGCGCCTGCGGTGATGGTGATTTCCTGCTGAGGGTCCCAGGTCACACCATGGCGTTGCGCCAGGTCAGCTGACACCACCTCGCGCAAGGCCGCCAACCCGGTCATGGGTGCGTACTGGTTGGCGCCCGCCTGCATGGCGCGGGTCACGCAATCGACCAGCGCCGGATCGCAGGCAAAGTCGGGAAAGCCCTGCCCGAGGTTGACGGCGCCGTGTTGTGCCGCCAGGGTGGACATCGTGGTGAAGATGGTGGTGCCGACCCGGGGCAGCCTGCTGGGTGGCACCAGATCGGGGTGGGCGGTGTGCATCACGGGCGCTCCTGCGTTGTCTTGTCAGGTGGGGTCTCACACCCGCTAGAGTTGGTAGTCGTCTTCGGTGCCGGAGATGGCCCGGTCAATCAGGGCCCGGCTCAGGCGCTGAGACAGCATTTCCGCAAAAGCATAAACAAAGCTGCGCAGGTAGGCGCCGCGCTTGAAGGCGATGCGCGCCACGTTCTGTCCGAAAAGCTGGCCGGCGGGCCGCCATACCAGTTCGGAGGATGCCGGCTCGTCCTGCATGGCCATGTGGGCAACGATGCCCACGCCCAGTCCGCTGCGCACGTAGGTCTTGATCACATCGGAGTCGATGGCCTCCAGCACCACCCGGGGCTTCAAGTCACGCTTGGCAAAGGCCTGATCAATTCGGCTGCGCCCGGCAAACGAAGGGTGGTAGGAAATCAAGGGTTCCTGCGCCAGATGTTCCAGCGTCAGCTGCTCAAGCTTGGCCAGGGGGTGCGCCTGCGGCATGACCACCACGTGTTGCCATTCGTACCAGGGCAGCGACACCAGATCGTCGACGTGCGTCAGAGACTCGGTGGCCAAGCCGATTTCCGCCACCTCGGTGAGCAGCATGTGCGAGACCTGTTCCGGCGTGCCCTGGTGCAAGCTGATGTTCACCTTGGGAAATTTCTTGCGCAGCAACGCCAGGGGCTCGGGCAGCACGTAACGCGCCTGGGTGTGCGTGGTGGCGATGGACAGCGTGCCCACGTCTTGTTGCGAGAACTCTTCACCGATGCGCTTGAGGTTGTGGACCTCTCGCAAGATGATTTCGATGCACTTGAGCACCTCTTGCCCCGGCTCGGTCACCCGCCGCAAGCGCTTGCCGTGGCGGGCAAAAATGTCCACCCCCAGCTCGCCTTCAAGCTCCAGGATGGCCTTGGACACGCCGGGCTGCGACGTGAACAAGGCCTTGGCGGTTTCAGTGAGGTTGAGTTTTTGGCGAACCGCTTCTTGGACGAAACGAAATTGGTGCAGGTTCATGGGGGAGGCGGCGCTCGTTAGCGGAAGAGGGGAGCGGGGCAGGAAGGCCGAGCACAGGGCCGACCGGCCGGCCACGGCGTGGTGACGCCGTGCTGTTGGCGTCTTGCCGGAATGCGATGCCGTCCCGAGTCCATCACAGCCTTCAGGGAGTTCCGGCGACGACCAGGGCGCTCACCGCTTCGGCCATGGCTTGGGTGACGCTGTCAACCTCACCAATGGCCGGCGCCAGCACCCATTGCACGTCGGGGTGAGCGGCTTTCAAGGCGTCCATCAGCACCGGCAGGTCTTTGCGAACGTGGCCACCGGCCCCGAGGAACAAGGGTGCCACGGTGACCTGGCGACAGCCTTGCTGGGTCAATTCCCCCCCAGCTTCCACCAGGCCCGGACTCATGAATTCCAGGTACGCCAGTTGGACCTGCCAATCAGGACGGTGACAGCGCAGGTGAGCCGCCACCGCTTCAAACGGGCCGGCCCAGCGGGGGTCGCGGGCGCCATGGGCGAAGAGCAAGACGCCTTGCGTCAAAGGGGTTGAAGTCATCG
This sequence comes from Pseudomonadota bacterium, assembly GCA_040385465.1. Classification (GTDB taxonomy): domain Bacteria; phylum Pseudomonadota; class Gammaproteobacteria; order Burkholderiales; family Burkholderiaceae_C; genus CANHBY01. Next base: position 6,504 of record JAZKHH010000108.1, on the reverse strand, counting down.
GTAGCGCACCAAGAAAGCAAAAGCGGTCATTGACATGAACAAATACAGCGCGCTGGGTGAAACGGCCACCAGCCAGGGTGTCCAGTTTTTCAACAGGCCCACATGGCCCACCACGTTGTTCAACAGCACGAAGCTGATGCCCAGCATGATGCCCCCGAACACCTTCAAGCTCACGCTGCCGCTGCGCGACTGCAGGTAAGCGAATGGCAGGGCCAGGCCCATCATCACCAGACAGGCCAAGGGATAAAACGCTCGTTTCCAAAATTGGATCGCATGGCGTTGTGCCGTCTGCTCGTTGTTCGACAGGTGGTTCACGTAACGCAACAGCTCCAGGGTCGACGTGGTCTCCAGCGGCATCACCGCCGCAGCCACCACCCCGGCCGACAGGCTGCTGGACCAGGCATGGGTGGCCAGCCGTTCTGTGGGCGCCGCCTGTTCCAGCCAGTGAGTGATGGTGACGTCGTTCAGCTGCCACAGCTGGTCGTTCACTTCCACCTCCTTGGCCGACAGGCGCCGCAGCAGGCGGCTGTCGGCATCGAACTCGAAGATGTTCACGTCCTGAAGCGTGCCGTTCGGCGCCAGGCTGCCGATCTGGATGATGGACGAGGAGCGGTCGGCGCGCCGGTCTTTGAGCCATGCGCTGGCGGTTTCCAGCCGGGTGCTGCCGCCCTTGAAATAAGCGCGCAGCTGGTTGGCCTTTTGCTCGCTGTAGGGCGCCACGTAGTCGCCCACGGCGAAGGTGAGCACGGCGAACACGGCGCCCAGCGAGGCCAGCATGCCCAAAGCGCGCCCCGGGCCCAAGCCGCCCGTGCGCAGGATGGTGAACTCGGAAGACTGCGCCATGCGCGACAGCGTGTAGATGGTGCCGATCAGGATGGCGATCGGGCACAGCTCGTACAGGTGGCCAGGCAGCTCGAGCAGGCTGTAGGCCACGGCGTGCAGCGTGGTGTAGCCCCCCCGGCCCACGGCACCCAGCTCCTCCACGAAATCGATGAAGAAGAACAGCGACAAGAACGCCAAGGCCACGAAGGCCACCGACGACAGGATGTCAGCGTAAAACAGGCGGCGAATGGTCCTCATTTTTTTCGTCGGGTCGGGCTGGCTGGCGAGGGCGAGCCCGGCGTCGAAGCGGGGGTGCGGGCACGGGCAGGGGCAGCAGACCGCCGGCTGGGCGATGCCGACCGTGGCCGGGCCGACCACCCCATCCGGCGCACCGTGCCGTTGTCGCGCCACCAAATGAGCGCCAAGGCCAGGGCCAAGGCGCCGCCGTGCGACAAGGCCATGGCCGTGCCCATGCTGAGCTTGCTTGCGGCCACCCAGGCCTGGGTCAAATTGATCATGTTGTAGTAAACGACAAAGCTGAGCAGGGCGAACAGCAGGTTCCAGTTGTTGGGCCGCCGCGGGCTGGTGTTGGCCAGCCCCAGGCCCAGCAGGGTGAGGTTGGCGGCACCCAGCAACAGCCCCAACCGCCAGGACAGCTCGCCCTGGTGCACCACCGACGGATTCGCCAGCAGCTCCAGGGTGTTGCGCGCCTTGGCCGGCACGTTGCCGCTGTTGTCGATGACCCGCTCGCCGATGACCACACGGTAGGTCTCGAACTGCGCCAGCGATTTTTCGCCGGTGCCGAGGTTTTCTTCATTGCGCTGGCCACGGTCTAAGACCAGCAGTTGATCGGTGCCACGGGTCTCGATGCGGCCGCTGCGTGCGGTCACCACCGACTCGATGTCGCCCACCCTGGACAAGATGAACACGTTGCGTCCCACCTGGTCGGTCTCGCTTTCGCGGTCGATGAAGAACACCCGACGCCCGTCGTTGGACGTCTGGAACTGGCCTGGCGCCACGCGGGCCAGGTCCGAGCGACCCTGATAGCGGGACTTGAGCTCCTCGCTCTGCCGGTTGACCCAGGGCCACACCCCCAGGGCCAACAGGCCCACCACCAACAGCACAGGCCAGGCCATCTGCAGCACCGGGCGCACGAAGCGGCGCAAGCCGACGCCACTGGCGAACCAGATGGTCATCTCGCTGTCCCGGTACATGCGGCCCAGGGTGGCCACCACCGAAATGAACAGGGACAACGCCAGCATCGTGGGCAGGTGGCCCAACGACGTGTAGCCCAAGAGCAGCACCACATCCTGCGGACTGACACGGCCAAGCGCGGCTTGACCCAAGGTGCGAATCAAGAACATCGTCAGGACGATGGTCAGTATCACCACCAATGTGGCGCCAAAACTGCGCGCCAACTCACGGCGCAAGGTGGAATCGAATAACATCATCGGACCCAATTTTTCCTGCGGATTATGGACTTCAGACACCAAATTGCTTCTCTTGCGGGCTTGTCGGCTTTGGCCGTCGACACCTTGATCGTCGTTTTGGCCGGCGACAAGGCCGATCCCGCCTTGGACACGGTGTTGCTGCAGGCGCTGGACACGGCGCTCAAAGACGGAGATTTCGCTTTCAAGCCAGGCCGGTCTTTGTGCCTGCACCGCTGTGCCGGCGTGAAGGCCACCCGGTTGGTGTTCGTGGCAGCGGCGCTGCCCACGCCGAAAGCTTTCAAGAGCGCGGTCTCCACGGCGTTGAGCGGCTTGAAGTCCGCTGGCGCCCGCCAGGTGGGGGTGGCTTTGTCAGGGGGCGAGCTGAGCGCTGCCCATGCCGAGGCGCTGGTCACCGGTGTCCTGGATGCCACCTACATCTACCGCCACACCAAGCCCAGCGCGCCTCCCGCAGCCGGTTTCACACGGGTCAGCCTGGCCTGCACCAAGCTGGAAGCCGCCGCGGTGCAACGCGGCTTGGCGATCGGGCAAGCCTTGAGCGCCGGCATGACCTTGGCGCGTGAGTGCGCCAACCGCCCCGGCAACTACTGCACGCCGAGCTACCTCGCCGACCAGGCGCGCAAGTTGGGCAAGTCGCATGGCTTGAAAGTCGAGGTGCTCGACCGCAAGGCGGTCGAGAAGGTGGGCATGGGCGCGTTCCTCGCCGTGGCCCAAGGCTCGGACGAGCCGCTGAAATTCATCATCGTTCGCTACGAGGGCGCTGCCAAGACACAAGCCCCGGTGGTGCTGGTGGGCAAGGGCATCACCTTCGATTCGGGCGGCATCTCGATCAAGCCGGCCGGGGACATGGATGAGATGAAGTTCGACATGGGCGGTGCGGCCAGCGTGCTGGGCGCCATGCGCGCCATCGCGGACTTGCAACCGGCGCTGAACGTGGTGGCAGTGATCCCCTCGTGTGAAAACATGCCCAGTGGGCGCGCCGTCAAGCCGGGCGACGTGGTCACGAGTTTGTCAGGCCAGACCATCGAGATCCTCAACACCGACGCCGAGGGGCGGTTGATCCTGTGCGATGCGCTCACCTACGTCGAGCGTTTCAAGCCGGCTGTGGTGGTTGACGTGGCTACCCTCACCGGTGCTTGCATCGTGGCCCTGGGACACCACCACAGCGGCCTGTTCACCAGCGACGACGCCCTGGCGACACAACTGCTGGACGCCAGTCGCGCGGCCCTGGATCCGTGCTGGCGCATGCCGCTCGATGAGGAATACGACGAAGGCCTCAAAAGCAATTTCGCCGACATGGCGAACGTGGGCTCGCGTGCGGGCGGAGCCATCACCGCGGCCATGTTTCTCAAACGCTTCACAGGCAAATACCGTTGGGCGCACCTGGACGTGGCGGGCACGGCTTGGAAATCCGGGGGTGCCAAGGGCAGCTCGGGGCGCCCGGTCGGGCTGTTGACCCACTTTGTGCTGGCACAGCAGCCCGCGCTGCCGGTTCGGGTCAAGCGCGGCTGAGGATTGGATGACCCAGATCTCTTTCCACGTCAACGTGCCGGATGCGCTGCCCTATGCCTGTCGCTTGCTGCGCAAGGCTTACCGGGTGGGCGCGCGGGTCGTGGTCACCGGGCCGCAGCGCGAACTTCAGCAACTGGACAAGCTGCTCTGGACGTTTGAGCCGTTGGAATTTGTGCCCCACGTGATGGTGCACGCTGGTGCGGTGGCCGACGCCAGTGTGCAGGCTCAGCGGCAGGGCACCCCCATCTGGTTGATGGCGCAACTCACCCAAGACGTGCCTGCGGAGGCGGTGGTGTTGAACGTGGGCGAGGAGCCGCCCGAAGGGGTGGAGCGGTTTGCGCGAATGATCGACATCGTGCCCGCGGCCGAGGCGCAACGCGATGCGGGGCGGCGGCGTTGGAAGCACTACCTGGCGGCTGGCCACAGCCCTGAGAAACACGAGGTGGCCGATTGAAGTCTGCGAAAACCCAGCCTGCCCAAGTGCCGACGCTGACCGAAGTCGTCGACATGGACGCGGCGCTGGCGCTGAGGGCCAGCCCGGCGCTGGAATTGGTGACGCACCCGGCCGGTGGCCGCGACGAGGGGCGGGTTGAGCGCAGCTCGGCCTTGGTGGGCTGCTTGTCGCTGGAGGCGCAGGCTGCATTGACCCAGCAGGTCTTGCGATCGGTGCAGGCGCAAGTCGACAGCGTGCTCAACGAGCGGCTGAAAGACATCTTGGTGCCCATCCTGGCGCAGTGCGCCGAGACCATGATGGCCGCGCTGCGTGTGGAGCTGGCATCGACCTTGCATGAAGTGGTGGCCCAAGCGGTGGCTCTGCAGGCGGACCGCCGAGACGCGGCCTGAGGGGGCGCCCGCCGGATCGGCGTGTTCACCCTAGTTTTTTTATCAATTTTTTGGGTTATTGTGAAGAAGGTTGATACCAACCTCATTTTTTCCAACCGGAGGATACGAATGCAATTTCGTCTGAATTGGGTTTTGAGCGCGTCCCTGCTGGCCGTGGCTGCTTCAACATCGGCCCAGGACATTACGGTCCGCATCGGCCACGTGGCGCCTGTCTCGGGAGCCCAAGCGCACTACGGCAAAGACAATGAGAATGGTGCCCGCATGGCCATTGAAGATCTGAACGCCAAGGGCTTGACGATCGGTGGCAAAAAGGCAAAGTTTGAATTGGTGGCTGAAGACGACGCAGCCGATCCGAAGCAGGGCACGGCCGCTGCCACCAAGTTGTGTGACGCCAAAGTCAACGGCGTGGTGGGGCACCTGAACTCGGGCACCACCATTCCCGCCTCCAAGATTTACAACGACTGCAACATGCCGCAGGTCTCGCCTTCGGCGACCAACCCCAAGTACACCCAGCAAGGCTTCAAGACGGTGTTCCGCCTGCTGGCCAACGACAACGCACTCGGGGCTGGTTTGGCCCTGCATGCCGCGAACAATTTGAAGCTCAAGCGCATTGCGGTGGTGGACGACCGCTCGGCCTACGGCCAGGGCGTGGCTGAAGTGTTCAAGAAAACCGCTCAAGCGCGTGGTATCGAGATCGTGGACGAGCAGTACACGACCGACAAGGCCACCGATTTCATGGCCATCCTGACGGCCATCAAGTCGAAGAATCCCGATGGCGTGTTCTACGGCGGCATGGACCCGCAAGCCGGCCCGATGTTGCGCCAGATGGAGCAACTGGGTCTGACCAACGTCAAGTTCTTCGGCGGTGACGGCATCTGCACGGACAAGCTGGCCGAGCTCTCTGGTGGCGCCAAGACGCTGGGCAACGTGGTCTGTGCTGAAGGCGGCGCGTCATTGGGCAAGATGCCCGGTGGCACCGCGTGGCGTGCCCGCTACGACGCCAAGTACCCCAAGCAGTTCCAGGTTTACTCGCCTTACACCTACGACGCCACGATGGTGTTGGCCGAGGCGATGCAAAAAGCAGGCTCCGTCGACCCCAAGGTCTATCTGCCTGCGCTGGCCAAGGTCGAGTATCAAGGGGTGACGGCCAAAATCGCTTTTGAAGCCGATGGCGAGTTGAAGAACCCGCAAATGACCTTGTATGAATACAAGGCCGGCAAGAAGGTGCCATTGAACTGAAGGCCTTGACACCAGCGACCGACCAGGTCGTTGCCAACAAGAAGGGCACCCTCGGGTGCCCTTTTTTGCGCATGCTGTGCACTGGAATGGTGAAGGAGGCGGAAGGGCTCAGCCGTCCATGAGGCCCATGTCGGTGGAGGACATGAGGTTTTCGATGTCCATGAGGATGAGCATGCGGTCGCTGACGGAGCCGATGCCGGTGATGTACTGGGTGTCGACGGAGGAGTTCATGGCCGGGGCGGGCTTGATGACGTCTTTGGAGAGTTCGAGCACGTCGGAGACGGAGTCGACGACGGCGCCGACGACGCGGCCACGCACGTTGAGCACGATGACGACGGTGAAGCTGTTGTACTCGACGTTGGTGCAGTTGAGTTTGAGGCGCAGGTCGACGATGGGCACGATGACGCCGCGCAGGTTGACGACGCCTTTGATGAACTCGGGCACGTTGGCGATGCGGGTGGGCTGCTCGTAGGAGCGGATTTCCTGGACTTTGAGGATGTCGATGCCGTATTCCTCGGAGCCGAGCCGGAAGGTGAGGAACTCGCCGCCCATGGCGGTGGTGCGCTCGGCCTCAAGACGGGCGACCTGCTTGGCGTCGGTGATCATGTCCATGGTGATGCTCTCGGTGAATCAATGAAAA
>JAZKHH010000107.1:0-3418 GCA_040385465.1 Pseudomonadota bacterium | reverse complement strand
AGGCCCGCATCGTCGGCGCTGACGGCAAACTCTACGCCCACGCCACCACCACCTGTCTGGTGTTTGAAGCCCCGGCGCCCTGAGGCGAGGCGAAAAAAAGCCCGGCGAACCGGGCTGTGTGCGGGAGTGAAGCGCGGGCTCAGCCAGCGATCATCACCTCGACACGACGGGCTTCGGCGTCGTTGCCGGTGCCGGTGGTCTGCTCGGGCTTCTTCAGTTCCATGCTGGTCTCGGCCACACCGGCACCCACCAGTGCGTCGCGCACAGCCAGCGCACGCTTCTTGGCGAGTTCGGCATTGAAGGCAGGGTCGCCGGTGGCGTCGTGAAAACCCGAGAGCACCAGGCGTTTGCCCGCCTTGGCAGCAGCGATCGCATCGCCCAGAGCCACCAGCGCACCCGAGGCCAGATCGGCCTTGCCCGAGGCAAAGTAAAACTTCACCACACCGTTTTCGACCACCACGCTGGCGTCGTCGCTCGAAGCCACGGCTGAGGCCACGGCGGGTGCAGCGGCCATGGGAGCCGCCGCTACGGTGGTCGAGACAGCACCGCCACGGGATTTGTGAATGCCCAGGCCCACGGCAAAGCCGGTCACCAGCACAATCACCGCCACCAGCAACACCGCGACCACGCGGTACTCAACTTCGGTATCTTGGGAAGACATGGGAAACACTCCGTGAAAATGGTTGTAAGTTCATCGACCTCCCGGGCGCAACGCGCCAGCTTCTCACAGCGGCACGGCCCTTCGGGCGCTGCAGGATTGTAAATGGCACCCTCCTACACCCCACCCCGCACGGTGCGCCCCACCACCTGGGACCCCGCCCAGCGCAACGGCGCGCAGATGATGGCCGATACGCTGGCGCAGTGGCGCTCCCAAGGGCCTCGCCCCGACCTCTGGGTATTTGCCTACGCCTCGCTGGTGTGGCGCCCCGAGTTCACCGCGGCCGAGCAGCGGCTGGCGCGCGTGCACGGGCACCACCGCTGCCTGGAAATGTGGAGCCGCGTCAACAGGGGCACCTTCGAATGCCCTGGCCTCGTGTTTGCGCTGATGCCTGGCGGCAGTTGCACGGGCCTGGCGCTGCGCGTGCCGCACGACGAGGTGGAAGCGCTGATGCCGCTGCTGTGGGCGCGTGAAATGCCCAACCCGGTGTACGACCCCAAATGGCTGGCCTGTCAGACCGAACAAGGACCGGTGCATGCGCTGGCCTTCACGCTCTCGCGGCGCAGCCCCAGCCACACCGGCACGCTGAGTGAGGAGCGCTACCGGGAGATTTTCAGCCGCTCCTGCGGACGCTACGGCACCACGCTGGACTACGCACGCCAGACCTTCCATGGCCTCTTGCACCACGGCATCCACGACCGCGCGCTGGGAAAGCTGCTGCAGCTTGTCGGCGAATGAGGCTCATTGACCTGCCGCAAGCCCGGGCGTACGCCCCACTCCTATACTGAAGCCATGAACATCGCCGACCTGCGCAAGAGCTACGAAAAGGCCGAACTCAGCGAGTCGGCTTCCAACGCCGATCCCCTCCAGCAGTTCTCCAAGTGGCTGCACGAAGCCATCAGCAGCGAGGTGCCCGAGCCCAACGCCATGACCCTGGCCACGGTGGGCTCCGACCTGCGGCCCAGCACCCGCGTGGTGCTCATCAAAGGCTATGACGAGCGCGGCATCGTCTGGTACACCAACTACCAGAGCCGCAAGGGCCGGGAGCTGGCGGGCAACCCGTTTGCCGCGCTGCAGTTCCACTGGGTCGAGCTCGAGCGCGTGGTGCGCATCGAAGGGGTGGTGGAAAAGGTCGGCGATGCGGAGAGCGATGAATACTTCCACAGCCGCCCGCTGGACAGCCGCATCGGCGCGTGGGCCAGCCCGCAGAGCGAAGTGATCGACAGCCGCACGGTGCTGGTGACCAACGTGGCGAAGTACGGTGCACAGTTCCTGCTGAAACCGCCGCGCCCGCCGCACTGGGGCGGCTACCGCCTGAGGCCCGACAACTGGCAGTTCTGGCAGGGCCGCAAGAGTCGGCTGCACGATCGGCTGCGCTACACCGCGCAGGCCGATGGCGGCTGGCTGCGCGAGCGGCTCGCGCCCTAGAACTTTTCGACGACTTGATCGGCCACCGCCGCCAGTTGCGCGGGATCAACCAGCGAAGGCGCAATTTCGGCCAGAGGCACCAGGACAAAAGCGCGCTGCACCATGCGCGGATGCGGCACTGTCAGGCGCGTTGAATCCACACGCGCATCACCAAACAACAAGAGATCCAGATCGAGCGTGCGCGGCGCATTGCGGTAGGGGCGTTCGCGCCCGGCCTGTTGTTCGACGGACTGCAAGGCGTCAAGCAGGTCTGGCGCTGTGAGTGTGGTCGAGACCTCGGCCACGGCGTTGAGGTAGTCGGGGCCGCTCGACTCCACGGGGGCAGTGCGGTACACGCTGGAGGCCCGCACCAAGCGGATGCCTGGCACCTCACCGAGGTTTACCAAGGCATCGCGCAATGCCTGCGCAGCATCGCCGAGGTTCGCGCCGAGCGCGACGAAGGCCGTGACGTCAGGGCGGACCACAGCCGAAGAGGCTAGACCGGTCCCGGCTCGCCGCCGGTGGCGGCGCCACCCGGCTTGCGACGGCGACGGCGGCGCTTCTTGGCCGGTGCCGAGCCGTCGATGGACGCGGTCGACTCGGCGCCGTCATCGGACTCACCCGTGTCTTCCTCCTCGCGGTCGTCACCGCCCTCGTTGACCGCACGGAAACGCGGGTCGGGCGTGAGTGCGTCGCTCGACGCGCCGGCATTGGCCGGGTGGTCGTCGTCGCTGCGCTTCACGCGCCGCGCCTTGCCGGCACCGGGTTTGGCCAGGTTGTCGCGGCGCTGCGCGTCCACCATGTCTTCGCGCATGTCGTCACTGGCCATGCTGAAGGTTTCCCACCAGTGGGCCAACTCTTCTTCCACCTCGCCCACCTGCGCGCGCAGGCGCAGGAAATCGAAGCCGGCACGAAAGCGCGCCTGGTCCACCAGGCTGAAGGGCGAGGTGCCCACGCGCTTGTCAAAGCGCGGCTGCATCATCCAGATTTCGCGCATGTCCGCGCCGAGCTTGCCGCGACCCGACACATCGCCGATGCGCGCATCGAAGGCTTCGTCGACCGCATCCTGCAAGGCCGCGAACGGCGGCGGGGGGCGCTGGCCCGGGCGTGCGTTCAGCCGCTGGCTCCAGCCCTTGCGCACGTCGGCCCACAGCACGCAGGCCAGCAGGAAACTCGGCGCCACCGGCTTGCCTTCGCCCACGCGGCGGTCGGTGTCCTGCAGGGCGAGTTTCACGAAATCGTCGTCGGCGCGCTGCACCACCACGTCGAGCAGCGGGTAGATGCCGGTGTCCAGACCGACGGCCTTGAGCTGCGCCACGCTGGCCAGCGCGTGGCCGGTCTGCAGCAGCTTGA
>JAZKHH010000106.1:0-29594 GCA_040385465.1 Pseudomonadota bacterium | reverse complement strand
GTGAGGGTGCTCGACCGCTTGTGCGGCTGGGCAGGTGTCACACAAGCCTTAACGACAGCCGTCGGTCGTGGTCACGAGCTGGGTAGACGCTGGCTGGCACGAAGCCGTCATCGACTCACCCGTCAGCGTTACGGCAACAACGACGGCTATTAAGGGGGCTGCAGTCATCCAGCCCCAGCCCGACCAGTACCGCGCCGGTCAGTACGGCTGCGTCGGGGGTGAACCAACCGACGAGGCTCATGACGAGGTCAGGCGTCGGCATGAGAGATCTGCACGTTCATTTTCCGTATCATTTCCTTGAGGCGATCCGGATCAATCGCCACGTCCCGAGCCCGCCGTCCCGCCCGCGCTCAGGGGCTGGCCCCAAGTGTCTTCAAACAGCACATCGTCCAGTGCCGTTCGCTGTGCCCAGCGCTGTTGCTGGAGCATGGGGTCATCATAAAAATGGCGGACCGGGCCAATGCACAGCAGCGCGACGGGCTCTGCGCCTTCGGGCATACCCAGCAATGAAGCCACCGCCACCGGGTCGAACATCGAAACCCAGCCCATGCCCAGGCCCTCGGCGCGCGCGGCCAGCCACAGGTTCTGTATCGCGCAGGCGGTCGAGGCGAGGTCCATGTGCGGCAAGGTTCGCCGGCCGAACACATGCTGTTCACGGCCCTCGGACAGCGCCACCACCCAGACCTCGGCCGCGTCCATCAGGCCTTCGACCTTGAGGCGCAAAAACGCATCCATGCGCTCTCCCAGCGCCGTGGCGGTTTGCTGCCGCTCCTGTTCCACCAGCGCCTGCAACTCGGCCCGCAACGCGCGCGTGGCTACCCGCAGGAAGCGCCACGGCTGCATGAAGCCCACGCTGGGCGCATGGTGCGCGGCCATGAGCAGGCGGCGCATCACAGCCGGCGCAACCGCACCGCCGGCAAAGTGGCGCATGTCGCGCCGCTCGAAAATGGCGCGGTAGACGGCCTCCTGCTGAGCCGGCGAAAAAACGTGCTCCGGGGCCGTCGCCCCGGTCAGGTCGGTGTCTGCCGCGGCGGCTTGCACGGCAGGACTTTCAACGGCCCGCGTCATGATTGCTTTCAGCGGATGAACGGGTCGGTGGCAGGCGGCACAGGATGCCGCTGCGCAAAAGGGCAGGGCGGGCATCGCGGGGCAAGTTGCCATCGGGCGCCCGAAAATGCATCACGGCGCAATCCAGCAGTTGCCGGGCAGCGTCCTCTGAGGGGGTCAGGTCGCCAAATTGGAAGCTGTGCTTGCCAGGAGCCTGAAAAGCCACCGTGCAGGCGCGCGAGCAGCCGGCCGTGCACGCCACCCCTCGCACATGAATAGCGGCCCACTCGGGCTGATCGCCGAAGGCCTGTGCGGTTTGCACGGCTTCCAACAGAATGTCACCTGCAGCGCGCTGATCTCGCGTGTTCTCCGCAGGGCGGCAGGTGGTGCAAATGATGAGCTCAGTCGTGCTGAGGTCGGTTTTTGGAGTCATTGTGTGTCAGTGGTGGGTTGGCGCAACTCGGCGCCCCAGGCCTGTGCCCAGGCCCTGCAGCGTCCGAGTGGGCGAGGAGAGTTGTCGAAATCGACGATGACGATGTGGTCAGCCGCCGTAGGTGCTGCTGGTTGCTCCAGGCTGCGCCCGTCGGTGAGTAGCCACAGCAGGCGGCGCCCATTGCCGTGGCGCCGCCGATGCGCCAGAAGTTCGGTCTGCGCCTGACCCAGCGCTGCCGCCAGGGGCGTACCGCCACCCCCGCCCAGCGGCCGAAGGCGCCCCAACGCCGAGCGCCGCGCCTGGGTGGGCGACAGTACGCATTGCACCCCCTGTCCCCCGAACAGCAGCAGTCCGACCTGGTTGCCGGTACGGGCCGCGTCCTCGATAAGGCGCGCCGCGAAACCCTTGGCCCACGCCAGACGACCGCTTTGCCGCATGGAGCCGGAATTGTCCAGCGCGATCAGGTGAAGCGTCGACATGTCAGCGGGGCGGTGTTCGCGCTGCAGATGGGACCGCTGCAAGGCGGCGGGCCCTTTGCGCAGCAGAGTGCGACACCAATCGATTCGCCCTGGCGTGTGGGTCGATGCCTGCATCGCGTTCTGCGCCAGTTGCGGCCTTGCGTATGGGTCAATGGAGAACCACCGCCGCAGTCCGGGCACCGTGGAGGCGCGGCCTGCGGGGTGGCTCAGGCTTTTTTTGCGACAGGCCCCCCAGTGGTTCGAACCGCTTCCCAGCCTTCAGCCTGCGCCGGCAGTGCGCCCCAGTCCCCGGCGGCACTCGTCAATGAATGATCTGCCTGCGACCCGGCACTGCCCGCCCCTGAGGGGCCGCTGGTAGTGCGGGGGGGCGCCGCAGCCTGCTGGGCCTGGGGAGCCGGCGCCATCCGGCGGTGGCCCAAGGCCCATTCGGCCACGGTGTCGACATCCGCCGGCGTCACCTCGAGCCGACCCGCCAGCACGGCATGGGCCCGGGCCGCCTTCAGCAGCACTAGGTCACCGCGCACACCGTCCACGGCGGCCTGCACGGCCAGCGCGGTGGCGTGCGCCAGCACGGCATCGCTCCAGTCCACCGCAGGTAGCGCTTCTCGCGCGGCTGCCATCCGGGACACCAGCTCGGCCTGCGCGCTGGCTGTGCGCTGCATCAATGCCTGCGGATCGAGGTCAAAGTCCAAGCGGGCACGGACGATCGACTGGCGCAGCGCATGATCGGTGGGATTTTCCAGCACCACCGACAGGCCAAAGCGATCCAGCAACTGGGGGCGCAACTCGCCCTCTTCGGGGTTCATGGTGCCGATCAGCACGAAGCGGGCCGCATGCTGGCGCGAAACGCCCTCACGCTCGATCGTGTTGATGCCGCTTGCCGCCGCGTCAAGCAGGGCGTCCACCAGCGCGTCGGGTAAAAGGTTGACCTCGTCCACATAAAGGACGCCGCCGTGCGCACGAGCGAGCATGCCAGGCGCCAGGCGCACGAGGCCGTCGCGCAGTACGTGTTCGAGGTTGAGTGTGCCCACCAGTTGCTCAACGGTGGCCGCGAGCGGCAGGCTCACGAAGGGAGCACCCGGCAACAAAGCCGCCAGTGCGCGCGCCGCAGTCGATTTGGCCGTGCCGCGTGGCCCGCTGATCAGCACGCCGCCGATGCCGGGGTCTACCGCCGCCAGCAGGAGCGCCTGCCGCAGCCCGGCGTGGCCGATCAGCGCAGAAAATGGGTACATCACATCGTTGGCGTCCTGCAGTTCGTGGGACGTGTTGTGTGCGTTGAATGTCTTCATTTCGTGGGTCCTTCGCCCTGAGTTTCGAGCCGGTGTTCCAGTGCCAGCAAGGTCTGTTGGATGCGCTCCCGATGCTCGCCGGGTTCCTGCCACATACCACGCTGCATGGATTCAAGCAGGCGTTCGCCCATGCTGCGTAAGGCCTGGGGGTTGTGTTGTTCAAGAAAGGCGCGGTTGACAGGGTCGTACACGTAGGCATCGGCCACAAGAGCGTACTGGTGGTCCCCCACCAGGCCAGTGGTTGCGTCAAAGCCGAAAAGGGAGTCGACGGTGGCAGCCATCTCGGAGGCACCCTTGTAGCCGTGGCGTTGCACACCCGCGATCCACTTGGGGTTGACCACGCGGGCCCGCACCACCCGCGCTAGTTCGTCACTCAGGCTGCGGATGCGCGGCGATCCAGGTGTGCTGAAGTCGCCGTGGTACATGGACGCCGCCTTGCCGCTCAGGTGTTGTACCGCGGCAGCCATGCCGCCCTGGAACTGGTAAAAGTCACTTGAATCCAGGATGTCCTGTTCCTGGTTGTCCTGGTTCTGCAGCACCACATCGAAGCCGCCCACACGCCGCTCGAAGCTGGCGCGCGCCGCCGCACCGTGTTCGTCCTGGCCGTAAGCAAAGGCGCCCGCACGCAGGTAGGCCTGGGCGATGTCACCCGGCGCTTCCCAGCGCCCACTGTCGATGACGTCTTGCACGCCGGCGCCGTAGCCGCCCGGCCGCGGGCCGAAAACACGCCAGCTGGCCTGCCTCTGCGAGACCTCTTCGGACATCCCTTGGGCACACGCATCGGCCGCCTCGCGCTGCACGCGAGCACGCACTGGATTCACGTCGTCGGGCTCGTCTTCTAGCGAGATGGCCGCCACCGCCTTAACCGCCGTGTCGAACAGGTCGATCAGATTCGGAAAAGCGTCGCGAAAGAAACCCGAGATGCGCAAGGTCACGTCCACCCGAGGGCGGTCACGTATCGCCATCGGGAGCACCTCGATGTCCACTACGCGCTGGCTGCCCGGCGCCCACTTGGGCCGCACGCCCAGCAGTGCCATGGCCTGGGCGATGTCTTCGCCGCCAGTGCGCATGGTGCTGGTGCCCCAGACCGAAAGCCCGACCGACGCTGGAAACCCGCCGTGGTCCTGCAGATGGCGCTCGATCAGCCGCTCGGCCGCCATTACGCCCATGGCGTAGGCGGTGGGTGTAGGCACCGCGCGCGTATCGATTGCGTAGAAATTGCGGCCGGTGGGTAATACGTCCGGCCGTCCGCGCGATGGCGCGCCGCTCGGTCCGGGGGGGATAAAACGGCCTCGCAAGCCGCGCAGCAGCTGGGTCATTTCCTGCTCGCCGCAGGCGTCCAGCCGGGGGCCGAGCCGCTCCTGCAGCTCGTCCATCACCTGCGCGGTGAGCGGCCACTTGGCGCGGTCCAGAGGTTCGCTGCCGTCCACCAGACGGCTGGCCAATCGCTCCAGCCGATCACGGGTGTGGCCCGCATGGCGCCAGGCTTCGTTTCCTAAGGCTGCCAGTACCGGTGGGCGCGACTGGGTCCAGTTCTGGTTCCAGTTGGGGTCGAGCGGGTCGAATCCGTCCAGCCGCAGGTCGGCTGACAAGGCTTGCAACAAGCTGGCTTGTCTCTGGCCTTTGCCGCGTGGAAACCGCGCCAAAGCAAGTAGGGTATCGGTCCGCAAACGCCCTTGAGGCGACAGACCGAACACGTGCAGACCGTCCCGGATCTGTGATTCCTTGATCTCGCACAGGTAGGCGTCCAGCCGTTCCAGCAGGCGCTGGCGTGCGGCTTCGTCGGCGGGCGCCTCAAAACCCAGGTCGGCGTGCAAGCCGTGGCGCAGCACTTCCTCCAGAATGGTCTGGCGCAACCGAGTGGCGCGGCGTGGGTCGAGCGACAGAGCCTCGTAGTACTCGTCCATCTGCCGCTCCAATACCTGCAGCGCCCCGTAGGTTTCGGCCCGCGTCAGCGGCGGCATCAGGTGGTCGATGATCACCGCCTGCGTACGCCGCTTGGCCTGGCTGCCTTCGCCCGGATCGTTGACGATAAAAGGGTACAGGTGGGGCAGCGGCCCGAAGATCGCATCTGGCCAGCAGCCCGCACCCAGCGCCACGCTCTTGCCCGGCAGCCACTCCAGGTTGCCGTGCGTACCCACATGTACCAGCGCATCGGCGCCCCAGACGCGGCGCAACCAGAAGTAAAACGCAAGGTAGTTGTGCGGGGGCACAAGGTCGGCATCGTGGTAGCTTGCGACCAGGTCCAGGTCGCGCCCGCGGGCCGGCTGCAGGCCCACGAAGACCTGGCCGACGCGTAGGCCCGGCACCATGAAGCGGCCGCTGCGCAACAACGGGTCTTTCTCGGGTGGTCCCCACAGCGCGTTGACCTCGGCCTGCTGGTCAGGGGGCAGGGCTTCAAAGTCAGCCAGGTAGTCGGCCATGGAGAGGCTTTGCCCGACGGGGCGATGGTCGTTGGCGTCCACTTTGTGGGTTACGCCCTCGATCAGTCGCGCCATTAGGGCGTCGCCGTGTGCGGGCAGCTCGCCCGTGGCATAGCCTTGGGCCTGCAGCGCGCCTAGGATGCCCACCACCGAGGCCGGGGTGTCCAAGCCCACGGCATTCGCCAGGCGGGCGTCGTCGCTGGGGTAATTGGCCAGCACCAGGGCCAGGCGCTTATCGGCCGCCGGCTTGCGGCGCAGGACGCACCAGCGCCGGGCAAGCTCGGCGACGAATGCAATCCGGTCGGCCTCTGGTTGGTAGCGCACTACATCCACCTGCGAGCGCTCGCAGCGCCAGGCCACGCCCTTGAAGCTGATGGCCCGGGTGCCGATGCGGCCGTCCACTTCGGGCAGCACGACCTGCATGGCCAGGTCGCGCGGCTGCAGGCCGTGCGGATCGGCCCGCCACTGCTCACGCGCGCAGCCGGCGGTGATGAGTTGCAGCACCGGCGCGTCGCCGGCGAGCAGTGGAGCGTCCACGCCGTCGGCGCCATCGTCGCCCATGGCACCGACTGCAAAGCTGGTGGCGTTGAGCACGACATCGACAGAGTGCTCGGCAGCCAGGGCATGCACGGCCGCCAGTGACGAGGGCGACTTCAGCGAGTCCAGCGCCAGGGCCAGCGGGTTGACGCCCTCGCTGTGCAAGGCCATCATCAGGGCGTCGAACACCGCTGTATTGCCCGTCTGCGCATGGGCCCGGTAAAACAGCACGAGGGCCACCGGTGCACCGTCCAGCCAGGCCAGTGGCAGGGCTGGAAGGTAGCGTGCGACGGGCGGCAAGGGCTGTGGCAGCGCGGGCAAAGACCCCCGCCCCAGCGCGCGGTACGCGATCAAGTCAAAAAAGGCGCGGGCATTGTCGCGACCGCCCTCGCGCAGGCATTGCCACATAAAACGGCTGTCCTCCACTGCTGCTGTGCTGCGCAACAGCAACTGTGGGTCCTCCAACTGCTCGCCCGAAAACATGGCCAGCCACTGGTCGTGCTGGCGAGCCAGCGTCGTCGCCTGTTCCACCACATAGGCCCAGTCCGCTGGTGCGCCCAGGTGGTCGATCACCACGATACGGGCGTGGCGCAGCACGTCGTCAACGTACATGTCGGTCGATGCGGGCTGCCGCAACCACATCAGATTGGCCAGGCGCACGGTCGGGAAATCGGGCGGCAGCGCCGCCACCGCTTCTGCCAGCAGGGACAACGTGGTGTCGGCCACCGTGAGGACCACGATGTCGGCAGGCGTTTGCGCGACGCGCACCACGCCCAGGCCAGCGTCTTCCACGTGGCCGCCGGGTCGGGTAGACAAAAGATGCATGTTGGACCTTGGGGACGTGGCGTCAATCCACCGGGTTCATGGCGCCCGGGGCGGCAGTGTTCGTGCCGGACAATGCGGCGCGAACGCCGGGCGCCACCCAGCGCTGGAACGCCAGGCCTCCCACCAGCCCCATGCAAAGCCAGAACGACAGCGCAACCCAAGTGGTCGCCAGGATGAACTGGTGACCCAACTGCTCCAGTGAGGCATGAGCTTCAGGGCCAAAGCCCGCGAGTGCATCTCCTCGCGGCTTGGGCGCTCCCACCAAGAACGGCAGCACGAGCAAAGCCGCCACCGCCAGCCAGCGCCAGGGACTGCGCACAAATGCAGCGATGGCGCAGGCACCCGCTGCGCACCCCACCGCCAGCGTCCACCATATCTGTCGGGCCTGCAGCGGGGCCGCCTGCATGCCGGGAACCTCGGCGTGCAGCCCCAGGGTGGGCCACAGGTGAAAGCTCAGCCAGCCGGCCGCCGCCACCAGACCAGCGACACGCAACGAAGCGCTCGCCGTCAGGCAGGACGTGTCCTGCCGAGAAAACCAGAAGCCCATCGCTGCAAACACCAGTAATGCCATGCTAAAGGCATGCAGGATGTTGGCGACCCACGTCCAGCCAGTGCGCTCTACGCCGTTCTCGGGCGCCCATTCCTCGGCAGCACCATGGTCGTGCGCCGGGCCGGCTTGGCCCTCGCCATGCGCGTGATCGGTGAGCGCTGCGCCTGGTGGGGATACCTCTGCCTTTTGGTCCTCGTACACCTCGGCCGCCAAGATCAGCGGAGCGGCCTGCCAGCGCTGCACACCGGTTTGGAGACTGCCCACCACCACAGCGGTAGTGAGCGCTGCCCAGATCAGCTTTTGAAAAAGCATGTTGCTCTCCTTGGTGCCAACAATTCAGTGGCAGGGCTTAACAGTAATGTGTCGGACATCGTGTGCGGCGTTGTGGGCCAGCGGGCTCTCAGCGAAACCCACGCCATACATAACCACCAAGCCGAGTGCCGCCGCTGCCAGCAAGGGGCGCAACACAGTCCGGGCCGAGTCGTGGGTATAGGAGGGTCTGTGGGTCACGGAGGTCGAGTCGGGCATAAAAAGTCCTTTCAAGGGTGGAGTGGAGGGAAAAACGCACGGGATAAGTGCTAGCGGGTCAATTCGGCCTGGAGCTCAGAAAGCAGGCCGGCGGCGTCCAGGTGGTCGCCGATCAGGACCAGGCGGGTGGCACGCGGCTCGTCGGCGCGCCAGGCGCGGTCGAAATAGCTGTCAAAGCGCTGGCCCACTCCCTGCACCACCAGGCGCATGGCCGCACCGGGCAGCGCCACGAAGCCCTTGACGCGGTAGATTTCATGACGCTGCACCAATACCATCAGCGCCGCGAGCAGCCTGTCACGGTCGGTCACGGTCAGCGCCACCGACACGGAGTCGAAAGCGTCGTGGTCATGGTCTTCTTCGTCGTCGTGGTGGGTCTTGCGCTCGTCAATGACATCTTCCACCGCACGCTGCAGACCCAGCAGCACGTCCAGCGGCACATCGCCATGCGATGCGCGCACCAGCTTCACGCCGGCCGGTGCTTCGGCGCGGACGGTGGCTTCGACGGCCTCGAGCGCCACCGCGTCCATCCCGTCGACCTTGTGCACGATGACCAGATCGGCCGTGGCCAGCTGGTCTTCAAACAGCTCGTGCAGCGGCGAGTCGTGGTCGAGGTTCTCATCAGCACGGCGCTGGGCATCCACAGCCACCGGGTCGTCCGCGAAATCACCGGCGGCCACAGCGGGCGCGTCCACCACGGTGATGACTGCGTCCACGGTGAAGGCGTTGCGCAGCGCAGGCCACTGGAACGCCTGCACCAGCGGCTTGGGCAGTGCCAGGCCCGAGGTCTCGATCACGAGGTAGTCGATTTGGTCGCGACGGGCCGCGAGCAGCTCCATCACGGGTGCGAATTCTTCCTGCACCGTGCAGCACAGGCAGCCGTTGGCCAGTTCGAACAACTGGCCGTTCTCTTCGCCGCTCTCATCGCAGCCGATGCCGCAGCCCCGCAGCAACTCGCCGTCGATCCCAAGCTCGCCGAACTCATTGACGATGACCGCGATGCGGAGACCCTGCGCGTTGGTGAGCAGCTTGCGCAATAGTGTGGTTTTGCCACTGCCCAGAAAACCGGTGACGATGGTGGCGGGGATTTTCTGGAGATTCATGAGGGGCCTGTTGATGAAATGGATGAAAGATCAAAGCAAAGAGCGGGTGTGCGGAAATGACGACGCCATCAGTCCTCGATGCCGCGTTGCGCAGGCACACCGGCATTGAAATGGTGTTTGATGAGTGTCATCTCCGTCACCATGTCGGCCAGCTCGATCAGCTCGGCTGGCGCGTTGCGCCCAGTCAGCACCACCGTCACCGACGGGGGCCGTTCGCGCAGACAGGTCAGTACCGTCTCCAGTGCGATCCAGCCATATCGCAGCGGATACATGATTTCGTCGAGCACCACCATGAAGTGCTCTCCGGTCCGCACGGTTGCCTCGGCCTTGGCCCAGCCGGCCTGCGCCAGTTCTGCAGAATGATCGAGGTCGCGGCTTTTCCAGCTGAAGCCATCGCCCAGCCCCTCGATGGGGATGCCCAGGGACTCAAACAGGCGGTGCTCGCCGAAACGGGCCGTTGGCACCTTCATGAACTGGTAAACCTTGACTTTTTTGCCCCGGCCGTGCGCGCGCAGCGCCAGCCCGAACGCGGCCGTGCTCTTGCCCTTGCCCTTGCCGGTGTGGACCATCACCAGCCCGCGGCGCTCGCCCTGGGGCTTGGGGGTGTCACGGTTGATAGGCGGTGTTTCAATTTGCATGATGGGTGTGGGCCGGGCCCGTTCGCTTGAGCAGATAGGTGTCCATGATCCAGCCGTGTTGTGCCCGCGCCCGCTCACGCTCGCGCACGATCACCGACCCCATTTCAGCCAGGCTGCCACTGATGCACAACTGGTTGGCCATGCCCAGGTAGGCGCCCCACCAGATGTGCAGACCCGCCGGCGACAGGGTCTGGAAGGCGCACTGACCGTCCAGCATCACCGCCACGGTATTGGCACTCGCTGGCCAGCCAAGCTCGCGCAGCTGCCGCCCGGTGGTGATCAGCACGGGCGCGTTGATGTCGTTGAGTGCGATGGCGTGCGCCGCCGTGAGGGCCTGCAGCGCCGTGATGCCCGGCACCACATGGATGGTCAGCTCGGTCCGCAGAGCCAGCCGCTGGGCAATGCGCAGGCTGCTGTCGTACAGCGAAGGGTCGCCCCAGACCAGCAGCGCCACCCGCCCGCCATCGGGCAGGTGCCGGCCGATGGTGTCTAGCCAGGCGGCGGCGATGGCGTCGTGCCAGCGGTCGACCGCTCCCAGGTAGTCGGTGTCGGCACCTTCGCGCACCGGCATGTCGAAGGTCGCGATCACGGCGCCGTCGTGGGTGATCAGTTCCCGGCACAGGCTCAGGCGCAGGGCCGCCAGTTCGGCCTTGTCCTCGCCCTTATGCGGTATCAGGACCAGCTGGGCTTTGTTGAGGGCCGCAGCACCCTGGCGGGTGATGTGGTCCGGATGGCCCGTGCCCATGCCGATCAGGCTCAGCTCGAGTTTCATTCGGCACCTTCGAGGAAACGCTTATCAGCGCCTATCGGGCGGTAGCGGCGGTCGTAGTCGGCCGCGTACAGGCGGCTGTGGCCGAAGTCCTGCGCGCCCAGGTTGTGCCCGACCACGATGAGCGCGGTTCGGTCGATGCCTTCGCCCATGGCCGCCTCGATGGTCGAGAGGCTGGCCCGTACCACCCGTTCGTCAGGCCAGCTGGCGCGCCAGACCACGGCCACTGGGCAGTCGGCGCCATAGTGGGGCAACAGCGTCAGCACTACGTCGGACAGCACATGGATCGACAGGTGGATGGCGAGCGTGGCCCCGGTGATCGCAAAGTGGGCGAGGGCTTCGCCCTCGGGCATGGGCGAGGCGCGGCCGCTGGTGCGGGTGAGCACCACCGACTGGCTCATGCCCGGCAAGGTGAGCTCGCAGCCCAGCGTGGCAGCCGCCGCCGCGAACGAGGGCACACCTGGCGTGACGGTATACGAGATGCCCGCCTCACGCAGGGCGCGCAACTGCTCGCCCATGGCAGACCACACCGACAGGTCGCCAGAATGCAGGCGTGCCACGTCCAGCCCCTGCTCATGCGCACTACGCAACTCGGCGACGATCTGCTCCAGTGACAGGGGCGCGGTGTTGACGATGTGCGCGCCGGGCGGACAGTGCGCCAGCACCCCCTCAGGCACCAGCGAGCCGGCGTACAGGCAAACGGGACTGGCGGCAATCAGGTCGCGCCCCCGCAGGGTGAGAAGGTCGGGGGCACCGGGTCCAGCGCCTATGAAGTGAACGGTCATGGTGCAGTGTGATCAGGCTTGTAAAGGGCGATGGCTGCGGTGGCGGTGCCGTCGGCACTGATGTGGCGGCGCGATGCGAGCACCGCGCCCTGGCCCGCAGCCGCCAGGGCGGCAGACTCGGCGAGGCTCTGGAACCCGTAACGTGCGGGTGCGTGTGGGCTGGGCTGCGTGCTTTGGGCGCGCACATAGGCCAGCGGCACGGATGCAACCGGTAAACCCAGCTCGGCCGCGAGCTGGGCCAGGGCGGGGTGGTCGCATTTGTCCTGTGCTGTGGCCAGCGCCTGCAGCAACATTGGGACGTGTTGATCGTGTTGTGCCGACTGCACGGCCTGCTCCAGCACCTGGCGCAGCGCATGGCAGGAGGTGTGATGGCGAAAGCCCAGGCCGGCGACAACTCTCATCACAGCCGCACGCTCCACTGAACCACCGGACGTGACGGTTGCCAGCTGAGCATGCGCCCCAGTGGCTGCGCCTGTGCAATGGCCACCTGCAGCAGCTCGCCGCCGTGCCGGACGAGCAACTCTTGCAGCAATGACTCGGTTTGCAGGGTGACGCTGTTGACCACCAAGCGCACACCCCGGCCTGCCGAGGTTGCGATGGCGTCGAAGATGGCGCGGTCGAAACCGCCCCCAACGAAGACGGCATCGGGCCGAGGCAGCGCGGACAGGCACTCCAGGGAGTTACCGGTTTGCACATGCAGCCGGTTTGACAGCCCGAACTGTTCTGCGTTGTACCGGATATTGGCCGCGCGCTCCGCCTGCTGTTCGACAGCGTGCGCGCAGCCTCCAGCCAGGCACCATTCCACCGAGATCGAGCCGGATCCCGCGCCCAGGTCCCACAGGCATTCGCCTGGGCGCGGCGCCAGGGCGCGAAGCGTCAGAGCTCGGATTGTGGATTTCGTGATCTGCCCGTCGTGGACGAACAGTTCATCGGGCAGGCCGCTGGAGGCGGGCAGGCCCGGCGGGCCTTGGTGCAGATCCATGGCCAGCGCCAGCGGCGCCTGCAATTCGGGCAGGTTCGCCGCCGCCAGGCGGAACGCACGGACGCGCTCAAGCGGGCCGCCCAGGCGCTCCAGCGCCCATCCGCTCGCTTCGCCAAAACCTTGGGCGCTGGCCAGCGCGACCAGCGCGCGCAGGGCCTCCGCGTCGCGCACCAGGCAGACCAGGCGTTGACCACGGCGCAGCCAGGGCCGTACCGTGCTCAAAGGCGCGGCGTGAAGACCCAGGCACTGCACGTTCTCCAGTCGCCAGCCGAGTTTGGCAGCGGCGCGCGAGAACGTGGAGGGCGCGGGATAGGCGATCCATTCACCGGTTTGCAGGTACTGGCAGACGCTGCCACCGGCTCCGAACCAGAACGGGTCTCCCGAGGCGAGCAAGGTCACCGGCTGACCGCGCAGGGCCAGCAGGGGCTGAAGGTCGAACGGCACATCCCAGGCTGTACCGCGGTCGTTCACTTGCGCCAGCGCCAGGTGGCGTGGCGCGCCGAAAACGTGGTGGGCGCTGGCTAGTGCGGCGCGGCTAATATCGCTCAGTCCTGCCAGCCCGTCCTCCCCCAAGCCAATGATCGACAGCCACGGTTCAGCCATGCGACGTGTCCTCCTGCTGGGTGGCACCACCGAAGCCAGCCAGCTGGCACAGGCATTGGCCACGGCCGGCGTGCCCGCTGTTTTTTCTTACGCTGGGCGAACCCATGCGCCCGTGGCGCAGCCCTTGCCCACCCGTGTGGGTGGCTTTGGCGGTGTGGCCGGGCTGTGTGATTGCCTGCAGGCCGAGGCCGTCACCCATGTGATCGACGCCACGCACCCTTTTGCTGCCCAGATGAGTCGCCACGCGGTGCAGGCCTGCGCCGAAATGGCGCTGCCTCTGCTGGCACTGGAGCGCCCGGCCTGGCAGGCACAGGCCGGTGACAAATGGCAGCACACAGCCGATATGGCCGGCGCCTTGGCAGCCCTGCCCGAGCGCGCGGCCCGGGTGTTCCTGGCGATTGGCCGGCAGCACGTGGCGCCTTTCCTCGACGAGACCCAGCACTGGTACCTGTTGCGGCTGGTCGACCCCGGTCTGACACTCCCAGAGGGCCGGGGCGCCGTGGTCATAGACCGCGGCCCGTTCACGCTGGACCATGACCTGGCCCTGATGAAGCGACACCGCATCACCCATGTGGTGGCCAAGAACGCGGGCGGGCAGGGCTCCCGGGCGAAGCTGGACGCCGCGCGGCAACTGGGCTGCACGGTCATACTGATTGATCGCCCGCAGTTGCCTGAGCGCCCCACCGTGAGCACGGTTGAGGATGCGCTGCGTTGGCTGGGTGTGCAAGCCGCTCATGAGGCCGAACGAGGGGTGTAGACAAAACGTCCCACGCGCCGAGTGGTGGAACTGCCCACGATGACCAGGGTGCGCATGTCGGCCATTTCGGGCCGTGCATCGCACAGGGGCACGCTCAGCAAATGCTCATGCGGCGTGCTCACGGCCCGCGCAAACACGAGCAAGCGAGTGGGCTCGCAGGTTTCGCACAGCACTTGCAGCACCTGCTCAAAGGTGTGAGGCCGGCTGGCCGAGCGGGGGTTGTAGAAGGCCATGGCCATGTCGGTGCCGGCGGCTGCGCGCACGCGCTTCTCGATCAGTGCCCAGGGCTTGAGGTTGTCGCTCAGGTTGATGGCGCAGAAGTCATGCCCCAGGGGTGCGCCGGCCCGCGCGGCCGCGGCCAGCATGGCGGTGATGCCAGGCAGCACGCGGACGTCCAGCGCCTGCCAGTCCTCGCGCCCCTCCATGGCCTCGAACACGGCGGCGGCCATGGCGAACACACCTGGGTCGCCCGAGGACACCAGCACCACGCGGGCGCCTTGGGTGGCCAGCGCCAGCGCGGCGCAAGCCCGGTCAAGCTCTTCGCGGTTGTCGGACGGGTGCAGGCGCAGCCCGGGGCGCGCGGCCACGCGTGCCACATAGGGGATGTAACCCAGCACATCAGTGGCATCGGCCAGTGCTTGGCCCACGGCGGGCGTGAGCATGGCTTCGTCGCCCGGGCCCAGGCCCGCAATGCACAGCCAGCCGCTCATTCGGCCATCTCCGGCCGCCGGCCCTGGCCATGCACCAGCACGATGGCGAAATACGGGCAGACCTCGTCGGGTGTGTCGGCCAGGCGCGCCATCTGTTGCTGGGGCATTGTGCCGTGCTGTACCAGCCAAGCCTGCTCGAGCCGGCCAGCGCGTGCCAAGGCACGCCGCACACGCGGCAGATTGCGGCCGGTTTTCATGACTACGATGGCGTCGGCTGCCTGCATGCGCTCGACCAGGGTGTCTTCGGGTAGCGTGCCCATCAGCACCGTCATCACGTCGTCGCCCCAGGTCATGGGTTGACCGGTGACCCACCAGCAGCCCACCATGCCGGGGATGCCCGGCACCACCTCCACCTCTGCGCGGCCTTGCAGCCGGGTATAGAGGTGCATGAAGGACCCGTAAAAAAAGGGATCGCCTTCGCAAAGCACCACGATGTCCCGCGTCCTCGCCAGCTCAGTCAGGCGCGCCGCCCATTCGTCGTAGAAGCGGGCCAGGCACTCGATGTAGGCCGGGCTGTCGAAAGGCAGCTCGGTGGTGACCGGGTACTCCATCGCGTATTCCATCGCGCCTGGAGCCAGCAGCGCATTCACCATCTTCCGTGCCTGCCCGGATCGACCCTTCTTGCGGAAGAAGGCGACGTGCTGCGCGGTGCGCACCAGACGGTCGGCGCGTACGCTCATCAGATCCGGGTCGCCAGGTCCCAGGCCGGCGCAGATGATACGGCCCATCAGATCTCCTGCTCGCTGGCCAGCGCATTAACGGCGGCCACGGTGATGGCCGAGCCGCCCAGTCGGCCGTGCACCACAAGCGACGGTGCGGCATTCGAAGCCATCAGTGCCGCCTTGGACTCGGCCGCGCCCACGAAACCCACCGGGCAACCGATGATGGCGGCCGGTCGCGGGCAGTTCGGATCCTGCAGCATATTCAGCAGATGGAATAGCGCCGTGGGGGCGTTACCGATGGCTACCACGGCCCCGGCGAGGTGCGGGCGCCAGAGTTCCAGCGCAGCGGCGCTGCGGGTCGTGCCCATCTCATGCGCCAGCGCGAGGATCTGCGGATCCTGAAGAGTGCAGATCACCTGGTTGTCCGAGGGCAGGCGCTTGCGCGTGATGCCCTCGCTGACCATGCGCGCGTCGCACAGGATGGGCGCGCCTTCCTGCAGGGCCTCGCGTGTGGCTTGCGCCATGCCCGGCGTGAACGCCACGTGCTGTTCCAGGCCTACCAGGCCGGCCGCATGAATCATGCGAACCACGGCCAGTGCCTCGATTGGCGTAAAGCGGCCAAGCGCGGCTTCGGCGCGAATGATCGCGAAAGACTGGCGATAAATGGCGTCGCCATCCCGTTCATAGCGGTGCAACATGGGCCGTTTCTTCTCTCAATCGTTGTTCGAGGGCCGCACGGTCCAGCCCATGGTAGTCCGGCAGGCTGGCAGCGGTGCCGCGCCGGATGAAGTCCCACCCATGGTCCGTGGCGACCACCGTGGTGGCAAATTTCGGATGGGCGCAGCCTTTGGGACACCCCGAGACGTGCAGCAAGTGTCCCGGGGCCACCGAAGGCGCCAGCGCCAGCGCCAGGTCACGGGTGGTACCGCGTGCCTGCGCACAGCCCGGAGCGCCCGTGCAGGCGGCGACCCGCAGGCGCGCATCGCCCGGATCGGTAATGAGTTCGGCGCAGGTGGGCAATCGGCTTGCGCTTTCGACGAGCAGGCTGCGCCACGGAGTCAGCCGCAAAGCGCCGCACGCGCCCAGCGCCGCCAGGGTCTCGGCCTGCACGAGACCAAAGACCAGACCCACGATCTGCCCTGCGAGTTGGGGCCCCGGCCCGGGCGCGGGCAGCGCGCGGTCAGGCACCGGCGTTGGTCGCCACTCTGGCGGCAACCCGCGCTGTCTCACAAGGGCGGCCATCCGCCCACGGCCTGCAGGTGCACCGCCAGCGTCCAGGAACCAGCGTGACAGGGCCAATGCATGCTGTGGCGCCGCCCACGGCGCGACGACCAACCCACCATCGGCCCCATCGGCATAGACGAGTACGCCATCGACGTGGCGCTCGAGCCGGATATCTGCATGGGTGTTGCGCATGCAGGGCGCAGTGCCGGTGTCGACCACGAAGCCGAACTTGGCTGGTAGTTCGGGCACATCCCTGCCGGCAAGCAGTTCGCCCAGCTGCAGGGCCAGGTGGGGCGTGACATCGCCCTCGGTCCACAGCGGGTTGACCTGCACGTTGCGCCGAGCCTCGGACGAGACGTCTTCGTCGACCAGCCCCAGCGTGCACAAGGCATCGAGCAACTCAGCGTGCCGCCCGGGATCCACGCCGCGCATCTGCAGGTTGGCCCGGTTGGTCAGCTCCAGCATCGGGTTGGCGTACCGCCGCGCCAGTGCGGCGATGCCTTGGGCCTGCGCCATGCTCAGTCGCCCGGCTGGTGGACGGATGCGTATCACCAGCCCGTCGCTGGCTGCCAGGGGCCGCAAGGTGCCGGGGCACCAGCCCTTAACCTGCACAGCGCCATCGCTGCGAAGTGAAGTGAGGTCGGTCATGGATTGGCGCGTCCCGCTTCACGCAGATTGGAAATGGGGGCTCAGCTGCACCGTCTCACCGATGATGAGCAATCCAGGCTGAGGACCATACGCAGGGGCGGTGGCGGCCAGCCGGCGAAGGCCGCAGGCCTGCACCGTCTGCGACGCGCGAGTACCGTCACGTATGACCGCCGCCGGGGTGGTAGGCGACAGTCCATGTGCGATCAGTTGTTCTGCAATCTGTGGCAACCGCTGGATGCCCATGTAAAACACACGTGTCTGCCCGGGGCGAGCCAGCGAACGCCAGTCGTGCGTGGCCTCCGCGTCGGCAAGATGGCCGGGCAGGAATACGCAGCTGGTCGACAGCTCTCTGTGGGTCAGCGGGATACCTGCAGCGGCTGAGCACCCGTTGGCGGCCGTGACCCCCGGCACTATCTCAAACGCAATACCAGCGGCCTGCAAGGCCTGCACTTCTTCCCCACCACGTCCGAAGACGTAGGGATCACCGCCCTTGAGCCGCACTACGCGCCGCCCCTCCCTCGCGTGCTGCACCAACAAGGCGTGAATGTCCTCCTGAGGGATAGCGTGATTACCCAGGGCCTTACCCACATACACACGCTGCGTTCCAGGGGGAATCCGTTCCAGCACTTCGGGTGAAACTAGCCGGTCGTACATCACCACCTCCGCGGCCTGAAGGCGGTCCAGCGCGCGCAAGGTCATAAGGTCAACCGGACCAGGGCCAGCGCCCACGATCGACACCCAGCCAGTGCGCTGCAACTCATCCATGGCCACGGCCCGTCCAGATCGCGTGGTTTCGTCCACGAGCCGCCAATCCCAGCAAGTACCACATCAGGCTGTGATGTAAAACCGGGGCTCGACCCAAGGTGAGCCTTTGAGGCGGTGTAGTTGCTTGGCCAGTGCCAGCACGGCCAGGTCTACCAGCGGCTCCAGTAACAAGCCCATGTAGGCCACGCCAAAGGTGCCGATGCTCGGCAGGTTTGCAGCACCTAAACCCTGGCCTTAGACGGCCCATAAGCCCGGCCAGACCACGATGCCGCCCTGTTACGTCAACGACAGCTTCAAGGTCTGCGCGTGTCGGTTGGACGGGGCAGACGTTGCGCGGCGTGCTCGAGCTCATGCCAAAGTACCCGGTGACAGCAAGGCGGCAGCTGCCGCCGGACTGGATGCCATCCAGGCATGGAAGTAACTTGCGCGCACGGCGCCGTGCTGATACAGCGCTTCTCCCGTTCCAGCAGCGCCACTGCGGCCGGGGTCCGTGCGTTTTGTTGGCTGCAGTGCTGTTTCGCAGGTCGAGTAGTGAAAGGTATGGCCGCGTAAAACCCCGGCAGACAGCGCCAACTGCTGCATACCCAGCCCCGCTAGCCGTGGCTGCATGCGCACTAGCCCGGGCAAGAGGCCCCAGGCTGGGTGGTGATTTCCTTCGGTGTCCACGATTGCATCGAACAACGCCATCATGCCGCCGCACTCAGCCCAAAGGGGCCGCCCCTGCGCCACATGAGCCTTCAGGCTGTCGCGGCACGTCAGACTGTCGGCCAGAGCGTGCGTGTGCAGTTCCGGGTATCCGCCGGGTAGCCATACCGCGTCGCAGGCGGGCACCGGCTCGTTGGCCAGCGGCGAGAAAAACACCAGCTTCGCGCCGAGCTCACGAAGCGTGTCTAGGTTGGCGGCGTAAATGAAGCAGAAAGCAGCATCACGCGCCACCGCTACGGTCTGACCCGTCAGCAACCTGGGTGTGGGCTGCATTTCAGGCGGTGAGTCGAACGCCACCGACCAGCGCTGTAGGGCCTCGGCATCCATCTGACCCAGGGAGGTGTGCTGGAGTGCATCGGCGGCCGCATCCAGGCGGGCTAGCGCGTCTGGCAGTTCGCCCGCGACGGTCAGTCCCAGGTGACGCTCCGGCAGCTTGAATGCGGCGTTGCGCATCACTGCCCCCAGCCAACTCGCTGGTGCTATCGCGTCGCCGGCTGGCAACGCAGCCTGCAGCAGCTGCGCATGCCGCGGGCTGCCCACGCGGTTCGCTAGCACCCCGGCCCAGGGCAAGCCCGCACGGTAGTGCTGCAGGCCAAAGGCCAATGCACCAAAAGTTGCAGACATAGCCGACGCATCGATGACCGCCAGCACTCGCAAGCCGAAACGGCGCGCCAGGTCCGCAGCACTTGGCTCCCCGTCAAACAGGCCCATGGCCCCTTCGACAATCACCAGATCGGCGTCCTGCGCAGAGGCGTACAGGCGCGCCCGTGCGTCGTCCTCGCCGGTCATCCAGAGGTCCACGTTGTGCACCGGCTGGCCAGTCGCCAGTTCCAGCCACATCGGGTCCAGAAAGTCCGGCCCACACTTGAATGCCCGCACCCGCCGGCCCTGCCGCGCATGCAAGCGCGCAAGTGCAGCGGTGACCGTGGTTTTACCTTGCCCAGAGGCCGGCGCGGCGACCAGGATCGCAGGGCGGTGGACCCGGGTTACCACCGGGTGCAAGCCAACCACATCACTGCGGGGTCCGCATGCAAAGGACTTGAAGCCATAGGCGAGAAAACACAAGCAGAAGCCCTCACCGCCTTCCCCGACAGTGCTTGAGCGTAAAAGTGGACTGCCCGTTGCCAGACGCACCACCACCTTGTTGGCCGGTATCCGGGCTGACAGAACAACCTTCATCGCCTTCCCAGATGGCAACGTCCCGTTGGGGCGTGCTCTCCAGTGGCTGCGTGATGAAAGCGGAGTGGCCTGATCTGCGTCAGGTCTCTCGTCTGCTTACCGTTGCGGGGGCAGCGCAGGTTAGGTTCGTCCTTGTGGACTCGCCCTCCTGCTTCCCGTTGAACTGCAGCATGTGAACCACACCGCGAGCACCAACGTTCGTGAGTATAACGGGGAGGCCCAGTACTCACCATACAGCGCCCGGTTCGTGCCCCCTCCCGTAGGTCTCGACCACACACAGCCTGGAAAGCCCACGGACAACGGGCTTATCGAGTCGTTCAACGGTCGCTTGACCGCTATCACGTCGGCCAAGTTGCACTTGGAGCAGCGCCGGAGGCAAGCGGATACCGCTCGCGGACACAGCTAGGAAAATCATCACAAATCCCGCGACAAGGACGCCAGACCCAAGGGGGGCGCTACTCCAAGGGTGTCCGAGGTTCACTTCATTGTGGGTTCCGCCTTGCTGCTCTGCTGGGCGTGGGTCAAGCAGCCGTTGGACTTGCTGCCGGTCTGCTGATCCAGAGGCTGTTCTTCGCCCCCACCGACCTGCCGCAGTACGGCATGAACGTCACAACACTGCAGGTGCCGCTGTTCGCCACCGCCGCACTGGCCCACAAGGTGATCCCCGCTGACGTAGGCTACGCCGACATCCGCTCTGCGCATACACTCGAGCTGTATCTGGCCCACCAGGGCGGCATCGTTTTGTGGGTGGGCTTCTGGGCTCTCTACAGCCAGGGCTTTGACGCCGATAACCTTTCCAGCATCGGAAGCTTCGCCGCGGCCTACATGACAGTCGTGTTGCTTGAACCCCTGATCGACCTCGCCATCCTGGCCATTGCCAAGACGCTGCGCCTTCTCGAAGGCACCTCGCTGGTGGAGCGCAGTCTTAACAACGTAGCCTGACCCACTATGAACATTGAAGCTCTACCAGTCCAACCGTATGTGGACGCGCAACAAGAGGAACGGCGCGGTTTGATAACAGTGCACACTGGTTCCGGCAAGGGTAAGAGCACGGCCGCATTAGGCTTGGCCCTACTTGAGCACGGCCATGGCAAGGAGGTGAAGGTTTACCAGTTCGTGAAGATGCCGAAGACGCGGTTCGGAGAACATCGCCTTCTCGAGCAGCTCGGCATTCCTATTGAGGGTCTTGGCGACGGCTTTAGCTGGAAGAGCTGCGATATGCACCACTCGGCCGGACTCGTGTTGCAAGGCTGGGCCAGAGCCGAGGCTACGATCCGCGCTGGCAAACACTCCCTAGTGGTGCTGGACAAAATCATGTTTCCGCTGTGCCACGGTTGGATACCCCTGGATGCCGTTCTCGCCTGCCTGCGGGAGCTCCAGCAGCACGTGCACGTGGTGCTCACCGGGCGCGGTGCTCCTGCAAAGCTGATCGAGCTGGCCGATACGGTGACAGAAATGACGTTGATCAAGCATCATTTCAAAGCGGGCGTGCCAGCCCAGCGAGGCATCGATGACTGATGAAGGCTGGTGCGGGCTGTTGGCCATCGGGTTTGTCCAAAGAGACGGTGCTCATAGCGGGGGATCACCCGCCAAAGTTCCCGCCACGAAGGAATGGTGGGGGGGCTCAAACTCCAGATCGCGGTGTCACCATGCGCTCCATCGGCGACGGCGGAGAACAGGAACGCCAGCTTGCTCAGCAGTACCGGCTATGGCAGAACGCACTGTCGATACGCTGGCTGGTCACTTCAGGACTATCGGGCCGCATTGCCGCTGACTTCGATCGCGATGCAGTGCGGATGGACGTCGACGATCGGCAACGTCATTGAGCGGGCTGTAGGACGCAACACTTATGGTCGCTATTTGCTTTCTACATCAGCGCTTTGACAAAACTATTGCCGCTAAGGGTCGGGAGCACCAACTCGCATTAAGCACATGCGGTCGTTCGCTTACGGACCGCTATCAATGATGGCCAAAAACCCGGTCCTGAGCGTGAAGCGGCCATACTCATGGTCGACCGTCTAATGACCGTTGACGGCCGACGCTGCCAGCCATGAGCTCAATCCCTAATGACTCAGTTCAGTCTGGGGACTAAACTGCTCTCGCGGTAGTCTCCGAGCTGGGATGGTTGGTTGACGGCGATGGTGCACGCGCCGATGTTGTGAGCCTAGGCAATTGGCCTCGATCACGACAGGAGCACCATCATGAATGCACCCCATCCGACGGTCTCACCGTTGCGCCAGCGCATGCTCGAGGACATGCGGATGCGCAAGCTGGCCCCCAAGACGCAGACCGCCTACATCCGAGCCGTGCGCCGGCTTGCCGCGTACCTTCACCGTCCTCCGGACACCGCCACCGTGGAAGAGCTGCGCAACTTCCAGCTGTACCTGGTGGACCAGGGCACCTCACCTACCACTCTCAACGCCACCATCACCGGGCTGAAGTTTTTCTGCGAGATCACGCTGGACCGCGCAGACCTGACGGCCAAGATGCAGCCCGTTCATGTGCCCCGCACCTTGCCGGTGCGAGGAAGTGGCGCGCCTGATCGCAGCGGCACCCAACCTCAAGCACCAGACCGCGCTGTCGCTGGCCTACGCCACGGGCCTGCGTGCCAGCGAGGTGGTTTCCTTGAAGGTCGGCGACATCGACAGCCAGCGCATGACGCTGCGCGTGGAGCAAGGCAAGGGCAGCAAGGACCGCTACGCCATGCTCTCGCCCGTGCTGCTGGAGCGCCTGCGAGTCTGGTGGCGCGTGGCGCGCGCCCAAGGCAAGATGCTCGAAGGCGGTTGGTTGTTCCCGGGCATGAATCCCGTCGACCCGCTCACAACCCGCCAACTCAACCGCGCCATTCACATGGCGGCCGAGTCGGCGCACATCGACAAGCGCGTGTCCATGCACACGCTGCGCCACAGCTTTGCGACCCACCTGCTGGAGCAGAAGGTGGACATCCGGGTGATCCAGGTCCTGCTGGGACACAAGAAGCTGGAGACGACGGCCATGTACGCGCAGGTGGCCACCGACGTCTTGCGCGAGGTGGTCAGCCCGCTGGAGCAGCTCAGCACCGCGTAGGCCCACCATGGGCACCGCTGCCCTGGAGGTGGCGGACATCTTCCGCACCCACGGGCCGGCCTGGCGGCAAGCCCAGCGCTCCCACCTGAGCCTGGGTCAGCTCAAGGTCATGACAGCCATCGAGCAGTGCCGCAGCGCGGCACTGGGGGGGACATGTGCTGCGCTGTGAAGACTGCCAGCGCCAGCAGATCGCCTACAACTCGTGCCGCAACCGCCATTGCCCCAAGTGCCAGGCCAGTGCTGCGCAGCGCTGGCTGGATGCGCGCCAGGCCGACCTGCTGCCCGTGGACTAATTCCACGTGGTCTTCACGCTGCCCGCACCCATCAGCGAGATCGCGTACTGGAACAAGGCCGTCGTCTACGGCCTGCTGTTCGAGGTGGCGGCACAGACGCTGCGCACCATCGCCGCCGATCCCCGGCACTTGGGTGCGCAGATCGGCGCCACCCTGGTGCTGCACACCTGGGGTTCGGCGCTCACGCACCACCTGCACGTGCACGGCATCGTGCCCGGCGGCGGGCTCTCGGTGGACGGCCAGCGTTGGGTGTCGTGCCGACCGGGCTTCTTCCTGCCGGTGCGCGTGCTCTCGCGCCTGTTCAGGCGGCGCTTCCTCGAAGCACTGGAGCAGGAGCACCGCGCAGGCACGTTGCAGTTCTTCTCGCAACACACCGCGCTGGCCGATCCGAAGGCCTTCGCGCGGTGGCTCACGCCGCTGCGCCGGTGTGAATGGGTGGTCTATGCCAAGAAGCCGTTTGCGGGGCCACGCGCGGTGCTGGCCTACCTCTCGCGCTACACACACCGGGTGGCGATCTCCAACTCGCGCCTGGTGGCGCACGACGAGCGCGGGGTGACGTTCCGCTGGAAGGACTACCGTGACAAGGACCGAGGCCAAGGCTGGACGCGCCACAAGACGATGACGCTCTCGCCCGAGGAGTTCATGCGTCGCTTCCTGCTGCACGTCTTGCCAGGCGGGTTCCACCGCATCCGGCACTACGGGTTGCTGGCCAACACCCATCGGCGGGAGTGCATCGAGCAGGCGCGCCAGCTGCTCATGCCTGAGGCGCCGAGCGCACGGGCCGAGAAGGTCGGGTGCGGTGTGGCCGAGCAGATCCGTCCGACCTTCGTGTGTGTTCACTGCGGCGCGATGATGCTCATCGTCGAGACCTTCGCTCGTGGGCAGCCCAAGTCAGCAGCCTTGCACTTGTTGCCAAGGCTATCGAACAGGGCCTGCGAAGTGCCATCGTGCGTACAACGTGAACCGGTGCAGACCAACAAGGGCGCTTACAGCCACCGATGCGAGGCTTGATCTTGCACACCAGACTTGGAGAGGAAGGGTTCACTCGAATCGAAAATCGCAACGGTCCCCAATACCTTCGCGCCACACCGAAACACGGCTCAGGCGAACATCCGACAAGACGGCTAACTGGACAATGAAGGCACAGAGGTTTTCGAGCGTCGGAATGCCCAGGCCGGGGACCTCGTCCAGCAGCCGGTGGTCCAAATGCTCACGCAACTGCGCCACCAGCAAACGCAGCTGACCCAAATCGATCACCATGCCCGTATGGGGGTCTACAGCACCGGTCACCGAGACCTCGCCCCGGTAGGTGTGCCCATGCACTCTCGCGCTGCCCTCGCACCCAATCTCCCGCTGGAGGGTGTGCGCAGCGTCAAAGAAGAAACTTTGCGAAATTTCGAATGTCATCGGATCCCGACCATTTTGTGGGTTTGTAGGGTCAGGCGCCAGCGAGGGTCACGCAGACAGTACTCAATAGCCCAAAGTGTGTTCTTCTCCAGCTCGGGGCCGTCCATGGGCTGCAGCAAATGGCGCTCGAAGTTCAGTTCGATCAACGCATCCAAGTCCATACCAAACTGGGGAACGACAACTTTGAGCTCGTGGCCTGCACGAATCTTGAGAGATGTGCGGGCCTTTGGACTCACGCACAGCCAGTCAACCCCCGCTGGCGCAACGATTGTGCCGTTGGTCTCCACCGCGATCTCGAACCCGCTGCAGTGCAGCGCTTCGATCAACGCTGAATCGACTTGCAGCAATGGTTCACCGCCTGTCAACACGACCAGCTTCTGCCCCGCCACCAGTGCCGGCCAATGGGCTGAAACCTGGTCCGCCAGCGCCTGGGCCGAATCGAACTTCCCTCCACCAGTGCCATCCACGCCGACAAAATCGGTGTCGCAGAACTGGCATTGAGCGCTCGCGCGATCGGCTTCCCGCCCGGACCAGAGATTGCAACCGGCGAACCGGCAGAACACTGCAGCTCTGCCGACGTTGCCGCCTTCACCCTGTATGGTGTAGAAAACTTCTTTGACCATGTAGCTCATGGAACTGGTCTCGTGAGTGAACCGCCCCCGGAATTTGGAGGTTGGTTGGTTTTAGTCAGCCCCCACCGTTGGAGTCTGACTGGCGAGTTGCCGGTAGTAGTTTGCCCAAGCCTCTGCAGGCGGTAGGTACTCGAAGGGTCCGCGAAGCCTTTGATGGTTGAACCAAGACACCCATTCCAGTGTGGCCAGCTCCACCGATTCACGGGTTGGCTAGGACCGGCGATGGATCACCTCGGCCTTGTACAGCCCGTTGACCGTCTCGGCCAAGGCGTTATCGAAGCTGTCGCCCTTGCTGCCCACATAGGGCTAAATGCCCGCTTCTGCGAGCCGTTCGCTGCAGCAGATGGAAACGTATTGCGACACTCCCTCGGAATGATAAGTCAATGCGCCATCACGCTCGGGCTACTTGGCATGCAGGGCCTGCTCCAAGGCATCCAGAACGAACTCCGTGTGCATTGACCCGCTACCCCACGATGCGCTTGGCGTATCGGTCTGGTCGCGCTAGACCCATTCGTTGAGGGTCTGCGGCACGCAGCCGATCATACGAGCGATGGATTCGATGGCAGCCCACAGACGGGTACAGACGCATCACGGCAGCGCTGCGCAGGTCAATGGCAGAGCCCATCAACCACAAGTGCGTGCAGCGCCTGATGCAAAAGATGGGATTGCGCGCATTGATTCGGGCGAAGAAGCGCTTCTGTTGATCAAACGCCGCTCAGTTCGTCGTGCCCCGCGCTTGTGACCGCACCTGACCATCGACTGACACTGCGCTCTTGACTTGTGAGCCCACCGAAGTAGCACCTTCAGCCTTGGCATCGCTTACTGCTGACAGCGCTGCGCCGCTTCGGCCTTCATTTTGGTATCGAGCATCCGATCGCCCGTTGACGCCCGTCATGGCGCGAGCCCGGACATCACTTGAAATTCCGCTGTGATTTCCGAGGCGGACGTCGGCGATGCCAGCATTCGCGCCGACATTGGCATCGACACCCACTCCCACGCCAATACCCAATCCAGCGGCCTGAGCGTTGAACCCCCAGGAGAGAGCTGTGGCCATCAGCATGGCAGCAGGAAACGTCATCTTCGAACGGACAGTCATATGTGACTCCTTTGCTGTTGAACAGAACTTCAGTCTGCAGCACAAACCCAGTTACATGCATGTCTGCTGCGTAGGAGATGTAACGGGCCAGGATGGCCCGAGCGACCCTCCGGTTCTGCCAGGCGCATGCCCCCTCAGGGCACCGGCAACACGATGTCTACCCGCCCGCCGCCCAACGGGCCACCCGAAAGCTTCAGCTCCCCATGGTGGCTGGTCACCAGGTCGTTCACCACTGCCAGCCCGACGCCGTGCCCGGGCGTTCGCTCGTCCCCCCGCACGTGCAGTTGCAAGATGGACTCGGTGTCGCTGAATCCAGGGCCGTCGTCCTCGATGCGAATGCACAAGGATCCCGGCTCACGCCATATCCGCACCAAGACCTGGGTGTGCGCCCACTTGGCCCCGTTGTCCAGCAGGTTCCCAAGCATCTCGAACAAATCGCCCTCGTCGATGCGCCAGGCCAGGTCGGCCGGGCACTGGACGCTGAAGTCCAATGCCCTTTCGGCATACACCTTGGCCAGCGCGCTGCGAATGCGCTCCAGGATCGGCGCCACCAGAAGTGGCGGCGCAAAGCGCGCGGCGCCCCCGGCGATGGCGCGCCCCAGCTGGTGCTGCACGATGTCGTCCATGCGGCTCACCTGCTGGGCCACGGTGGCTGGCAGTTGCGCCGGCTCGGCCAGGGCGCTGCGCAGAACAGCCAGCGGAGTCTTCAGGCTGTGGGCGAGAAAGCTCAGCGCGTCGCGATGTCGGGCCTGACGCTCGCGCTCCTGCTCGATCAGGTTGTTCAGGTTGTCCGTGAGGCTGGAGATTTCGGTAGGGTAGCGGCCGTCGATGCGCGATTGCCCGCCATCTTCGATACGCCGGATCTCGCTTGCCACGTGCCGCAGCGGCGCCAGGCCCCACCGCAGCAGCCACAGCTGCGCCAGCAACAGCAGCACGGCGGCGCCGCCCAGCCAGAGCCAAAGGGTGCGGGTGAAGGCGCCGACTTCGCGGTCGAAGGCCGCGCGGTCCTCCAGCACCGTGAGCACCAGCGGTGCCTCACGCTCGGAGGCCTTCCAGGTGACGGCATAGCTGACCGACAGGAAGGACTTGCCGGCCCCATCCACCGTCTCGTTGCGCCATTGACCGGGTTGCTGGCTGCGCCGGAACGGTGGCTGCAGGCCCAAGGTCGAGGCCGACTGCCACTGATCCCTGCGCAACACGTTGTAGATACCCGCGTACAGGCCGGACCCCGGTAGCGACAGGCGCGGCTCCGCAAACTCGGGCGGCATCACCAGCGCACCGCCAGAATCGAGTTCGGCAGCTGCCAGCAGCAGGTAGATGGTGCTCTGCAGCCGGCCGAAATAGGCCGCCCGCACGCTTTCGGCATTCGCACGCTGCACCGCCAGCCCCGCGCCGGCCATGAATGCCAGCAGTACCACCGCAGCACCCAGAAGCAGGCGGGTACGGATGGAGTAGCCGGCCTTCATTCGAGGGTGAACCGGTAGCCCCGCCCCCGCACGGTCTCGATCGGGCCGACGTTGCCGTTGGGGTCGAGCTTGCGCCGCAGGCGACCCACCAGCACTTCCAGCACGTTGCTGTCGCGGTCCTCCCCGTGCGGGTACAGGTAGTCCGACAGCGCCTGCCTGGTGACGATGGCCGGGCGCTGGCGCACCAGGTACTCGAGCAGGCGGTACTCGAACGCCGTGAGCTCCAGCACCGCGCCGCTGAGCCGCACTGCCTGCGCCGACGGGTCGATACTAAGGGGGCCGAGCGTCAGCACGTCAGTGGAGGCCCCCAGCGAGCGCCGCAGCAAGGCCTTGAGCCGCGCTGCCAGCTCCGGGTATTCGAATGGCTTGACCAGGTAGTCGTCGGCCCCGGCTTCTAGGCCCACCACTTTGTCTTGCCAGCTGCCGCGCGCGGTGAGGATCAGAATGGGTAGGGCGCTTCCCTCCTGCCGCAGACGCTGCACGATGGTCAGCCCGTTCAGCTTGGGCAACCCCAGGTCAACGATGACAAGATCGACCGGGTACTCGCGCGCCAGAAACAGGCCCTCTTCGCCGTCCTTGGCTTGGTCGACCCGGTAGCCATCGGCCTCCAGCTGGCGGGCCAAGGTGAGCCGTAGCGCGGCATCGTCCTCGATCAGTAACAAGCGCATAGGGCTGAAGCTCAGCAGGCTGGCCCTAGCGGATCTGGCCAGTGACGACGTCCACCTGGATCACGCGGACCTCACCAGCCGGCGTGACCACCTTGATGCGCCATACCGGCTGTGCTGAAGACTCGGACTTCTCGACGGACAGCACGCGGGCGCCACTGGCCCGCTGGGCCACCGCGGCCGCGTCGTCGCGGCTCAGGTCGGCCCAGGCCAGGTTGGATACCACCAGCAGGGTGGCGCAGAGTAGTTTGGCAAATGTGTTCATCGGTTGTAAGTATCAAGGTATTCGCGTCCGCCACGTTCATCACGCCTGCCCTGGTATTCGCGTCCACCCTGGTATTCGCTCTCAACCGGAGCAAATGAAACGCGAATCGGCAAGGTGCGGCCTGGGTTCTCGCGGGTCACCGTGCTGTAGACCTGGCCGCGGTACTCGTACTCGACTAGGTAACCCGTGAGGCGAGACTGCACGTCGTTGACAGTGCGGCAGTTCTGCACCTGGCGCTGCTGCGGCTGGGAGGCCTGCTGGTAGCCACCACCCCAGTTGTTCTGGTTGGCAAAGTGCTCGCCTGCCAGCGCGCCGACCACGGCACCGAGCGCGGTGGCGGCGTCTCGGCCGCGGCCCTTGCCAACCTGGTTGCCGAGCAAGGCGCCGGCCACACCGCCAACCGCCAGCCCCCCGTAATTGCGCGAAGCCGCCACGGGTTGCTGCTCGGTCACCCATTGACTCGTGCACTCGTTGCGCGGCACGGAGATGTTCTCGTACCGCGGTTCGACGTTGCGCACGCGGGCAGTGTCGTTGAAGGTCTGGGCTTGGACGCCCGCTGCCACTAACGTGGTCAGAAAAAGAATGGAGGTATGTTTCATGGAAAGCTCCTTGGTTGATGTGAGACGGAGCTTAGAAAGAAGTGGGTGAACCGAAGCTGAACGAAATTGATAAATGTTTCCTCGCGACCCAGAGGTGTGTGGGGTGTTACACCCGGTTGGTCGCCGCATCCGCAGCGCGACTTTGAGGCGCGAAGGGACCTACTGAAGCCGCAGTACAAGACTTGTTGGGAAGACCTACCCGTGGCAAAGGTGTGGGCTTCTCCAGTTTGACGGACGGTTTTCTTATCCACCAGGCTTGCTCCGTCGTTGAAGCTGCACTCTGACGTACCAGTCCACCGAACGCACGGGACCGACAGCTTTGGGAGGACCTGGCGCCGTTCGAACTCTGCTTTTCGTAATGACCGACAGGCAACATCATGACGATTCGGTACCTCGACGGCGAACGTCCGAGTTCAGTCGAGGCTGTGTGTAAACAACTTTGGCGCTCCGCCGAGCATGACGTGGCG
>JAZKHH010000105.1:0-12832 GCA_040385465.1 Pseudomonadota bacterium | reverse complement strand
AGTTTTTTGGGGTGGCTGATGGGGCTCGAACCCACGACAACAGGAATCACAATCCAGATGCTCGATCTAGCATCGGCGCGGGTTGCGAGCGAGTCCATGGTAACTTTTGGAGAAAATCCGGTCTAGATGCAATGCGGCCTGCAGCGGGTTCGATACCACGAAAATTCCGTTAGGCAGTACCCGCCAGCAACCTCAAGGCTCTGTAACCTTGAGCGTCCATGCGCACCTTCGACGCTTCGCAATACATTTCGAACTTGTGCCAATTCAGCGGCCGCCCGAGTTTTTCCGCGTCTTCGACGTACACCTCGGCCATTTGAACGATTGCTCCCATACTTGAGAAATCGCGCAATCGCTGCTCGAGCTCGCGAAGAGGCAAGCCTCCTAACTCCTCAGGCTTGATGTCAGTGAGGGGAACGATTACTCGAAATCGAAGCTCACGGGCGAGCCAACTGGAATCAACGGATGCTGCATGCCATCCGTCAATGTGCCCCTTTGTCTCGCGCACCGTAGTTTGCCCGCGGAACATTTGGCGTTCGTCTTCTGTAGTGGATCGAAAGTAGGCCAATGATCCGCGCTGCTTTAAACAATCCCGAAAGGCTCGCTTGACAGGGCCAAAACTTTCCAGTGTGCTGACGATGCCTCGCACTTTGGAGGCCGCTACCTCAAGTGATCTTTGGGCGGTTTCAGCCTGCTTGAGCGTGGCATCGCGTGTGGAAAGCACCCGGGAGAGCACACTCTCAAGTGCTTCCTTTTTCCGGCGAGTCTCGAACCTCTCGAACATCTCCTTCCATTCGGCACCCAGTAAGGTTTGACCGCAACAGTGGCCGATGTTCGTCTCCAGCCCTTCGGTGCTGCGAATGACGTACCCATTGCCATGAAGCTGCTTGCAACCTGAGACTCCGCAGCGCTGCCAATCGATCTTCTTAAAACGGTAGCCACCAATAATGGTGAACTTTTTACCCTCCAGAGAAATGATCTCCTGGTAACCATGTCTGGCGCGGAAGTCCTTCGGAGTTTCAAAAAGAATTAGGCGTTCTTCTTCAAACGATGAGGGGGGCGGGATTGCAGTAAATTGTGTTGCCATACGCGACTGTATGTTATTACAGTCTTACAGCACTGTTTGTTCAACGCAGCCATCTCGTCGCCCCGATCTCAAGGCGTCAGCGCGCGATAGGAGCTGGTGCAGGTTTCGCGGGCGATGCGAGTTCGGTCAGCGTATTGCGGAACTCGTTCCTGAGCCTCATCAAGCCGTCGTTGCACGTCGGCAAGCACTCGTTCGGTGCCTTGCCCGCCCTATTCCTGCCGCTTCAGCCATGAATCGGTGAGGATGCGCGAGACCTCCTCCTGGGTCTCCAGCTCCTTGCGGATCTCCATGGTGCCC
This sequence comes from Pseudomonadota bacterium, assembly GCA_040385465.1. Lineage (GTDB taxonomy): Bacteria > Pseudomonadota > Gammaproteobacteria > Burkholderiales > Burkholderiaceae_C > CANHBY01. Next base: position 11,451 of record JAZKHH010000105.1, on the reverse strand, counting down.
GGGCACGGCTCGATCGCGCCACGCTTGGCGGCCTGCTCGGCCGTCATCTTCCAGCGCGATCGGTAGGGCTTGGCCTTGGGCGTCCACGCCGGCGGCGGCATGAGCCAGGTGAAGACCTCTACATGCTTCACTGCGCGGGCCCCGCATCGATCAACTCCACGGCCGGGAGGTGCAGCAGCTGCTCTGCTTCCTGAACAGTGCCGGTGAGCCATTGGTCGACGTCTCCCTGCTCAATGGAGATCACGCTGCGCTTGTCCTGATCATCCGGGCCGAGCTTCGGATCGGGCTTGTGCATGCGGCGCATCAGGGGGTGGCTGTCCGCGTTGATCGTCAGCATGGTGTAGCTCTCGTGCACCTCGCCCGTGGCACGGTCGGTCCAGGTGTTCCACAGACCCGCCAGGCCCCAGGGGTCGCCGTCCACGCGCTTGAACCGCCACCACTCGTTCTTCCCGCTCTCCCAGTTGGGCTCGTTGAACCAGTCGGCCGGGATGATGCAGCGCTGGCCACGCGCCCATGGGTCCTTGAAACTCGCCTTGCTGGCAAGCTCCTCGGATCGGGCGTTGTTGGTGCTGTACTTGATGTCAGCGGTCTTAGAAAACCAGGGGATCAAGCCCCACCGTCCCACCACCAATTCGCGGCTGTAGGCCGCATCGTCGCGCGCGCGGCGGATGAAAGGGCCCGGCTTGCGCGGTGCAACGATCCCACCAGGCCACTCCAGGGCGAGGACGTTCGTCGGGCGCCAATGCCGCCGGACGTTAGCCTCTCTGGTGGATCCATACAGGTTGCACATGAGGTCAGCATACCAAGGGTACGATTCTCCGATGAACTTCCCGCCTGGGCATCCAACGCTGCTCCGCCACCCTGTGGCGCGCGGCCTGCCCTACCCCGTGGAAACGGTGCTCGAGCTTCCAGCCACAGCCTACAGTGTCGAGCACCGCGACGACTGGTGGATCGTTCGCATTGCCTCAACGGGTGAACCTGTCTATATGGGGCCTGGCCCGGTCGAAGTGTTCATCTCGCCGGCGCCGTTTTGACGCTCATTCGAGAAGGACCAAGTAATGAGTCAAACCGAACGCGTTGCCGCCTACACCGACGCCATGAGCAAAGCCCGTCACGGCAGCCCAAATAGTCTCGAGGTTTTTTACACATTCGCTCCGCACTTATCGGCGATCTCGGCCGCTGTGGATGTAAGTCATTGTCGCACTTCAATTTATGCAGGTTGGCTAGCGATTGGCATATCTTTTGCTGACCAAGGGAGAGCAAGCTCGCATGCAGAATGTTGGGCGGCCGAATGATCAACCTTGGAACGCTTTTTATGACACCTTTTGCATCGCTCAAGTCGTTCGTCGGACGCCTGTTTTCTGTTCTTGTTTTGTCTGTTTTGTTTGCAGGGGCGGCTCACGCATTGCCCACGTTGAAGGTGCTGGGCGGGAAGTTGACTGGTGCCACTGGCGTCAATGTCGGCGGGGTGCTGTATGACGTTGAGTTTAAAGATGGCGAATGTAATGACTTGTTCTTTGGTTGTACCGACCCCACGATTTTCGCTTTCCAAACTCCACAACAAGCGGCTAATGCCTCAGCCGCTCTACTGAGCCAAGTATTCGTGAATGGTGATTTAGGCCAGTTCGACGACATTCCTTCGCTGACGGTAGGGTGCTCCCTATCCCTCAACCTCGATGATTGTTCAGTTTTCACGCCTTATTCTGTGATTCCACCTATGGGGGGCGCTTACGTGGCGTTGGTCGATATAGCCGTGAACCGCTCCGCCGACGCTGAGTTGTTGTTTCCAGACAGGTCGATCTCGGGGGGCAGAGTCGAGATGTTTCAGGACACCGACGATTTTGAAGGTTCTCCTTATGGCGGGTATGAAACGTGGGCGGTTTGGTCCCTCGCGTCGCCAGTACCCGAACCCTCTTCCCTGGCATTGCTAGGGTTAGCCGGTGTTGCCCTGGGCTGGTCGCAGCGCCGTCGCCGGCTGCCCGCGAATGCTCTCGCCCAATAACCCATTCAAAGGCGCCCGACACCAGCGCTGCCAGCGCAACGAATAGGCATGCAGAACAGCGGCACCTTCGAGTGCCGTCTTTCGTTTCTGCTGCTCGTAAAGCCGATGCCACCGTGTTGCGTGTCTCTCGAGCGTCTTGGGCGCCAGCGCCAGCGTCGCTCTGGAGAAGTAATAGCCCAGGAAGTCAAAGCCCCGCGCGATGCGACCGATGAAGGTTTTCTCGGGTGCCTGGGCCAGTTTCAGTTCGTCAAAAGTCTTGTTCAGTGTGCGCACCGTACGGCGCAACTGGCCGTGGCCACGCGCTAACGATCGCCGCATGGCGGGCGCGGCATTCGTTGTAAGCCTTGGCCGTGGCCACACCCCAGCGCAACAACGCGGCGCCAGTGGCGTCCACAGGCTCAGCGAGCTGTGGACAAGGGCTGGCCAGCGATGGGCTCAGCGTTACGACCGGAGATGGCGGCGCCGAGCTGGCGCATCCCATCATCATCAAAGCAACGTTCGCGGTACACAGGACGATCCACGATCTTGTCGACCTCGACGACGATGCGCTGGTAGATGGTTTTTGCATTGGCCTGTTCCTGAACATAGGTGCCCACGGCACGGTCTTGGATCTCGACGTTGCGCGCCGTGTCTTTGGCTGCGCGCTGGATCCGCTGCAGCTCGTTGGTGTTCTGGCGCCAGTTCTGCACCTGCCAGGCGCCCCAGCTGCCGGCGGCCACACCCACCAGCAACGTGGCCACCAGGCGGGCAGCACTGCCACCGGTGATGAAACCCAGTGCTGCGCCGATCATGCGAACGACTGAATACCCGGGCGCGCGCCGGCGTCCGTGATCGTCAGGATCCGGTTGATGTTCTTGGCGGGCTTGCGCGTGCTCACGTGGATCCACTGCTTGCCCTTCAGGCCCTCCAGGATGAGCTGCTCGATGCCGAGCGTGCTGACCAGAGGCGCCAATAGGGATGCAATCAGGTAGGGTGAGCCGTAGCTTGGGGCCACGAAGTCCGCTGCCTGGCCACTCACGTGGTCAGAGCTGGAAACACCGCCCACAGCCTGATTGACGAGCCGCGAGCGGTACGCACTGGTGACCACCACGGGCACGCCAAGTGTTGAGCGGATCCGCTCCAACATCTCGGCCGTGCCCTGAAGGGCACGCAACACGTCCGGCGGTGGTGTGTTGTCCAGGCGTTGACGCACGGCGGTGGCGCTGTGCGTCAGCTCGTGCAGGGTGAAGTGTTGTGTGAGCCGAATGGTGGTCATTGCCTTCTATCCTCGTGTTCAGGGTGAAACTGCGCAGGCGGCCCGCGGCGCCAGTACCGCGCCGTGACGGTCTGCACGTACAGCGTCGCGCCCAGCAAGCCCAGGTCCACGAAAGTGATCGCCCGGTACTGGAAGATGTCCGGCCAGATCGAATGCCCCCAGGGGGATAGGCCAACGCACAGCGCAGCGACGCTGAGCAGCCAGAACGCCCGGCGTATCTCGGGGCGTGTGGTCTGCATGGTGCTGCGGGCCTGACGGCAGAAGCATGTCCAGAACAGGGCGCTGGCCAACGCGAGGTTGACGGCGAGGTGCAGCCATGAGCGCGCCCACCTCTGGCGCGGATTTCACGCTGCATTTCACCGAATGGCAATGCGGCCACCACTGCCAGCGGCCGGAAGACATCCCGGTTCACTCGCCTGAGCAGGCACTCCAGGTCTTGCACGCCATCTCCTGCGCAATCTCGCAGCCGGGCCATGCCCGCGCAGCCATCCTGCAGGCGAGCCTGGCTGCGGGCATCTACCTGACCGACGACTATGTCGATCCCGCCCCAATTGCTTGGCGCCTTCGGCCACAGGTCGTTCACGGCACCGCCGAGGAGCTCGATCAACTGATGTCGGCCGAGCTCAAAGAAGAGCGCGACTGGATCCTGCCCGAGGACTTGAGCCGCTGGGACGAGAGGCGCTACGTGTGGGCCGACGAGTCCGTTCTCACCACGCTAACGCCTGCGCAGGTGCTGGCACTGATCACCGACGGAGCAGACAGCTACCCCGAACAACGCTTGTTCGAATTTCCACCGATCTTTCGCCCAGCGGCTGACATCGTCGCTGAGCTGTTGCAGACCGACACCGCGATCTCCAAAGCCACTCTGATCGCACCTTCAATGGAATGCGCAGCACGCGGAGAAGACGAATGCATGGGCTATGGCGCCTGCTCCGAAGCAGGATCGTGCGTTCGCTCGAAAGCCACCGGGAGCGCGGTATGAGCGCCCTCACGCGCCTTCGCGAGGCCTGGTCAGCCCTTCTCTGCAAGGGCGGACCGGTATTCGTTGAAGAGGGCTCCTTTGCTGACCGCACGTTGGCCACAGGCGGTGCTGACATACGCACGACGGATGGTCAGAAGCTGCTCTGGCTGGAGTGTGCTCAGACCCACAAACGCTGTAACAGCTGTCCGAGGGGCCAAGCGTATCGGCAGCTCCTCTCGATGCACAAAAAATGGACGAGTGATCTGCATGTGCAGTTTCCTGTCGACGCGATCGAAGCCTATGTGGGTGATCGTGAGCGGGAAATTGCTGAGGTTCACGACAGCAACGCTAAAACCTTGTTCGCCCGTCGTGATGACGGAATGGGACACGGAAACCTTGAGCCTTACCCGGTCCTGGATCCAGTTGCGCCAGGCGTTGTACAAGCCGAGCACAGAGCCCAGGACGGCAAGAGCGGTGGTGATGACCTGCACTATGGTGGATTCCATGACAGGAATGTAGCGTCTGCCCGGGGGGTCGCATGAGCGCCCGCCACAACTGGCCCGCAGGCCTGCTCGCTTGTGCCGCGCTCTTTGCGATGTACGCACTGGTTGATGACCACCCAAACGAAGCGCGGGACGTGGCCGATGACGTGACGCTGGCGAAGCGGCGCGCTGCCATGGAGCGCGACATCGATGCCCTTGCATTGCAGATCTGCACTGCCGAAATGGGCCCAGGCACCCGTGCGCTGTGGACGGTGGACGGTGACCTGGTGTGTCGCCCGGCCATGCACACGGCCGCAGGGAGCAAGCCATGAGCGCGGCGCTCGACGAAGGCGTCAGCGTGGCCGGCCTGTGCACCGACACCGTATGTCACGGCCACTCGACGTGCGCCGAGACCCATTGCGTCAACCACCCCGGCTACCCCATCAGCGAAGAACCGGGGCCATCCGTCTGCTGGGTGTCGCGCGCAACGCTCACCGCCGTGGCCACGCTTGCAGCGCTCGCCTTGCTGCTTCTGCTTCTGGCCAGCCGTAGCTGGTCAGTGCACTGAGGAGCCGCCATGCAAGCCGAAGGAATCATGTTTCTCGGGAAGACGCGGCCAACAGCCACCACGGCAGCGGACGGCACGTTTCAGCTCCTGCTCCTCGTGATGGACCCGATCGGCACCTACCAGCGCGAGCCGTGGCGAATCACCTGGGCCGGCGAAGAAGCGCGCGCCTTTTGGGAGGCGTCACAGCACGCGCTCACGCCAGGCCAGCCTCTGCGCGTGAAGGCCTCGCACATGCAGGCATTTCAACAACGCCACATCGCGCCCGAGATCCACGCCCGCGCGTTGCTCATCGAGCTGGCTCCGCGCAGTACCGACAAACCCCATCAACGCCAGGCCGCTACAGCCTGAAACGAAACAAAGACCATGGCCACCATTCACATGACCTTGTCAGACACGCCCGCCGGCGGCGTTGCCATTCGCACCACGTTCAAGCCAGCCATCGGCCAACCGTGCACGCCTGCACAAGGGCACGCGCTGGAGATCGTCAACCGCACCCAGAAGCAATGGGGCGTTGCACCCATCGCCCATTGCGAGTGCGATCGCGAACTGACCCCTCAGGAGCTGGACAGCAACGTGTGCAGCGCATGCGGAAAGCTGGTGCTGGCATGACCTGGATGATCACCGCCACCGGGCGCACCCACCACCTGCAGGGCGCAGGCATGGCGCTCAACGATCCCACCTTGCACGAGATTGCGCACGCGCTCTCGCAGATCAACCGCTTCACGGGCCACTGCACCCGGCCTTACAGCGTAGCCGAGCACTCGCTGCTGGTGTCAGACCTTGCCGAGCGCGCAGGCGCCACGCCCATCGTGCAGCTGGCCGCGCTGATGCATGACGCACACGAGGCCTACACCGGCGACGTGAGCAGCCCGGTGAAGTGGGCCGTGGGCCAGGCCTGGGACGCCTTCGAGCACGCGCAGGCCGCAAGCCTGCACAACATCTTCGGCATCCGCAGTGTCATGACCAGCCACCGCGCCCAGATCCGTCAATGGGACCTGGTGGCGCTGGCCACTGAGCGCCGCGATCTGACGCTGTTTGACCCGGCCACCGATGCGCCGTGGGCGATCCTTGACACGCCCGGGCATGAGGTGCTGGCCTCCACCACTCACACCCTTTGTTCCCACGCTCGTGAAACGCTCATTTGGAAGCACTGGCGCAACGCGTTTACCGGCCGCTTCCTTCTGCTGCGCGAGGCCGTGAAGGCCTGATCACCATGCTCAATCCTCAATTCATTCTGCCCATCGCGCCCGAGCTCGTGGTGGATCTGTTCGCCGGCGGCGGTGGCGCCAGCACCGGCATCGAGCAGGCCATCGGCCGGCACGTCGACATCGCCATCAACCACGACCCGGAGGCCGTGAGCCTGCACGAAGCGAACCACCCGCAGACGCGGCACTTCGTGTCGGACGTGTTCGAGGTGGATCCGCTCGTGGTAACCGACGGCCAGCCGGTGGGCCTGCTCTGGGCCAGCCCGGACTGCAAGCACTTCAGCAAAGCCAAGGGCGGCAAGCCCGTGAGCAAGAAGATCCGCAGCCTGGCCTGGGTGGTGGTGAAGTGGGCGAAAGCTGTGCGGCCGCGCGTGATTTGCCTGGAGAACGTCGAGGAGTTCCAGACGTGGGGGCCGCTCGGCGCTGACAACATGCCGTGCCCACGCCGCAAGGGCGCCACCTTCGCACGCTGGAAACGCAGCCTGGAGGGCCTGGGCTACGTGGTCGAGCACCGCGAGCTGCGAGCCTGCGACTACGGTGCGCCCACCATCCGCAAGCGCCTATTTCTGGTGGCGCGGCGCGATGGTCAGCCGGTGGTGTGGCCCGAAGCCACGCACGCAGCGCCCGACAGCCTACCCGTGCGCCAGAAGAAGCTGAAGCCATGGCGCACGGCCGCCGAGTGCATCGACTGGAGCGCAGGAGCGCCCAGCATCTTCGAGCGCACCCGGCCGCTGGCCGACGCCACATGCCGGCGCATCGCCAAGGGCATCGTGCGCTACGTGATCGATGCGGCCGAGCCGTTCGTGGTGAACACGCGCAACGGTGAGCGCGAAGGGCAGCAGCCACGCGTGCGCAGCCTGGGCGAGCCGTACTGGACAGTGACCGGCCAAGGCTCACAGGGCGCGCTGGTGGTGCCCAGCATGATCGGCATCGACAACGCAGGTGCGCGCTCCGCCACCTGGAGCGCGGAAGATCCGCTGCGCACCACCACCACCGAGAACCGGCACGCGCTGGTGACCGCGTTCATCGCCAAGCACTACGGCGGCGTGGTTGGCAGCGCCATGGCCGACCCGCTGGCCACCGTCACAACCGTGGACCACAACAGCTTGGTGACTGCGAACCTCGCCGGCGTGGGCGCGCGTGCTGGCCAGAGCCGCCCGCGCGGCATGGACGAGCCGCTTGCGACGATCACGGCCAAAGCCGACGTCGCGCTGGTGCAGGCCTTCCTCCTGAAGTACTACGGCACCGATCAGGATCCGGCGCTGCGCGAGCCGCTGCACACCGTCACCACGAAAGACCGCTTCGGCCTGGTCATGGTCAAGGGCGAGCCCTACGCCATCGTCGACATCGGCCTGCGCATGCTCACGCCGCGCGAGCTGTACCGCGCCCAGGGCTTCCCCGAGAGCTACCGAATCGACCTGGGCGCCGACGGCCGCCCGCTCACCAAGACCGCCCAGGTACGCATGTGCGGGAACAGCGTGTGCCCGCCGCTGGCGCGTGCGCTGGTGGCCGCGAACTACGTCGAGATGGTCAGCGTGAGGGCCGCAGCATGACGCTCGACGACGTGAATCAGCGCTGCCACGTCGATGCCGACACCGACTGCTGGCACTGGCGCGGCGCGGTCTCCGATAGCAAGTGGCCGCGCATCTATGCACCCAACCTGTCCAAGGCTGGACAACCAATGGAGGTCCAGACAGGTCGCCGGGCGGTGTGGCAGCTGCACACCGGCAAGGCGATTCCAGAAGGCCATCGTGTGTACGGCAAGTGCCGCTCTGACGACTGCCTGAACCCCAAACACATGGCATGCGGCACCACAACCGAGTGGGGCCAGCACAAATCGAAGACCGGCATCCACAAGACGGTGACCCACCGGATCGGCGCACGCAAGACGGGCAAGGCCAGAAGCGTGCTCACGCAGGAGACATACGCCGAGGTGGTCCAGTCCACCGAGTCAGGCATTCACATCGCCAAGCGGCTCGGCGTGAGCATGCAGACCGTCAGCAAGGCCAGGCGCGGCCAGCTGCTGAGCTTTCTGCCGATCGGCAACCCCTTCTCGGGCCTGCTTTGAAGGAGTGACCCAGCATGACCACCCCCAACGATCTGCAGGGTATGGGCACTGAACATCTATGGCTGTACGTCACCAGTCACTGCTGCAATGAGTTGCTCCCCCTCTTCGGCGCTCAATCCGACGGGGGTCAGCAAGGGAAGCAACAGAGATTGAGCGCTTTCCAACTGCGTCACTCCTACATTCAGAACGGGCAGGAGACTTGCGACATGTGCGCGATCTTCGGCGCGCACGGATCTGCCCCGATAGATGCCAATGGCCCGTTCGATTTGAGCGACAAATGCTACGCCTCGAGCCAAGGCAATAGCTGCTTCACGGCTCACTCGTTCAATTTGAAGGATTTGCTCTTCGGAGGGCAATCCAGCGGATGCCAACAGCTCAATGCACAGCTCAATGTTTGGTTGATCATTTTCAGGAGTATGCGCGAGCATGCTCTTCCTCACCGCATGAGCGGCTCCGACCAAGGGCCCGAGGGTAGCGTGCACCCCGAGCGCGACTATCAACGCCGTCGCCTCTTCCTCCTTTCGACGCAGCTCACGTTCCTGTCGATGCATGACGAGGGGTACGGCTATTGCGATCGCCAATGCCACCAACGAGCCCAGCGCCTGCACCCAACTCGCCCACACATCTTTGGTAAGGCAAGTTGCCCACCAGTGGATCCACAGAAAACAATACTCAACAGGTTGATCTGCCGCCATGCGCTTGCCCCCTTTGGAGCGCCAGTATGACCGACCGCCCCATCCTCTTCAGCGCGCCGATGGTCCGCGCACTGCTGGCCGGCACGAAGACGCAGACGCGGCGTGTGTTGAAGCCGAACCCGAAGGCGACCGTTACTTACACGCGCTTGGGCATGGGTGCACTTTGCCCCTACGGCCAGGCCGGCGACCGGCTGTGGGTGCGCGAGGCCTGGGCGCGCACGACCGTGTTCCCGGGCACTGAAATGGTGGTCTACCGCGAAAGCGACAACCGCACCGACTACGGCGGCCCATGGAAGCCCAGCATTCACATGTTCCGCAGAGATTCGCGCATCACGCTGGAGATCACCGGCGTGCGCGTGGAGCGGCTGCAGGACATCAGCGAAGCAGATGCAAAGGCCGAAGGCGCGACACCAATCCCTGACCCTTGTGACCATGTGCGGCTGGCCTGCGCAGACATCGGCTGCACCGGGCCTCAACCCTACCGGGCGGGATTCCGCGCGCTCTGGCAATCCATCAACGGCCACGGCTCATGGGAAGCAAACCCGTGGCTGTGGGTGGTCGAGTTCAGGAGGCTGCCGTGAACTCAGTCCCCAAAGTACTGCCCGATGAATTCGTCCATGGCGTCGCGCAGTTCCCCAGCGCGCGCCTCCAGAACCTCCGCACGATTGAGCTCGTCATCGGACGGCCCGATAGCCGCCCGGAACTTCGCCGTGCATACGCCGCGGGCATCAATCGCCTCGACGTGCGCTTCTGCCCATTGAGCGTGCAGCAGCGACCATTTCTTCCTTGCTTCCCCCAGGTCCATGGCCGTCTCCTTTTGAAAGCACCAGTATGACGGACCTCCCCGACTCCGAAATCGACGAGATCTGCGCCGGCCTGGTGCAGAACGCCGCCAAGGTGCGGTACCTGCGCAAACTGGGCCTGACCGTGCGCCAGAAGCCCAACGGCAAACCTCTGGTGAACCGCGCTCACTATGATGCCGTGATGCTGGGCGGCATGAAAAGCGCCGCCAAGGCCCGGCCCGGCATTCGATGGAGTGTTGCCACATGAGACAGCGGGACCGCCACAGCGGGCTGGGATTGCTTCCCCGGATGCAGGCCAGGCCACGCGCTGACGGCCTCACCACATACCGCTACAAGCCAATCAATGGCGGGTGGGTCAATCTGGGCACCGACAAGAACGAGGCGATCAAGCGGGCTCTGGAGCTAAACAACGAATCTCCAGATCGCGGCACGATCAACCACCTATGGGCTCTGTACCAGGACACCGCCGACTGGAAGGCGCTGTCGGACGCCAGCCGCACCGACTACACCCAATCCTCGAAGCAGCTGCTCAAGCGCTTCGGCATGGCCGCACCGGCCGACATCACGCCCCAAGTTTGCGCCCGATACCTGCGGGTGGAGCGCGCCGCCGCGGCCGTCCGGGCGAACCGCGAAATGGCTCTGCTCTCCAACCTGATGAACGTGGCCGTGGAGCGCGGCGACCTGCTGGCCAACCCCTGCAAGCAGGTGCGCCGCAACAAGGAGCGCCCACGCAAGACTGCGCCCGAGCCGCAGACGCTGGTGGAATTCCTTGAGTGGGCCAGGAAGCGTCCGGGACAGGCCCAGGTGCTCGCTGGCATGGCTGAGTTCGCCGCACTGGCCGGGAACCGCCGCATTGAGTTCCGCACGCTCTCATGGGCCCAGGTGGGCGAGACCGAGGTGCGGCTGATCCGCGGTAAGCAGCGCGACGGCAACGTGGTCGTGGAGGCGGTGGCGATAAGCCCGGCCCTGCAGTCCCTGCTCGACCGGATGCGGGCGCTGGCCAAGGACGACCGGCTGGGCGCGGTGTTCCCCAATCAGTCGGGCAACGCCTACACCGACAGCGGGTTCAAAGGCATGTGGAACAAGCTCGTGGTGGCCGCCGTGGCCGAGAAGGCGATCGCCACGCGGTTCACATTCCACGACCTGCGCGCCTACTACGTCACCCAGTACAAACAGCAGCGTGGCGCCCTGCCCGATCTGCATGCCAACCCGGGCACGACAGCCCGGATTTACGACCGCAGCAAGACCATCAACCGCGCGGGGTTGTAGTCTTGAATTTCCACGGAGGGGGTTCTAAATACCGCGAACCTGACCCAGAAACGAAAAAGCGCACCTAAGTGCGCGATTTCATTGAATATTTTGGGGTGGCTGATGGGGCTCGAACCCACGACAACAGGAATCACAATCCTGGA
>JAZKHH010000104.1:0-5121 GCA_040385465.1 Pseudomonadota bacterium | reverse complement strand
CGGCTTCGGTCGCGGGCACTTGTGCTTGTGCTTGTGCTTGTGCTTGTGCTTGTGCCGGCAGCGCCAAGGCTGCAAGTGCGCAAATGATCCAGAGTGTCTTGTTCACGTGGCTTCCCTCTTTCACTTCTCACCCAGGGCCTGGTTCATGCCACGCACCAGCGGCTTGAACAGGTAGGTCAGCACGGTCTTGCGCCCGGTGACGATGTCCACCGACACCGTCATGCCGGGCGTCAGCGGCAAGGCCTGGCCGTCTTTGCCTTTGGGCCCGGCTTGCACTGCCACATTCACGCGGTAGTAGGGCTGCGCCTGCGCGTTGTCGCGGTCCTGCAGGGTGTCGGCGCTGATCGACTCGACCACGCCGTCCATGGCGCCGTACACCGCGAAGTCGTAGGTGGCCACCTTGACCTTCACCGGTTGGCCGACCTGCAAGAAACCGACGTCTGCCGGTGTGATGCGTGCCTCCACCGTGAGCTGGTCGCTCTGGGGCACCAGGTCGAGCAACACCCCGGCCGGCGACACCACCTGACCCACCGTGCGGGCGTGGATCTGCTTGACCACACCATCGGCTGGCGCCACCACCTCGGTGCGAGAAATCTGCGCCTGCCGGGCCACCGAGCGCGCTGCCCGCACCGTCACCTGCGTCTGGTGTTCACCCGCTTCCTTGATCAGGCGCGCACGGTGCGTGGCCAGCGAGCGTTCGCGCTCGGCTTGCACCTGGCGCAGGGCGCCCATCTGCTCGGCCGCCTGGTGCTGCAGGCTCTCGATGGCGCCGCGCACCGACAGCCATTCGCGCTCCTTGGTCAGCCACTCCGAACGCGGCACCACCGCAGGCACCAGCGGGCGCAGGATGGCCATTTCTTCGCCGATCATTTGCTCGTCGCGCCGCTTGGTAGCGAGTTCGCTGCGCGCGCGCTCCAGCGCCTGCCTGCGCTGCTCGGCTTGCTGGTCCAGTGCGGCCAGTGTGTTGCCGATTTCCTGGCGGTTGGCCTCGGTGGCCTTGAGTTCGTTCTGGCGGATCGCGGCGTGGTCGTCGAGCTCGGCCGGGAAGCGCACGGGGCGTCCTTCCAGCTCGGCCTGCAGCCGGGCCAGTGCGGCGAGACTGCTGAGGTAGGGGCCATGAGACTCCGCCAGATCGGCCTGTGCCGTGGTGCGGTCCAACACCACCAGAGCCTGACCCTGGCGCACCGCTTCGCCTTCGCGAACCAGCACGGCAGAGACGATGCCGCCCTCCAGGTTTTGCACCGACTGGACGCGCTGCGGTGGGATCAGCTTGCCTTCGCCGCGCACCAGTTCGTCGATGGTGAACAGAGCGGCCCAGGCCAGAAAGACCACCAGCAGCGCCGTCACGGCCATCATGGTCATGCGGGGACCCCGCAGCGCGGCGTCGCCCCGCGTGTCGATGTGCGTCAGGTCGTCGAGCAGGCGCGCGCACAGCTGGCGCGTGGCCTGCCAGCCGCGGCGCCACCAGGGGAGGGCGGGCGTGGGGCCTGCGTCGTTGGCGGCCGGGGTGTTCACCGCTGCGGGCGCAACCAGCGGCACCGGTGGCAGGGGAGGCAAGGGCATGGGTTGGCTTGCTGTGGTGGCGTTCATGGTCATCCTGCTGCGGCTTGCCGCGTTGGCGCGACGGGCGCGCCGTTGAGTTGTTTCAGCACGGCGTCCCGGGGGCCGTCCACCACGACCTGACCACCATGCATCACGATCACCCGGTCCACCAGATCAAGCATGCCCAGGCGGTGGGTGATCAGCATCAAGGTCTCGCCAGGGGTTCGGGTTTTCAGCCGCTCGCGCAAGAACTGCTCGGCCACGTGGTCCAGCGAGCTGGACGGCTCGTCCAGCAGCAGGATGCTGTGGGCACTGACCAGCGCGCGCGCCAGCACCACCGCCTGGCGCTGGCCGCCCGAGAGGCGGCAACCGCGCTCGCCCACCGGCATGTCGTAACCCTGCGGGTGCACCTTCACGAACTCGTCCACCCCGGACTGCCGGGCGGCCTCCAGCAGCGCGGCGTCGTCGGCGACCTCGCTGCCGTAGGCGATGTTCTCGCGCACGGTGCCGTTGAAGAGAAACGGGTCTTGCGGCACACAGCCGATGGAGCGCCGCAACTGCTGCGGATCGAGCTGGCGCGTGTCGGCCCCGCCCACCAGCACCGCGCCGCTGGAAGGCTCGTACAACCCGGCCACCAGCTTGGCCAGGGTCGATTTGCCCGAGCCCGAGCGCCCGATGATGGCCACCCGCTCGCCGGCCTGAATGCGCAGCGACACGTTGTTCAGCGCGGGCAGGGCGCTGCCGGCGTGGGCAAAGCTCACCTCACGCAGCTCCACGCTGCCGTCGATCGTGTCGCGCACCAGGAAGCTCTTGCCGGCAGGCCGCTCCACCGGGCGCTGAAAAATCTGCGCCACCGTGTCCATGGAAATGCGCGTCTGCTTCCAGCGCGACAGCAGCGAAGCCAACTGGCTGCAAGGTGCCAGCGCGCGCGACGTGAGGATGGAACAGGCGATCAGCCCGCCCATGCTGAGTTGCTGCTGGCTGATGAGGTACACCCCCACGATCATCAGCACCACCGACGAGATCGACTGCATGAAATTGACCACCGACAGGCCGGTGGTGGAGATCAGCTTGGACTTCATGGAGGCCTGCGCAATGCTGCGCACCGCGCGCTCCCATGCGCCTTGAAACACGCCTTCGCTCGCGGTGAGCTTCACCGTTTCAATGCCCGCCAGCACCTCGATCAGCATGCCGTGCTTCTGCGCCGAGGCCTGCATGGAGGTGCGCACAGCGCGATCGATCGGCCCCTGCAAAGCCAGCGCTAGGCCCAGCATCAGCGGCATGATCAGCAGCGGCACCCACACCAGATGGCCGCCCATGAATGCGATGGCCGCCAGGTACAGAAACACGAACGGGAAATCGATCACCGCCGTGAGCGTGAGCGAGGTGAAGAAATCGCGGATGGATTCGAAATCGTTGAGGTGGTTGGCAAACACGCCGGCCGAAGCCGGGCGGTTGGCCAGCCGCAAACCCAGCACCTGCCCGAACAGGCGTGAGGAGATTTCGAAGTCGAGTTTCTTGCCCGCGTGGTCGATCATGTAGGCGCGCAGCACCCGCATGATCAGGTCGAAAAAGTAGATGAGAACCACCCCGATCGACAGCGCCCACAAGGTGGCGAACGCGTTGTTCGGGATCACCCGGTCGTACACCTGCATGCTGTAGAACGAGGTAAGGATCACTAGCCCGTTGGCCACCAGCGAAGACACACCCACCCAGGCGTAGGTGCGCCACTGGGCGAGAACGCTGCGGCGCAGCCAGGCGTAGCGGTCGGGCTTGTCTTCCAGTTCGGTGTCGGGCGCGTGAGCCAGTTCGCGCGTACCGATGCGCCATGCCTGGGTGGCTTGCTGCACCAGACGGAGCACGTCCGGGCGTGCCATGTCTACACGCAACACAGGGCCCTCGGCTTGCGGCGACAGGTGCTGTATGCGCTGTGGCGTGAAGTGAATGAGCGAATGCGAGCGGCCTGTCTTGACGATGATGTGGTCGCCCGCCGCCAAAACCTGTTCAACCTGTGAGGCTGTCAATGCCTCCACCACCAGCCCCGCGCGCTCGGCGGCTTGCGACGAGCCCTGGTGTGTGAGTTCGCCATCGTCCATGGACAAACCCGCACACAGGGATGCCGCCGACACGGGCCGGCCCGCCAGGGCCGCGCACAGGGCGAGGCATTCCGGCAGGCTGATGGCCGGGATGGCTGCGCCGGGCCCGGCGTCTGCAGGCGCAGACACCGGGCCTGGCAGCCCGAAGGCAGCCTGGGGTAGGGCGGCGGCGTTCATACCGGTGCCGGAGCCGGCTCAGGCATGGGCGTGGCGATGAGGTTGCTGAGCAGATAGCTGCCGCTGATACCCGCCACCTCAAGCGACACGTTGGCGATGTCATCCCCCTGGAACTGCAACACCGTGAAGTCGCCGTAAGAGTTGTACCAGTTCGTCGTGTAGACGTTGGTGCCGTTTTCCACCGTGTGCAGGAACTGGCCGATCTGTCCGTCCGTTGTCACGAAGTTGTTGATGTTGAAGCCATCACTGTCCTGCAGCAGGAACTTCAGTGCTGCGGTACTGCCCGACTGGCTGTCGATCACCTTGACCATACTTGCGGAATCACTCACCCGAATTTCACTGGCGCCAAACCCTAGGTGGATCGTGCTCTTGCCGGACTGTGCATTCACGTTGAGCAACTCGGTTGAAATGCTCGCATCAACATAGGTGTCCAACAGAAGCCCACCGAAGATGGTCACGTTGACCGCGGCGCTGGTGGTGCCCGTGACCGTTTCGATGACAGCCTCGTTGCCCTCGCGCAGCACCAGCGTGGCGCCGGAGGTGCCGCTGCGCAGCTTCACAAGGCTGTCGCCCTGTGCAAGGTACACGCCGATGTTCGCCACGTTCACGTCGATGCTGTCGTTGCCACCACCACCGTGCACCTCCTTGAGTTTGGCATCGACGTCAAGGGTGATGGTGTCGTTGTACACCGTGCCGAACAGACCATCGATCTGCAGATCGGCCACAGCGCGAAGCGGTGCCGTCGATCCAACGGGAGGAACCACGGTCGAGATGGCGGTCAGTTCGTATTGGTGGTTCTTGAACTCCGCGCGCAAGCCCAGACCATTGAAGTCCACCGCCAGCCCTTCATAGGCGTCCACACTGCCGAACACCTCAACCAGCCCCTCCTCGTATTGCTGGACCGTGACAATGTTGACGTTCTTCGCACTGAACTGCTCATTGAAGAGCGTGCCGTATAAAGCGACGTCGGCGTACACACCCTGGCCCTGCAGGGTGTCGCGGTTCTTGTCCCGGGCATCGCTCAGCCCCGACAGGTCGAAGTGCACCGAGCCTTCGGAGATCGTCACCAGGTTGTCGCCTGAACGCAGATCAAACACATCTTTTGCCCGGAGACGGAACCGTTGAGATCGATGGCCATGTTGAATCCTTTTGTAGTGAATCTGGACAAACCAAAACCGGCTGGTTGTCCGAACAAAAGGAGATCAGGCGCTGCGGAATGGGCAAAGCGACGGCTTTTGTACCGGTCTTCTTTTGCCCGCGTTCCCCCTGAACATGACGCTTGCCGACGCGCGGATCGCCGCTTGAA
>JAZKHH010000103.1:0-4233 GCA_040385465.1 Pseudomonadota bacterium | reverse complement strand
GCGGCGCGAATGGCCTCGATGCGCTTGCGGTTCACGCCGAAGTCTTCCCGCCCCAGACGGCTGGCGCTGCGCAGCTCGATCACGCTGCTGGCGGGGTTGGCCCAGAACTCCACGTCATCGACGAACTTGAGCCAGCGCGTTTGGGCCTGCGCGTAGAGGTAGTCGGGCTGCTGCTCGACGATGGTCACGCCGGGCATGTCTTGCAGCACGGTTTCCAGCACCTTGAACGAGGCGGCAGCGCCGGCCCCCTTGAACGGCAGTGGATCGATGGTGGCGTGGGCGCGCTGTGGGTGGTCGGGGAACAGCGCGGCCTGGCTGCTCACGCTGTTGCGGGTGCGAGAGGGCGGCTTGAGGCGGCCGTCCTTCACACCCAGGTCTGCCGGCTGTTGACCGCTCAACAGGCCGACCTGCGCGGCCACGAGTGCCAGCACGATGGCGGCCAGGACGAGGTAGAAGGCAAATTTCATGGTGGTGGCGCCGATCAGCGTTTGCCGCCCAGCAGCCCACCCAGCACGCCGCGCAGGATCTGCCTGCCCAGGCCGCTGGCCACCGTGCGCGCCGCCGTCTTGGCCATCGTCTGCACGAGGCCGTCGTACTGCGCGCCGCGCGGACCGGTGCGGCCGAACAGGGCTTCGTTGACCATGCCACCAAAGCCCGCACCGGCGGCTTCAGGCTCCTGTTTCGCGGCACCGGGAATGCGGGGCGTGCGGGGCGCGTCCTTGGTGGCTTCGGGCTGGGCTTCCACCCCGCGCTTGCCCGCATGGTTGGCGAACATCTCGTAGGCGCTTTCTCGGTCCAGCAGTTTTTCGTAGACACCGGCCACTAGCGAGTCCTGGCGCAGTTGCTGGCGCTGGGCGTCGGTGATGGGGCCGAGCTGGCTGCCTGGCGGCACCACGAACACACGTTCGGTTTCGCTGGGGCGACCCTTGGCGTCGAGCAGACTCACCAGCGCCTCGCCCACCGCGAGTTCGGTGATGGCGGCTTCAATGTCGAGACCGGCCTTTGGACGCATGGTCTGCGCGGTGGACTTCACCGCCTTCTGGTCGCGCGGGGTGAAGGCGCGCAGCGCGTGCTGCACCCGGTTGCCCAGCTGGCCGAGAACGCTGTCCGGAATGTCCAGCGGGTTCTGCGTCACGAAATACACCCCCACGCCCTTGGACCGCACCAGGCGCACCACCAGCTCGATGCGCTCGATCAGCACCTTGGGCGCCTCGTTGAACAGCAGATGGGCCTCGTCGAAGAAGAACACCAGCTTGGGTTTGTCGGGGTCACCGATCTCGGGCAGGGTCTCGAACAGCTCGGAGAGCATCCACAGCAGGAAGGTGGCGTACAGGCGCGGCGCGTTCATCAGCTTGTCGGCTGCGAGGATGTTGATCACACCCTTGCCGTCCACCGTCTGCATGAAGTCGCTGATGTCGAGCATGGGCTCACCGAAGAACTGGTCGCCGCCTTGCTGCTCGACCTGCATCAGCCCGCGCTGGATGGCGCCGATGCTGGCCGCGCTGATGTTGCCGTACTCGGTGGTGAACTGCTTGGCGTTGTCGCCAATGTGCTGCAGCATGGCGCGCAGGTCCTTCATGTCGAGCAGCAGCAGGCCGTTGTCGTCGGCGATCTTGAACACCAGATTGAGCACGCCCGACTGCGTGTCGTTGAGGTTGAGCATGCGGGCGAGCAGCAGCGGGCCCATGTCGCTGACGGTGGCGCGCACCGGGTGGCCGAGTTCACCGAACACGTCCCACACAGTGGTGGGGCAGGCCTGCGAAGCGGGCAGGGTGATGCCGCGCTCCTGCAAGACCTTGCTGATCTTTTCGCCGAAACTGCCTTTCTGACTGATCCCGGAGAGGTCGCCTTTCACGTCGGCCATGAACACCGGCACACCGATGTTGGAGAACTGCTCGGCCAGGGTTTGCAGCGTCACCGTCTTGCCTGTGCCGGTGGCGCCGGTGATCAGACCGTGGCGGTTGGCCAGCCCCGGCAGCAACTGGCAGGTGGTGGTGGCGTTCTGGGCGATCAGCATCGGTTCGGCCATGGCGGAGGTTCCTTGTGTGCGGGTTCGGGGCAGGGCGGGTGAAAACGTAAAATCGCAGGCTTATTAGATCAAAGCCCAAGCAGGCAAAAGGACAATTTCGTGGCCGGACACAGCAAATGGGCAAACATTCAGCACCGCAAGGGTCGCCAGGACGAAAAGCGCGGAAAGATCTGGACCCGCGTGATCCGTGAGATCACCGTGGCCGCGCGCCAGGGTGGTGGAGACCCCGCCATGAACCCGCGCCTGCGCCTGGCCATCGACAAGGCCAAGGCCGCCAACATGCCGGCCGACCGCATCAAATACAACGTGGAAAAGGCCTCCGGCACGCTTGAAGGCGTGAGCCTGGAGGAGATCCGCTACGAGGGTTACGGCATCGGTGGTGCGGCCGTGATCATCGACACCATGACCGACAACAAGGTTCGCACCGTCGCCGAGGTGCGCCACGCCTTCAGCAAACACGGCGGCAACCTGGGCACCGACGGCTCGGTGGCGTTCCAGTTCAAGCACTGCGGACAACTCGTGTTTGCGCCCGGCACCTCTGAAGACCAGGTGATGGAAGTGGCGCTGGAAGCCGGCGCCGATGACGTGATCACCGACGCCGACGGCGCCATCGAGGTGCTGACCTCGCCGACCGAATTTGAAGCCGTGAAAGACGCCCTGGAGGCTGCCGGTCTCAAACCCGAGATTGCCGAGGTGACCATGCGAGCCGAGAACACGGTGGAGCTCACGGGTGAGGACGCCGCGCGCATGCAGAAGCTGCTCGACGTCCTTGAAGACCTCGACGATGTCCAGGCCGTCTTCCACAACGCTGAAATTCAAGCATGAACGTCCTCGTCATCGGCGGTGGTGGCCGCGAACACGCACTGGCCTGGAAACTCAAACACGACGAGGGCGTGAGGCGGGTCTTTGTTGCACCCGGCAACGCCGGCACAGCACGCGACCCGGATCTGGTCAATCTCGACATCACCGACAAGGTCGCGCTGCGCGAATGGGCGCAGGCCCAGGGTGTGGCGCTCACCGTGGTGGGACCCGAGGCGCCATTGGCCGCCGGTGTGGTGGACGAATTCCGCGCCCATGGCCTGCCGATCTTCGGCCCCACGAAAACCGCCGCGCAGCTGGAAAGCTCCAAGGCGTTTTCCAAGGCCTTCATGCAGCGCCACGGCATTCCGACCGCCAAGTACCAGGCCTTCACCGATCCGGCCCTGGCTCATGCTTACGTGGATGCCGAGGGTGCGCCCATCGTCGTGAAGGCCGATGGCCTGGCGGCTGGCAAGGGCGTGGTGGTGGCCATGACGGCCGCCGAGGCGCATGAAGCGATCGATTTCATGCTGCTGGACAACACGCTGGGCGTGGCACACAACGAAGGAGGCGCGCGCGTTGTCATTGAAGAATTCCTCGAAGGCGAGGAGGCCAGCTTCATCGTTCTGTGCGACGGCGAGCACGCGCTGGCGCTGGCCACCAGCCAGGATCACAAACGATTGATGGATGCCGACCAGGGCCCCAACACCGGCGGCATGGGCGCGTATTCGCCCGCGCCGGTGGTCACGCCCGCAGTGCACGAGCGCGCGATGACCGAGGTGATCATGCCGACGTTGCGCGGCATGGCCGCCGACGGCATTCCGTACACCGGCTTTCTGTACGCGGGGTTGATGATCACGCCCGATGGACGGGTCAAGACGCTGGAGTTCAACTGCCGCATGGGCGACCCGGAAACCCAGCCGATCATGATGCGTCTCAAGAGCAACCTCACCCAGGTGCTGCTCTCGGCCACGCGCGCCGAGCTGGACCGCGTCACCCTCGATTGGGACCCGCGCGTGGCATTGGGTGTGGTGCTGGCAGCTGCTGGCTACCCTCTGAGCCCCCGAAAAGGTGACGCCATCACCGGCCTGCCGGCCGACGCCGCCGACCGCATGGTGTTCCATGCCGGCACCGCCACGGCCGGCGACGAGGTGCAGGTCTCGGGCGGCCGCGTGCTGTGCGTGACCGCTTTGGCCGAGACGGTTGCCCTGGCACAGCACCGCGCCTACGAGGTGGTGAATGCCATTCACTTCGACGGCATGCAGTGCCGCCGCGACATCGGGTACCGTGCGCTTTGAGCCGGGCTCACAGCACCACGTGATGCGTCGGTGCAGCCCGAGCCAGTGCCCTTTTTTTGTTGATTCGGCCAGACCATGAAACACACCTCTCTGTCCTCCGTGCGTGAG
>JAZKHH010000102.1:0-2406 GCA_040385465.1 Pseudomonadota bacterium | reverse complement strand
TCAGCCCCTTCACCGTGACCACCCGCATCGACCGCGTGCACTGCAAGCCCTGGGGTCTGGACGGCGGCGGCGACGCCATGGGCAACGGCCTGGCGGTGCGGCACAAGGGCGAGTGGAAGACCGATCACTTGAACGCCAAGATCTTCAACGTGCGGCTGGATCGCGGCGATGCCTACAAGATGCTCTCGGGCGGTGGCGGTGGCTTCGGCAGCCCGCTGGACCGCGAGCTCGACAAGGTGGCGGAAGACGTGCGCGAGGGGTATGTGAGTGCCCAGGTGGCCCGTGAGGTCTACAAGGTGGCGCTAGATGGCCACGGCCAGGTGGACCACCCCGCGACGCAAGCGCTGCGCAGTGGCAAGGCCGCGGTCGCGGTCGAAGACGTGGCCTGGGACGGCCAGTGAGCACCGCCGTGGCCGACCCGCGCGCCGAGCGCCTCGCCAACCTGTGGAGCCGGCTCTCGGCCCAGCACGTGACGCTGGGCGCGGGCTGCGGTTGCATGACGGGCGGCGTGAGCGTGTCGCTGGAAGACTTCGAGCTCGACATTGCCGACTACCTCTGGGCCGAGGGTGAGCGCCTGGGCCAGACCGAGGTGGTGGCCTGGCTGTTGCAGCCAGGTCCTGTCGAACAACAGGTCAAACCGGTGATGACTCTTCTGACGCGCCTGGAAGAAGGCGAGGCCGATGAAGCCGTGGCCGACTGGCTGCTCACGCGTCTTGCGCGCACGCTCGACTCGTTCGCCAAGCTGCACGGTCCATCCAGCATCTGAGCTACTCCACATGGCCTTCATCCTTCCCCGCACCGACGCCGGCGACATCGCCGATCAGGCAGCGCGCATCCCCATCACCGTGCTCACCGGCTTTCTGGGCAGTGGCAAGACCACGCTGCTCAACCGCCTGCTGCGCCAGCCCGACATGCACGGCACGGCGGTGGTCATCAACGAGTTTGGCTCGGTGGGACTGGACCACGACCTGGTCGACCACACGCAGGAAAACATGGTGCTGCTGGCCAACGGCTGCATCTGCTGCACCGTGCGGGGCGATCTGGTCGAAGCCTTCGAGCGCCTGGCACAAAGCCCCGAGGCGCAACGCGGTGCGCTGCGCCATGTGGTGGTGGAGACCACCGGCCTGGCCGACCCGGCACCGATCCTGCACACGCTCATGGGCGACCCGCGTCTGGCGAACCGCTGGCGCCTGGCCGGCGTGGCCTGCACGGTGGATGCCTTCAACGGCATGAGCACGCTGGACCAGCACACCGAAGCCGTGAAGCAGGCTGCCGTGGCCGACCGGCTGTTGCTGACCAAGTCCGATCTGGTCACGCCCGAGCAGTTGGCGCCGCTCCTGGAGCGTTTGCGCGCCATCAACCCGCTGGCGGCTCTGACGACTGCCCCTGATGACGCGCTGGAGGCTTTGCAAGGGCTGCTGGACCGCACGAGCGCTGCGGCCTTGACGCCGCTGTCTCCGAACAACGAGCGGTCCCACTTTTTCCCGATGAGTGCGCCGGGTCAGCACGACCCGAACCGGCACGACGACCACATCCGCGCCCACGTGATCGTGCGCGAGCAACCACTGTCGCGCGAAGGCTTCATGGCCTGGCTGGACATGATCGCGACCATGCGCGGTGACGACCTGCTGCGTGTGAAAGGAATCGTGCAGCTGGCCGACGATCCGGAGCACCCGATGGTGATCCACGGCGTTCAGCACCTGTTCCATCCGCCCGAGACCCTGCCGCGCTGGCCAAGCGACGACCGGCGCACCCGCATCGTGTTCATCACCCGAAACATGGACGCCGAAGAGATCGAGGCGACCTTGAGCATTTTCGAAAGACGCCGCACCCGCGGCCCACGCCCTGCCCAACCCGTTTGAATGTCATTTGGAGACAACACCATGATGAAGAAACTGATCGCCTGCGCCTTGCTCGGCGCGTGCAGCCTCTCGCCCGCGCTCGCCCAAGGCAAATTCCCCGACGGCATGCTCAAGCTGGTCGTTCCCTTCGCCGCTGGCGGTGGCGTGGATCAGGCGGCCCGTTTGCTGGGCAAGCAGTTGCAGACCGACCTGGGCGTGTCGGTCATCGTCGAGAACAAGGGTGGCGCCAGCGGCACCATCGGCGGCAAGGCGGTGCAAAGCTCGCCCGCCGACGGCATGACCTTGCTGTTCTCCGCCGCCACCCACGTGCTGGCCCAGCAGGTGCTGGCCAACCCGCCTTACGACCCCCAGACCGATTTCGAACCCATTGCACGCGTGGGTGAAGCGCCGCTGCTGCTGGTGATACCACCCAACGCACCGCAGAAAACCTTGAAGGAGGTGCTCGACGCAGCACGCCAGAACCCCGAGAAGTGGACCGCCGCACTGCCGGCGCTGGGCGCGCCCAGCCACCTGGCCACGCTGCTGCTGGCCAAACAGGGCAACG
>JAZKHH010000101.1:14799-17336 GCA_040385465.1 Pseudomonadota bacterium | reverse complement strand
CCGCAGTCCACCACCTTTCAGCGCTCGGAAGCCTGGCGCTTGTTGACGCAGGCCAAACAGCGGCCCTGGCGCCAGACCTGGACGCCCTATGCCCAAATTTCCACCCATTTGAAACGCGCCGTCATTGCGTCCGAGGATGCCGGCTTTTCCGATCACAGCGGCGTCGAGTGGGAAGCCCTGGAAAAAGCCTGGGACCGCAATCTCAAGGCCCAGGCCCGCGCCGACCAGCTGAACGAGAAACTTGACCGGCGCGCCGAGCGGGCCGGCCAGGCCCACCCTGCTGGCAACGGCCGGCCTCGGGCCGAACCCAAGGTGGTCGGCGGCTCGACGATTTCCCAGCAACTGGCCAAGAACCTGTTCCTGGGTGCGGAGCGCAACATGGCCCGCAAGGCCCAGGAGTTCGTCATCACCTTCATGCTCGAAGGCCTGTTGGGCAAGCGTCGCCTGCTGGAGATCTACCTCAACAACGTCGAATGGGGCGAGGGCGTGTTCGGTGCCCAGGCCGCTGCCGCCCATTACTTTCGCGTGCCAGCCGCCCAGCTCAGCCCGCTGCAGGCTGCCCGGTTGGCGGTGATGCTGCCGGCGCCCAAGCGCTTCGAGAGGCGGCCCGAGTCGCCCTACTTGATCGGCCGGGCCCAGGTCATCCAAAGCAGGATGACAGGGGTCGAGCCGCCTTGAAGCGTGTCGAGAACACGCTCCGTCACGTTCACGCGCCCGGGTCGAAGTCGTCCGCCAGTGCGAACTCACCACGCCGAAATCCCTCCAGCACGGCCTGGGCGGCTTGCAGGCAGTCGGCGGGCACCTGCAAGCGCACGCCGCCCAATGCCGGAACCCACAGGTCATTGGCCTGCGTCAGGTGCTGGTCGGCCACGCAGGCCGGAATGTCGGCCGACACCAGCAAGCCTCGCAGCACATGGGCCTCGGTCGGCGTCCAGGTGCGCTCGAGGGTGATCCAGTCGCCCGCGTAGACCGGCACCTCGACAGCCGCTGCAGTCGGCCAAGCCAAGTCCCGCTCGCGCAGCACGGCCCGCGCCACGGGCTCGGCCTCTTCGGCGAAGCCTTCCGCGCAACGTCTCAGCAACTCATGGTCTTGCAAACGGTCCAGTTCGGCGCGCAAGTTGTTCAGTTCAAAGTCCATGCCAGAGTCCTTGTGGGTGCGAGCCCCATTGTGCGACGAGGTCGACCCACGGCCAGGCAAAATCGCAGCCATGACCGAGATGCACACCGACATTGCCCACTGGGCCGCCCGCCTGGTGGTGGAAGAAGGACTGGAATACCGCGCCGCCAAGCAGCGGGCGGCCAAAGAGTTGGGCCAAGGCCGTGCCCGGGGGACGCCGTTGCCCAGCAACGAGGCGGTGGAAGACGCGGTGCGCGAGCACATCGCCCTGTTCCATGCCGACACCCAGCCGCACGAGCTGACGGCCTTGCGCGCCACGGCCGTCCAGTGGATGCGGCGCTTGGCGGTGCTGCGGCCCCATTTGACCGGCGCCGTCTGGCGTGGCACGGCCACCCGTTTGAGCGACATTCACCTCGAGCTGTATTGCGACGACGCCAAACAGGCCGAGCTGCTGCTGCTCAATGAAGGGCTGAGCTTTGACACCCAGAGTCAAACCCGCCCCGGCCAACCGGCACTGGACGTGTTGAGCCTCAGCACCCCCTGCACTGGCCTGGGCGAAACCGTGGGCGTGCACCTCTGGGTGCTGGACCACGACGACCTGCGCGGCGCCCTCAAACCCGATGCCCGAGGCCGCACTCACCGGGGCGACTTGGCCGCCTTGAACGCCCTGTTGGCCCGCGAAAATGCGGTCGATGTCTCTGGGAGGGTCGGCCCATGAACCGGCGACACTGGCTCACAGGCGGTGTCGCGGTCGCCGCCGCCACGGCAGGTGCGGGTTGGGCGCTGTGGCGTGAACAGCAACAGGCTGCAGCTCAGGCGGCCGGCGACGCGGAATTGTGGCGTCAACGCTTTGACCGGCCCGACGGCACCCTCTTGGCCATGGACTCGCTGCGGGGTCGCCCCACGCTGGTGAATTTCTGGGCCACCTGGTGTCCCCCCTGCCTTCAGGAAATGCCGCTGTTGAACGCTTTTCACCAACCCACCCCCGGTTCAGGGTGGCAAGTGCTCGGGTTGGCGGTCGACAATGTCGAACCGGTGCAGGCCTACCTCAAGCGTTTGCCGGTGACCTTCCCGGTCGCCATTGCAGGGTTCGGTGGCTTGGAACTGGCCTCCTCCCTGGGCAACTCGACCCGGCAACTGCCGTTTTCCGTGTTGTTCAACGCGGGCGGCGAGGTCATCGGGCGAAAACTGGGGGCCTTCACTGAAGCAGAGCTGGCCGGCTGGCGGGCCAAGGCTGGGTAGGCCAACGCCCCGGCTGAGTCACTGTTCAGCGAGGCACAATAATTTCGGCCCAAAGGCCGGCATTTGTGCCTAAACCGCATAAACTCTGCTGCTTTTCCCGGCAATCGGCCTCAGTTTCTTGCAACGGTGATTCGTCAATGCAAATTCTCGTGCTCCATGGACCCAATCTGAACCTGCT
>JAZKHH010000101.1:0-14699 GCA_040385465.1 Pseudomonadota bacterium | reverse complement strand
AACATCCACCGCCGTGAGCCGTTTCGTCACCACTCGTATTTTTCCGATTTGGCGCAAGGCGTGATCTGTGGTCTTGGCCCGGCCGGTTACCGCGCTGCCCTGCTTCACGCCCTGCAACAGCCCCATCCCTGAGAGCGGGCCCGTGCACCGGCCCCTCACGCACTCAAACTTGGAGTAACCATGGATCTTCGCAAGCTCAAGACATTGATCGACCTGGTGTCCGAATCGAACATTTCCGAGCTGGAAATCACCGAGGCCGACGGCAAGGTGCGCATCCTGAAAGCCGACCCGGCGCCGGTGATGATGCAAGCCGCTCCCCAGATGATGATGCAGGCCGTGCCGGCGACCCCCGCCGCACAGGTGGCCTCCGCCGTGCCGGTGACCGCCGTCCCGGTCGTGCCCGTGGAAACCGGCCACCCGGTCAAGTCGCCGATGGTCGGCACCTTCTACCGCTCCGCCAGCCCGGGCTCCAAGCCGTTTGTGGAAGTGGGCAGCCCCATCAAGGAAGGCGACCCCATCTGCATCATCGAGGCCATGAAGATCATGAACGAGATCGAAGCCGACAAAACCGGCATCGTCACCCGCCTCCTGTGCGAAGACGGCCAGGCCGTCGAGTTCGGGCAGACCTTGTTCGTCATCGAGTAAGCCGGCTTGGCCCGGGCTGCGCCGCCTTGTTTCTGCCCTCTTTCCACTGTTTTCCCTGTTCGACAGACCTCAAGGCGGCGCCAGCGCCGTCGGGCTGACGACGAAGTCCCGCGCGAAAAACCGGCCTGGCCAGGCCACCGCGCACGAGTCAAGGCACCTATGTTCAAGAAAATCCTCATTGCCAACCGCGGCGAGATCGCCCTCCGCATTCAGCGCGCCTGCCGCGAGCTGAACGTCCAGTCCGTGGTCGTGTACTCCGAGGCCGACCGCGATGCCAAGTACGTGAAGCTGGCCGACGAAGCGGTGTGCATCGGCCCGGCTTCTTCGGCGCAGAGCTACCTCAACATGCCGGCCATCATCGCCACCGCGGAAGTCACCGACGCCGAAGCGATCCACCCCGGCTACGGCTTCCTGTCTGAGAACGCCGATTTCGCCGAACGCGTGGAGCGCAGCGGCTTCACCTTCATCGGCCCCACGCCCGAAGCCATTCGCACCATGGGTGACAAGGTGACGGCCAAGCAGACCATGATCAAGGCCGGCGTGCCCTGCGTGCCCGGCTCGGAAGGCGCCCTGCCCGACGACCCAAAAGAAATCATCCGCATTGCCCGCGTCGTCGGCTACCCAGTGATCATCAAAGCCTCTGGCGGAGGCGGCGGGCGCGGCATGCGCGTGGTGCACACCGAGGCAGCCTTGATCCACGCGGTGCAGACCACCCGTTCGGAAGCCGGCGCAGCCTTTGGCAACCCCGCGGTGTACATGGAGAAGTTTCTTGAGAACCCCCGCCACATCGAGATCCAGATCCTGGCCGACCAGCACAAAAACGCGGTGTGGCTCGGCGAGCGCGATTGCTCCATGCAGCGCCGCCACCAGAAGATCATTGAAGAAGCGCCCGCCCCCGGCATTGCGCGCCGCGTCATCGAGCGCATCGGCGACCGCTGCGTGGCCGCCTGCAAGAAAATCGGTTACCGCGGCGCCGGCACCTTCGAGTTCCTGTACGAGAACGGCGAGTTCTACTTCATCGAGATGAACACGCGCGTGCAGGTTGAACACCCGGTCACCGAGCTGGTGACCGGCATCGACATCGTGCAGCAGCAGATCCGCATTGCCGCCAACGAGAAGCTGCCGTTTTCACAGCGCCAAATCCAGTGCAATGGCCACGCCATCGAATGCCGCATCAATGCCGAGGACGCGTACAAGTTCACACCCTCGCCCGGGCGCATCACCACCTGGCACGCGCCGGGCGGCCCCGGCGTGCGGGTCGACTCCCACGCCTACACCAATTACTTCGTGCCGCCGCATTACGACTCGATGATCGGCAAGATCATCACCCATGGCGACACCCGCGAGCAGGCCTTGGCCCGCATGCGCATCGCTTTGTCGGAGATGGTCGTCGAAGGCATCTCCACCAACATCCCGCTGCACCGCGAACTGCTGGCCGATGCCAAATTCCTCGAGGGCAGCACCAGCATCCATTACCTCGAAGGCTGGATGACCCAGCACAAACGCTGACATGGTTGAACTGCAGTTGCGGGTGGCCGGAGTCTGGGTCGAAGCCCTGTCCGACGCCTTGATGGACGAGCTCGGCGCGCTGTCGGCCAGCGTGGAAGACGCCCACGCCGACACCGACGCCGAGCAGGCCCTGTTCGGCGAGCCCGGCATGCCCGAGCCGCCGCAAGGGTGGGACGACTCGGTCATCAAGGCTTTGTTCGAGACACCGGCGTTGGCCGAAGCCGCCGCCGAATTGATCCAGGCCCACGACTGGGAGGGCGGCGTGCACATCGCCGACATCCAGCCCGTGCCCGATCAGGACTGGGTGCGGTTGACCCAATCGCAATTTGCCCCGGTGGCCATCACGTCCGACTTCTGGATCGTGCCCAGCTGGCACGAGCCGCCGGTCGGCGCGTCGAAGGTGATCCGGCTGGACCCGGGCCTGGCCTTCGGCACCGGCACCCACCCCACCACCCGCATGTGCCTGCGCTGGCTGGCCCAGGCCTCGCAGCCGCAGGCTCCTTGGGCCCAGGTGCTCGACTACGGTTGCGGCTCGGGCATCCTGGCCATCGGCGCGGCGCTGTTCGGCGCCCAGCAAGTGACCGGGGTGGACATTGACCCCGCCGCCGTGCACGCCACGCTGGCCAACGCGGCGGCCAATCAGGTGGTGGTGCAGGCCGGCCAGCCCGAGCGGGTCGAGGGCCTTTACGACGTCGTGGTGGCCAACATCCTGGCCACGCCGCTGAAGCTGCTGGCGCCGTTGCTGAGCGGTCTGGTGCGCCCGGGCGGCCACCTGATCCTGGCGGGCATCCTGGCGCGTCAAGCCGAGGAATTGCAGGCGGCGTACGCCGATGGCGTGCCGTTGGTGGTGGCCGACGAAGAAGACGGCTGGATCCTGATGACGGGGCGGCGCCAGCAAGCCGTATGATGCCCACCCCATGAGCCTGGCCACCCGCTGTACCTCCTGCAAAACGGTCTTTCGGGTCGTTCAGGACCAACTCAAGGTCTCGGAAGGGTGGGTCCGCTGCGGCCGCTGCGGCACGGTGTTCAACGCCCTGGAAGCCCTGTTCGACCTGGAACGCGACATTCCTGCCAAGTGGCAGACCTCGCAAACCGGCTCGCTCGACCCCAAGAAATCACGCGATGCCAGCCGCGGCAAGTCCCGGCGTGAGGGCGGCAGCGGCTCGGGCAACCACACCAGCAGCGGTGGCACCCACAGCCGCAGCGGCAGCCGCAAAGCGGTGGACGAGCCCGTGGCCTACACCCGCCGGCGCTCCGATGCGCCCCCCACGGAGCCGCCGCCTTCCGAACCCAAGTCCAGCCACGGCCACAGCGATTTTGCCGACGCCCAGTTCGACCCCGACCTGGTGGCCCACCTGTCGATGCCGCCGGTGCCGCCGCCCCCCGAGGTTGTGCCCCCACCCCGGTCAAGGGTTGCCGAGCCGGTGCCCGTGGCGTCGTCCCCGGCGCCAGTGGCCGCGCCCACACCGGACATGGCAATGGCGATGGCCATGGCCGACACCGTCATCGCCGGCACCGAGGCGCCTGCGCACGCCGACATGGGCGAAGGTTACGAGCCCGCCACCCTCGAGTTCGTGCGCCTGGCCGAGCGCCAGGCCCACTGGCAACAGCCGCGTGTGCGGCTGATGCTGGCCGGCGGTGGGGCGGCGCTGGCGTTGCTGCTGCTGCTGCAGGTGGCCCACCATTTCCGCGACATCACCGCCGCCCGCTGGCCGAGCACCGCCCCGATGCTGGTGCGCTGGTGCCAGACCTTTCAGTGCCAGGTGCAGGCCCCGCGCCACATCGACAGCGTGGTGGTGGAAAGCATCAACTTGACCCGCACCCCCAACAGCACCGACACGTTTTTGCTGTCGGTGGCCTTGCGCAACAAAAGCCCCTTTGCCGTGGCCTTGCCAGCGCTGGACTTGAGCCTGCGCGATGCCAATGGCCTGCTCATCACCCGGCGCATGCTCAAGCCACAAGACCTGCACAGCAAAGTCAACGTCATCGAACCCGACGCGGAGACCCAGGTGCAAGTCACCTTGAAAGAAAAGGGGCAGCGCATCGTCGGCTACACCGTAGAAGCTTTTTATCCCTGAGCGGGGCGTGTGGGGTTTCGCTGTGCTGGCCGTTCTTCGGCTGTTGGATGTTTGTTGCTTGTTTCCTTGCGCAAGGCCTTTGTTGAGCCGAGCGTTCGTTCACCTTTGAGTTTGGAGCCCCCATGTCGGCATTGATCTGCGGATCCCTGGCGTTTGACACCATCACCACCTTCCCGGGCCGCTTCGCGCAGCAGATCCTGCCCGACCAAGTGCACATCCTGAACGTGTCGTTCCTGGTGCCCACCTTGCGCCGCGAGTTCGGCGGCTGCGCCGGCAACATCGCCTACAACCTGGCCCAGCTGGGCGGCGAGCCCCTGGTGATGGCCGCGCTGGGCGCAGACGACGGCGCCCAGTACCTCGAGCGGCTGAAAAGCTGGGGCGCCAGCACCGAGTTCGTGCGGCCCATTGCCGACCAGTACACCGCCCAGGCGATCATCATCACAGACACCGACAACAACCAAATCACCGCGTTCCACCCCGGCGCCATGCAAGCGGCCCACCAGACCGCCGTGCCCTCGCGCAGCGACATCCGCGTGGCCATCGTGGCCCCCGACGGCCGTGAGGCCATGCTGCAGCACGCGGCCCAACTGGCCGCCGCCAAGATCCCGTTCATCTTCGATCCTGGCCAGGGCCTGCCGATGTTCGACGGCGCGGAGCTGCGTCAATTCGTCGAGCAAGCCACCTGGGTGGCCTTGAACGACTACGAAGCCCGCATGCTGTGCGACCGCACCGGCCTCAGCCTGGAGGCCCTGTCGCGCTCGCACCTGCGCGGCGTGGTGGTGACCCTGGCGGCCGAGGGTTGCGACCTGTGGGAGCAAGGCGAGCGCACCCATGTGCCGGGCCAACAAGCCACCGAGGTGCTCGACCCCACCGGGTGTGGCGACGCCTTCCGCGCCGCCTTGCTGTACGGCCTGGAACGCGGCTGGACGCTGGCCCGCTGTGCCGAGCTGGGCAACCGCCTCGGGGCCTTGAAGATCGCGCACCGCGGTGGGCAGAACCACCTGGTTGACCGCCGAGCTCTGGGCTTGTGAAGCGGCCTCACCACCGTGTCGGACGCCACTGACCTTGGTTTCATGCGCCAGGCCCTGGCCTTGGCGGAGCAGGCCATCGGCCTGAGCGAGCCCAACCCTCGCGTGGGGTGCGTGCTGACGGCGCCCAATGGGCGTGTCATCGGGCAGGGCCACACCCAGCAAGCCGGAGGCGCCCACGCCGAGGTCATGGCCCTGCAAGATGCCCACGGGCGCGGCGAGCTGACGCGCGGCGCCACGGCCCACGTCACGCTCGAGCCCTGCTCGCACCAGGGCCGCACGCCCCCGTGCTGCGACGCCTTGATCCAGGCGGGCGTGCAGCGGGTGGTGGTGGCCGGCATCGATCCCAACCCCCTGGTGGCCGGCCAAGGGTTGGCGCGCCTGCGCGACGCGGGCCTGGAGGTGCACTGCCTGCCGCCGGGGCCCTGCACCGTGGCCGCCCACGAGCTCAACATCGGCTTCTTTTCGCGCATGCAGCGCCAACGCCCCTGGGTGCGGCTGAAAGTTGCCGTGTCCCTGGACGGCCGCACCGCGCTGGCCAATGGCCAAAGCCAATGGATCACCGGCGAGGCCGCGCGCGCCGATGGCCATGCCTGGCGCAAACGCGCCGGGGCCCTGCTGACCGGCATCGGCACCGTGCGTTGCGACGATCCGCGCCTGGACGTGCGCCTGGTGCCCACGGCCCGCCAGCCGCTGCGGGTGGTGGTCGATGCTGAATTGCAGACCTCGCCGCAAGCCCGCCTGCTGAGCCCGCCCGGCGCGGTGCTCCTCTATGCCACCCAACCTCCCGCAGACCGCCGCGCCGCCCTGGAGGCCAGCGGCGCCACCGTGGTGACGATCGGCAGCGCCCCCACCCGCCCGAACCATGTCGACCTGGGCGCCATGCTGGCCGACCTGGCGCGGCGGGGCGTCAACGAGCTGCACGTCGAAGCCGGTCAGCACCTCAACGGCGCGTTCATCCGGGAAGGCTGGGTCGACGAGTACCTGGTCTACATGGCCCCCTTGCTGCTGGGCAGCGGGCGCGACCTGTCCGACCTGGGGCCGCTGACCCAGCTGCAAGAAGGGGTGCGGCTGCACTTCCACAGCGTGACCCCAGTTGGCGACGACTTGCGCCTGATCGCGCGCCCCATGCGGTAGGCTGTCAAGCCGTGCGCCAGGCGGCGTGCGCCTCTCTGTCCACCCCTCCTCTTCACTTTCCAAGACACCCGATGTTCACTGGCATCATCACCGGCCTCGGCCAAATCACTGAGGTTCAAGCCCTCGGCAGCGAGCCTGGCCATGGCAAACGCCTGACGGTGCAGACCCCCCACGGTTACCTCGACGACGCCCAGGCGGGCGACAGCATCGCGCTCAACGGCGCCTGCATGACCCTGACGCGCTTCAATGCACCCGGCCACTGGTTCAGCATCGACGTGTCGGCTGAAAGCCTGGCCAAGACTGCCGGACTCGACCGCCTCGGCCCCGTCAACCTGGAAAAAGCACTGCGGGCCCACGACCGCCTAGGGGGCCACATCGTCAGCGGCCATGTCGACGGCTTGGGCGTGGTCACACGTTTCGAACCCGTCGGCGAGTCCTGGGACCTGCGCATCCGCATCCCGGCAGACCTGAGCCGCTTCCTGGCGTACAAGGGATCGATCACCGTCAACGGCGTCAGCCTGACCGTCAACCGCGTCCAGGACGACCCAGTGGAAGGCGGCTGCGAGGTCCACATCAACCTGATCCCGCACACCGTGGCCCACACCACCTTGGGCACCCTGCAAGCGGGCCATGCGGTGAACCTGGAGGTCGACCTCATTGCGCGCTACGTCGAGCGCATGCTCGGTTCCGTGCAGACCCCACAGCGCTGACACCGCACCCACAGCTTGCGCGCGGCGAGCGCGCCGCAGTCTCTACAATCCGTGGATGTCGATTTCCCCCATCCCCGAACTCGTGGCCGAACTGGCCGCCGGGCGCATGGTCATCCTGGTGGACGAGGAAGACCGTGAAAACGAAGGTGACCTGGTGCTGGCCGCCGATCACGTCACGCCCGAGGCCATCAACTTCATGGCCCGGTTCGGCCGTGGACTGATCTGCCTGACCCTGCCGCGCGAGCACTGCGAGCGGCTCGGCCTGCAGCCGATGACGCAGCGCAACGGCACCCAGCACCGCACCGCCTTCACCGTGTCCATCGAAGCCGCCACCGGGGTCACCACCGGCATCTCGGCGGCCGACCGGGCCCGCACCATCCAGGTGGCCGTGGGCCGCGACGCCCGGGCCCACGACCTGGTGCAGCCGGGCCATGTCTTTCCCTTGCAGGCGCAAGACGGCGGCGTGCTGATGCGCGCCGGGCACACCGAAGCCGGCTGCGACCTGGCCACCATGGCGGGCCTGTCGCCGACCTCGGTGATCTGCGAGATCATGAAAGACGACGGCAGCATGGCGCGCCTGCCCGACCTGCAGGAATTCGCCCAGGTGCACGGCCTGAAAATCGGCACCATCGCCAACCTGATCGAGCACCGGATCCGCAACGAAAGCATGATCCAGCGCCTCAACGAGCGCACCTTGAACACCGTGCAGGGCACGTTCCGCTGCACCACCTTTCGCGACCGCACCGGCGGTGTCCACCTGGCCCTGGCCTGCGGCCAGTGGGGCCCGCAGGACGAAGTGCTGGTGCGGGTGCACGAGCCGCTGTCGGTGCTCGACCTGCTGGACGCCGATTCCTGGCATTCCTGGCCGCTGCCACAGGCCTTGACGGCGCTGCAGGCCAGCCCGAACGGCGTGGCGGTGCTGTTGAACTGTGGCGAGTCGGCCGAGCAGCTGCTGGAGCACCTGCACCCAAGCGACATCCCTCGCCCGGCCCAGATGGCGCTTCGCACTTACGGCGTCGGTGCCCAAATCCTGCGCGAGCTCGGCATCACCCGCATGCGTTTGCTGGGCAGCCCGCGCCGCATGCCCAGCATGGTGGGCTACGGCCTGGAAGTCACCGGCTTCGTGCCACCGGCGCACTGACGGCCTGTCCCTGCCGGGACCCGTTTCTTCCGCTTGTTCCTGTCTTCCATCTTCTATTGCTCTACATTCAATCCGAAAGGTTGTGACTCCATGCAAGGCGCAGAACAAGGGCCCGGCCGCCCGCTCGAAGGTCAAGGCTTGCGCATCGGCATCGTCCAAGCGCGCTTCAACGCCCGCCTGACCGACACGCTGGCCCGTGCCTGCGAGCAAGAGCTGCTGGAGCTTGGCGTGTCGATGGACGACATCCTGCACGTCAGCGTGCCCGGCGCGCTCGAAGTCCCGCTGGCCCTGCAGGCCCTGGCCCGCCGGCCCGGTCCGCCTCTGAATGCATTGGTGGCCTTGGGTTGCATCATCCGCGGCGAGACCTACCACTTCGAGCTGGTGGCCAACGAGAGCGGCGCCGGTGTGACCCGCGTCGGCTTGGACCACCGCTTGCCCGTGGCCAATGCCATCCTGACCGTCGAAAACGAAACCCAGGCCTGGGCCCGGGCCGAAGACAAAGGCCGTGACGCCGCGCGCGTGGCGATTGAAATGGCTCTATTGATGAAAGATCTGTCGTGAACACTGCTGCCGAAGAACCCTCGTCCCCGCCTTCCGCACCGGCCAAGCCCCCGGCCGTGCGCAAGAAGTCCCCCCGCCGCCGTTCGCGCGAGCTGGCGCTGCAGGGCCTGTACCAGTGGCGGCTGTCGGCCGCGGAGGCCGGTGTGGTCGACGCCCACATGCGCGAGCAGGAAGAGTTCGCCAAATGCGACAAGCCCCACTTCGACGCCCTGCTGCACGGCTGCATCCGTGGAGCCGCCGAACTCGACAAGCTCATCATTCCCCACCTCGACCGCCCCACCAAAGAGTTGTCGCCGGTGGAGCATGGCGTGCTGCTCATTGGCGCCTACGAACTCCAGCACTGCATCGACATCCCCTACAAGGTCGTCATCAACGAAGGCGTTGAGCTGGCCAAGAGCTTCGGCGGCACCGACGGCCACAAGTACGTCAACGGCGTGCTCGACAAGCTGGCGCAGGACCTGCGCCCGGTGGAAGTGCAGGCGGCCCGCGCCCAACGGCGCTGAAGCCCA
This sequence comes from Pseudomonadota bacterium, assembly GCA_040385465.1. Lineage (GTDB taxonomy): Bacteria > Pseudomonadota > Gammaproteobacteria > Burkholderiales > Burkholderiaceae_C > CANHBY01. Next base: position 5,381 of record JAZKHH010000101.1, on the reverse strand, counting down.
GCCCGTCTTGTCCAACGGCCGCACCCGTTCATGAAAACCGCCGCCCGCCTGCACAACATCGCGCCGTTCTACGTGATGGAGTGCGCCAAGGCGGCCGTGGCCTTGGCGCGCAGCCCGGCTTGCCACGACAAGCCGATGATCTTCCTCAACATCGGCGAGCCCGACTTCACCGCGCCCGAGCCGGTGCGCGCTGCCGCCGAGCGGGCCATCCGCGAAGGCCGCACCCAGTACACCGACGCCCTGGGACTGCCGGCCCTGCGTGAGCGCATCAGCGCCTGGTACGCCCAGCGCTTCGGTTTGCGCATCGATGCCGAGCGCATCGTCGTCACCGCCGGCGCTTCGGCCGCGCTGCAGCTGGCCTGCCTGGCCTTGGTGGACCCGGGCGATGAAGTGTTGCTGCCCGACCCCAGCTACCCCTGCAACCGCCATTTCGTCGCCGCCGTGGACGGCGTGCCGGTGCTGCTGCCGGCCACCCCGGCGCAGCGCTACCAGCTCAGCGCCGACGCCGTAGCCGAAGCCTGGGGACCGCGCACCCGGGGCATCTTGCTGGCCTCGCCCTCCAACCCCACCGGCACCTCGATCGACCCCCAGGAGCTGGCGCGCACCGCCGAGGTGGTGCGCACCCGCCAAGGCTTTACCCTGGTCGACGAGATCTACCTGGGGCTCAGCTTCGACGAACGCTGGGGCCACAGCGCCTTGGCCCTGGGCGACGACATCGTCTCGGTGAACAGTTTTTCCAAGTACTTCTGCATGACCGGTTGGCGCCTGGGTTGGCTGGTGCTGCCGCCCGGCTTGGTCCGAGACGTCGAAAAGCTTGCCCAAAACCTCTACATCTGCCCGTCCAGCGTGGCCCAACATGCCGCCCTCGCCTGTTTCGACGACGTCTGTTTGCAAGAATTTGAAGCACGCCGTGAGGCCTTCCGGCGTCGCCGCGACTTCTTGGTGCCGGCCCTGGCCGACTTGGGCCTGCCCGTGCCGGTCACCCCCGACGGCGCGTTCTACGCCTGGGCCGACTGCCGTGGCCTGACCGACGACAGCTGGGACCTGGCGTTCGAGCTGTTGCACAGTGCCCACATCGCCATGACACCGGGCCGCGATTTCGGCGGCCCCAACAACCGTCATTTCATGCGTTTTTCCTACGCCAATGCCTTGCCGCAGCTGGAAGAAGCGGTGCACCGGTTGCGTGCCGTCCTCACCGACCGGCCCCGGCGGACGTGAACTTTGCCAAATCAGTTACAAATCAACCGCGATTGACCTTTTTTCTCACCACACTGCGGTCCATTCCTGCCTAAGCTTCGGCAGCGTCCCCCTTTGAGGTTTCCAACAGGCATTCTGTCGAGCGTTCATGTCCCAACCCTCTGCTGATTCCGAGCCCGCCTCGACGGTGGCAGCCGACCCGGCTGAATGGGGAGACTCGGGCTCCGCATTGCCCTACGTGCCCGCCGCCTCCCAATATGAGCCCGAGCAGGCCTCCAGCGATCCGCTGACGACCATCGGCCACATCGGCCGCTACGCCATCAAGTACAAAATCGGCGAAGGCGGCTTGGGCTCGGTTTACGCCGCCCACGATCCCCTGCTGTCGCGCCTGATCGCCATCAAGACCCTCAACGTCGAGCTCGAAGAAGCCCAGCGCCCAGCCTTCAACACCTTGTTCCTGAACGAAGCCCGGGCCGCCGCCGGGCTGTCGCATCCCCACATCGTCACCGTGTTCGACGCCGGGGTCAGCGACGACAAAGCCTACATCGCCATGGAGCTGCTCAAAGGCCGCGACCTGCGCCAGCTGCGCAAGGAAGGCTGGCGCCCCAACCATGCCCAGGCCGCGCTCATCGTCCGCCGCGTGGCCGACGCGCTGGCCTACGCCCACAGCAAAGGCGTGGTGCATTGCGACATCAAGCCGGCCAACATCTTCATGCTCAGCCGCACCCAGCCACGGGTGCTGGATTTCGGCATCGCGCGGGTGACCCACAAGCACGACCCGCACCACAGCGCCGAAGACATTGCTGGGGGCTCGCCCTACTACATGGCGCCCGAGCAGATCCGCCAACAGCCCCTCGACCGGCGCACCGACGTGTTCGCGCTCGGCGTGGTGCTGTACGAGCTGTTGACCGACGAGAAGCCCTTCCGCGGCAACACGCTGGAGGAAATCACCGGCGCCGTGTTGAGCGAGGAGGCACCGCCCCGCGCCCACACCCTCAATCCGGACGTGCCCAAGGTGCTGTCCGAGATCGCCGCGCGGGCGATGGAAAAAGACATGGCCGACCGGTTCCGCTCGGCGCGCTCGTTGTCGCGTGAGCTGCGCCAGTGGCTGGAAGCCCATGGGCAAGACACCGACAGTGCCAACGACGGTTTTACCCCGGTGCGCTCATGGCGCACCTGGGGCATCGGGGCCGGCCTGGTGGTGCTCAGCGCCCTGGCCATCTGGTCCTGGACGTCGCACCTGGCCCCGAGCACAGAGGCCGTGTCGCTGCCGTCTGCGGCCACCGTCGCCAAGCCCCTGCCCGCCACAGCCACCGTGCCCGTCACGCCCGCCGTGCCCGTGGTGACCGCCACGGCTCCCACTTCGGTGATCGCCAGCGCCTCTGCGGCCGAGCCCACCGTGGCAGCGGTCCTGCCGCCGCCACCGGCGTCCGCCGTGCCCGAGTCGGTGCTGCCGACCGCTGCGGCAGTGCCTGTGGTGCCAAGCCCTGCGCCTCTGGCCCAAGTCACCGTCGCGGCCGCGGCCACCCCCAAGACCACCCCCACCGGCACGCCGGGCATTCGCGCCGTGCGCGAGACGGCACGCGAGCGCAAGGCCCGAGAAGCCAAGGAAGCGAGTGCCAAGCCAGCCACCAGCGCACCGGCAGCCACCGGCTTGGTGCGCTTGGCCGTCAGCCCCTGGGGCCAAGTGGAAGTCAACGGCACGCCCATGGGCACCGTGCCCCCTCTGAACGAATTGAACCTGCCCGAGGGCCGTCACCAGATCACCATCCGCAACACCGACTTCCCGCCCCACACCGTGAGCGTCAAGGTCGCGCCCGGACAACCTGTCTCCATCAAACACCGATTCGGATCATGAAAAACCACTGCCCTTCCTGGGTGCTTCTGGCCGCCCTGACGACCGCCCTCCTGGGCGCATGCGTTCAGGCGCCTACCGCACCGACCGGCCTGATGGACGTGGCCGAGCGGCCCGCCGAAAAAGCCCTGTTGGCGGGGATGCGGGCGTACGACGAGGCGCAGTACACCGAAGCGGAAAAACAACTCAACGCCGCCTTGCAAGCCGGCCTGGCCTCGCCCAAAGACCGCGCCGCCGCCCACAAGCACCTCGCCTTTTTGTACTGCACCAGCAAGCGCACGCCGGAGTGCGAGGCGGCCTTTCGCGCCGCCCGGCAGGCCGACCCGGCCTTCGCGTTGAGCAAGTCCGAAGCCGGACATCCTCTTTGGGGCCCCGTGTACCAGCGGGTGCGGCCATAATCCACGGGTGGGCGAGCACGATGTCGTGCTGCCACCCTGTCGATGAAATCACCTGACTTTCGTTTCCCTGTGCGTGTGTATTGGGAAGACACCGACGCCGGTGGCGTGGTGTTCTATGCCAATTACCTGAAGTACTTCGAACGCGCTCGCACCGAGTGGTTGCGCAGCCATGGTTTTTCGCAGGAAAACCTGCGGCAATGCCAGAATGCCATGTTCATCGTCAGCAAGGTCACGGTGGACTATTTGCGACCGGCCCGGCTCGACGATCTACTCGACGTGGACGTCACCGTTCAAGAGGCCCGAGCCGCCTCCATGCACCTGAGCCAGCAAGCTTGGCGCATCCTGCCCAACGACGAGCGCGAACTGCTTGCCCGCAGCCACATCCGCATCGCATGCGTGGACGCCCAGACGTTCCAGCCGCGACGCATCTCCAACGACCTTCTCCTGTGCCTCACATGAATCAAGACCTCTCCATCGTCAATTTGGTGCTGCATGCCAGTCTGGTCGTTCAACTGGTCATGGGCGGGCTGATGCTGACCTCGCTGGCCAGCTGGACCGTGATTTTCAGCAAGCTGTTCGGGCTGGCCAAAGTGCGCGGCGGCAACGACGAATTCGAGCGTGAATTCTGGGCCGGCAAGAACCTCAACGACCTCTACAGCGACGCAGGCCGCCGCACCCACACCTCACCCATGGAGCGCATTTTCGCGTCCGGCATGCGCGAGTTCCTCAAGTCGCGCGAGCGCCGCGTGGGCGACACCGCCGCCGTGCTCGATGGGGCCCGCCGCGCCATGCGTGCCAGCTTCCAGCGCGAACTCGACGCCATCGAATCCAACCTGTCGTTCCTCGCCTCGGTCGGCTCGGTGAGCCCGTACGTCGGCCTCTTCGGCACCGTGTGGGGGATCATGAGCGCCTTCATCGGCCTGTCCAATGTGCAGCAGGCCTCGCTGGCGTCGGTCGCCCCTGGTATTGCCGAAGCGTTGGTGGCCACCGCCATCGGCCTGTTCGCCGCCATCCCGGCCGTGATCGCCTACAACCGTTTCGCCCGCGACATCGACCGCATCGCCATCCAGCTGGAGACCTTCATCGAAGAGTTCTCCAACATCCTTCAACGCAACATCGCCCACCCTCCTGGAGTGCAGTGACATGCCCAGCGTCAGTCACCGTGGCAGCGGCTCGCGCCGGCGGACCATCAACGAAATCAACATGGTGCCCTTCATCGACGTGATGTTGGTGCTGTTGATCATCTTCATGGTCAGCGCCCCCATGATCACCACCGGTTTGGTCGACCTGCCCACAGTGGGCAAGAGCCAGCAGCGGCCCGAACACGTGGTCGAGGTCATCGTCGGCAGCGACGAGACCGTGCGCCTGCGCGTCGACAACAAGGAACCTCAATCCGTGCCCTTGAAAAACCTCGCCGCCAAGGTGCTGGAATTGCAGGCCGGTGTGGCCACCACCCCGGTGGTCATCTCGGCCGACCGCGCCGTCAAGTACGAAGTCGTGGTCAAAGCCATGGACACCCTGCAGCGTGCCGGCGTGCAGCGGGTCGGCCTGTCGGTCAAGTCCGGGAGTTGAGCCGGTCTCATGAGCGAGCGTCCCACTGACTTTGCGCCCCCGCCCGACAGCGGCGGCCGAATGGGCATTGGCGCCGTCCTGGCCAGCCTGGCCCACGCGTTGTTGGTGCTGGCCCTGGCCTGGGGCGTGAACTGGACCTCCCACACGCCGGAGGGCGTGGAAGCCGAACTGTGGTCCGCCGTGCCCCAAGTCGCAGCCCCTCGCGCCGCCGAGCCCCAGCCGGTGACCCCGCCGCCCGAGCCTGCCAAGCCCACGCCGCCTCCGCCCAAACCCAAGCCCGAAGCGCCGCCACCGCCCAACGAGCAGGAAATCCGCAACGCTCAGATCGCCTTGGAAAAAGCCAAGCGCGAGGAGCAGCA
>JAZKHH010000100.1:0-3170 GCA_040385465.1 Pseudomonadota bacterium | reverse complement strand
TGGTCAACGGAGAGTTCGTCACCATCCCGGCACCCCGGGTGCCGGAGCTCGCCCGTCTCACGCATGCCATGAACACCATGGTGACGCGGTTGCGCCTGATCTTCGATGCCCAGACCCAGCAAGTTGAGTCGCTGCGCCTGCAGGCCAATTGCGACGCCTTGACCGGCCTGTCCAACCGCAAGCATTTCCTGGGTCAACTGGCCGCCAGCCTGCAACGCGAAGACGGTCCGCTCGACGGCGGCTTGGTGCTCCTGCGCGTGGTGGACCTGGCCGAGGTCAACCGGCAAATCGGCTACGAAGCCGCCGATCGCCTGATCACCACCATCGGGCAGGCCTTGCAGACCTACACCGAGCGCGCCAGCGGTTGCAACCTGGGCCGCCTCAACGGCTCAGACTTTGCGTTGTACCTGCCGGTTGGGGGCGTCGCGCTCGAGACCGGCTCTGCTTTGGTCCAGGCACTGCGCGTGTTGTTGCCTGCCTTCGGCCCGCACGTGACTGTGGCCGTGGGCGCGGTGGAAGTTCGGCGCACCCGCACCCTGACGCAAATCATGGGCGCAGCCGATGCTGCGCTGGCCCGTGCTGAGAGCCATGGCCCGTTTTCCGTCGAGCTCGATGCCGAACCCACCGACAGCCCCGCGCTGCGCGGCCAGGACGCCTGGCGCCAAAGCATCGCCAGCGCCTTGGTCACCGGCCGTGCCCGCTTGGTGAGCTTCCCCGTCATCGACGCCGCACGCCAGCTCGTGCACCTTGAGTGCCCCCTGCGTTTGCGCCTGGACCCCGAAGGCCCCTTCGAGGTTGCCGCCCGCTGGCTGCCCTTGGCTGTGCGCTCCCGCCTGACCCCGATGGTCGATGAACGCGCCGTCAGCCTGGCCCTGGCCGCGATGGCCGGCGACGACATGCCACGCTGCGTCAACCTGTGTGCGGCCTCCTTGGGCGACCCTCATTTCGCCCCGCGCCTGCGCTCTTTGCTGGAGCAAGCCCCGCGCGAAGCCCAGCGCCTGAGCCTGGAGGTGCCCGAATCCGCGGCCATCGATCACTTCGAATGGATGTTGGAGCTGGGCCGCCAGCTGCGCCCGTGCGGCGTGCGCCTGGGCCTGGAGCATGCCGGCGAACGTCTGAGCCACATCGACCACCTTTTCGAAGCCGGCCTGCAATACGTCAAGCTCGATGCGGCCGTCGTTCAAGGCGTGGCTGGCGATGCCGGTCAGACCGATTTCGTGCGGGGAGTGGTGACCATGCTGCACGGCTTGTCGCTGCAGGTCTATGCCGAAGGTGTCACTTCCGCGGCCGACGCCGAGGTGCTGTGGCAGGTCGGCCTGGACGGCATCACCGGCCCCTGGGCCAGCACTGAGCGCGCGGACTGGGTTTTCGGCACCGGCTGAAGTGAAGGAGCAGGGCGGCCACGCCCTGGAGCCTCTGGACGACAGGCGATCCACGGCCACCCCGCCCACCCGGCACGCCCCTCCAGGCAAGCCGTTTTCCGTTGCCTTTATCCTCTGAAGCCACCGCAGGCACCTGAGCCTGCGTTTTCCGTGCCCTGATTGCTGAACCCCTGACCGACATGACCCGACCCATCCGCACCCGCATTGCGCCATCGCCCACCGGCTTTCTCCATTTGGGCACTGCCCGCACGGCACTGTTTTCCTGGGCCTATGCCCGCCACTTCGGCGGTCAGTTCATCTTGCGCATCGAAGACACCGACGTGGCCCGCTCCACGCAGGAAGCGGTGGACCAGATCGTGGCCGCGATGCGGTGGCTTCAACTCGATTTCGACGAAGGCCCGTACTACCAGATGCAGCGCCTGGCCCGCTACCGGGAAGTGATCGCGCAGATGCTGCAGGCCGGCACCGCCTACCTTTGTTATTGCTCTTCCGAAGAACTCGAAGCCATGCGCGAGGCTCAGCGTGCGCGTGGCGACAAGCCCCGTTATGACGGACGCTGGCGGCCTGAACCGGGCAAGACCTTGCCCCCCGTGCCGAGCGATCGTGCGCCCGTGGTTCGCTTCAAAAACCCCCAAGACGGGGAGGTGGTCTGGACCGATCTCGTCAAGGGCGTCATCGCCATTCACAACCGAGAACTCGACGACCTGGTCATCGCCCGTCCGGCCAGCGATGCGGCGGCGACGCAGGTCGGTGTGCCCACCTACAACTTCTGCGTGGTGGTCGACGATTGGGACATGGGCATCAGCCATGTGATCCGCGGCGACGACCATGTCAACAACACGCCGCGCCAAATCAACATCCTCAACGCACTGGGCGCGGAGTTGCCACTGTACGGCCATGTGCCCATGATCCTTGGCCCCGACGGCGACAAACTCTCCAAGCGCCATGGGGCCGTCAGCGTCATGAACTATGAAGAAGCGGGCTACCTGCCCGAAGCCATGCTCAACTACCTTGCCCGATTGGGCTGGAGTCACGGAGACGAAGAGATCTTCTCGGTGGAACAGCTGGTGTCGTGGTTCGATGGCACCCACATGGCCAAAAGCCCCGCGCAATGGGACGCGGCCAAGCTGAACTGGGTCAACGCTCAGTACCTCAAAGCGCTGCCTGACGCCGACTTGGCCCAGCGGCTGCAACCGCATCTCGCCCGCCGCGGCCTGGGTGCCTTGGCGACCCCCGCGATGTGCGCTTTGTTCAAGGACCGCTGTGCCACCCTGGGCGAGCTGGCCGACTGGCTGACGATGTACTTCGCCGACGTCACCCCCTCCGCCACCGACCTCGCGCAACACGTGACCGACGCAGTGCGGCCCGCGGTGTCCAGCCTGCAGGCGCGCTTGGCGCAGGTGCCGTGGGACAAGGCCAGCATTGCGGCCGCCATCAAGGACACCTTGACCGAACACGGCCTGAAGATGCCGCAGTTGGCCCATGCCGTGCGCGTGCTGGTGTGTGGCCGCGCGCAAACCCCATCGGTCGATGCGGTGCTCTCGCTCTTCCCAAAAGAAGTTGTTTTGGACCGGTTGCAAAAGGCCTGAAAAACGCCCTATAATCTGCGTCTTGCTTGAACGGCACAGCAAAACAAAAAGCCTCTTTGAAGTCAAGAGGCCTGTTTTTTTGTGAAGTGCTGGTGACGAGCAGGGAACACGGCAGAAAAGCAAAAGACACAAGCGGAAAACCCAAGGGGGTATAGCTCAGCTGGGAGAGCGCTTGCATGGCATGCAAGAGGTCAGCGGT
>JAZKHH010000099.1:0-79036 GCA_040385465.1 Pseudomonadota bacterium | reverse complement strand
CCGACACCTTCGTGGCCGGCAGCGCCATCTTCGGCCAGCCCGACTACCGGGCGGTCATCCAGGCCATGCGCGCCCGATTGCGCGGCGACTGAGCCCCCACGCGCCTGCGTTGCAGCCCCGCCGTTCTTTTACCCACCCCTTTTGACATGCGGTACAGCGTCAAGGAAATCTTCTACACCCTGCAAGGCGAGGGCGCCAACGCCGGCCGCCCGGCGGTGTTCTGCCGTTTTGCCGGCTGCAATTTGTGGAGCGGCCGCGAGGCCGACCGCGCCGAGGCCGTCTGCCGCTTCTGCGACACCGATTTCGTGGGCACCGAAGGCACGCTGGGCGGCAAGTACGACGGCGCTGAAAGCCTGGCCACGCAACTGGCCGCGCAATGGCCGGCGCACGATGCGGGGCCCCGCTTTGCCGTGCTGACCGGCGGCGAGCCGCTGCTGCAGGTGGACCCGGCCCTGATCGACGCCCTGCATGCACAGCGCTTCGTGATCGCGGTGGAGACCAACGGCACGGTGGCCGCGCCGCCCGGCATCGATTGGCTGTGCGTCAGCCCCAAGGCCGGCTCGGTGCTGGTGCAGACCCAGGGCCACGAGCTCAAGGTGGTGGTGCCGCAGCCGGGCCTGTCGCTGGATGAGCTGGCCGCACTGCCCTTCGAGCACCGCTTCCTGCAGCCCATGGACGGCGTGCTGGCCGCCGAGCACACCCGCTGGGCGGTGCAGCAGTGCCTGAACGATCCCCGCTGGCGCCTGAGCGTCCAGACCCACAAGACCCTCGGCATCCGGTAGCCGCCATGACCCACGAAGTCACCCAACGCTTTTTCTTCGAAGCCGCCCACACCCTGCGCCGCGACATCGAGGCGCCCGCCAGCCTGCGGGTGCACGGGCACACCTACTGCGCCGAGGTGGCCGTGGCCGGCCCACTGCAGGCTGGCAGCGCCATGGTGGTCGACCTGGGTCGCTTGCGCGAGCGCATTGCCGTGCTGCGCGAACGGCTGGACCACCGCCTGCTCGACGAGGTCGATGGCCTGGGCACGCCGACGCTGGAAAACCTTTGCAATTTCATCGCCCGCGAACTCGACCTCTCGGACCTGCCCGGCCGCCTGACGCGGGTGCGGGTCTGGCGCGAGCAGCTCGGCGACGGCTGCACTCTGACCCTGGGCGCCTGAGGGCGTCGAGAATCGACCGCATTCCAGACCGCACCCTGAGCGCGCCGACCTCACGCCACCGCCCAGGCCCCCCTCTCTTGCGACCTGCCTGACCCGGCTGCCTTCCCATGTCCCTGCCTTCGCTTTTGAACGCCCCCGTGCACGCGGTGATGATCGACCTGGACGGCACCCTGGTCGACACCCTCGGCGACTTCGAAGCGGTGCTGCTGACCGTGCTGCACGAGCTCGGCCTGCCGCCGGTGTCGCGCGCGTTCATCGAACACACCATCGGCAAGGGCTCGGAGCACCTGATCCGCAGCCTGCTGGCCGAAGTGGGCGCGGCCGAGCGTTTCGACGAGGCCTGGCCCCGCTACGAGGCCCACTACCTGGCCCTCAACGGCCGCCACGCCACGCTCTACCCGGGCGTGCTCGAGGGCTTGCAGGCCTTGCAGGCCCTCGGCGTGCCACTGGCCTGCCTGACCAACAAGCCCACCGCCTTTGCCCTGCCCCTGCTGGCACAAAAAGGCCTGATGCCCTTCTTCCGCCAGGTGTTCGGCGGCGATGCCTTCGAGCGCAAGAAGCCCGACCCGCTGCCCTTGCTGCGCACCTGCGAGGCGTTGGGCAGCCTGCCGGCCCACACCCTGATGGTGGGCGACAGCAGCAACGACGCGCGCGCCGCGCGGTCTGCCGGCTGCCCGGTGGTGCTGATGGACTACGGCTACAACCACGGCGAGCCGGTCGCTGCGGTCGACAGCGACGGCACCTTCAGCCGCCTGGACACGCTGGTCCAGCGTCTAAGTTGCTGAGCCCAGCAGGTCTTTTTAAAAAAACCCCAGTTGATGCCCCGCTGGCCCAGTGGCCCGGCTGTGCGCCGAGCCGCCCACCTTGGCGCTGACCAGCACGCCAGACCCGTTCGTTCAGGCAGCGGCTCAGTTCACCACACCGCACGCCACGCGCGCACCGGAGTTGCCGGTGGGCTGGGTGACGTAGTCGTCGGGCTCGGCGTGCACGATCAGGCCGCGGCCCAACACGCTGCTGGGGCCCGGCGCCACCGTCAAGCCTTTGACGCGGAACTTGACGTCGGCCATGCCGGAGGCATCGGCTTGCAGGGAGGGCAGGTCGCCCGCATGGTGCTCACTGTCTTGCGGGCCGTGCGCGCTTTGCAGGGGGTTGAAATGCCCGCCCGTGCTCATGCCATCGCCGCTGCTGCAGTCGCCCACCTCGTGCAGGTGGAAGCCATGGGCCTGACCGGGCTTGAGGCCGCTGACCGTGGCCTGCAGGTAGACGCGGTCGCCCTCTTGCAGGAAGGTGACCACGCCCATCACCTTGTTGCCACGGGTGGGTTCGAGCCGGGCGGTGGCTTTCAAGGCGGCGGTCCCGCCGGGCGAGCCGCAACCGGTGAGGGTGGCCAAGGTCAGCACCGCGGTGGCACCGCACACAGCCCAGGCCAGGCGTCGCGTTGCGCTCGAGGGCAGCAGGGGTGTCAGGGTTGAAGGCATGAAAAGTTCCTGTGGATTGAAAGGGGGAAAGAAAGGCAACGAAGAAGAGAAAGAAAACGGCAAATTCGAGGCGGGCACCACAGCGCGGGCCGCAGGCTGCAACAAGCAGTGTAGGCGTGCCAAATGACGCCAGCCCCACCGAATCGTGGGGGGCTTTTGCAAGAAAACCTGTTCGGTGGCGTCGCCCTGTGCGCCCGCTCGGCGGGGCTTTCCTCCCGCCGCGGGCCTCCACCCCCGTGGTCGGGCGGGTCAGCGGCGCAAGACGGGTTGGCCCATCGGGGCTACCATGCGGCGTTGTGCGTTTCGCCCGCGCCCGCCGTGGGCCTTGAGACCGTCTTTCGTGAACCCGTTCGACCCGTTCGTTTGACCCTTTCGCTTGACCATCCAACACGCTCGTGAAAAAACTCTTGTGGCTCAGTATCGTGGGTGCCGTGGTGGCCCTGTTGTGGGGTGGGCAACTGGCCCCGGTGGGCACCTCAGGGGCCCGCACCCCGCCCGCCGCCGAGACCTGGGCCTTCGCACCTGAAGACGACACGTTCGACGCCAACGCCCTGCTCGACCTGCGCAGCCTGAACGAAGCCCAGGCTGGTGAGAGCGGCTTCGTGCGCGTCAATGCCGCCGGCGACTTCGTGCGCGGCAACGGCCAACCGCTGCGCTTTTGGGCCGTCAATTCCGAGGTCGGCCACAAGCCGTTCGTGCCCACGCCCTTGGGGCCGGCCAAGGCCGCCGATCTGCCCCGCCATGCCCGCTTCCTGGCCAAGCGGGGGGTGAACCTGGTGCGCCTGCACCGCCAGATCAGTCCCGACCTCGACGCCAAGCCGCAAGCCCGCTTCACCGACATCAACGAGGCCGAGCGCGACAGCATCTGGCGCAGCGTGGCGGCCATGCGCAAGGAGGGCATCTACACGGCGCTGTCGCCCTACTGGTCGGTGCCGATGAAGTTCGCACCCGACTGGTTGCCCGGCGGCGCACCCGCCAATGGCTTCGGCCTGCTGTTCTTCGACGCCAGGCTGCAGGCGGCCTACAAGCAGTGGCTCAAGCAGCTGCTGTTGGAAAAAAACCCCTACACCGGCGTGCCGCTGGCGCAAGACCCCAGCCTGGCCCTGTTGCAGCTGCAAAACGAAGACAGCCTGCTGTTTTGGACGGTGGACCAGATCAAGGGCGTCCAGCGCCAAGCCCTGGAAGAGCGTTTTGACGCTTTCCTGCGCCAAAAGTACAGCGACACCCTGCAGCTGGCCGCGGCCTGGCAGAACGACGTCGACGTGGCGGCGATCAAGACGCCGCCCGGCCAGGCCCCGCGCATGGTGCTGCTGAACATGGCCGAGCTGACGCAAACCACCGGCCTGCGCCCCGGGCGCAGCCAGCGCCAGGCCGACCAGACCGAGTTCTACGGCCGCCTGATGTTCGACTTCAACCAGCAAATGGTGCGCTACCTGCGCGACGAGCTGGGCGTCAAGAGTTTGGTCAACGCCGGCAACTGGAAAACCGCCCACCCCGGTCAGCTCGGTGACGTCGAACGCTGGTCTTACACCCCCGGCCCGGTCGATGCGGTCAACCGCTACACCAGCAGCGTGCACCAGGGTCCCAACGCCGGCTGGTCGGTGCAGGAGGGCGACACCTACACCAGCGACAGCGTGTTGCGCAACCCGCGCCTGATGCCGCTGGCGCTGCGCCAGACCGCGGGGCGGCCGATGCTGGTCACCGAGGGCAGTTGGGCCCTGCCGCAGGCCTATGCGGCCGAGGGCCCGTTCCTGGTGGCCGCCTACGGCGCGCTCACCGGCATCGACGGCTACACCTGGTTCAACACCACCGACGAAGGCTGGGGCCCGCCCCAATCGGCCAACGGCTACCAGCCCTCGCAGGCCAAATGGTCGATCGCCAACCCCGACACGATGGGCAACTTCCCCGCGGCGGCCCTGGCCTACCGCCTGGGCTATGTGCAACGCGGCCAGCCGGTGCTCAGCGAAACCCGCCGCCTGGACGAGCTGTGGCGCCGGCAGCCGGCCTTGCGCCCGGAAGAGCCGAGCTTCGACCCCAACCGCGACAGCGACACGCCCAAAACCCGGGGCAGCGCCACCGAGCCTTGGCCGGCGGAGGCCTTCCTGATCGGCCCGGTGCAAGTGGCGTTCGACCACAAGGTGTCGGTGGAGGCCGCGGCCTTGGCGGCCGGTGGCAAACGCAGTGCGGCCACCGAAGCGAACAGCCTGGCGGCCTCCGCGGTGACCAGCGCCACCCCCCCGGGGCCCGATTTGTCGCGCTGGATGTCGCCGGGGGTCATCCGGGCCAACAACGACCAGATCGTGTTGAACCACACGGCGGGCTTTTGCACCGTGGATGCGCCGCAGGTGCAAGGGGTGGCGGCGCATTTCGCCAAGGCCCCGGTGCACCAGCTGAGCGACGTTCGCCTGGTCTCGGGCAATGCCTTCGGCGCCGCCCTGGTGGTCTCGCTCGATGGGGCGCCGTTGAAGACCTCCAAGCGCGTCCTGGTGCAATACGGCACGCAGAGCCGTCCCACGGGCTGGCAGGACAATGCCGCCCGTTTGAGCCTGGACGGCGGCGGCACGGTGCCGGGCGCGAAGGTGGTGTCCACCGGCCACGCGCCCTGGCAGGTGGTGAAGGGGCAGTTGCAGGTCAGCATCAACAACCCGGCCTTGAGCCGTGCCACCGTGCTCGACATGAACGGCATGCCCACGGTGAGCCTGCCGCTGCAGCGCTCCTCCGCCCAGGTCAGCTTCCGCTTCCCCGACAACGCGATGTACGTCGTGCTGCAGTGAGCGTCACCCTGCCCGGCGCAGCGCCCGGCGCCTGGCCTTGAATGAAAGCGGCCCCAAAGGGGCCGCAAAAAGGTAGGAAGCCGGGCGGTTGGTCAGTTCGTCGGTCAGCGGGCAAAGCGGTCCAGCCCGCACCGCGGTGCCCACTCACCGCCCGCCAGGGCCGCGCTCAACGCGGCAGTGCCACCTTGGTGTGGTTCAGTTTGAAGGCCGCCACCGCGGTGACCAGGCTCTGCGCCTGCACCTTCAAACTGGCCGCCGACGCCATGCCCTGCTGCACCAAGGCCGCGTTCTCCTGAGTGGCTTCGTCGATCTGGCCCACGGCCTGGCCCACCTCGGCCACGCCAGCGCTTTGCTCGGCGCTGGCCATGCTGATCTCGCCCATGATGTCGGTCACCCGGCGGATCGCGGCCACCACCTCGTCCATCGTCGAGCCGGCCTGGTCGACCAGGGCGGTGCCCTGCTCGACCCGCTCCACGCTGGCGCTGATGAGGCTCTTGATTTCCTTGGCGGCGTCGGCGCTGCGCTGCGCCAAGCTGCGCACTTCGCTGGCCACCACCGCAAAGCCGCGGCCCTGCTCGCCGGCCCGGGCGGCTTCCACCGCCGCGTTCAGCGCCAAGATGTTGGTCTGAAAGGCGATGCCGTCGATGACGCTGATGATGTCGGCGATCTTCTTCGACGACTCGTTGATGCCCTTCATCGTCTCCACCACCCGGCCCACCACCTCACCGCCCTCCACCGCCACCGAACTGGCACCCAGGGCCAGCTGGTTGGCCTGCTGCGCGTTGCTGGCGTTTTGCTGCACGGCGGCGTTCAAGCGCGCCATCGAGGCGGCGGTCTGCTCCAGCGCCGTGGCCTGCTTTTCCGTGCGGGTGCTCAGGTTGTCGTTGCCCGACGCGATCTCGGCCGCGGTGGTCTCCACCTCGTGGGCCCCGGTCTGCACCGTGCCCACGGTGTTGCGGAAATTCGAGACCATGTCTTTCATCGCCTGCATCAACTCGCCGATGTCATCGCGGCGGTTGGTTTGGAAGTCGTGGGTCAACTCTCCGGCGGCCATGCGGTGCGCCACCGTCTTGGCGGCGTTGAGGCCGGAGACGATCGAGCTCGACACCGAGTGCGACCAGGCGGCCAGCAGCACCGCCAGCACCCCGACCACGCCGAAGATTTGCCACAGCTCACCGCGGATGTGGGCTTGCAGGTCGTCAATGTAGATGCCCGAGCCCAACACCCAACCCCAGGGCTCGAAGCCCATGACATAGGAAAGTTTTTCCACCGGCTGGGCCTCGCCCGGCTTGGGCCACAGGTAAGGCACGAAGCCAGCCTTGTCCTGGCGCACCTTGTTGACGAAGGCGACGAAGAGGGCCACGCCGTTCGGGTCTTTGATGCCCGTGGCGTCTTTGCCGTCGAGCTCGGGCTTGATCGGGTGCATGACCACGTTCGGGTGCATGTCGTTGATCCAGAAATATTCCTTGCCGCTGTAGCGCAGCTTGCTCACGGCGGTGCGGGCGATCTGCTGCGCTTCTTCGCGCTTGACCTTGCCGGAGGTCTCCATGGCGTGGGCCCATTCGATGACGCCCATCGCGGTTTCCACCTGGGCCTTGGTGGCGCTTTGACGCGCCTCATAGCCGTGCACATAGGTCGTGCGTGCCTGCCACAAGGCGAACCCGAGGATCGCACCCACCCCCAGCACCACCATGGCCCGCAACTTCAGGCTGATCGACCAATGACTGAACCAATTGCCCACGCCCGTCTCCCCGTTGGACCGCACGCCTGTTGGCGGCGCAGGCGTTGATGACCCACGCCCCGACCCGAACCGTCGAGCAGGTGCATGGATCGATTCTTCGGCAGAACGGGCGGGGCATTGAATGGAATACCAGCAACAAAGCCACGCATTTCTGACTTGGCGCCCCTGGTCAAGCGGCGGCCGGCATCCCCAGCAGGGAGCGGCCCACGGCTTCGGCCACTTCGATGCCATCCACACCGGCGGACATGATGCCGCCGGCATAGCCTGCGCCTTCGCCCGCCGGGTACAAGCCGCGCACGTTCAAGCTTTGAAAGTCACGCCCACGGGTGATGCGCAGGGGCGAAGAGGTGCGGGTCTCCACGCCGGTCAGCACCGCATCGGGCAGGGCAAAGCCGGGAATCTGCCGCTCAAAGGCCGGGAGGGCCTCGCGAATGGCCACCAGTGCCGGCCCGGGCAAGCTGGGCTGTTCCGGGTCGGCCAGGTCGGTCGGGCGCACGCCGGGCTTGTACGACGGCAGCACCGCGCCCCAGCCGGTGGAAGGCCGGCCCTGCAAAAAGTCGCCCACGCGCTGGCCCGGCGCCTCGTAGGTGCCGCCGCCCAGCACGAACGCGCGCGACTCCCAGAAGCGCTGGAAGGCCATGCCGTCGAGCGGGTGCACCGGGCCCTCGCTGCGCCCGTCCTGCCGGTAGTCCTGCGGCTGGATGCCGACCACGATGCCGGCGTTGGCGTTGCGCTCGGCGCGCGAGTACTGGCTCATGCCGTTGGTGACCACGCGGCCCGCCTCGCTCGTGGCCGCCACCACCGTGCCGCCGGGGCACATGCAAAAGCTGTAAACCGCGCGGCCGTTGCCAGCGTGGTGCACCAGCTTGTAATCGGCCGCCCCGAGCAGCGGATGGCCGGCCTGCGGGCCGAAGCGGGCCTTGTCGATCAGGCTTTGCGGGTGCTCGATGCGAAAGCCGATGGAAAACGGCTTGGGCTCCATGGACACGCCGCGCGCATGCAGCGCGGCAAAGGTGTCGCGGGCGCTGTGCCCCACCGCCAGCACCACGTGGTCGGTGCGCACCTGCTCGCCGCTGGCCAGGCTCAAGCCGCGCAGCTGGCCGCCTTCGATCAGCACGTCGGTGACCTGCTGCTGGAAGCGGATCTCACCCCCCAGCGCCACGATGTCGGCGCGCATTTTTTCCACCATGCTGACCAGGCGGAAGGTGCCGATGTGCGGCTTGCTGACAAAGAGAATTTCTGCCGGCGCACCGGCTTTGACGAACTCGTTGAGCACCTTGCGCGTCAGGTGTCGCGGGTCGCTGATCTGGCTCCACAACTTGCCGTCGCTGAAGGTGCCCGCGCCGCCCTCGCCGAACTGCACGTTCGATTCCGGGTGCAGGGTGTTCTTGCGCCACAGGTCCCAGGTGTCCTTGGTGCGCTGGCGCACCTCGGTGCCCCGCTCCAGCACCAGCGGGCGCAAGCCCATCTGCGCCAGGATCAGCGCCGCAAAGATGCCGCAGGGCCCAAAGCCGATCACCACCGGGCGCAGCGGTGCCGCACCGCCTGTCATCGCACGGCCAAAGAAGCGGGCATCGGCCTGCCCCACCGGCACATAGCGCATGTCGGGCGTGGGACGCAGGTGCACGTCGCCCGCATGCTGCGCCAGGCAGGCCGCCTCGTCGCGCAGCGTGCAGTCCACGGTGTAGATCAGCTGCATCGCCGACTTTTTGCGCGCATCGAAGCTGCGCTTGAACACGGTGAAGTCGAGCAGCGCCTCGTCGGGCACGCCCAAACGGGCGATCAGCGCCGGGCGCAGGGCGTCCTCGGCATGGTTCAGGGGCAAACGGAGTTCGGTGAGTCGCAACATGAAGCAGGGCAGCGCAGGGCAAGGAAACATTCAGCCTGCGCATTGTCAGGGATGCGGCACGCAGCCCCCTGCTCATGTGATCGAGACAGCAAGACCCGTGAACGCAGGCCAACAACACTGGTTCCCAGCCGGGATGCAATCAGTTGGGCAGGTGGTAAAGCTCAGCTTGCCAGCACCCTGACCCCAGCGCCTTCTCGAAGCAGAAGGCACCCCACCGGCCTGTCAGGCCTCGACCTCTTCACCGAACTGCTGGTCCCCTGGAAATGCGGCAATCCCAAGTTGCTCACAAACCCGCACTATTTCTGACCAATCCTTCTCACGAGACACGGCTCCACAATAGTTGTCCTCATGGGTGTGCCAATGCCACAGCAGGAGACCCTGCGGTTCAAGGCTGTACCGGGCCCATTGCATCAGTTCCGGAACGGTCAAGGGCTCGCCCATCTCGGTCCTCAGATCCGGCGGGAAGTGAAAGCTGGTAGCGCCCCAGTCGTGGGCCAACTTCTCAACGAAGGGCTGAAAATCTTCGTTGTTCTTCCAGTCCACATAAAAGAAGCTTGAAAAGTGCGCGAGTATCCAAATGATCGGCAACTCTGAAAAATAGTCGTGGTCACCCTCTTCGGACAGCTCATGGTGAAGCCGGGCACACAGCCGGCGCCTCGACTCATCATTTGGTGCAACCAAGCTCAGCAAGCTTTCTGCAGCCAGCACCGCTGACTCGGGGTACAACTCTCCAATCCTTATCAAGCGCATGGTCGATACCTGACATTTAAGTTTGACGGCAACCCCGAGGGCAGCCCGCTGCGCGCCTGGGTTGAGAAGCCTGCTTGGGCGGTCCCTCTTCAAGCGAGAAGCACAGAAACTGTACGCGTGATGGTGAAGGGGCTCGACCCTGTGCACTTCACCGCCTGAGGGAGCGGCCGCAGAGCCTAAGGGGTCTGCCCCGACAAGTTTGAGCACCGACCGAAACAAGACTCATTGGGCTCATTTGGATTGACAGCCCGGCGCAGCAGACTCCCCTGCCTACCTCCTCACATCGCGGTGGCTTTCGGCTCCGCCCCCACGCTGGGCTCAGGCTGCTCCGCACTGCGCAACTCGTCCACCGCGGTGTCGGCCCACATCGGCAAGGGCTCGTCGCTCACGGGCTCTGGCCCTTCGTGCGGCAGGAAGCCGCCCGACTGGTGGCGCCACAGCGCCGCGTAGTGCCCGCCCTCTTGCAGCAGCTCGGCGTGCGTGCCCTGCTCGATGATGCGGCCCTGGTCCAGCACCACCAGGCGGTCCATCCGGGCGATGGTCGACAAGCGGTGGGCGATGGCGATGGTGGTCTTGCCCTCCATCAGGCCCAGCAGCTGCTCCTGGATGGCCAGCTCGGCTTCGCTGTCCAACGCCGAGGTGGCCTCGTCCAGCACCAGGATCGGCGCATTCTTCAACACCACCCGCGCAATCGCAATGCGCTGGCGTTGCCCGCCGCTGAGCTTGACGCCGCGCTCACCCACGTGCGCCTCATAACCCGTGCGTTGCTGCCAATCCTGCAGCTCGAGGATGAAGCCGTGCGCCTGCGCCTTGCGGGCGGCCGCCTCGATGGCCTCCTTGGAGGCCGAGGGCTGCCCATAGCCGATGTTGGCCGCAATCGAGCGGTGCAGCAGCGAGGTGTCTTGCGTCACCATGCCAATGGCCCCACGCAGGCTTTCCTGCGTGACTTGGGAGATGTCCTGCCCATCGATCAGGATGCGGCCCTGCTCCAATTCGTGAAAGCGCAGCAGCAAGTTGACCAGGGTGGACTTGCCCGAGCCCGAGCGGCCCACCAGCCCCACCCGCTCGCCGGGGCGCAGGGTGAGGTTGAGCGCGTCCAGCACCTTCTTGCCATCGGTGCGGCCGTAGGTGAACGTCAGGTTCTCGAAGCGGATCTGCCCATGCGGCACCCGCAGGCTGAAGGCCGCCGGCGCATCTTCCAACGCATGCGGCACGGCGATGGTCTCCATGCCTTCTTGCACCACGCCGATGTTCTCGAAGATGCCGGTCACTTCCCAGCTCACCCAGCCGGCCACGTTGGCGATCTGCCAGGCCAGCGGCAAGGCGGTGGCCACCACCGCCGCGTCCACATGGCCCTGCACCCACAGCGTGATGCCGATGCCGGCCGTGCCCACCAGCAGCAAGGCATTCAGCACCGACAGCACCGCCATGAACTGCGTGATCAAGCGCATGTGGGCGGCGATCGCCACGGTGTGCTCCTCGATGGCTTCGCGCACATAGTTGTCTTCGTCGCGCACCCGGGCAAACAGCTTGACGGTGAGGATGTTGGTGTAGCTGTCGACCACCCGGCCCATGACCATCGAGCGCTGCTCCGAGCTGAGCTTGGCCAGGTCGCGCATGCGCGGCACGAAGTGGCGCAGGAAGAACACGTAGCCGCCGAACCACATCAAGGTCGGGATGCCCAGGCGCCAATCGGCCAGGGCCATCAGCACCATGGCGCTGGTGCCGTAAACGGCGATGTACCAGACCGCGCGGATGCTGGCGACCACCGACTCGCGCAGCGAGTTGCAGGTCTGCATGACCCGGTTGGCGATGCGCCCGGCGAAATCGTTTTGAAAGAAGGGCCAGCTTTGGCGCACTGTGTGCCAGTGGCTTTGCCAGCGGATCAACCCGGTCACCCCCGGCACCACCGCGTTGTGGCGCACCAGGCTGTCGAGCAGCAGGGCCAGCGGGCGGCCCACCAGCACCAGCAGCACCATGGCGATCAACATCGGCGTGGCCTCGCGCAGCGCGGCCGTGCGGTCGGCCTGGGCCATCAGCCCGACCAGCTTGCCGATGAACACCGGCACCACCGTGTCCACCCAGGCCACGATCAGGCCGGTGACGAACAGCGAGGCGTACAAGCCGCGGGTTTGCTTGACGAAGTGCCAGTAAAACGCCATCAGGCCCGCGGGAGGCGGGCCAGGGGGCGGCAACGTGGGCCGGATGCGGGACTCGAAAAAGGCAAACATAGGGCCGGATTCTCCGGCTCCTGTGCGCGTGCAAAGGGCGCAAATGCGGCACGGACGCGGCGCAAATCAAAGCGACGCCCCGGCCTGCCGGGCCTGGCCAGGCGGTGGAGCAGGGTCGTCGTTTGCAGCCGCCTAGCCCGGACTGGCCTTCTCAAGCCTGTCGCACGAAAGACGGCGACCCCCGACGACGCCTTGTGGCACCGACGGCTCACACGCGGCGGCAACACGGAAGTCAATTCAACGGGCGGGGAATTGCCTGTTTGACCCTGACTTGCCCGGGGAGCCGCGCTTGCTGATCTTCAGGCCGATACCGAGATCGTCCCCATGCTGCCGACCTGATCGATCCGAACGGTGTAGGACTTGGTCGTGTCCCAGGGATTCTCCAAGGTGATCGTTCCGGCCTTCAAATCGACGTCCGTCACGGTGAAAGCATGCCATGAGACGCTGGCAGGATCGCGGCCGCGCAAGGGGAGGCCTTCGGGGCTGACGCCACAGCTCAGCGTCATGCTGAACCCCTGCGGGCTCGACGCGGCTTCCTCGATCAATGCGTCGGCGGACCGCGGAGTTCCTTCAACACTGGATCGGGTCGGGTGTCCCGTCAAGAGGCTCAAAATCGTCGACGGCTGCCCGCCGTCGAAAATGGTTCCACCACGGATCTGGCTGTATTTTTCCATGGCCAGCTCCAAAATGGCCACATCGTGGTCACCGTCACTGATCTTGGTGGCCTCGGCCACTTCTTCTTCGGTGACGGTGAAAACCGTGTGATTGGGATCTCCGGCAAACTGGACCGAGTACACACCGTCGTGATGGGTGATGCTGTTCATGATCTGCTCACGCCCGGCCGGTGTTTGGTTGACCGCATTGATGGCCGCCAACGCAAAACAATCACCCACGCCGCCCTGCGTGAATTCATCGATTCTTCCGTCGGCGGTGCCCGGACGAAGCCCGGCGAAAATATCGGCAATAACTCCCAGGCCGAGGTCCAAGGGTGCGGATTCACCGCCACCACTGCGGGCTTGGACGTTGGCCAGGAACTCTGCATTGCGTGGATCCAGGACGATGGCGGCGGCTTTCTGCGCGGCAGCTCGGGCGCCAGGTGGAATACCGAACTCGCTGCTCCAGCGGGGGTCGTCCAGGGGCAATTCCCGCAAGGTGGCCAGGGTGTCGGTTGTGTGACCGTCCAGGTGTTGGTCCAGCAATATCATGGCGTCCAGAAAATCGCTTTTCCGCTGGTACACCGAGGGCAGGTCGCGTCCCAGCACTTGCTGAGCTGCAGACAGGGTGATCGGGTTGCCATGTTCGTCCAACTGTGGGTTCAAATCGGGATCGGTCGGATGTTGCTTGGCCAGCGCATTGAGCTCGACGCTGACTTCTTTCGACAAGCCGGCCTCACGCAGCATCTCGGTCATCAGCGCCCGTTTTTTCGGGTCCGCTCCGGCGGTTTTCCAGTAGTACTGCGCTAACTTCTTGATGATCGCCGGTTTCAAGCTGGGTTTGTCTTCGATGAAACCCAAGAGCTGAGCTGAAGCGAGACCCGGTGGCAAGCTGTCCTTGCTCAGCCCCTTGCCGTCGCTTGCGAAAAGATAGGCCATCAGCTCATCCACATTCTTGGCCTGGGGCCCCAGAGGTGGAAACTGAAATTCGGAGCCAAGGCCCAGCACCGCCTGCCTGGTCAACCGCTCCACTGCCTGATTCAGCAGCGCTTGTTGTACGCTGTTGCGGGCAATCAAGGCGAGCGCGTCGCGAACCGTCGTTTGATCATGAGTGGCACTGGTCAGCATGGTGTCGACTTCCTAAGGTGATGCAAGGGGCGCCCCGACGAGATGTCGGGCGGTCGTCATTGTAATTTTTCGAGGGCGTACGTCAGTCAAGCCACGTGAAGGGCAGGCAGCGCGACTCGAAGCCATGTTGACGTTCAATCACACTTTGTACCAAGGGCGTCGCTTTGTCTGGCACACAACGCGCCAACGGCACAGCGGTACTTTACGCCGCCTGGCTTCGGGGATTTTCATTGTCACCGAGGACCACTCCCACCGGTACATGGTCTTTACCAGGATGTGTCCCCTTGCAGCTCACAGCGGCCGTTGACTTGGGCGACTTGCCCGCGCCGTCGGGTGGGCCCGCCTGCCCGCCATGTCGGGGATCGGCCAGGCTCGGCCCGTACGCACTCACTCGCGCGCCCATTCGACGGGCTAATAGAACGCCTCGCTGCGCGTCTCGCCCATCAAGGGCTCGAGCAGCAGGCACATCGGCCGAAGCAGGTTGTAGCGGTTGGCGACCTTGTGGGCGTAGTGGAAGAAGCGCGGCAGGTCTTCGCTGTATTTGGGCTTGCCATCGCGGTGTTTGAGCCGGCAGAAGATGCCCAACACCTTGAAGTGGCGTTGCAGACCCATCCATTCGAGCTGGCGCCAGAACTCGCCGAAGTCGGCCTCGACCGGCAAGCCGGCGGCTCGCGCGGCCTGCCAGTAGCGCACGGCCAAGTCGATCTCCTGGTCTTCCTCCCAAGAGAAGAACGCATCGCGAATGAGCGAGGCCACGTCGTAGCTGATGGGGCCCCGCACCGCGTCTTGGAAATCAAGGATGCCGGGGTTGGGCGAAGCCACCATCAGGTTGCGCGGCATGTAGTCGCGGTGCACCACCACGCTGGGTTGCTTCAAGGCACTGGCCACCAGCGCATCGCAGGTCTTGTCCCACACGGCTTGTTCGTCGGCGCTCCAGGTGGTGCCATGTTCGCGTTGCACGCACCACTCGGGAAACAAGGCCAGCTCGCGGCGCAGCAACGCGTCGTCGTACGCCGGCAAGCCGTCGGGCGCGACACGGCACTGCCACTGCACCAACGCCGCAATCGCGTCGCCCATCAGGGCCGCGCCGGCCTGTGGCCGCGCTTGTTGCCGGGCCTCGACCAGGGCCTGCAAGTACAGCTGCGCGCCGAGGTCGGTGAGCAGCAAAAAGCCCTGGGCAGCGTCTTGCGCCAGCACCTGCGGTGCATTCAGCCCCGCGTTGGCAATGCGCGCGGCCATGTCGACGAAGGGGCGCACGTCTTCCTGCGGCGGCGGCGCGTCCATCACGATGCAGCTGTGGCCGGCCTCGGCGTCGATGCGGAAATAGCGCCGAAAGCTCGCGTCGCTGGAGGCGCTGCGCAAGGTCTCGGTGCGCAGCCCCCACGTCGGCGCAGCGGCCTGCAGCCAGGTCTCGAAGGCCGCTTGGCGGGCGGTGTCATTCCACACGATGGGCGCCGCCGGCGCCGAGGTTGGGCGGGGCAAAGTGCCATCGGCAAGGTGGCTGGACATGAGCGGGATTCTCCGAGTGAGGTGGCACGTGGAATAATCGTTCGATTCTACAAACGGCGGCTGCTGCATCCGTCACCGATTTCAACTTCTGCGATGGGTCGCTGTGCACTCTTCGTTTCGTTTCTTCCTGTGGACGGCTGCGTGGTTGGGAGGCGGAGGGCTCAGCGCCCCGGCCCTTGCGCAGGCGCGCCCGCCTGCGGCCCCCACGGCAACGGTCGTTGAAGCCCAGACCATTCGCGGCACGCCCGATCAGCAAACGGTGGCCGAGGGTGAGGCCGAGTTGCGCCGCGACGACATCACCATCCGCGCCGACCGGCTGACCTTTGACCAACGCGACAACGTCGCCAAGGCGCTGGGCAACGTCACCGTGCTCAATGCGGGCAACACCTTTTCCGGCCCCGAACTGCAGCTGCAGGTCGACACCTACGCCGGCTTTTTCTTGTCGCCCACTTATGTGCTGGCCGCCACCGGCGCATCAGGACAGGCCGAACGCATTGACTTCCTGGACCGCCAGCGCTCCATCACCACCCAAGGCACCTACTCCACCTGCACCCCCGAAGACGAAGGCCAGCTGGATTGGGTGCTGAGCGCGCGGCGCATGAAGCTGGACTACAACACCAACGAAGGCGTGGCCGAAGGGGCGGTGTTGCGCTTCATGGGCGTGCCGATCCTGGGCGCGCCGTCGCTGACGTTTCCGTTGAGCAGCGCGCGCAAGTCGGGCTGGCTGCCGCCCACCATTGAGGTCGACAGCCGCAACGGCCTGCAGGTGTCGGCCCCGTACTACTGGAACATCGCGCCGCAGATGGACGCCACCTTTGCGCCCCAGGCGATCGTGCGCCGCGGCGCTGGGTTGAACTCCCAGTTCCGCTACCTCGGCCAGAACTACCGTGGCACCACCGACTTCAACTACCTGCCCTACGACCGGCTGGCCGACCGCAGCCGGTACGGCCTGAACATGGCGCACAGCGCCGAGTGGGCCACCGACACCCAGGTCGGCTTGCAGGTGATGCGCGTGTCCGACGACGATTACTGGAAAGACTTCCGGCGCGGCGTGGGCAGCATGACACCGCGCTTGCTGATGTCCAATCTGTCGGCCACGAACAGCGGCAGCGAATGGACCACCTACGCCCGCGCCCAAAGCTGGCAGGTGCTGCAATCCGCGGTGCCGGGCGAGTTCATCGCGGCCCCCTACCAACGGCTGCCGCAACTGGGTGCGCGCACCCTGCGCTCACTGGGCGGCGGGCTGCGCCTGGATTTCGAGGGCGAGTTCAACCGCTTCAGCAACCCCGAAGGCACGCCCGACGGGCTCAATCCCACAGGCTCGCGGGTGCACTCGGTGACCAGCATCAGCCGGCCCTGGGTCAGCCCGGCCTGGACCATCACGCCCAAGGTCACCCTCAACGCCGCCAGCTATGCGATGGACG
The DNA here is from genome assembly GCA_040385465.1 of Pseudomonadota bacterium. GTDB lineage: Bacteria > Pseudomonadota > Gammaproteobacteria > Burkholderiales > Burkholderiaceae_C > CANHBY01. The sequence goes on along the minus strand of JAZKHH010000099.1, from coordinate 62,337 downwards.
CCCCGATCGCCGCCGGCCCTTACGCCGGCCAGCGCAGCGCCAGCCGGGTGATCCCGACGCTGAGCCTGGACAACAGCTGGGTGCTCGAACGCGACAGCAGCTGGTTCGGCACCGCCATGCGCCAGACGCTGGAGCCGCGCGTGCTGTATTCCTACACCCCTTTCCGCGACCAGACCGGCCTGCCCAACTTCGACTCGGCGCTGAAGGATTTCAACTTCGAATCCATCTACACCGAGAACCCTTTCAGCGGCGTCGACCGGGTGGCCGACACCCACCAAATCACCGCGGGCGTGAGCACCCGGTTGATCGATCCGAACACCGGGGGTGAGGCCTTGCGGCTGGGCCTGGTGCAACGCTACCTGCTGGCCGAGCAGCGCATCACCGCCACCGGTGTGCCCTCCGCTCAGCGCTTCTCCGACGTCTACTTGCTCGGCTCCACCACCGTGATTCCGCACTGGGGCTTCAACGCCACGATGCAGTACAACCCCGAGCTGTCGCAGGTGCGCAGCTCGATGGTGGGTGCCACGTTCTCGCCGGGGCCCCTGCGCACCATCACGGCCAGCTACCTGTCAGACCGGGGCTCGCTGGCTGAGCAGTTGATCATGGGCTGGCAATGGCCGGTGTACGGCCCCGCCTCCACCACCTCGCGGCCTTTGATCACCGCGTCGGCGGCCTCGGCGGGCAAGGCCTGCCGGGGCACCTGGTATTCGGTCGGCCGCGTCAGCTTCAACACCCGCGACAACAAGGTGATCGACTCCATCCTCGGCATGGAGTACGACGGCGGATGCTGGATTGGCCGCATCGTGGGCCGCCGCCAGGCCACGGGCTTGAACGAATACGTCACCGGCGTGGGCATCCAACTCGAACTGGTCGGTTTCTCCCGACTGGGCTTCGGTTCCAATCCGATGCAGCTGCTGAAAGAAAATGTGGGTGGCTACACGCCCCTGCGCAATGGATCCGGCGCCACCCCCGGCGGGTCCCCCTTCTGACTGCCATGACGATCATCTTTGTTGACACCCTTTCGATGCCGGCCGTGCCGGCGCCTTCGCGCACCGCGCGGCCGCCGCGCTGGCTCCAGCGCGGCGGCTGGTGGCTGATGCTGGCTGCGGCCACCTGCGGCGGCCCGGTGGCCGCCGCCCCCACGGTGGGGGCCCAGGCGCCTGCTGCCGCCCAGGCCCCCGCCAAACCGGCCACCCGGCCGCCCGGCCGCCCCACGCGCACGCAACCCGTGGCCGCCCCCACCCCGGCCCCCCCCGCGGCGCTGCCGGCCACGGGCGGCGACACGGTGGGCGGCGACTACATCCTGGTGGTCGTCAACCGCGAGCTGATCACCGCCGGCGAGGTGAGCCGGCGCCTGGCCATCGTGACCCAGAACGCCCAGCTCAACCGCACCCCCTTGCCCCCACCGGCCGAGTTGCGCCAGCAAATCCTGGATTCCTTGATCGACGAGCGCGCCCTCATCACCTACGCCCGCGAAAACGGGCAGAAGGTCGACGACGTCGAGCTCGAGCGCGCCGTGGCCAACCAGGCCCAGCAAAGCCAGCTCAGCCTGCCGCAGTTCCGCGAGCGCCTGCGCGCCGAGGGCATCGACTTCAACACCTTCCGCAACAACCTGCGCGACCAGCTGCTCGTTGAGCGGGTGCGTGAGCGCGAGATGCAAACCCGCATCAAGGTGAGCAACGCCGAGATCGAAACGCTGTTGGCGCAAAAGCTGCGCGATGCCGGCGTGACCACCGAGTACAACGTGGCCCAGGTGCTGGTGAAGGTGCCCGAGGGGGCCAGCGACGCGGAGGTCGCGGAAAAGCGCCAGCGCGCCGAATCGGCGCTGCGCCGCCTGCAGGCCGGTGAGCCGATGGCCCAGGTGGCTGCCGAGCTGTCCGAAGACGAGAACAAAGACAAAGGCGGCGCCCTGGGCATGCGGCCCGCCGACCGCCTGCCCGACGTGTTCGTGGAGCAGGTGCGCAACCTCCAGCCCGGCGAGGTGGCGCCCAACCTGCTGCGCACCGGCGCCGGCTTTCATGTGCTGCAACTGGTCGGGCAGCGCAGCGCCAGCGCCTTGCCCATGACGCAGACGCGGGCCCGCCACATCCTGCTGCGGCCTTCGAACCAGCTCAGCCGCGAGGCCGCGGTGCGCCGCCTGGGCGAGCTGCGCCAACAGATCCAGAGCGGGCGCCAGAGCTTCGAGCAACTGGCCCGCGAGTACTCCCAGGACGGCAGCGGCCCGATGGGCGGCGATCTGGGCTGGACGATGCAAGGCACTTTCGTGCCGGAGTTCGAGACGGCGATGAACGAGCTGCCACTGGGTGGGCTGTCCGAGCCAGTGGTGTCGCGCTTCGGCGTGCACCTGATCCAGGTGGTCGATCGCCGCAAGGTGCCGGTCGAGGTCCGGCAACTGCGCGACATGGCGCGCAACATGCTGCGTGAACAAAAGTTCGAGACCGCCTACGCCGAGTGGCTGCAGGAGCTGCGCGCCCAGGCTTACATCGAGTTCCGCGAGGTGCCGCAGTAAGCGGCCCGCCAGCGGCCGCCGTGCGTCACATTCCCCGCAAGCGCTTCGGCCAGCATTTCCTGGTCGACACCTTCATCGTCGACAGCCTGGTGCAGACCATCCGGCCACAGCCTGGCGAATCCCTGGTCGAGATCGGGCCGGGCTTGGGCGCCCTCACCCAACCCCTGCTGCGTTGCTGCGACCGGCTCACCGTGATCGAGATCGACCGCGACCTGGCCGCCCGCCTGCGCCAGCGCCCGGCGCTCGAGGTGATCGAATCGGACGTGTTGAAAGTCGACTTTGCAGCACTCGCTGCCACCCGGGGCCAGCGCCTGCGCATCGTCGGCAACCTGCCTTACAACATCTCCACCCCGATCCTCTTCCACCTCCTGCCGGCCGCCGCCCAGGTGGTCGACCAGCACTTCATGCTGCAAAAGGAGGTGGTGGACCGCATGGTCGCCCGGCCGCGCCACAAGGATTACGGCCGCCTGTCGGTGATGCTGCAGTGGCGCTATGAGATGGACAACGTGCTCGACGTGCCGCCCGAGTCGTTCGACCCACCGCCGCGGGTGGACTCGGCGGTGGTGCGCATGCGGCCCCGCGCCGACCCGGTGCCTTGCGATCTGGCCTTGCTCAGCGAGTTGGTCGGCGTGGCCTTCTCGCAGCGCCGAAAACTGCTGCGCCACACCCTGGGCGCCTGGCTGCAAGCGCGCGGACAGGGCCTGGATTTCGACGTCCAACGCCGGGCCGAGGAAGTGCCGGTGGCGGAATACCTGGCACTGGCACTGGCGCTGGCCTGCGCCGACGGCCCCGTGGACACTGGCACCATGCAGGGTGGTGTCGATCTACCCGCCCCGTCGGACACAGGCGCTTGAGCCGATCCAAAGCCTGGGTGTTCGTTCTTGCAGCACCCAGTCCAAGGACCTGCCCGGCGGGGGCCTGCGCATCTTCACCCATGAAAAAAGCGACCCGAAGGCCGCTTTTTTATTTTCATTTGTCGCTTTCACCGATCTGCCGTGGTCCGAACCCTGTGCACCGCGGTCCGGTCCGAACGTTCGTCACCGCCATCCCTGTGCCGGCAGCCAACCCTCGGCCACCGGCTGGGCTCAGGCGGCGTTGAGCCACATGGCCGTGTCGAACGCGCTGCTCATCATCGGCATGTTCATGCCGAAGTTGGAATTGGCTGCAGCCTTGGACACCTTGGTGGGTTTGTCCGCAATGGGGGCCATCTCAGTAGCCCGCTCCCATGACCCTGTTTCTTGGGAGCGGGCTACTGAAAAGAATAAAAACATCGGAACGGCGTTCGCCGGTCGTCCCAAAATTCGGAAACCTCTCGGAACACATCCACCAGCTGCTCGCGTGCCTCGCGGTCGAAGCGGGGGTTGTCAGGCACCTGTTCCAGCACCACCACGAACCCCGGCTGGGCGCCAGCCTTGAGGACGAGGTTGGTCATGCCCTCTTTGAGGGACTCCAAGCTCTTGGCCACATGGACAGGGAACTGAAACGCCGCAGCGATCCCTTCCAAAATGTCTTGCTTGGTTTGCGCGTCGGTCAAATTCGCGTACAGGAAGTGATGCCCGGCGTCGTGAGCCGCCTGCATCAAATCTTCCGGCCGGTGGGCGCGAATCGATTGAACGATGTTCGGACGCATTGTTTGCAAAAGCATTATCGCGTTCCTCCTTTTGTCAAAAAAACTTCAGACCATCAAGGCACACTGGGCAACACGCCCCAGCGGCTTCAAGCTGCTTTTCAGCCGCTTTGGAGGGGTTCGTCCAGCGTTTGAAAAGCCGTTTGAACAGCCTCCACCCGCAAATACCGCCATTCACCAGCAGATTCACCAGCAGATTCCAGGAAAAACCGGGTACCAAGGAGAGAGTCCACCCTCCTCAGCCTGCTTTTGACGGCTCGTTGCTTGCGCCATTTCTGCCAACCATCTTCGCCAAACATTCCGCCAGATGGAAACGGCCGTCACGTCTTTGAAAATCCAAAACGGCGATGGTACCGAAATGGCCCCGCCAACTCAACCCCGAGCTGCGGGTGGCATCCCTGCGAAACATCTGCTAGCGAGTGCAAACTTAAGCGCTTTGGCGGCGCTGCTGAGCCCTGACGCCCGGGCAGGCACCCATGACCGGCGTCCAAAAATGACGCCATCGGCCAGGGTCAACCCCCGGGATAACCCCCATGCAGCATGGGGACAGACTGCAGCGCAGGCGTGAAGCGCCTGCGGCTGGTCAACGCGCCGCGTTGGCGTCGGCGACGGTCAGGGCGGTCATGTTGACGATGCGGCGCACGGTGGCCGAGGGGGTCAGGATGTGCACTGGCTGGGCCGCACCCAGCAGCACCGGCCCGATGGCGATGCCGCCGCCGGCGGCGGTTTTCAGCAGGTTGTAGCTGATGTTGGCGGCGTCGATGTTGGGCAGCACCAGCAGGTTGGCTTCGCCGGTGAGGGTGCTGTGAGGCATCAGCTCGGCCCGGTACTTGGCGTCGAGCGCGGCGTCGCCGTGCATCTCGCCGTCCACTTCCAGCCAGGGGGCTTGCTGCTGCAGCAACTCCAGCGCCGCGCGCATCTTCAGGGCCGAGGGCTGGTTGCTGGAGCCGAAATTGCTGTGCGACAGCAGCGCGGCCTTGGGATGCAGACCAAAACGCATCATTTCCTCGGCCGCCATGATGGTGATCTCGGCCAGCTGTTCGGCCGTAGGGTCGTAGTTCACGTGGGTGTCGACCAGCATGACCTGCCGACCCGGCAGGATCAGGCCATTCATGCAGGCGTAAGTCTTGGCACCCTCGCGCTTGCCAATCACCTGGTCGATGTAATGCAGGTGCAAGGCGGTGGTGCCCCAGGTGCCGCACAGCAGGCCGTCGACCTCGCGCTTTTTCAGCAGCATCGTGCCGATCAGGGTCAGGCGGCGGCGCATCTCGATCTTGGCCAACTGGGCGGTGACGCCCTTGCGCGAAGTGAGTTGGTGGTAGGTCTGCCAGTAGTCGCGGTAGCGGTGGTCTTTCTCGGTGCTGACCAGGTCGTAGTCACGGCCGGCCTGCAGCCTCAAGCCGAATTTCTCAACCCGCAAGGCGATCACCTCGGGGCGGCCGATCAAGGTCGGGCGGGCCAGGTTCTCGTCGACCACGACCTGCACCGCACGCAGCACCCGCTCTTCTTCGCCTTCGGCGTAGGCCACGCGCTTGTGCAACGCCCGCTTGGCCAGGTTGAAAATCGGCTTCATGGTGGTGCCCGAGGCGTAGACAAACGCCTGCAGCCGCTCGCGGTAGGCGTCGAAGTCTTCGACCGGGCGCAGGGCCACGCCGGAGTCGGCCGCCGCCTTGGCCACGGCCGGGGCGATCTTCATCATCAGCCTTGGGTCGAACGGCTTGGGAATCAGGTATTCGGGCCCAAAACTGAGGTTGGCGCCGGCATAAGCGGCTGCCACCACCTCGCTTTGCTCGGCCTGGGCCAGCTCAGCGATCGCGTGCACCGCGGCGATTTCCATCTCCACCGTGATGGTGGTGGCGCCGGAGTCGAGCGCGCCGCGGAAGATGTAGGGGAAGCACAGGACGTTGTTGACCTGGTTCGGGTAGTCGGTGCGGCCGGTGGCGATGATGGCGTCGCTGCGCACTTCCTGCACCAGCTCGGGCAGGATTTCGGGGGTCGGGTTGGCCAGCGCGAAGATCATCGGGTTGGGGGCCATTTTGGCCACCATGTCCGGCTTCAGCACCCCGCCGGCCGACAGGCCGAGGAAGATGTCGGCGCCGTCGATGACGTCGCTCAAGGTGCGAGCTTCAGTCTTCTGGGCGAAGACGATTTTGTCTTCGTCCATCAGCTCGATGCGGCCTTCATACACCACACCGGCCAGGTCGGTGACCCAGATGTTTTGCAGCGGCAGGCCGAGCTTGATCAGCAGGCCCAGGCAGGCCAGCGCCGCCGCCCCCGCGCCCGAGGTCACGAGCTTGACCTGGGTGATGTCTTTGCCGGTGACTTTCAAGCCGTTCAGGAACGCCGCGCCGACGACGATGGCGGTGCCGTGCTGGTCGTCGTGGAACACGGGGATGTTCATGCGGGCGCGCAGCGCGCGCTCGACGTAGAAGCAGTCGGGCGCCTTGATGTCTTCCAGGTTGATGCCGCCGAAGGTGGGCTCGAGCGCGGCGATCACGTCGACCAGCTTGTCGAGGTTGTTCTCGGCCACCTCGATGTCGAACACGTCGATGCCGGCGAACTTCTTGAACAGCACCGCCTTGCCCTCCATCACCGGCTTGGCCGCCAACGGGCCGATGTTGCCCAGCCCCAGCACCGCCGTGCCGTTGGTGATCACGGCCACCAGGTTGCCGCGCGAGGTGTAGCGAAAGGCGTTGGCCGGGTCGGCCACAATCTCTTCGCACGCCGCCGCCACGCCAGGCGAATAAGCCAAGGCCAGGTCGCGCTGATTGACGAGTTGCTTGGTCGCTGCGATCGCGATCTTCCCCGGCGTGGGAAACTCGTGATACTCCAGGGCGGAGCGACGCAATTCAGCACTTTTCTGATCGGATGAGGACATGACCTGGTCTCGGAAAATCAACGGGGGAGCGGCGGGGTACCACGACGCCGATTGTAGGAGCGGGAACGCACGCCCGTTCACGCTCAAATCAACATGCCCGCAGGCCTGCGTGACGGGTGGCTGGCGCTGAGCCACCCCGCTCGTTTGCCAACCTTTCTCCTGGCCGATTTGCCGACCTTGTCCCCGACCTTTTCCCCGACCCCATGAACCTCTCGAGCCCCTTCATCGGCGGGCCTGCGTCGCCGGTGTCCCACGGATGAGCGCCACCCGCACCGCGGCCAAAGCCGGCCGTTGGTACCTGCTGCGCCCGCGACGCCGCTGGCGGGGGCGGGGCCGCAGGGTGTGGCTGTGGGCCGCCCTGGTGCTGCTGCTGCTGGTCGGCCAGTCGATGCTGGTCTGGCTGACGCTGAACTACGAGAGCACCCGGCTGCAGGAGCAGGTTGACGCGGTCGGCCTGGCCGTCACCTCGGACGTGCGCCAGGGCCTGGGCCAGGACTTGCAGAGCCTGCAGTCGCTGTTGTGGAACGACCCGCCCTTGGCTCAGTGGCGGGCCGATGCCAGCGAGCTGCTGCGCACCCACCGCAACGTGCTGCGCGTGGAGCGTCGCCAATCGCTGGACGCCCAGCTGCAGCTGATCGATGCGGTGGAAACGCCGTTCCAGGCCTCGGTGTTCGGCGTCATTCCGCGGGAACAGCTGGATGCCGAAGCCCTGCTGGCCTGCACCAATGCGAGGCGCCTGGCCGGCCCGGCCTACTCCAGCAGCTACTTCGTGCCCTTGCCCGGCGGCCATGGGCTGGAGGTGATCGACGTGTGCGTGCCGGTGCAGTTCGCGGGGGCCCCGGCCGGCTACATGACCGCCACCATCTCCCTGGCCAACCTGCTCAACGTGTCGGTGCGCTCGGGCGCGGCCAAGGGCTTCGAGCTGTCTTTCGTCGACAACGACGGCAGCCGGCTGGCGCGGGCCGGGGCCGGCCGTGGCGCCGGCGTGTTCGTGGCCGAGCGCTTGATCGATTTGCCCGGCACCACCATGAAGCTGCGGGCCGACAGCGTCGCCGAGCGCCCGCGCCTGATCCCCAACCTGGCGGTGGCGGTGGTGCTGGGCTTGTCGCTGGGCCTGGCGTCCGTGGTGGTGCTGCTGGTGCGCGACGTGCGCCGCCGCGCGGTGGCCGAGGCAGCGCTGTCGGAAGCGCTGGCCTTTCGCAAGGCCATGGAAGACTCCCTGGTGACCGGCCTGCGGGCCCGCGACCTGGATGGGCGCGTCACCTACGTCAACCCGGCGTTTTGCAGGCTGGTGGGCTTTTCCGCACCCGAGCTGATCGGCCTGATGACGCCGCCTTATTGGCCCCGCGAATTGGTGGACGAGTACACCCAGCGCCAGGCCAAGCGGCTGGGCGGCAATTACCTCGACGCGCACCTGGACCCTGAAACCCAGGAGGGCTTCGAGACCATCTTCGTGCGCTCCGATGGCCGGCGCATCGCGGTGCTGATCTTCGAGGCCCCCCTGGTCAACGGCGAAGGCCGGCACACCGGGTGGATGAGCGCGGTGCTGGACGTCAGCGAGCAGCGCCGGGTGGAGGAGCTGTCGCGCCAGCAGCAGGAACGGCTGGCCGCCACGGCGCGTTTGGCCACCGTGGGCGAGATGGCCTCGCTGCTGAGCCACGAGTTGAACCAGCCGCTGGCCGCCATTGCCAGCTACGCCACCGGCTCGCTGAACCTGCTGGCCGAGCCGATGCAGGACGAGCAGATGCTCAAGGTCGCCATTCAGCGCATCGCCGAGCAGGCCGAGCGCGCCGGGCAGGTCATCAAGAGCGTGCACGACTTCGTGCGCCGGCGCGAGCACACCCGCGAACCGATGCGGGTGCAGGTGCTGGTGGACGCCGTGCTGCCGCTGGTTCAGCTGCAAGCGCGCAAAAGCGGCGCCCGCATCGTGGTGGAGATTGCGGACCCGCTGCCACGGGTGATGTGCGACCGGACGATGGTCGAGCAGGTGCTGCTCAACCTGACACGCAACGGCATCCAGGCCATGGACGGCCACACGCCCCACGAGCAGCGTGAGCTGAGGATCACGATCCAGTTGCGGCAGGGGCGCTGGCTGAGCTTTCACGTGTTCGACCAAGGCCCCGGGGTGGCGCCGGACGTCGCGCAGCGCCTGTTCACGCCCTTCTTCACCACCCGCTCGGAGGGCATGGGCCTGGGCTTGAGCCTGTGTCGTACAGTCATCGAGCAGCACGGTGGGCGGTTGGATTTTCAGAACCGGCCCGAAGGCGGGGCCGAATTCCTGTTCACCCTGCCCGCCGAAGACCCCGCCAAAATCAAAGGAGCCTCGCCCCCATGAACCTGCAACTCGATCCCAGCCTGGGCCTGCCTGTGGTCTACCTGGTGGACGACGAGGACGTGGTCCGCGACGCCCTGGCCTGGTTGCTGCGCACGCGGCGCCTGCTCTCCGAATCTTTCCCCAGCGCCGAGCGTTTCGAGGAGCACGTGGTCAGCCGGCCGCAGCCCTGGCCGGCCGCCCCCAGTTGCTTGCTGCTGGACGTGCGCATGCCCGGCACCAGCGGCCTGGTGCTGTTCGAGCGCCTGATGGAGCGGCCGCACCTGGCCGCCGCCTTGCCGGTGATCTTCCTGACCGGCCACGGCGATGTGCCGACCGCCGTCGGCGCCGTCAAGCGCGGCGCCTTTGACTTCGTCGAAAAGCCTTTTGCCGACAACGCCTTGGTCGACCGCATCGAGCTGGCCCTGGCGGCCAGCGCGCAGGCGCTGCTCAAGCGCCGCGAGGCCGGGCGCTTTGCGCGCTTGCAGGCCGAGCTCACCGAGCGCGAACGCGACGTCATGCGGCTGGTGGTCGAGGGCCGCGCCAACAAGGTGATCGCCGAAGCGCTGCACATCAGCGTGCGCACGGTGGAAGTCCACCGCGCCCGGGTGTTCGACAAGATGAACGTCAAATCGGCCGTCGAGCTGGCCAACTTGCTCCAGCAAAGCCACCCGCTCTGAACGGGGCAGACTGCGGGGTGGGGGCCTGCGGGGTGGCGTGCGCAAGGCCACACGCGGACCGCGCCCTTCGCGCGTCTTTCAGCCCACTTTCCATCTCACCTCTCACCGACCTTTCTGGCCCATGGGCGAATTCGATCTCATCAACACCTATTTCAAGCGCCCGACCCGCCAAGCGGTGCTGGGCGTGGGCGACGACTGCGCCGTCCTGGCCCTGGGCCCGGGCATGCAGTTGGCCACCTCAACCGACATGCTGGTCGAGGGCCGCCACTTCATCTCCACGGTCGATCCCCAACGGCTCGGCCACAAGGCCCTGGCCGTCAACCTCAGCGACCTGGCGGCCTGCGGTGCACGGCCGCTGGCCTTCACCTTGGCGCTGGCCTTGCCGTCGATCGACGAGCATTTCTTGGCCGGGTTCTCGCGCGGGTTGCTGAACCTGGCACAGGCCCAGGGGTGTGAGCTGATCGGCGGCGACACCACCCGCGGCCCGCTGACCTTGTGCCTGACGGTCTACGGCGAAGTGCCGGCCGGCCAAGCGCTGCTGCGCAGTGGCGCCCAGGCCGGCGACGAGCTCTACGTCAGCGGCACGCTGGGCGATGCGCGGCTGGCGCTGGAGGTGCTGCGCGGCCGCGTGGCCTTGTCGGGCGACGGCTTCGAGCAGGCCCGCCAGGCGTTGGAGCAGCCGCAACCGCGGGTCGCCCTCGGTCTGGCCTTGCAGGGGGTGGCCCACAGTGCCATCGATGTCTCGGACGGTCTGCTCGGCGACCTGCGCCACGTGCTGCAGGCTTCGCAGGTGGGGGCGCGGCTCAACGTCGATGCCGTGCCCCGCAGCGCCGTGCTGCGGGGCCAGCCGCTGGACCTGCAGCGCGATTGCACCTTGGCCGGCGGCGACGACTACGAGCTGCTGTTCACCGCCGCGCCTGCCGACGCCAGCCGGGTGCAGACCGCCGCCCGGCAGGCCGGCGTGCCGGTGACCCGCATCGGGCAGATCACCGCCACCGCGCAAGAGCTGCAGCTGCACGATCAAGATGGCCAGACGGTGCGACGCCGCTGGCAGGGCTTCGACCACTTCCAGGCCGGCCAGTCCTGCGCCTCGTTTTCATGACGCTCATCGGCCCCGGCCCCACCCCCTTGCCCGTGTACAAGCCCGGCGTGCGCTTCCTGCTGTCGCACCCGGCACACTGGCTGGCGCTGGGGTTTGGCAGCGGCTTGTCGCCCTGGGCGCCGGGCACGGTGGGCACCTTGTGGGCCTGGCTGACCTTCTCGTTGATCAACCCCTGGATGTCTTCGCCGCTGCACTGGGCGGTGGTCCTCGGCGGGGGGTGGGTGATCGGCTGGTGGGCCTGCACCGTCACCGCGCGGCACATGGGGGTGGGCGACCCCGGTGCCATCGTGTGGGACGAAATCCTCGCCTTCTGGGCGGTGCTGTGGCTGGTCACGCCGGCCGGCGGCTGGGCCCAACTGGTGGCCTTTGCCTTGTTCCGTTATTTCGATGCCGCCAAGCCCGGCCCGGTGGGCTGGGCCGATCAGGCCTTCAAGCTGCGTTCGGGCCAAACACCGGGCGCCGCGCAGGGCTTCGGCATCCTTTGGGACGACCTCGTCGCGGCCGCCTGCACGCTGTGGGTGATCGCTCTGGGGCGCGCGGCATGGCAGGCTCTGTGAATCCACCCGACCTCATCCCGGGCCGGGCCATCCCCTGGTCCGACCCGCTGCGCGACAGCGAGTGCACCGTCTTGGAATTGGCCTCGGCGTTGGGCCAACGCGGCTGGCGCCTGGCCACCGCCGAGTCGTGCACCGGTGGCTTGCTGGCCGCCTGCTGCACGGCCGTGGCGGGCTCCAGCACCTGGTTCGAGCGCGGGGTGGTCAGCTACAGCAACCTGGCCAAGCGCGAGTTGCTCGACGTGCCGGCGGCGTTGATCGAGCAGCACGGCGCAGTCAGCGAGCCGGTGGCCGCCGCCATGGCGCTCGGCCTGCTCGCACGCACCCCCGCCGACCTGGGCGTGTCCATCACCGGCGTGGCCGGGCCGGGGGGCGGCAGCGCTGACAAGCCAGTCGGCTTGGTGTGGCTGGGGGTGGCGCTGCGGGGCCAGCCAGCCCGCACCTGGCGCCTGCAATGCCCTGGCGACCGGCATGCCGTGCGCAGTCTCACGGTGCAGCAGGCGCTGTGGCAGGCCTGGCGGTGCGCGCAGCACCCCTGACTCGGCCCCTCCGGATCCGCAACAGATCAACCCGAGCCCAGGGTGACGTCGGCGGCGGCCGCGTTTGCGGGCGGTGAAAAGATGGGACTTTCCACAATGCCGGGCGACGTTTCTCCGGAACAATCCAACCTGTCCCTGCGAAGTGCTGCTGCGACATCCGGGCGCCCCAGCGGCGCCTTCCTCCCTTTCAAAGGACGGCAGATGACCCTCCACCGCAGAACCTGGGTCGTGATGGCCACGACGACCGTGGGCGCCCTCGTGGCCCCAGCCGTCGGCTGGGCCCAGACCTACCCTTCGCGGCCGGTGCGGCTTGTCGTGCCCTTCGCCCCCGGCGGCACCACCGACCTGATTTCGCGCATCGTCTCGGAGAAGTTGTCGGCGGTGTGGGGCCAGCCGGTCGTGGTTGAAAACAGGACCGGGGGCGGCGGCACCGTGGGCTCGATGGAGGTGGTGCGCTCGGCACCCGATGGCTACACCCTGGGCATGGCCACCGTGTCCACGCTGGCCACCCACCCGGCCGTCAACCCGAAGCTGCCCTACGACCCGTCGCACGATTTCACGCCGATCAGCAACCTGGCCGCCACGCCGAATGTGCTGGTGGTCCACCCGACGTTTCCTGCGCGCAGCTATGCGGCTTTTCTTCAGGAGCTCAAACGCAGGCCCGGCAAATACAGCTACGCCAGCTCGGGCCACGGCGGCATGTCTCACCTGCAGGCGGAGCTGTTCAAAAGCCTCACCGGCACCGACCTCCTGCACGTTCCCTACCGCGGTGCTGCGCCGGCCCTGGACGACACGCTGGCGGGCCAGGTGCCTGTGATGATCGACAACGTGCCCACCGCCCTGCCTTTCATCCAGGAAGGGCGGCTGATCGCCATGGCTGTCAGCGCGCCGCAGCGACTGAACACCTTGCCCAACGTGCCCACTTTCAAGGAGCTCGGGTTGCCGGAGGTGAACCGCCTGGCCTTCTACGGACTGGTGGGCCCCCGGGGCATGCCCCGGCACATCGTGGAGAAAATCAACGTGGCCGTGCGCCGAACATTGGAAGATCCGGGCGTGAAACGGCACATCGAGGCGCTGGGTTGCTGGATTCTGGGCAACACGCCGGAACAGTTCACACAGCAAATGCGGGCCGAGGCAGACGCCTACCGCCTGGTGTCCAAAAAACAGAACCTGTCGTTTTGACACCGGGGCCGAACGAGTTGAAACCGTTTGCCTTCACGCCCCTTTCGACAGGCGCGTGGGGCGACCACAACGCCCTGCACGCCGACAGGGGCCCTGCTACACTGGCGCGCCCCACGCCATCCAGACCCCGCCCCAGGCGTGCACGCTGGTCCATGATCCCCTGGCGCTGTCCGCGTGCAGGCCTTGATCTCAGCCCATGGCCAGGGTGCCAAGCGGGCAGCTTCCCGCTTGGCAATGATGGAATTCCTCGCGGGAAAAAACCAATGACAGCCAAACTGGGGTTAGGTCAAGCGACCATCCGGATGGTCACCATGAGCCTGGCGGTCTGGGCGGGCCTGCTGGCCCTGGTCACTGGCCCCGCCGCCTGGGCCGGCACCTACCCCGAGCGGGAAATCACCTTGATCCTGCCTTTTGCCACCGGCGGCACCACGGACATCGTGGCCACCACCGTGGCCCCGCTGCTGGAAAAGGAGCTGGGCCAGAAGATCAAGATCCTCAGCCGGTCTGGCCAAGGCGGCGTCACCGGCACCCTGGAGCTGCTCAAAGCGCCGAGCGACGGCTACACCCTGGGCATGGCCACGGTGTCCACCACCGCCACCAACCCGGCCATCAACAAGGCCCTCAAATACGACCCGCTGGTGGACCTGACGCCCATCATCAACATCGTTGCCACCCCCAACGTCCTGGCCGTCCATCCTTTGTTCAAGGCCGACAACTTCAAGCAGTTCCTGGAGGAGCTGCAACGCAAGCCCGGCAAGTATTCCTATGCCAGCACCGGCTCCGGTGGCATTGCCCACCTGCAGATGGAAATCTTCAAATCGTTGACCAAGACCGACATCGTCCACATTGCGTTCCGCGGGGCCTCCCCTGCCATCGGCGACGTGCTCAACGGCCAAGTCATGGTGCTGCTGGACAACCTGCCGTCGTCCATGGTTTATTTGAAATCCGGCCGCCTGCGCCCCCTGGCGGTGGCGGCCCCCAAACGGCTGGCTGAGTTTCCCGAGGTGCCCACGTTCAAAGAGTTGGGCCTGGATTCGGTCAATCGCAGCGCGTACTACGGCCTGGTGGGCCCCAAGGACCTGCCCAAAGAGGTGGTTCGCCGGCTCAACGCCGCGATGACCGAAGTGCTCAAACACCCCGACGTCCGCAAGAAGCTGCTCGCTCACGGCGCCTTCATCCTGGGCGGCTCGCCGGAAGACTTCCACCGTCAGATCGCCGATGAGCTGGCGTACTACAAACGGGAAATCGAGGGGCTGGGCCTGAAGTTCGAGGCTGGCGTGATCAACTAGGGCCTGTTCACACTAAGGAATTCCCTGCGTCCATCCCCCCATTGCCCGGTTCGCTCAACTCTGCGCGGACTCCGCCACTGCCGGCTCGGGACGGCGAAGCGCCTTGAGGATCGATGCGATCAACCTCAATGCGATGGGCTTGGAGACGAACTGGTCAAACAGCTCCCGTTGGTTGGGGTCGATCATGTAGGCGCTCATGGCGATCAGCCAGGGCCGCTTTTTCAGTGGCAGCGCCCGAACGGCCTGGGCGAACCGGTAGCCGTCCATCGGCGCCATTTGCAAGTCAATGAAGATGCAATCGACGTCGTTGACGGCCAAGAACGCCATGGCCTGCTGCGTGTCGGTGTGACCGACCGCCACCACCGCAGGCCCCAGCGCATCGGTGGCCGTGCTCAGTTCTTGGACCAGGCCGCGTTCGTCGTCGACGAACAGCACCGTCGATGCAAAATCGATTTGCAAGGACTCGGCGGTGGACTCCCGGCTCAAGGCGCCCCGCTCGTCGTGCAGGCGTTTGAAGGGCAGCTGCACGGTGAACGCTGAGCCTTGGCCGGGTGCCGACTCGACCACCAGCTGCCCGCCCATGAACGACACGAAGCGGTCGACGATGGACAGCCCCAAGCCGAGGCCGTCTTTGGTGGCCGACCGCCCGGCGGCCCCCCGGTAGAACGGCTTGGCGATTTGCGCCAGCTGATCGTCGGGAATGCCGATGCCGGTGTCTTCCACCCGGATCTCCAGGGTCTGGTCGTCGAGGTTGCGGCTGGTGATCTTCACGCCGCCTTCGCGGGTGTACTTGATGGCGTTGGAGACCAGGTTCGACAAAATGCGTCGAAGCGAGTTTTCTTCGATCTCGATGTGGTCGTGCAAGTGGTGTTCCTGCAGCGTCAGGCTGATGCCCTTGGCCACCGTGAGCTCGTAATACAGGTCGTGGTTGTCGAGCAGCAATTGGCTCAAATGGATGGCCCGCGTCGCCTCCCGACCGTAACCTTCGGAGTCGCGCACGAACTCACCCAGATCGCGGGCGATGCCCTCCACATGCCGGCAGGCGATGCGGAGTTTGCTCAGGCTCTCGTCCAGCATCGGGTCCAGGTCGACACCCACCGAGCGGATGGTCATCAGATCGACCGTGGACAAAATCGTCTGCAGCGGGGTGCGCAAGTCGTGGCTGCCGATGGCAATGAACATCAGCTTTTCCTCCAACGCGGTGCGACTGGTGGCCTCGGCCTTGATCCACGCCGCCGTGGCGACCTTTTCGCGTTCCTGGGCCGCGAGCTCGAGTTCGGTCGACTGCTCCAGCAACTGCTGGTACTGGCGCTTGATCAGCGCAATGATCGGCTCGACCAGGATCGGGGAGAGCACCAGCATCACGATCAAATTGATCAAGATCCAGTTGTTGATCGTGCTGAGCGCCTTGTTGCTGCGGTTGTTGACCAGCTCGTCGATTTCCGCATACAGGCGGTTGGCGGCCGACAAATTGTTGTCGGCGGTGATCTGCACTGAGGACGACAACATGCCCATGGAGTCCATGTCGCCGGCCTCCATGTTGGCCACCATGGTCACCCCCTCGGCGATCAGCGCCTGGTGCCGGCGTTGCCACGCGTCCAACGCCTCGCGGATGCTGGGGTGCCGGCCCGCCAAGTCGCCCCGGGGGCTGTCCAACTCTTGTTGCAGCAGCGCTTGCAGCCGCTCGCCCTGCACGGTCAGCTCCTTGACGGAGGTTCGCAATTCGTCTTCGGCTTTTTCCCGCTGGAAGGCCATGGCGAACCGGATCATGCGTTGGCTGAGCGTGGACTGCGCAGCCGCCAGGCTCAGCAAGGTGACGTCGGACTTTCTCAGCTCCTCGGCCTTGTGCACGAACCACAACTGGATCATCGACGACGATGAAATCACCAGGACGATGAGGTACAGCGCTTTCCTCACCCACTTCGGGGGCGCCAGACTTTCGTTTTTCCACAGCATGCTGAACAGCCACATTGATTGCCACCCAAGGGATCACGGTCTGAAACGAACGACAGAGTGCGAAAGACAAGGGAACACGAAAGCGCGCGGTGCCCATGCTAAGGCAAGCGGCCACCCTGCAGGGTCCAACCTGAATCCGGTGAGAACCAGCCCGCACTGGAACCCCTCGAGCGCAAGCCATTTCGGGGCGACCCGATTCTTGTCTGAAACAACCTGGTGATCGCCGACGTCGTTGTTGGCAGGCGAAAGCGGCTCGGGAAAGAAGGACCAGCCCCTGGCGACTTGTTGCCACTTTCGCCAAGAATTGGCCACTTGAGCCCGTCTTTTGCCCTGGCAACGCGTTCCGCCCCGAGGCCCTCATTTCTGAGCGACATGCGCCTCGGTGCACTCTGACCCCACCCCGAACCGTCAAACTGCCTTTTTGGGGGACCAATGGCCCTAAAAAGACCGTTTTGGCTCCTCAGCCGGCCTGTTGAGGCTTTTTTCACCCCCCGATTTGGGGGATGTCTTACAGGAAACACATCACTTACACATCGGTCAGACCTACACAGATTTGTAAAACCTGCAAAAATACACGTTTTCCCCACCCCGTTCACCGGAGCTCAATGATGATGGAAGTTCTGACAGCCTGGGCTTCCTCACGCTCCGATTGCGCCGGTTGGGGAGGTTCACATGCCTGCTGCTAGTCTGCGCGAAGTGCCCGCACACTGGCTGGTGCTTGCGGCGTCTCTCTTGTTCGTCGGCATGGGGATCTGCGTGAAGTTCGCCGCGGTTCACTACACCACCGGCGAGATCGTCATGTACCGGGGCTTGTTCGGATTGGCCGTCATGGCCATGGCAGCACGCGCCGGCGGCGTCAGCCTGGCGACCAAGGTGCCTCTTCAACACATCTTGCGCAGCGTGTTCGGCGTGTCGTCGCTGATGTGCTGGTTCTACGCCATCGGCGAGCTGCCGTTGGCCACCGCCATGTCCTTGAACTACCTGTCGTCTGTTTGGGTGGCGGTGCTGCTCATCAGCGGCTCGTTGATGTTCAACACGGCACGGGTGGACATGCGGCTGGTGTGGGTGGTGCTTGTCGGCTTCGGCGGCGTGTTCTTGATGCTGCAGCCGTCGATGGACTCCGATCGGTGGCTGGCGGGCGTGGTGGGCTTGCTGTCCGGCCTGGCCACGGCGGTGTCTTACCTGCAGATTGGTGCGCTGGGGCGTGCGGGCGAACCCAGTTGCCGCATCGTGTTCTATTTTTCCCTGGGCAGTGTGTGCTTGGGGGCGGTGAGCGTGTGTTTCACCGGCTTCACTCCCCACACCTGGATCACCTTGATTCCGCTGCTCGGCGTGGGCCTGTGTGCCACCGTGGCCCAACAGCTTATGACCCTGGCCTACGCCCGCGGCAATGCCATCGTCAATGCCAGCGTCCAGTATTCCGGTGTGGCGTTCTCCGTGACCTTCGGGGTGCTGCTGCTGAACGAAGACTTCTCCGGGCGGGCCATGGCAGGCATGTGCATCATCGGCTTTGCGGTGCTGTGTTCGTCGCTGCTCAAGAAGCAGCCTGCTGCTCGGCTTCCCGCGGCCGGCCAGACCGAGGCATTGTGACCCGCCGCCCTGCTGGGTGATTTCATACCCAGCGCCCCGCACCCATTGTCCGCCCGCAGCACGCGCCGCCTTGGCCCGTGCGAGACCCTTGGCCCGCCACCGCGGCGGGCAAACCACCTGAGGCCTTGAGGGCTCGTTGAGCCGGACACACCGGCGCGCAAAACCGACGGCTGATGTGGCAATGGGCATGGCTGTTGCCTTTGGCATGGGCCTGCGAGACAGAAACAGAGAGGACCGGGGTCGTCGAGCCTTGGTTCTGCAGGCGTTCCTGCCCCGTTTCTCTCTTTTCTTTCATTCACAAAGGATGCTCCATGCCCACCACCAAAAACGCCGCCGACGCTTGCGATCTGCTGGACGCAGACCACAAGGCTGTCAAAAAGCTGTTCAAGTCGTACGACGACCTGGCGCAGTCCAAGTCACGCGACGCCGTGCAGAAAAAAATGGAGTTGGCGCAGCAAATTTGTCTGGCGCTGACGGTTCACGCCCAGCTGGAAGAAGAAATTTTCTACCCGGCTTTGCGCAACGTGCTCAAAGACACCGACCTGGTGGCGGAAGCCGAGGTGGAGCACCAATCCGCCAAAGACCTGATCGGCCAGATCCAAAGCGTGGCGCAACCCGACGAAATGTTCGACGCCAAGGTGCGGGTGCTGGGCGAGTACATCGACCACCACGTCAAAGAAGAGCGCAATGAGATTTTTCCGAAGGCGCGCGCGGCCCGCAAGCTCGACTTGGTGCGCATGCGCGAAGAGCTGGAGGTGCGCAAGGAAGCGCTGATGACCGAATCCACCGAAGCCATGGCCTGAAGGAAAGAAGGAGCTCCTGGCCATGACCTCGCCCCCTTCACGCTCCGCTGCTTCGCAGCCCGGCACTGCCGGGAGTCCGGCGCCCATGGCGCCGGGTGACGAAGCCCCCCCCGGCACACCCGGCACCGGTGACGACGTGTGCCGCCGCTGCGGCGGCAGCGGTCAGGCCGATGCCGGGGTCTGCCCAGACTGTCAGGGCAGCGGCACGGTCACCGTGGGCATCGGGGGCGGCTGAGCGAACGGTCTCTTCCACCAGGGCAAGCCTGGGCGCCGCAGGCCTGCAGGTTCAGGGGCGCTGTGCGTGTGGCCTCAGCCGCCCAGTGGGCCGCAATGCGTGTGCACCAGCTTCAGCAGCCGGTCGACGTCGACCGGTTTGGGCATCACTTCGCAACCGTGCTGCTCCTTCAAGCCCTGCGCCACGTTGGCGGCTGCCGACACCACCACGATCGGAATGGCAGCACGGTAATCCCGTGGTTCCCTGTGGATGATTTCCAAAAACTCCCACCCGTCCATGACCGGCATCATCAAGTCGAGCAGGATCAAGCGCGGGGGCGCCTCTGGCGTCAACAGGTTCAAGCCTGCACGGCCATTTTCAGCGGCGGCCACGCTGAAGCCTTCCAGCTCGAGCAGCTCCTGCAACGTGTCACGGATGAAGGGGTCGTCTTCGATGACCAGGACACAGGCTGCAGACATGACAAGCTCCGTCGAAAATGAACAGCGAAGGGAGAAAAGGGAACTGCCGGCACTCGACCGCTTCGGAGCAGGCGGTCGGGCCTGGTGCCCATCCTAAGCGGGAGCGGCTGACAGCGGTAGCGGGGGATCCCCAGCAAGTGCAGGCCTTCGGCTTGCCACAGGTCCACCCCGCAAACGGAGAACCTCCATGAACACCTTCAAATGGGCCTTGGCGGCCACAGGCATTGCCACCACTGTGCTCTACATGAAAAAGCGTGCCCGTCAGAGTTCGCTCGGTGACCCGGGTCACGTCGCCCGCTCCGACGCCGCCACGAACCCGCAAACGGACCGCACTGGGGCCGAGTCGTTGAACCAGGGTGAACGGCTGCAGGCCCAACATTTCCAAGGCGCTGGCAACGGCACGCCCTTCGGCATGAGCGGCGGCAGTGCCAACAGCACCCACGACGACCTGCTCTCGCCAGGGTCGTCCAAAAGAACGAAGACGCGCAGCGAAGACGCCGACGCGGACATCACCCCGGGCTTGCCAGACTTCAGCCGCGGCGCTTGAAGCAGGCACCGGCGGCCTGTGTGACGGAATTCAAGGCAGCTCGCTCAAGACCTGCAGCGCGGCCACGTCGGCACCCGGCAACGGTGACACGGTCAGGGTGAAGGTGCTGCCTTCGCCTAAGGCTGAGCGCACGGCGATGCGCCCGCCCAAGGCGTCGAGAAGGTTCTTGACCAGCGCCAACCCCAGGCCCACGCCGCGCACGCTCTTGTGGCGAATGGGCTCAAGCTGTTCGAACGGCTGGAAGATGCGCGGCAGGTCGGCCTCGGACATGCCGATGCCGGTGTCGGCCACCTCGAACCAGTGGGTGGCATCGGCTCCCACGCCCAGGCGCACCACCACCTCGCCTTGCCGGGTGAACTTCAAGGCGTTGGACACCAGGTTGTCGAGCACCACCCGCAGCAGCCTCGGGTCGCTCCACAGCAGCGGCACCCCGCCCTGAGGCGGCTCGAGCACCAGGCGCACACCGGCAGGCACGCTGTCGCGTTGGGCATCAAGCACCTCCTGGGCCAGAGCCATCGGCTCGAAATGCACGGCATGGGTGCGCACCCGGCCGCTTTCGGCCCGCGTGTACTCGAGCAAGCCGTCGATCAAGGTCGACATCTGGTGGCTGGCCCGCAGCAGCCGGGACAGGCGGGGCTTGAGGGCGGCGGCCTGCTCGCCACCGACGGGGTCGCGCTCCATCAGTTGGGCGTTCATCTGGATGGTCGACAGGGGCGTGCGCAGCTCGTGCGACACCAGGCCGAGGAACTCGCTTTTGACGAGGCTGGCTTGCTGTGCCTGGTCGCGCGCCACGGCCATGGCGTCCAAGGCGCCTTGCAATTGATGGTGCTTGGCCGCCAGCATCTTGGCCATGCTCTCCACGTCGCCCGAGGCATGGCTCAATTCCTGGCGCAGGGTGTCGCCGGCGCGTTTCATGGCAATCAAGTTGGCGGCGCGGGCTTGGAGCTCCTGCGGCAGGAACGGCTTGGCCAGGTAGTCCTGCGCGCCGCTTTCCAACAACTGCACTTTCAAGGCATCGTCGGTCTTGGCGGTCAACAGCAGGATGGGCACCGGGTCGAGTTCGCGACGGGCGCGCACGGCCCGAACCAGCTGCTCGCCACTCATGCGCGGCATCATCACGTCGGTGATGATCAGGTCGGGCGCCTGCTGCAAGGCCAAAGCCATGCCGTCCTGGCCATCGACTGCGGTGGTCACCTGGCACTCAGTCGACAGCGTGTGGGCCACGAACTCGCGCATGTCGTGGTTGTCTTCCACCAACAGCACCGAGGGGCGTTCGGTGTCGGGCACGCTCGGCCACGCCGAGGCGGTGCCGGCCACCGACCGCCCCGGCGCGTGCAGAGCCAGCGCGTGCAGCGCTCCTTCCAAGGCCACCGACGGCGCTGCCGAGTCCGGGGCTCCGGAAGCGACGCCGAC
Organism: Pseudomonadota bacterium; assembly: GCA_040385465.1. Lineage (GTDB taxonomy): Bacteria > Pseudomonadota > Gammaproteobacteria > Burkholderiales > Burkholderiaceae_C > CANHBY01. Next base: position 40,664 of record JAZKHH010000099.1, on the reverse strand, counting down.
CGCCACGCCCACGGGGGCCGCCACCGGCAGGTGCACGGTGAACCGCGCGCCCTCGCCCGGCTTGGAGGCCACACCGATCCGGCCCCCGTGCAACTCGACCAAGTCCTTGGCGATGGCCAACCCCAGGCCGGTGCCACCGTGCGGGCGGGTCGCCGCGTCGGCCGCCTGGCGGAACCGCTCGAAGATCACCTCGTGCTGACTGGGCTCGATGCCGGGTCCGGTGTCCTCCACGTGCACCCGGAATTCATCGCCGCCCTCCTCCAAGATCAACCGCACGGCGCCACCGGCCGGGGTGAGCTTGAAGGCGTTGGCCAGCAGGTTGACGACCACCCGCTCCAGCAGGTCGAAATCGGCGCACGCCATCAGGCTGGCAGGCAGCTCGAGGGTGTATCGCAGCCGACGTTGCTCGGCGGCGACCTCGAAGCGCTCGCCGATGGCGCGCAGCCAGCCCGCCACGTCCAGGCGCACCCAGTGCACCTGCATCTGGCCCACTTCCAGCTTGGCCACGTCGAGCAGCTCGTTGACCTGCCGCAGCAGGATCTGGCCATTGCGGTGCACGCTTTGCAGCTGGCGCTGCTGCTGCGGCGTCAGGGCCTCGGCCCCGCTCAGCAACTGTTCGGTGGGACCCAGGATCAGGGTCAGCGGGGTGCGCAGCTCGTGCGACACGTTGGCAAAGAACTGGCTCTTGAGTTCATCCAGCTGCTTGATCTTGTCGTAGGCGGTTTCCAGTGCTGCGTGGGTCTGCTCCAGCGCCACCCGGCGCTCTTCTGAAAGCCGCGCGGTGTGGGCCAGCGCTACCACCTGCGGCTTGGCGTAGAACAGGCCGATGGCGGTGGCCACCGAAGCCGTGGCCGTGGCGGCCTTGATGAAGCCGTCGAGCACGTAGTCGGGATGCCAGACCACCCAGATGTTCATGAAGTGGGTGAGGCCGCACAAACCGATGAACAAGCCGAAAGCCACGAACAACGGGCTGAACGGCAGGCGGATGGTGCGCACCAGGAGGTACAAAATCACCGAGATGCCGAGGTAGGCGGTGCCGATCAGCAGGTCCGACACCACGTGCAGCCACAGCAGGCTGGGAAGCCACAGATAACAATGCCCATGCGGCATGAAATAGTGGCTGCGCTCTAACATTTCGCTCCACGACTGGAACATGACCGTGTCTCCGTTGAAACAACGTGGCGGGCGGCAAAGAGGTGCGTGCGAGGGGCATGGTGGGCTGACAGGGCCTCAGGGATTCAACCAGGGGCCGTGCCGTCCCGGGAAAAGCTTGACTGCTGGATGGCGGCTTGTTGCCGTGAGCCCGCTGCCCTGCGTCGCCGTTGCCTGGCCCTGTGCCTTCCTCGCCGAAACGCGAACCCTGCTGGCGTCCATCACACCCTCTACAAACCGTGGGCCGGTCCAGGCAGGCGGGGCACCGCCGCCAGCAGCTGCTGGCTGTAGGCGTGCTGCGGGGCGCGCCAGAGCTGCTCGGCGCTGCCTTGTTCGACCACGCGGCCCTCTTTCATCACCATCACCTCGTCGGCCATGAAGCGCACGACCGACAGGTCGTGGCTGATGAACAGGTAGGCCAGCCCGAACTCGGCCTGCAAGTCCTTCAACAGCTTGAGCACCTGCGCCTGCACCGACATGTCGAGCGCACTGACGGCTTCGTCGAGCACCAGCACCTCGGGCTGCAGCGTCAGGCAGCGGGCGATGGCGATGCGCTGGCGCTGGCCACCGGAAAACTCGTGCGGGTACTTGCCCAGGGCGGTGTCGTCCAGGCCGACCCGGTGCAGCAAGTGCCTCACGGTGTCTTCCCGCGTCTGCGCGTCCCGGCCCAGCTGGTGGATGCGCAGGGGCTCGAGCAGGGTCTGGCGAATCGTCAGGCGGGGGTTGAGGCTGGCGTACGGGTTTTGAAACACCACCTGCATCTGGCGCCGCCAGGCCAACAGCTCGGCGGCGCTGAAGTCGCGCATGTCGCGGCCTTTGAACAGGATCTGGCCGGCGTGCGGCGCCGCACCGCGGGCCTGCAGGCGCAGCAGGGTCATGCCCAAGGTGGTCTTGCCCGAGCCCGACTCGCCCACCACGCCCAGGGTCTGCCCGCGGCGCAACTGGAAGCTCACGGCCTCGCCCGGGGCCTGGCCGCCGAGCGCGTGGAACGGCGTGCGCCCCCACAGCCCGCGGCGGACCCAGTAGTGCTGCTGCAGGCCGCGTGCCTCCAGCACCACCGGGGCCTGCGCGTCGGCCGGAGCGCGGGCGGTGCCGGTGTCGAGCAAGGCGCGACAGGCCACCAAGGCCCGCGTGCTGGGGTCGACCGGCGAGCGCAGCACCTGGGCCGCCGGCCCCCGCTCGCGCACGTCGCCATGGCGCATCACCACCACCTGGTCGGCCACCTCCGCCACCACGCCGAGGTCGTGGCTGATGAACAGCATGCTCATGCGGTAGCGTTCCTTCAGCCGCGCCAGCAACGCCAGGATCTGGCGCTGCACGGTGACGTCGAGCGCGGTGGTGGGCTCGTCGGCGATCAGCAGTTTCGGCTGACAGGCCATGGCCATGGCGATCATGACGCGCTGCTGCTGCCCACCCGAGAGCTGGTGCGGGTAGCGCCGCAGGCGCTGCGCCGGCTCGCTCAACTGCACCTCGGCCAGCAGCGCCTGCGCCTGCGCCATGGCCTGGCGCCGGCTCAGGCCCAGGTGCACCATCAGCGGCTCGCACAGTTGCTGGCCGATGCTCAGCACCGGGTTCAGCGAACTCATCGGATCTTGGAACACGCAGGCGATCTCGCGGCCGCGCACGCGCTGCAGCACCGCCGGCGACGCCTGCAGCAGATCCTGCCCCTGGAACAGGATGCGGCCTTCGCGCTCGGCATTGCTGGGCAGCAGGTTGAGCACCGACATGGCGGTGACGCTTTTGCCCGAGCCCGATTCGCCCACCACCGCCAGCGTGGTGTTTTCCGGAATCTGCAGGCTCACACCCTGCTCGCCGCCCACCGCCTGAAAGCGCGGTGCCGCAGACCCCAGGCCCGGCACCTGCGAGCGGAAGTACACGCGCAGGTGCTCGATCGACAGCAACACCGGCGCTGCCGGGGCGGCCGCGTTCACGCCACCCCCCGCAGCTGAGGGTCGAGCGCGTCGCGCAGGCCGTCGGTGAGGAAGGAAAAAGCGGTGACGAACAGCGCCATCAACCCGGTGGCCGCGGCCAGCTGCCACCAGTGGCCCAGGATCAGCTCGCTTTGCGACTCGCCCAGCATGCTGCCCCAGCTCACCTGGTCCACGTTCACCCCGAGGCCGAGGTACGACAAGATCACTTCGGCCTTGATGAAGCCCACCACGTGCACCGAGAGCTGCACCAGCACCACGTGGCTGACGTTGGGCAGGATGTGGTGGAACATGCGGGCCCAGGGCCCGGCCCCCATGGCCTTGGCCGCGCGCACGTAGTCGCGCACCACGTGCTTCATGAACTCGGCGCGCACCAGGCGGTAGATCCCGGGCCAGCCGATCAGGCCCAGCGTGAGGACCAGCGACACCACGCCCTTCGGGACCGGGCTGTGGCGGTGGCTGAACAAGGCGGCCAGGGTGAACACCAGCAAGATGCCCGGCACCGAGGTCAACACGTTGTAGAACCACTCGAGCGCGTCGTCCACCCAGCCGCCGGCAAAGCCGGCGCAGGCGCCGAGCACGGTGCCGATCAAGGTGGCCAGCAAGGCGGCGAGCACCCCCACGCTGATCGACACCTCCGCGCCTTTGATGGCCTTGGCGAGCACGTCGCGGCCCAGGCGGTCGCCGCCCCACGGCAAGGTGTCGGCCAGCACCGTCTGGGTGGTCTGGATGGCGGCGGCGCGGGCCGCCCACTCGCTGTAGTTCGGGGCCAGCGGGTCGACCGCCGAGAGGTCTGCGTTGGGGCCCTGCGGGCTGGACACGCCGCTGTGGGTGGCGTCGCCGTCGCGCGCGCCAAGCAGGCTGGGGGGCGCGTTGGGCACGGCCACCTGCTGCTGCCAGCCGGCGGCCACCGCCCCACCCACCGAGGCGACCACCAGCAGGGCAAAGCCGATCACCACCGCCAGCGCCACCCGGTTCACCCAGGAGGCGGCAAAGCGCTGCCACGCCATGCCCCAGACCCCGGCCGACGCGGTGACCAGGGTGCTGCTCATGACAGGCTCACCCGGGGGTCGGCCCAGGTGTAGAGCACGTCGGTCAACAGGTTCACCGCCATCGTCAGCGCTGCCACGTAGACCGTCACCGCCTGGATGACGGGGTAGTCGCTGCGGGTCACGGCCAGCAGCACTTCGCGCCCCAGGCCGGGGATGGAAAAGAAATTTTCGATCAAGAACGAGCCGACAAAAATGCCGGGCAGCGCCACCGACAGATTGGTCAGGATCGGGATCCAGGCATTGGGCAACACATGGCGCCACAGCACCCGGGCCTCCGACAAGCCCTTGGCGCGTGCGGTGCGCACATGGTCGTTCTGCATTTCATCCAGGAAGAAGCTGCGGTACAGCCGCGTCTGGGGCGCCAGCCCCACCAGCACCACCAGCAACACCGGCAACGGCGCGTAGCGCACCAAGTTGGTCCAGGTGTCCGGGCTCCAGCCCTGCACCGGCAGCCAGCCCAGCTGGAACGCGAAGAGGTACTGACCCAGGATCACGTACACCAGCAACGACACCGACATGGCCACCGTGCTGGTGAGCATCAGCACGCGGTCGGCCCGGCTGCCTCGGCGATAGGCGACCCACAAGGCCAAGGGCAAGGCCAGCAGGGTGTCCAACACCAGAATCGGCACCATCACGGTCAGGGTGGCGGGCAGGCGGCTGGCGAACAGGCTGCTGACGCTTTCCTGGGTGGCCCAGCTGCGGCCCCAGTCACCAGTGACGATCTGGCGCAGGAAGATCCACAGCTGCTGCCACACCGGCAGCTCGAGTCCGAGCTGCTGGCGCACGGCTTGCACCTGTTCCGGGCGGGCGTTGAGCCCGGCCAGCACTTCAGCCGGGTCGCCGCCGAACCACTTGAACAGGAAGAACACCAGCACCACCACGCCCAGCATGGTGGGAATCATCTGCCACAAGCGGCGCAACAAGTAGGCGGCCATCGGTGCGAATGCGCTCCGTGAGAACAGCGGTCAAGCCTGTCCTGCGCTAGGGCCTGTTCGCACCACGGAAGCCAGTGCGAAGTAGTGCGAACAGGCCCTAGCGCAGGGGCAATGGACAACGTCGAGCGTGGGGCATTCTAGAGCGTGTGGTGTCGCCGGGTGTGATGACCTTTGGCAGGGCGCGGCGCCTGGCCACTGCCGCAAGCGGCACACGCTCAGGTGCCGCTCGCGGCTTTCCCTGACCGCCCAAGGCCGATGCCGACCTCTCGGATCAAGGCACGTCGACCTTGTTCATGGCGGCCCGCTGGCGGGTGTGCCATCCAAGGCCGACGGCGCCGGCACGTCGGCGCACTGGCCCGTCAACACCGCGCAAAACGGGCAGGCTTCGCGCCGGCCTTGCAGCAAGGCAATGCGGTCGCAACCGCAGCCGGTGCAGGTGGACACGCTGAGCCACGGTCGGATGTCGTGCTCGCAGCGCTCGGCACGCTGCGCAAGTTCCACCGCCTGCTCAAAGCTCAGGCTCAGGGCGTCAACCGCCACACTGAACACGTGCCGGTAGGCCATGAGCAGGGCCTCGACGCTGCCAATTTTGTTGGCGCGCAAATGCTGAAACCTGACCGCAAACAGGTGGGCTTCCAGCCGGTGGCACGCGTCGGCGCGCTCCAGCCAATGGCGGGGCCGCTCCGAGCGCACCTCGCGTTCCGCCCAAGACGAAGTCGGAGGCGCCAAGCGCGGTTTGGACGCCAGCCGCGACGACAGCACCGGGCCGGCCCCCAACACCGGGCGAACCGGGCCGCCCGAGCGGGACTGCGCTTGTCGCAGCCGGCCCAAGCGGGGCGTGTCCACTGTTTTCATGACCGCCACCCGCTGCCAGCCAGAGCGAGGCGAGGCGGTGCCCAAGCCGGGACCTTGCCGGGCAGGCCAGGACTGTGTTGGCGCAGCCATGCGTGGTTCATCGGTTCTCCCTTGCCTGTGTCTCAAACGCCCTGTGCGCACAGGGCCCGGCGCGACCAGTCTCATTCTTGACAACAAGTTCGCCGGTGAATCTTTGTTCAGAAAAGATCAACGGTCAAGTCGGGATAAACGGGGTCCGGGGTGGACGTTGCCGAAACGGGAGTCACCGGTGTCGACGTCGCCTCATTTGCTTGCCTGGAGGTGCCTGCATCAGCAGAATGTGTGGACTTTTTCGGCACCATCCCTTTGGAGGGCGGTGGGCGAGACCTGTGCAGGGTGGGATTGCCATCGGCGCTCGGGTGGACTCTTTTTTGTTGGAAGCGGACAGCGGCGCACCTCTGTTGACGGCCTGAAAAGCCCGCGGGCAGGACCGTGCGCCTTTCGCGTCACACTCCTGTCTTTGCCAGACAGGTGGCTTTCAAGCTGCCCTCGCAACGCCAGCGTGGACACAAAGTTCCCGGCTGCAGCGGTTTTTTTTGTTTTTTTGGGCTACGGTACTCGCGATGCATTCACCATCACTCTCGGCTCCGCCCAGCTCCTCCAGAGTCATGAACACCAGTCGAAACAACGTCGCCATCAACGAGTTGATGAAACGCCATGGGATTCACCGTGGCAGTGAACGGCGCAAGCTGTTTTGCCTGTTGCTCAACTGCAGCTACGCGACAGCGCGGCGCCGCGACATCGAAGGCGGCTGGACCACCGATGAGGTGGAAAAGTTCGTGCACCACTTCGGCGAATCGCTGGAAACAGTGCTGGGCAGCGAGCCCGTCGGTGCGGAGGTCGATTGCCAGATCCAGTTTGGCGGGCCCCTGTGGCTCAAAGGCAAGGTGTCCACCGGCTCGGTGGTCCATGAACGCGCCTTCGACGGCCTGCTGGCCACCCAATCTTCCAATGGCGAGTGGCTGGTGCGGGCCAGCAGCGAGGTGCCCCTGACCGAAACCGCCTTTGCGGTTGAAAAGCTGGTGTACATGGCCGCGGCGTTGAGCGCCAGGCCGCAGATTGCGGTGGTGGAAGACGACGAAGACTCGTTGTTTGCGCTCACCCGGGCGTTGAGCGGCCTGGGTTTTGACGCCCGCGGCTACCCCACTGCCGAAGACCTGCTGTCCACCCCCTTCGACGAGAACGGCGGCTTTTTGATCGACTGGTACCTCGGCGTGACGACCGCGGCCGAGCTGCTCAGCAAGATCCGCGAACGCGCGCCCACGGCGCCGATCTTCCTGTTGACGGGCAAGGCGGGCATCAGCTCCGCCGAAGACGCTCAGCTGGCGCAAATCCTGCGGCAGTTCAATTTGCTGTTCCATCAAAAGCCGGTGGCGCCGATCATCATCGCCGACCAGCTGCACAAGTACCTCTCGCAGGAAGCCGAATGAAGCAGCCTTCGCCGGGTGCTTTGGCATGGGCCGCCGAGGCCGTGCGGACGCCGCGTGGCGGCTCCAGATAGCAAACGCCCAGCGCTTCGAGCGACGGCACCGACAGAGCTTTCCCTTTCCCGTCTCTCCAGAGTAGCCAGACGACGACCCGTGCCACCTCACGCCGGATGACCGAATCGATGCTGTCTTCGTTGAAACGTTTGTACAGAAAACACAGCGCGACTTGGGAGAACCCCAAATGGATCCGCGTGTCGATGTACCTCTTGCTGCTGTTCATCGGTGGCTCCACAGTGTTCCAGCTGCTCTCGGTGCACCGTGCGGAAAAGCTGCGCTCCGTGGACAGCAAGCTGCTGCGCCTGGCCGCCTCACAGGCCAGCCTGAGCCAGTACGTCAGCCGCTTTTCCACCATCAGCCAGCAGGAACACGCCGAGCAGGAAATGCGCCGTGATTTGAAGCAGCTGGCCGACCAGGCCATCGAGCTGCGGCAGTTGCTGGCCCAGGAGCTCAGCGCCCCGGTGTTCCAGGACTACCGCCGGCGCGACGAGCTGCAAGCGGCGGTGACCGTGTGGCGGGTGCACCAGTTCATGCTGGTCGAAAGTGGCACGGAACTGCTGGCCATGGCCGAGGCCGGGCAAATCGACAAGCAAAAAGAGGCCGCCGCCCGGGTCCAGCTGCAAGCCGATCTCACGCTGGCCACCAGCGACAACCTGGCGCAGCAAATCCAGTTGCTGGTCAACGAGCGCAGCGTCGGGGCGGTGGCCACCATCAACCACTGGATCGCGATCAACATCGTCCTGATGCTCATCCTGGCCGCCGGCGTCGTGGAGCCCACGATCCTGCTGGTGCGCCGGCAGTACAAAAAGATCCGGCACCAGGCCGGCAGGTTGGAAAGCCTGGCCAGCGAGCGCGAGCGGCTGGCCTCGGTCTCCTGGCTGGAGGCCCAATCGGCGGCGCGCAAGGTCACCGAAGAGAAGATCATGTTCCTGGCCACCGGCAGCCACGACCTGCGCACGCCGCTGCAAACCATCATCTCCACCGTGGTGTCGATGTCGCGGGACTGCGAGGCCGGTGTCCTGGCATCGAAGTTCTCGGTGGACATCAGCAAGTTGCGCATCGCCTGCGAGCACATCGTCGGCATCGCCGACGACCTGGGCGAGTTCGTCCGCGACGCGGAAAACTACACCACCCAGGCCAAGAAACCGGTTCACCTGAGCGACGTGATCCTGAAGGTTTATGACCTGTATTACGAAGAGGCGGTCCAAAGCGGCTTGCAGCTCGAACTCATCGAGCACCACCAGACCGACCGGGTCTGCATTGAAGAAAACATGTTCCGGCGCGTGATGTCCAACCTCATCGCCAACGCCATCAAGTACACGCCGCGGGGCAGTGTGAAGATCGTCACCGCCAGCCCTGGCAAAGACCTGCTTCGCATCAGCGTGTCCGACACCGGCATCGGCATCGACAGCGCGCAGATCACCGACATCGCCAAGCCTTTCTTCCGTGTCAGCGCCAGCCGCCACCTGAACAAGTTGGGCCTGGGCCTGGGCCTGTCGATCGTCGACAAGTTCGTCGGCCACATGGGGGGCACCTGGTCGGTGACGTCGGCCTTGAAGCGGGGTTCGACCTTCATCGTCGAGCTTCCCATCGGCCCCACGGCGCCGATGCCTCTGCGGCTGCCGGCGCAGCCTGCCGTGGACGATGGCGACGCAGCGCTGGAAGCCGCCAACGCGCCCTCGGGGCACGTCACCCCCCATGGCGTCATCCTGTTTGTGGACGACGACACCGAGCTGCTGCAAGGCCTGTGCAATCTGGTCGACCAGCGAGAGGGGTGGAAGCCAGTCGGCTTCAGCCACGTGGGCCAAGCGCTCGACTACCTGAACCGGCACACGGTGAGCTGCTGCTTTGTGGACTTGCAGATGCACCCGATCAGCGGCTACGAGTTTGCCCAGCGGGTCAAAGACGACCTGGGCGACTGCGCGCCGTGCCTGATCGCCATGAGCGCTTACGCCCTCGACCGGGACCAAGAACACCTGTTCGAGCTTTACGTGAGCAAACCCATTTCGCTGCACAAGCTGATGAACGCCGTGCAACGGGTGGGCGTGCTGGCGGAGCCGGTGTGATGAGAAGGCCCCGGGCCCGCAGCGGGGGCCGCCGGCCGGGGTCGCACCCAGGGCCTGCCCTGCACACACGCCCAGGCGCGTGAGCCGCTGCAACCCATACGCCACCGCGCGGCGCGCCGTTTGGCGCCACACTGTGGGCCTGTTCCTGTCCTCGCTGAGCGCCTGCCACCGATGAAACGACCTGCTGCACTGACGCGGGGCCGATGGGCCCCCCTCCTTGGGCTGTGGCTGCTGTGCCTGTGGGGCCTGGGCCTGCCCCAAGGGGCGTCCGCAGACACCTCCCCCCCTGCCGTTGCCGCTCAGGCGCCCAAGGTGCTGCACTACGCTTTCGAGGCGCCGGAGTCGGGCTTCGACCCGGCGCAGATCAGCGACCTGTACTCGTCGATCGTCGTGGCGCACATCTTCGACGGCCTCTACGAATACGACTACCTGGCCCGGCCGTTCAAGATCCGGCCCAACGTGGCGACCGCCATGCCCGAAGTTGACGACGACTTCAAGACCTGGACCATCCGCCTGCGCCCGGGGATCTACTTTGCCGACGATCCCGCCTTCAAGGGCCAACGCCGCGAGCTGGTCGCGCAGGATTATGTTTTCTCCTTGAAGCGCTACTTCGACCCGGCGGTGAAAAGTCCGGGCTACAGCAGCGTGACCGAGTTGGGCCTGGTGGGGCTGGAGGAGGTTCGCGAGCAGGCCTTGCAGCGTCGCCAGCCGTTCGACTACAACCGCGAGGTGCCCGGCGTGCGGGCCCTGGACCGCTACACCCTGCAGTTCAAACTGAAGGCCCCGCGGCCGCGCTTTCTGTTCAGCCTGGTGGGCGGTGACGGCCTGGGGGCCCTGGCCCGTGAGGTCGTCACTCATTACGGCGACAGCATTGCCGAGCACCCGGTGGGCACCGGACCTTTTCGGCTGGCCTCTTGGCGCCGCAGCTCGCTGATCCGCCTGGAGCGCAACCCGGGGTTCCGCGAGCAGACCTATGAGGCCGAGCCCAACGCCGACGACGCCGAGGGCCAAGCGCTGCTGCAGCGCTTTCGCGGACGCCGCCTGCCGATGATCGACGCGGTGGAGGTGTCGATCGTCAACGAGAGCCAACCGCGCTGGCTGGCGTTTCTCAACGGCCAGTTCGACCTGCTCACCCGCATGCCGCCGGAGTTCGCCCCATTGGCCGCGCCCAAGGGCGTGCTGGCCCCGCACCTGGCCAAGCGCGACATCCAGATGCAGCGCATCCTCACCCCCGACCGCACCTATCAGTACTTCAACATGCAAGACCCGGTGGTGGGCGGCTACACGCCCGACAAGGTGGCCTTGCGGCGGGCCATCTCGCTGGCCACCGACGTGAAATCCGAGATTGCCACCGTGCGCCGCGGGCAGGCCATTCCTGCCCAAAGCCTGGTCTCGCCCGGCAGCTGGGGTTACGACCCGGCGCTGAAAACCGAGCTGAGCGACTTCGACCTGCCCCGCGCCCAGGCCTTGCTCGATTTGTTCGGCTACGTCGACCGCGACGGCGACGGCCTGCGCGAACAGCCCAACGGGCAGCCGCTGACACTGGAGCTGGGCAGCCAGCCCGACCCCCTGTCGCGGGCCTTCGACGAGAACTGGAAGAAGAACATGGACGCCCTGGGCCTGCGGCTGCGGGTGAAGGTCGGCCAGTGGCAGGAGCAGCTCAAGGCAGCGCGTGCAGGGCAGCTGATGTTGTGGGCGGTGGGCTCGCGCGATTCGTCGCCCGACCCGGAAGGGGCGTTGTCGACCTTGTACGGCCCGGCAGCCGGCGCCAGCAACCTGGCCCGCTTCCAGCATGCGCCCTATGACCGGATCGTCCAGCGCATGCGCGACCTGCCCGACGGCCCGGAGCGCCTGGCGCTGCTGCGCGAGGCGCAGTTGATGGCCGTGGCTTACATGCCCTACAAGGTGCGGGTGCACCGCATCGTCACCGACCTGAACCACCCGTGGCTGATCGGGTACCGCCCTCCGATCTTCAGCCGCCAGTTCTGGCAGTACCTCGACATCGTTCCGCGAGAGGCGTCTGCGGGCCCAGGCGACTGAGCGGGTGGACACACACACCAGTCCCGACAAAAAACACGCATTTCAGGCGCAGTTCCAGGGCTCGCACGAAACGGATTGGGTGCACCATCCAGGCAGATGCCCATAATGACTTACGTGATGTGGCGCGATGGGCGCGCCATGGGCGTGTTGATGAAGTACTCATTTGGAGATGTGCATGAAGACACTGTTGCAATGGTTGGTCGCGGGTTGTGTGGCGTTGAGCCTGGTCCAAGGCGCCGTCGCCCAAGAACGCGGCACGAAGGAAGAAGCCAAGACGATGGTTGAAGCCGCGGTGGCCCATGCCAAGAAGGTGGGCACCGAGCAAGCCTTCAAAGACTTCACCGACAAGGCCAACAAAGACTGGCACAAGAAGGACCTGTACGTGTTCGCCTACACCATGGAAGGTGTGAGCGTGGCCCACGGTGCCAATGAAAAACTGGTGGGCAAGAACCTGCTGGAGCTGAAAGACCCGAACGGCAAGCCGCTCATTCGTGAATTGCGTGACACGGCGGCCAAGGCCCCGGGTTGGGTGGACTACGAGTGGCCCCATCCCGAGACCAAGAAAAACGAGAGCAAAGCGTCATATGTGCAGAAATTTGCCAACTTTGAGGGTTTTGTCGGCGTCGGCGTGTACCGATAACCACCTGTAGTGGTCGCAAGCACCACCCATGGCAAAACGAAGTCTTCGCGCATCTGGCCCCGGCCGGGTGTGAGGGAGGATGCGCGAAGGGAGAACGGACATGATGAACTGGCTCAGAAACACGTCAGTGGGTTTCAAGGTGGCGTTTGCACCCGGCCTGGGCGTGCTGTTCCTGGTGTTGGTGGGCGCCATCGGGCTCTACGCCAACCAGCAGCTCAGCAGTTCGTTGGCCGTTCTCAGCACCGAGCGCATGCCCAGCATGGCCCAGGTCAACACCCTGGCACAACGGCTGGGCGCGATCAACACCGCCGTCAACCAGAGCCTGGCCTGGGAAGGCGCCGGCTTCAAGGAAGAGCGCATTGCCACGCTGGACAAGCGCATCGCCACCGACCTGGAGACGCTGGCCAAAGACCTCGACACGCTGCAGAAGTCGCCCAAGGCGTCACCCAGGGAAAAAGAGCTGATCGCCGTCTTGGCCGCCGACTTCGGCAAATACCGCCAATCGGCCATCGACGCCCTGGACATCAAGACCGGCATGCTGTCGAACGCCGCTTCTTTCATGACCGTGACCGAAGTCGGCTACGACAAGCTGACCGTGTCGCTGGAAAAACTCATCGTCAGCGACGCGGAATCTTCGGCCTTGGTGGTCAGTCAAGCCAAGGCGCTGTCGACCAGCAACGCCACCTTGATCGCCACAGGCTGCATGCTGTCGGCCGCACTGGCCGTGGCCTTGGCCTGGCTGGGTTCGCGCCTGATCGTCACCCCGTTGAAAGAAGCGGCCGACCTGGCCCATGCCATGGCCAAGGGCGACTTCACCGTGCAGCCCAGCTTGTGCTCGACGGACGCCACCGGGCAAGTGCTCAGCGCCATGAGCGAGGTCGCCCTGCAGCTCAGCCGCATCGTCGATGACATCCGCGCCGCGGCCGATGAGGTCGACACCTCCAGCACCGAAATCGCCTTGGGCAACGCCAACCTGTCGCATCGCACCGAAAACACCGCGGCAGCGCTCGAGAAGACCGCCACCTCGCTCGAGCAGCTCACCGTCACCCTGCAGGCCAGTGCCCGAAACGCCGCCCAGGCCAACGCCCTGGCGCGACAAGCCAGCGAAGTGGCCGACGAAGGCGGCCGGGCTGTCTCCGACGTGGTCGAGACCATGCAGCGCATCGACGCGCAAGCCAAGAAAATCAGCGAGATCATCGGGGTGATCGATGGCATCGCTTTTCAGACCAACATCCTGGCCCTGAACGCCGCGGTGGAAGCGGCCCGTGCCGGCGAGCAGGGCCGCGGTTTTGCGGTGGTGGCCCAAGAGGTGCGCACGCTGGCCCAGCGCAGCGGCGACGCCGCCAAGGAAATTCGCACCCTGATCGTGGCCTCGGTGGAGCAGGCCGAGATGGGCGCGCACAAGGTCCAAGCGGCCGGCGCCACCATGCAGCGAATCGTCGCCTCGATTCGCAGCGTCAGCGCCACGGTGGATGAAATCTCCCGGGCCACCTCCGAGCAGGCCAGCGGCATCAGCGAGGTCAACAGCGCGGTGGCCGAGATGGACCGCCACACCCAGCAAAACGCCGCCATGGTGCAAGAGGCTGCGGCGGCCGCGGCGTCGTTGAAACTGCAGGCCCATCGGCTGTCCGAGTCGATCGGCACCTTGCGCACGGCCTGAGAGCCGTTCACACGGCGGCGAAGAGGCCAGGGTCGCGCACCGATCAGGGCGCTCGCCTACTGCGCACTCCCCTGTCTGACCACCCCCCGTTCGAGCGGTGCAGTTGCGTCCAGCGCACATCAGGGTCGGCCCGCACGAGACAGCGGTCAAACAGGTCTTTACGATGGCTGCGAACTGTCGACATTGTCAGTGGTAGCGATAGGAGTTTTTCCCATGCCAACGACCCTGGTCTTAGACGAAAGCTTGCGGGCCGCCATCGTGCGGGCCACAGAGCAGTCCGCCCTCCCCGCGCGCCGCGCGCCCATCACCCGAACGGCCAGGCAGCCGGTGTTGCCCTCGGTGCCCCTGCGTCAGCGCCACGCGCCCCTGTCACTGGTGGTACCGCGCAGCCGCGCCGTGCCGGTGCACCGCCGCGGCCTGCAGCTGTCGCTGTTCAGCGTGCCGTCGTCCCTCACCCGCTGAATGACGGGAGGCGGAGAGGCCCGGCCTGTGCGCAGGTCGCAGGTGGCCCCTCGCCTTACTCGCCACGTCGGGCAACGGCTTCTTCGATCTGGGCTTGCACGCGCCGGGCGCCCTGCAGTGCCAGCGTGACGTCCAGCTGGGCTTGGGGGGCGACCACGGCGGCCACCTCGTCCAAGGTGTCGGGGTCGGTCATCAAGGCGTTGGCCAGGGCCGAGATGGCGCAGATGGCACGCCGCTCCACCTGCTGCGGCAGCTGCCGGGTGGCATTGACCAGCACGTGGTAGCGCACGCTGTGCACCGCCGCAGAGGCCAGGCCCCAGGTCTCGCACAGCGCCGCACCCAGCGCGTCGTGGCTCACACCGAAGACGCGGGCTTCCATGCCCAGCAGCGCTTCGTCGTTTTCCGCTTCGTTGAGCAAACGGCGGTAAGCCGCCGGCGCGTGGCGGTACAGCACCGGCTTGCCGCATTCTTCAAACAGGCCGGCCGAGTGGGCGGCCCAGGGATCCACCCCGAGCGCCTGGCCAATGCGCCCCATCAACAAACCCCGCACGGTGGCGCGCTCCCACACCGGCTCCAACTCAGGCGCCGAGGGGAACACCGCCTTGAGGCCCATCTCGAAGGTCACGGCCGCGACTTCGCGTGTGCCGATGTAGGTGACCGCCTGGTGCACGCTGCGCACCCGGCCCGACAGGCCATACAGCGAGGAATTGACAGCCTTGAGCACCGAGGCGGCCAACGCCATGTCCTGCTCGACGAGCGCGCTGACCGCGTGCAGGTTCACCTCGTTGGCGCCCAGCAGGATCGACAACTCCGCCAACGCAGCGGGTTGGGAGGGGATGTCGATGTTGAGCGAGCGCAGATCGGGATGAACGGGCATGGGGGTGGGTGGTCGGTGGCCGGCACAGAGGAGCGGTGCAAGCATGCTAGGGCGGGCGTCGCGGGCCGATGCACCAAACAACGTGACCGAATACCGCCTTTTCAAGCGCTGCCGCCTGGGCTTCGAGCCCGCCGGCGGCGCTCACGGCGCGCGACCGAGACGCCCGCACGGCCCACAAGCCCCGAGCACCTCCCATGGGGCGCACGGATCTACGATAATTTGAGGCTGGCGGCTCCGCGTT
Source organism: Pseudomonadota bacterium (assembly GCA_040385465.1). Lineage (GTDB taxonomy): Bacteria > Pseudomonadota > Gammaproteobacteria > Burkholderiales > Burkholderiaceae_C > CANHBY01. The sequence continues at coordinate 25,233 of JAZKHH010000099.1, read as the reverse complement.
GAGCCGCCTTGCCGGGGCCGCAAAGTGGGGCCCGGGCGACTTCGGTGGGTCGACACGTCGGTAGCTGGCGTCCTGTTTCCTTGTTCTGCCGCTGGAGCCCTCATGCTGAATGTGTTTTCCCTTGCCAATGGGCGTTTGTTCCAGGAAGAAATCGACAGCCTGGAAGAGCTGACCCACGTCAGCCCGGTGTGGGTGGACCTGGAGGCGCCGAGCGCCGACGAGAAGGGCTGGATCGCCCAACATTTTGGCGTCACCATTCCGGCCGATGCCGTGGGCGACGACCTGGAAGAGTCGGCCCGTTTTTACGAGGAAGACAACGGCGAGCTGCACATCCGCTCCGACTTCCTGATCGACGACGGCGAGACGCCGCGCAACGTGCGTGTGGCCTTCATCCTGTTCAAGGGCGTGCTGTTCTCGGTGCACAGCGAAGACCTGCCGGTGTTCCGCCTGCTGCGCCTGCGCGCCCGGCGCATCCCCGCCCTGATTGAAGACGCCAAGGACGTGCTGCTCAAGCTCTACGACGCCGACGCCGAGTACAGCGCCGACGCCATGGAAAGCATCTACGACAGCCTGGAGGTGGTCAGCCGTGGGCTGCTCAAGCAAGACGTGAACGACACCGCGGCCGGCGAGGCGCTCAGCGCCATCGCCCGCGAGGAAGACTTGAATGGCCGGGTGCGGCGCAACGTGATGGACACGCGGCGCGCGGTCAGCTTCATGATGCGCAGCCGCTTGCTCAACGCCGAGCAGTTCGAAGAAGCCCGCCAGATCTTGCGCGACATCGACTCGCTCGACAGCCACACCACCTTCCTGTTCGACAAGATCAACTTCCTGATGAACGCCAGCGTCGGCTTCATCAACATCAACCAGAACAAGATCATCAAGATCTTCTCGGTGGCCAGCGTGGCCCTGTTGCCGCCCACCTTGATCGCCAGCGTTTACGGCATGAACTTCGCCCACATGCCGGAACTGGGGTGGCGTTTTGGTTACGGCTTTGCGCTGTGCGTCATGGTGGCCTCGGTGGCTGCGCCGTTCCTGTATTTCCGCCGAAAGGGCTGGCTGCGCTGAGGACCGGCTGCCGGCGCGACGCGCCGGTAGCCGCATTGGCCATCAGGGTGTACCGGAGGCTTGCGCCCCGTGGCGCCGCCTTGCACGAACGACCGGCCATCCCGAGCCACGCGTCATTTCTCGCCTATGCACTTGTGCTTTTGTGCGCCTGTGCGTTTTTCGATCAACGGCGCCCTTTGCTCAAGTGCACCACCGCTTTGGGGGGTCCTGTGCCGCTCCGCAACCTGCAGCTTTGGTGCACATTTCAGCAGTCGCTGAAAAAAAAGGCTGCTTTCACCAAAGATTCGCAGCCTCATCTTTATGATCGCCGACGAAACGCAGGATCCCAGCCCCCAACGGCACCGTCCACGGGTCAAACCGCTGCATCCCTTCGCCCCACCGAATGCGGAATTTTTCTTTCCATTGAGGATTGTTAGATGATTAATTTGTTCGAGCCCAAGGTGGGCCACGCATCGCTGCAAAACCTGGCACAGGTTTTTGAGTCGAAGTGGCTGGGCCGCGGCGCGCTTGTGAAGGATTTTGAAAAAAATCTGGCTGAGTTTTTCAGAATTCAAAACGATCAGATTCACACCATTGCCAGTTGCACGGACGCATTGTTCGGTGTTTTTCCAATATTGCAATTGGAGCCGGGCTCCGAGGTGCTGGTGTCGTCGGTGTCATTCCCGGCCGTGGGCAGTGCCATCGTCGACGCTGGGCTCCAACCCAAGATCATCGACATCGACCTGGCCACGGGAAATGTGTCTTTGGAAGCCGTTGCGAAACATTTGAGCCCGCGCACCAGCGCGGTGTTCATCACCCACTATGGCGGCATCCCCGTCGATGTGCCCCAACTTCGCAGGGTGGTTGGCAGCGACGTGAGAATCATTGAAGACGCTGCCTGTGCGCTGGGCACTTTCGTCGGGGGTCAAGCCTGTGGCACGTTGGGCGATTACGGCACCTGGTCGTTTGATGCGATGAAGTTGCTGACCTGCGGCGAAGGGGGCGGTTTGTTCATTCCCAACGCTGCGGAAATGGAGCGTGCCAAAGAGTATTTTTACCTCGGGTTGCCGTCTCAGGTGAAAAGCGGCATCGACCGCCAGGCCACAGACAGCCGCTGGTGGGAATACCAGTTGAACTTGCCAGGCCGACGGTCGCTGTTCACCAATGTGAACGCCGCCATTGGCCTGCCGCAGTTCGGCGACTTGAGCAAATCCTTGCAGCGCCGCTGCTTTATCCGCGAGCAGTATTGTCAAGCCATCGATTCACTGCAAGGCATTGGGTATTTGGACCAGTCGGACCCCCAGGTCGACTATGCCAACTACTTTTTCACCGTGGTGACCGACCGGCGCGACGCTCTGGCTATGCATTTGAAGAACGACGGGATCTACACCACATTCCGCTATTACCCGCTTCACCTGATCGATATTTTCAAAAAATACGACATGGGTTGCGAGAATGCGAGCACCTTTTCTGACACGGCTTTGAATCTTCCCATCCACCAAAATTTGACGGATGAAGGCATCGACCGCATTTGCCAATCACTGAAGCGCTTTTATGCTTGAACGGGGCGCTCCGATGGTTAACACCTGAGGGTTCACCATCTCATGGCTTGACTGGTTTCAATGGCCCGGCTGGCTGTATGAGGGTGTTGCTTCTCGGGTGAAACGCGCCGGCGCGCATTCAGCAGCGCCGTGCGTGAATAGGCAAAGCCTGCGGCGAACCCATTTTGCTAAATTGCCTTGCTGATGCAGCGGGAGATATCCGTCCACCCGCCCAAGCTTGGCAGGCGACCACGCGCTGCACGTTGGCCAGTGCGCTGCGCCTGACATTGAGCTGCCGCAGGCCCGCATCACCCACGCCGCTGGCCTTGAATCAACGTGCATGCCGACGCGCAGCACATTCCGTGGTTCGAGTGTCCGGGCAAGAATCGGTCACGATGGCTGGCTCAGGAGGCCCAGCGTTCTGCGCTTGGCAGGAGCAGCGAGCCAGCCCGTCATGGCCCCGGCACTCCGCAAGTGCACGGAATGTGGACGGTCAGCTCCTCGTTGCCGACAGGGCAACAGGCGGCCGGCGCGCGCTCTGAGAGCCCTCTTGCCACGGCGCACTGGGCACCAGTGACAGGTTTTTAACGCCCTTGGGTCTTTGCAGCGCCGCGCTTGCACCTAAAATCCGATGCAAGTTTCATGCCCTTATGACTTCATTTCCTTCTTCCCTTCCCCCGTTGTCCCGCTTGTGGCGTGGGCTGCTGATCGCTGGCCTGTGGGCCATGGCTGCACCCGTGCAGGCCGAGCAGGCGGACCGCTTCAAGCCGCTGAACTTGGCCGCCGATCGGCAGGGCACGCTCGACATGGCCAAAAAAGTCGTGGTCTTCAGCGGCAACGTCGTGATCACCAAAGGCACCATCCTCATCGAGGCCGACCGGGTCGAGGTGCGTGACCTGCCCAATGGCTCGCGCCTGGCCACGGCCTTTGGCACCGCCGACAAGCAAGCCACCTTCCGGCAAAAGCGCGACAAACCCAACGAGTTCGTGTCCGGTCGGGCCGACCGCCTGGAGTACGACGAGAAAGCCGACACGGTGCGGTTCATCTCGCGGGCCGTGGCGCGCCGCCTGCTGGGCGACGTGGTGGCCGACGAGATCACCGGCAACCTGCTGGTCTACAACGGCCAGGCCGAGTTCTTCAGCGCCTCCGGCGCGCCGGGTGCCCCCCAGGGTGCCGCCAGCGGCCCGGGCAGCGGCCGGGTGCGGGTGACCCTTCAGCCGCGGGAAACCGCCCCCCCACCCGGGGCGGCTTCGGCCCCTGCGGCACCGCCACCCGCCCCCGAGCCCAACAACGCCCCGGGAGACCGGCCATGAGCAGCGGCGTGTCGATCGCTGCCAAGCCGAGCCGGCTGAGCGCCAAGGGCCTGCAAAAGAGCTATGGCAAGCGCATGGTGGTCAAGGACGTGCACCTGGCCGTGGAAGCGGGTGAAGTGGTCGGCCTGCTGGGCCCCAACGGGGCCGGCAAGACCACCAGCTTCTACATGATCGTGGGCCTGGTGCGGGCCGACGCCGGGCGCATCACCATCGCCGGCGAACGCGCCGAGCGCCTGCCGATCCACAAGCGCTCGCGCATGGGCCTGTCTTACCTGCCCCAGGAAGCGTCGATCTTTCGCAAGCTCAACGTCGAAGAGAACATCCGCGCGGTGCTGGAGCTGCAGTTCGGCCCCGATGGCAAGCCGCTGCCGGAAGCCACGTTGCGCCAGCAGCTCGACAAGCTGCTGCACGACCTGAGCATCGAGAAGCTGCGCCACAGCCCGGCGCCGGCGTTGTCGGGCGGGGAGCGGCGGCGGGTCGAGATCGCCCGCGCGCTGGCCACCCAGCCGCGCTTCATCCTGCTCGACGAGCCGTTCGCCGGCGTCGACCCGATCGCGGTGATCGAGATCCAGCGCATCATCGGCTTCCTGAAGAACCGCGGCATCGGTGTGCTGATCACCGACCACAACGTGCGCGAGACGCTGGGCATCTGCGACCGGGCCTACATCATCAGCGAGGGCCGGGTGCTGACCGAAGGCACGCCCGGCGACATCGTCGACAACGCCGACGTCCGAAAGGTCTACCTCGGCGAACACTTCCGCATGTGACACGCGGCCAACGCGCCCCCGATGAAGCCTTCCCTCCAAGTCCGCATGTCGCAGCACCTGGCGCTCACGCCACAGCTGCAACAATCGATCCGCTTGCTGCAGCTCTCCACCCTGGAGCTGCAGCAGGAGATCGACCAGATGCTCGAGCAGAACCCCTTCCTGGAAGCCGAGGAAGAGGTTGAGGCGGCTTACGAGCCCTTGAGCGAGCGCACCTCGTCGGCCGAGCGCGCCGGCGAGACCGAGACCGAGCGGGCCACCGAGCCGCGCAACGAAGACTCGCTCGGCGAAGCCGACACCACCGCCCTGGACCGCACCGACTTCGACACCCTGGAACGGCCCGACTGGGAGAACGGCACCGAGCACGAAGACTTCGACGGCATCCACGAGACACCCTCCAAATCCAGCGGCAACAGCGACGGCGATGCCTTCGAGTCGCAGGACCGCGACCCGGCCGGGATGCGCCTGCAGGATCACCTGCGCGCCCAGCTGCAGGGCCTGCGCCTGTCGCCGGAGGACCAGGCGGCGCTGCACGTGCTGATCGAGTCGCTCAACGACGACGGCTACCTGGCCGACAGCTTGGAAGACATTGCCCAGGAGCTCTCCAGCACCGAGGAAGAGCGCGAAGAGGTGCTCAGCCGGCTGCAGTGCGCGCTCAAGTGGCTGCAGAGCATGGACCCGGCCGGCGTGGGCGCCACCGGCCTGGGCGACTGCCTGGTGATCCAGCTGCGGCGCCTGCCGCGCAGCGAAGCGCAGACCATCGCCATCCTGGTGTGCAAGCAGCACCTGGACTTGCTGGCGCGGCGCGACACGAAGAAACTGATGGCCGCCACCGGCGCCGACGAGGGGCTGCTGAAGGACGCGCAGACCTTGATCAAGGCGCTGGAGCCCAAGCCCGGGCGGCCGTTTTCGCCGGCCGAGGCCAACATCATCGTGCCCGACGTGATCGTCAAGAAGAGCGGGCGCCAGTGGAAGGTGCTGCTCAACCCCGACGTGATGCCCAAGCTGCGCATCAACGACCTCTACGCCAGTGCCTTGCGCCAGCAACGCGGCCAGGCCCAGCAACCGAACGCCGCCGGCGCCCCTGGGCTGACCGCCAAGCTGCAGGAGGCGCGCTGGTTCGTCAAGAACATCCTGCAGCGCTTTGACACCATCCAGCGCGTGTCGCAGGCCATCGTCGAGCGGCAGAAGAATTTCTTCACCCACGGCGAGATCGCAATGAAGCCGCTGGTGCTGCGCGAGATCGCCGATGAACTCGGGCTGCACGAGTCGACCGTCTCCCGCGTCACCACGGCCAAGTACATGGCCACGCCGATGGGCACCTTCGAGCTGAAGTACTTCTTCGGCTCCTCGCTCAACACCGACGCCGGGGGCAACGCGTCGAGCACCGCGGTGCGCGCGCTGATCAAACAGTTCGTGGAAGCCGAAGACCCGGCCAAGCCGCTGTCCGACAGCGCGTTGGCGCAAATGCTGGAAGCCCAGGGCATCCAGGTGGCGCGGCGCACGGTGGCCAAGTACCGCGAAGCCATGAAGATCCCCCCCACCAACATGCGCAAGGCCCTTTGATGAGTTTGCCAATTTTCCTTCCCTGCGCCGCGGGCGTCGAAGGCCTGCTGGCCGACGAAGTGCGCCGGGTGCTGCCCCAGAGCCAGACGCCGATCGAGACCCTGCGTGGCGGCGTGGCCCTGACCGGCGGCACGCACGAGGTGATGGCGCTGAACCTGGAGCTGCGGCTGGCGCAACGGGTGCTGGTCGAGGTGGCGCACGGCCCCTACCGCGACGACCACGACCTGTACCTGCTGGCGCGCTCGGTCGACTGGACGCAGTGGATCTCGCCGGACCACACGCTGCGGGTGGACACCACCGCCCAGCACAGCCCCTTGCGCAGCCTCAACTTCGCCGCCCTGCGGGTGAAAGACGCGGTGTGCGACGCCCTGCGCGAGCTGACCGGCCGGCGCCCGAACGTCGACACCCAGCACCCCGACCTGCCGCTGATGCTGCACGTCGGCCCGGAGCACGCGTCGCTCTACGTCGACACCTCCGGCGAGCCGCTGTTCAAGCGCGGCTGGCGCGAAGACAAGGGCGACGCGCCGCTCAAGGAGACCTTGGCCGCGGCCATGCTGATGGCCGCCGGCTGGCGCGGCACCGCGCAAGCGGGTGGCGCACTGCACGACCCCTGCTGCGGCTCGGGCACCATCGTCATCGAGGCCGCCCAGATCGCCTGCGGCATCGCCCCTGGCCTCAAACGCCGCTTCGCCTTCGAGCGCCTGCTGCCCTTCTACAGCCCGGAGATGCGCGGGCAGTGGCAGCGGCTCAAGAGCCATGCGCAGTCGCGCGTGCTGCCGTGCCCGGTGCCCATCATCGCCAGCGACGTCGCCTTTCGCATGGTCGATTTCGCACGGCGCAACGCCCAGCGCGCGGGTGTGGAGTCCTGCATCACCTTCCACGGCGGCGACGCGCTGGAGCGCGCGGCGCCCGAGCTGCCGCCACAGCTGCAGGGCACCTTGATGCTCAACCCGCCGTATGGCGAGCGCATTGCCCCCCAGGGTGCGGCCGGCGCGCACGCCCACCGCGCCATGCGCCCATCGGCCCAAGACCGCGACACGCCCACTGATTTCTTCGCCCGCCTGGCGGCTCATTGGAAACGCGCGTACACCCTGCACCCCGCCGGCTGGACCGCCTTCGTGCTGAGCCCAGACATGAAGCTGCCCACCGCCATGCGCCTGAAGGAAACCCAGCGCACGCCGATGTGGAACGGCCCCATCGAGTGCCGGCTCTTCCGCTTCGACTTGGTGCCGGGCAGCATGCGCGGTCCGCGGGCCTTGCCCAGTGCCGATTCGGCGCCCAAAGCGCCGCACTGAGGTCCACTCCCCTACACTGCCGACCTGCGTTCACCCAGCCAAGAGTCTTGCCATGCAAAAAGTCGTCAACGTCGCGGAGATCGCCGAGCCCGATTGGAACTTCGTTGAAAGCCAGTACACCGGCCCCGCGGTCGACTGGCGCTACTTTGCGGCCAATCCGCGCAACGCCTTGGAGCGCAGCGTGCGGCGGCCCAAGCTGGGCCGCTACCGCGCCTGCTGGCAGGCCACCCGGGCGCTGAGCGCGCCGGACGACGTGGTCATCTCCCACCTGCCGCGCACCACCCACTGGCAAAGCCATTTCATGCGCGCCATGGGCCGCGACCAGCGCCACATGGCGTTCGCCTTCAACTTCACCGATCTGCCCGAAGGCCGCAGCCGCGCCAGCATGTCGCGCACCTTCCAGCGCGTCGACCGCTTCGTCGTGTGCACCGACTTCGAACGCCAGCTCTACGCCGACCATTTCCAGCTGCCCATCGAGCGCTTCGAATTGCTGCACTGGGCCATCGACACCCCCGAGATCGACCCGTCGTTCGCGGTGCCCTGGCCCCGCTACTACAGCTCCGCCGGCGGCGAGGCCCGCGATTTCAAGACCTTGCTGCAAGCGTTCGAGAAGCTGCCGCACTTGAAGCTGGTGATCGTGACCCGCCCGCAGGCCCTGGCCGGCCTGCGCATCCCGCCCAACGTGCATGTGTTCCACAACCTGCCCCATGCACAGTTCTGGACCGTGGTCGGGCGCAGCGAGGCGCTCATCGTGCCGCTGCGGGATTCACAGACGCCGTGCGGCAACATCAGCCTGGTGGGGGCGATGACCTTGAGCCGGCCCCTGGTGAGCACCTTGACCGAAGGCACCCGCGACTATGCGCACCACGAGCGCAACGCGCTGGTCACCGCCCCGGGCGACGTCGCCGCCATGACCCAGGCCATCGCCCGCCTGGAAGAGGAGCCCGCCTTGCGGCAGCGCCTGGGCGCCGAGGGCAAGGCTTTCGCGCAGGAACACTGCGACCCCCGCCGCTGGGCAGAGTACATCCAAGCCTATGTGACGCGTCGGCCGTCGGCGGCGCCCCAGAAAACGCAGTGAGCCGAACAGATCAGGCGCCGTGTTGGGCGCCCGATCTGGCGGTCACGCCCCGGAGCCCGCCGCCAGCACCGCCAGCACCATCACCGGCGCGGTGTCGGCCCTCAAGGTGCGGGGGCCCAGGCTGACCGGGTTGAAACCCTGCTGCTGCGCCCAGCCTTCCTCGCTCGGCGCCAAGCCGCCTTCGGGCCCGCTGAGGAACACCATCGACGCGCCAGGCGCCGGCGCGCGCCAAGGCGGAATGCCGGCCCGCAGGCTGAGGAGGTGACGGCTGGTGCGGGGCCCTGGCTCGGGCAGGCTGCCCAGCCAGCTCGCCAGCGTCAGCACCGGCGCGATCTCGGGCACCCGGTTGCGTCCGCACTGCTCACAGGCCGCCACCGCCACGGCCTGCCAATGCGCCACCTTCTTTTGTGCGCGCTCGTCCTGCAGGCGCAGCACCGAGCGCTCGCACACCAGGGGCTGCAAGCGGGTCACGCCCAGCTCGGTGGCTTTTTCCACCAGGTTGTCCATGCGCTCATTGGTGGGCATGCCCAGCGCCCAGGTGACCGAGGTGCCGATCTCGCGCTCCACCGGATCGTGCTGCAGCACCTTCACCTGCACCTCGTTGCGCCCCATGTGCACCACCTCGGCCTGCCATTCGCCGCCCTGGCCATTGAACAGCGTCAAGGCGTAGCCGGGCTGCATCCGCAGCACCTGGGCATGGCGGGCCGGCCCCGGGGGCAGGCCGATCAAGGTGTCGGCGGTGAGCGGCTTGTCGATGTAGAAGCGAGGACTGGCCATGGTGATGCCGTCAATGTCTTGGAAAAGAGGAGCCCCCGGGCGCTCGGCGCCGCGGGGCGGCTGCGCACGCAGGTCAATGCAACGCGCCCGCAAGGGCGCCCGTCAAGCCGCGTCGCGCAGGGCCCGGCGCAAGATCTTGCCGACCGCGGTCTTGGGCAACTCGGTTCGGAACTCGATCACCCGGGGCCGCTTGTAGCCGGTGAGGTGGGCCTCGCAGTAGGCCCGCACCTCGGCCTCGGTCAGCGAAGGGTTGCGTTTGACAATCACCAGCTTGACCGCTTCGCCGGTTTTGGCATCCACCACGCCCACGGCCGCGCACTCCAGCACCTGGGGCATGTGGGTGACCACCTCTTCGACTTCGGTCGGGTAGACGTTGAAGCCGCTGACCAGGATCATGTCCTTCTTGCGGTCGACGATCTTGAAATAGCCACGCTCGTCCACGATGCCGATGTCGCCGGTGCGGAAGTAGCCGTCGGCGGTCATGCTGGCAGCGGTCTCGTCGGCCCGTTGCCAGTAGCCAGCCATCACCTGCGGGCCGCGCACCGCGATCTCACCCGGTGAGCCCAGGGGCACCTCGGCGCCCTCGTCGTCGAGCAAGGCGATCTCGGTGCTGGGGATCGGCATGCCGATGTTGCCGCTGTAGGACGTGCTTTCCACCGGGTTGCACGACACCGACGGCGAGGTCTCCGACAGGCCGTAGCCCTCCACGATCGGGCAGCCGGTCTTGCTCAACCAATCCTGGGCGGTGACGCTTTGCACCGCCATGCCGCCCCCGACCGACAGGCGCAGGTGGGTCCAGTCAACGGTGCCGAACTGCGGGTGGTTGACCACCGCCGAGAACAAGGTGTTGACCGCCGGAAAGCTGTGAAAGCGCTCGCCCGCCAGGGCTTTGAACATGGCGGGCAGGTCGCGCGGGTTGGGGATCAGGATGTTGCACCCGCCCATGCGCATCGACAGCATCATGTTGATGTTGAAACCGAAGATGTGATAGATCGGCAGCGCACACACGGTGTTGACCTGCTCGCCCACCGGAATCTTCTTCAGGGCCGGGCGGTACCAGGCTTCGGACTGCAGCACGTTGGCCACCAGGTTGCGGTGCAGCAGCATCGAGCCTTTGCTGACGCCGGTGGTGCCGCCGGTGTACTGCAACACCGCCAGGTCGTCGGGCCCGAGTTGAGGGGTCGTCAGGCGCTTGCGCCGGCCCTGCGACAGGGCCTCGTTGAAATGCACGGCGTTGGGCAGCTGATAGGGCGGCACCATTTTCTTCACATGCCGCACCACGGCGTTGACCAGGTGGCGCTTGAAAAAGCCCAGCATGTCGCCCACGCCGGTGAGCACGATCTTTTGCGTCGGCACTTCGTTCAGGCACTGCTGCAAGGTGGTGGCGAAGTTCTCCATCACGATGATCAGCTTGGCGCCGGAATCTTCCAGCTGGTGCGCCAGCTCCCGGGGCGTGTACAGCGGGTTGACGTTGACCACCACATAGCCGGCGCGAAGCACCGCGGCCACCGCCACCGGGTACTGGGGCAGATTGGGCATCATCAGCGCCACCCGGTCGCCCTTGGTCAAACCCTGGGCCTGGAGATAAGCGGCCAATGCGCAGGACGCTTCGTCCACCTCGGCAAAGCTCAGGCTGTGCCCCATGAACTTGTAAGCCGGCAGGTTCGCATACCGCTTGAAACTGTCTTCAAGCAATCCCACCAGCGAGCTGTATTGCGTGACATCCACCTCGGCAGGCACATCGGCGGGATAGTGCTTGAGCCAAATCTTTTCCATCCAGGGTCTCCAGAAACTGCTCACAAATTTTGGCGGGATACCAGGGGCCTGCAGATGCCTCAGGCAATTTTGGGCGTCGAGACTCCCAAGGGAAATCTCGGCTCCTGGAGATTGTCACAATCTCGGTCCAGGGGGTACAGGATATTCGAGGGCCCGATCAGACGGCCAAGGGCTTGACAAAGTGTTTACAAATCGGTGAAAGAAGGGGTGGTGACTGTGAGATTGGTCACGCTTGGCGCGCCGCCTCGTCCGCACTTGTAACTTTTGCATCCGAGCGTAAATTTACTGCTTAGGGTGCACAAGGTAACACCATGCCAGGCCATGGCGCGCATTAACATCCGCCATCCCGACGGCCATGAACAAACAGCCATCGAGACGTGCTCCCGTTGCTTTTCCTCTTTTGCGCAGGGTCATCATGAAATCCATTCGGCTTCGTTATTGGATTGGTGTCGCGGCACTTTTTTGGGCCTTGTCGCCCGCCCACGCGCTGGTTTTCGCCATCAATGAGGGGGTCACCTACCGGGTGCCCTACAGCGAGATTCGCGAGCGTTATGCCGCCATTGCCAGCGACTTATCTCAAATACTGCAGCAGCCGGTGACGATTCTGCCGGTCACCGACTACCCCACCCTGCGCCGGGGCCTGGCCGACCGCAGTTACGAACTGGCCATGGTGCACCCCGCCCACATCTCCATCCTGGCGATGAAGAACTGGGGTTACCGGCTGGTGGTGGTGACCAAGGGGTTCCAGACCTACAGCGCGAATTTCCTCGTCAAAACCGATTCGCCGCTCAAGACCATGAACGAGCTGCGGGGCACCAAAATGGGCGCACCCGACGAAGACTCGATCACCTCCTGGATGGTGCGCGCCACCCTGCGCGACGTGGGCATCAGCTCCGACCAGGTCCGCATCTACTACACCCGTTACCAAGACGCCGTGCCCTTCTTCGTCGACAACGACCTGACGCACACCGGGGCCACGGCCGCCTCCGGCGTGATCAAGAACTGGACGGGGCGCGGTGGCCGCGTGCTGGGCAAGTCAAGGGCGGTGCCGATCAAGCACGTCATCGCCAGCCCAGTGATGTCGCCCACCCAGGTGGAAAAAGTGCGCCAGTACCTCAGTGGCCTTGACAGCTCTGAGGAGGGCAAGAAAAAGCTCGCTCCCACGAAATGGCAAGGCTTTGAGCCGTACGATGCCGAGGCCATGATGGCCTTGGGCGTGTGGCTGGGGCTCTGACACCCGTCCGCGACCCCTGTCTCCTCCAAGCCATCCCGTTCTCGGGGGCTGAGACCCCGGGCGGCGTGCCACGCGCCCGGCCCCGTTGTTGCTTATGCCGGTCCGACCGCTGGTTGTTGCCGCTGTCCGCTGCCTTCGCTTCGTTTCTCGTTCGGTTTTGCTTTCCGTCTTTCGTTTCGCACCCTGGCCTGCCATGACCTCTTCTTCTGCCGACCCCCATGCCACGTTGATTGACTTGCTGAGCGCCGGCGCTCCCACCGCAGTGGCGCTGTCGGCGCCCCAACGGCCCGGCCTGAGCTACGAGGGCTTGCGCCAGGTCATCTCGCACACGCAGGCGCGCTTGAACGCCCAAGGCATCGGCCGGGGCGAACGGGTGGCGATCGTGCTGAACAACGGGCCGGAGATGGCCGCCTGCTTCATGGCCTGCGCCACCTGTGTGGCCAGCGCGCCGCTCAACCCCGGCTACCGCGCGGAAGAGTTCGAGTTCTACCTGTCGGACCTGAACGCCAAGGCCTTGATCGTGGAGGCGGGCAGCACCTCCGCGGCCATCGAGGTGGCCACCCGGCTGGGCGTTCAGTTGATCGACCTGGTGGTGGCGCCGGGGGCACCGGCCGGCCACTTCACCCTGCAGCCCCGCGTGGCGGCCTCGGCACCTGCGGCCCAAGGCGGCCCCGCCCAGGCCGAAGACATCTCGATGGTGCTGCACACCTCGGGCACCACCTCGCGCCCCAAGATCGTGCCCTTGTCGCAGCGCAACCTGGTCGCCTCGGCCCGCCACATCCGCGACACGCTGGCCTTCACCGCGGCCGACCGCGGGCTGAACATCATGCCGCTGTTCCACATCCACGGCCTGATTGCCGGGGTGCTGGCCCCCCTGGCGGCCGGCTCGCAGGTGTTTTGCACGCCCGGCTTCAACGCCCTGAAGTTCTTCGGCTGGATGGACGAGGCGGCCCCCACCTGGTACACCGCGGTGCCCACGATGCACCAGGCCATCGCCTCGCGCGCCGCGAAAAACCGCGAGATCGTTGCCCGCCACCCGTTGCGCTTCGTCCGCTCCTCGTCCTCGTCGATGCCGCCGCAGGTGATCCGCGAGATCGAAGAGGTGTTCGGTGCCCCGTTGATCGAAGCCTACGGCATGACCGAAGCCACCCACCAGATGGCCTCCAACCCCCTGCCCCCGGCGGCCCGCAAGCCCGGCACCGTCGGCCGCGCGGCGGGCCCCGAGATCGCCATCATGGGCGAGGGCGGCGCCTTGCTGGGGGCCCACGCCACCGGTGAGATCGTCATCCGCGGCCCCAACGTCACGGCGGGCTACGAGAGCAACCCGAAGGCCAACGCCGAGGCCTATGCCCACGGCTGGTTCCGCACCGGCGACCAGGGCGTGATGGACGATGAGGGCTACATCAGCATCACCGGCCGCCTGAAGGAAATCATCAACCGCGGCGGCGAAAAAATCAGCCCGCGCGAAATCGACGAACTGCTGATGGACCACCCGGCGGTGGCCCAGGTCGTGTGCTTCGCCATGCCGCACCCCAAGCTGGGCGAGGAGGTCGCGGCGGTGGTCGTGCTGCGCGAGGGCCAGCAGGTCAGCGAGCGCGATCTGCAGGCCTTCGTGGGCCAGCGCGCGGCCGACTTCAAGGTGCCGCAAAAAATCCTGTTCATGGACGAGATCCCCAAAGGCGCCACTGGCAAATTGCAGCGCATCGGCCTGGCCCAGAAGCTGGGTTTGGGCTGAGCCGCGCACACGCACCCATTCGTTCCTGGATCCCACCTTTTCAGTTCTTTTTCCCCTCCATTCCACCGACCCCTCCTTAAGGAAGCCCGCAAGATGTCCGTACCGTCGTCCACCTCCTCCCGTGCGCAAGCTCTGCGTGTTTCCACTTTGGTCGGCGCCTTGGCGCTGGGCAGCAGCCTGCTGGGCTCGGCCGCCTGGGCCCAGTCGCCGCCCCCGGCGTGGGAGCCCACCAAGCCCATCGAATTCATCGTGCCGGCTGGCACGGGCGGCGGGGCGGACCAAATGGCGCGCTTTCTGCAAGGCATGGTGGCCAAGCACAACCTGACCAAGCAGCCCATCATCGTCGTCAACAAGTCGGGCGGTGCCGGCGCCGAGGGCTTCCTGGACGTCAAGGGCGACAAGGGCAACGGCCACAAGATCGTCATCACCCTGTCGAACCTGTTCACCACGCCGCTGGCCACCGGCGTGCCGTTCAACTGGCGCGACTTGACACCCGTGTCGATGTTGGCGCTCGACCAGTTCGTGCTGTGGGTGAACGCCGACACGCCGTACAAGACGGCGCAGGACTACATCAACGCCATCAAGGCCGAGCCGGACAAGACCTTCAAGATGGGCGGCACCGGCTCCAAGCAGGAAGACCAGATCATCACCGTGATGCTGGAAAAAGCCGTGGCCAAGAAGCTGAGCTACATCCCCTACAAGGGCGGCGGCGAGGTGGCGGTGCAGCTGGTCGGCAAGCACATCAATTCCACCGTCAACAACCCGATCGAGGCCGAGTCGCAGTGGCGTGCCGGGCAGCTGCGCGCCCTGTGCGTGATGGACAAGGCCCGCATGCCTTACCCGAACAAGGTCACCGCCACGCAGTCGTGGGCCGACCTGCCCACCTGTGCCTCCGCCGGCGTGCCGGTCGACTACACCATGCTGCGCGGCGTGTTCATGCCGCCCGGCGTCACCCCGCAGCAGCAGGCTTTCTACGTTGACCTGTTCAAGCGCGTGCGCGCGCTGCCGGAGTGGAAAGACTTCATGGCCAAGGGCGCCTTCAACCAGACCAGCATGTCGGGCGAAGAGTTCTTCAATTGGCTGGGCAAGAACGAGCAGATGCACCGCGTGCTGATGAAGGAAGCGGGCTTCATCGCCAACTGACCTTGCGTTCAAGCCGGGCGAGCTCCGCTCGCTCGCCCACCGGGCTGGACGCCGCTCTCCCGCTTGGCCTCCCCGGCCGGACTTTCTTTGCGCACCCCCTGCGCTGCCTCCCTGCACGCACCGCCTGGTGCGCCCAGGGACTGACGGAGTTTTGCCATGAACGATGACGACCCCCTCGCTGACAGCAGCGAGATGACCAGCCCCGCCGTGGGCACGCGCTGGCCGGAAATTGGCATGGCCGCGTTTTTGTTGGTGCTGGCCGTGCTGGTCATCATCGACAGCCTGCGCGTGGGCAACGGCTGGGCCGAAGACGGGCCGCAGTCGGGCTACTTCCCTTTCTACATCGGCTCGATCCTGCTGGGCGCCAGCCTGGTGATCTTGCTGACCCAGCTGTGGCGCTTCAACCGGCACAACCCGCCCTTCGCCCAGCGCCACCAGCTGCGGCTGGTGCTGCTGGTGTTGGGGCCGCTGATCGCCTACGTGGCCCAGATCTCGCTGCTCGGCATCTACGTCGCCTCCTTCGCCCTGATCGTGCACTTCATGCTCGTGCATGGCCGCTACAAGGTGCTGCCCACTTTCGCCTTGGCCGTGGCCGTGCCGTTGATCGCTTACGGCATGTTCGAGCGCTGGTTCCACGTGCTGCTGCCGGGCACCCCCCCGATGGCCGACCTGTGGGCCGCCTTGACGCACACCTCGCTCGGCTGGGACAAATTGAATCTGACGCGCGCGGCCGTGCTGCTGTCGCTGGCCTGGCTCGCAAAGGACCTGTATGGAAGACTTCGGTAACCTCATCAACGGGTTCGGCATCGCCTTGACGCTGCCCAACCTGATGTACATGCTGATCGGCATCACCCTCGGGGTGCTGATCGGGGTGCTGCCTGGCTTGGGCGGTGCCAACGGCGTGGCCATCCTGCTGCCGCTGACCTTCACCATGGCCACCCAGCCGGGCGGCGCGGTGTCGGCCATCATCATGCTGAGCTGCATCTACTGGGGGGCGCTGTTCGGCGGGGCGATCACCTCGATTTTGTTCAACATTCCCGGCGAGCCCTGGTCGGTGGCCACCACCTTCGACGGCCACCCCATGGCCCAGCAAGGCCAGGCGGCCCAGGCCCTCACCGCGGCCTTCACCTCCTCGTTCATCGGCGCCTTGTTCGCCGTCATCGTGATCACCTTCCTGGCGCCCTTGCTGGCGCGCTTCGCGCTGCGGTTCGGACCGGCCGAGATCTTCGGCGTGCAGCTGCTGACCTTCTGCAGCTTCGTGGGCATGAGCAAGGAGCCGCCGGTCAAGACCATCGCGGCAATGATGCTGGGCTTCGCCCTGGCCGCGGTCGGGCTGGACAACGTCACCGGCCAGTTGCGCATGACCTTTGGGCAGACGGAGCTGCTCAAGGGCTTCGACTTCCTGATCGCCGTGATCGGCCTGTTCGGCATCGGCGAGATCCTGCTGACGATGGAAGAAGGCCTGGCGTTCAAAGGCAAGTCGGCCCGCATCAGCCCAGCGGTGGTGTGGCAAACCTGGCGCGAGATCATCAAGCACTGGCGCACCTTCCTGCGCTCCACCCTGATCGGCTGCTGGATGGGCATCACCCCGGGCGGCGCCACGCCGGCGTCGTTCATGAGCTACGGCATGGCGCGGCGCTTCTCGCCCGAACCGGAGACGTTCGGCAAGGGCAACATCCAGGGCGTGATTGCCCCGGAGACCGCGGCCCATGCCGCCGGCACCGCCGCCCTGCTGCCCATGCTCACGCTGGGCATCCCCGGCTCGCCCACCGCCGCCGTGCTGCTGGGCGGCCTGCTGATCTGGGGCTTGCAACCGGGGCCGATGCTGTTCATCGAGCAGAAGGACTTCGTCTGGGGCCTGATCGCCTCCATGTACCTGGGCAACATCGTCGGCCTGATCGTGGTGCTGACCACCGTGCCCTGGTGGGCGGCGATCCTGCGCATTCCGTTCTCGGTCGTGGCCCCGATCATCATCGTGGTCTGCGCGATTGGCGCCTACACGGTGCACAGCTCGATGTTCGACGTCTGGCTGATGCTGATCTTCGGCGTGCTGGGCTACCTGTTCAAGAAGCTGCGCTACCCGCTGGCGCCGCTGGTGCTGGCCCTGGTGCTGGGCGACATGGCCGAATCCAGCTTCCGGCAGGCGCTGATCGGCTCGCAGGGCGGCCTGGGCGTGTTTTGGAGCAACTGGCTGGTGCGCGGGCTGGTCAGCCTGTCGGCCCTGCTGTTGCTGCTGCCGGTGTGGGGCCTGCTGAAAGACGGGATGCGCAAGTGGGAAGCCAGAAAGCTGGGGGTGGCCTCGTGAAGTACGCCATCGTGGGGGCGGGCGCCATCGGCGGCTACCTGGGCACCCGGCTCTCGCTGGCCGGCGAAGACGTCACTTTCATCGCCCGCAACCAGAACCTGCAGGCGATCAACGCCCACGGCTTTCGGCTGGTTCTGGAAGACGGCAGCGAGGTGCACGCGCCGAAGGTTCGGGCGGTGCAGGACATGGCCGAGGCCGGGCCGCAAGACGTGGTGCTGCTGACCCTCAAGGCCCACCAGGTGCGTGACGTGCTGCCCGGGCTGCGCGCCCTGTTCGGCCCGCACACGCTGCTGGTGTCGTTCATCAACGGCGTGCCGTGGTGGTACTTCGACAAGCTGCCCGGGCCCTATGCCGGGCGCAGCCTGAGCAGCGTCGACCCGGAGGGCTTCATCGCCCGGCACATCGAGCCCGAGCGCATCATCGGCGGCATCGTCTACCCGGCGGCCGAGCTGGTGTCACCGGGCGTGGTGCGCCTGATCGAAGGCCACCGCTTCAGCCTCGGCGAGCTCGACGGCAGCCGCAGCGAGCGCATCGAGGCCCTGGCCGCCAGCTTGATGAAAGCGGGCTTCAAGGCCCCCGTCAGCAAAGACATCCGCAGCGAGATGTGGGTCAAGCTGTGGGGCAACCTGAGCCTGAACCCGATCTCCGCCCTGACCCACGCCACCCTGGAAGACATCTGCACCCACCCGCTGTCGCGCGCCCTGGTGGCCCGCATGATGGCCGAGGCGCAGGCGGTGGGCGAGAAGCTCGGCATCTCGTTCAAGATCTCGATCGACAAGCGCATCGAAGGCGCGCGCGCCGTGGGCGCCCACAAAACCTCGATGCTGCAAGACGTGGAGCATGGTCGCGCCTTGGAGCTCGACGCGCTGGTCGGCGCCGTGGTCGAGCTGGCCCGCATCACCGAGACGCCCACGCCGACGATCGACGCCATTCATGCGGCCACGGCCCTGCTGGCGCACACGCTGCAAACCCAGCGCGGGCGGCTGGCGGTGCAGGCTTCGGCACGCTGAACCCGGCTTCCCGATCTCTCCACGCCCCCTGAATGACAAACGGGCCAGTGGCACTGCGCGATGAGCGCAGGCCACCGGCCCGTTTCGTTTGACTGATCTTTGCCCGCTCAGCGGGTGCAGGGCCTCAGTCAGGCCTTGCCACCACCCGCGCGCACTTGCTTGATCAGGAAGTCGGTCACGGCCAGCGCCTTGTCCATGTCGCCGGCCATGGCCCCCGAGGTGAAATAGCGCCCCTGCACGCCGAGCGCCGGCACACCGTCGATCTGGTAGGCCGTGGACAGTTTTTGCGCCTGGCCCACCTTGGTGCCCACAGAGAAGGAATTGAACACCGACAGGAACTGCGCTTTGTCGAGCCCGTTCTTCTCAGCGAAGGCCCCGACCTGTTCGACGGACGCCAGCCGCGCGCGCTGCTCGCTGGCGTCGCGGTTGAGGTGGATCTCATCAAAAGCCTTGCGCTGCAGCTTGTCCACCAGGCCCAGGGCTTCCAGGGTGTAGTACAGCTTCTGGTGCATGACGAAAGGCTCCTGGCGGAACGCCACCGGCACGCGCTTGAGCACCACGTCGCCGGGCAAGCGCTTGCTCCAGGCCTCCAAGGGCCCCTCAAACGCGTAACAGTGCGGGCAGCCGTACCAGAAGAATTCAAGGACCTCGATCTTGCCGTCGCCCCCCGAGGGCACCGGCGGGTTGACGCGTTTGTAGTGCTTGCCCTCCACCGGCGCACCCGGGGCCTGGGCCCAAGCCTCGAGGCTGCCAACCGCACCGCCCAAACCCAGGGTGGCCAAGCCCATCACCTGGGCTGAAAACGCACGTCGTTTCATGGGGTTCCTTTGATCAACGAATGAGAGGGTGGGAGAAGGATGCTGACCGGTCCGCCATCGGACCCGGCCGGCCGGGCAAAAGTTCAGCCGCCTCAGTTTTTCACCGGCACCAGGGTGGCGTCGATGCCTTCCAGTTCCAGACGGGTCTTGGTGCTCTCGGCTGCGGCCTTGCGGTCAAACGGGCCCACCCGCACCCGGTAGACCATCCGGCCGGCCTGCTCGCGCTCGGTGACGCGGGCTTCCAGGTCCATCATTGCCAACCGGGCGCGCTGCTGCTCGGCCTCTTCAACGCGGCCGAAGGCGCCGGCCTGCACGAAATAAGTGAAAGGCTCGGCCCCCACGGGGGGCTTCGGGGGGATGGCCGTCGCGGTCGGCGGCGAAGGCAGCACCGCCTCCGGCGGGGGCGGCAAGATCACCCCAGGCGGCGGGGCGACCGGGGGCGTCACGGCGCCGGTGCTGGCGGCGTCGCCCGGGCGGGCAGGGGTGCGGCCGGCCAGGGGCGCGTTCGGGTCCCAGTTGCGGTTGCGCTGGGCTTCGGCGGCGTCTTGGTCGGCGGTGCGTTGCGGCACCTTGTTCACGAACGGCACCGGCACCTTGGTGACGTACAGGGCCACGCCCAGGGCAATGGCCAGGCCGACCAACAGGCCCACGACCAGCCCCGGCACGAAGCTGCCTCGCTGACGTTTCATGTGCTCGGCGGAGGGACTGGCTTTCATCGAGGCATCTCCTGCCGGTTCATCTGCTTGAATGGGATCATGGCCCCTGAGCTCCTTAAGCCTGGTGGTTCGAACGGTGTCATCCCCCCGATGTTACGGGGTCGGCGCGATGGCCACGCCGGCATTCGACCGCAGCGGCCAGCAGGGCCCCGGTTTTCTTCCATAATTTGGCGCCTGGCCCCGCCAGCGCTGGCGCGTCGTTTGTCGCCGCCACCGGGCCACCCCCCTGCCTGAAAGGACCGCTTCCATGATGATTTCCTGCCTTCGCCGCGCCGGTTTCGCGTTGGCTTGTGGCGTGTTCGCCAGTTTGGCGCTGCCGGTGGCGGCCCAAGAATCCAAAGTGCTCAACATCTACAACTGGTCTGACTACATCGCCGACGACACGATCAAGAACTTCGAGAAAGAAACCGGCATCAAGGTCAACTACGACAACTACGACAACAACGAGGTGCTGCACGCCAAGCTGGTGGCCGGCAAGACCGGCTACGACATCGTCGTGCCCGGTGCGCACTTCGCCAAGGCCCAGATCGAAGGCGGCCTGCTGCAAAAGCTCGACCGCTCGCAGCTCACCCGCTGGAACAACCTCGACAAGGGGCTGCTCGAGCAGCTCGCCGCGGTCGACCCCGGCAACCAGCACCTGGTGACCTGGCTGTGGGGCTACGTCACCGTGGGCATCAACACCGCCAAGGTGAAGGCCGCCCTGGGCGACGTGCCCATGCCCGACAACGCCTGGAGCCTGCTGTTCGACCCGAAGTACGCCAGCAAGCTCAAGGGTTGCGGCGTGAACTTCTTGGACTCGGCCTCCGAGGTGCTGCCGGTGGCCATGCTGTACGTGGGCAAGCCCGCCTACAGCCGCCAGGCCAGCGACTACGAGGCCGCGGCGGCGATGCTCAAGAGCGTCAAACCCTTTGTCACGCGCTACTCGTCGTCGGGCTACATCAACGACCTGGCCTCGGGGTCGCTGTGCGCGGTGATGGGCTACTCCGGCGACATCAACATCGCGCGCCAGCGTGCGCTGGACGCCAAATCCGGCGTGTCGATCGAGGCCCTCGTGCCGCGCGGCGGGGCCACGATGTTCTTCGACACCCTGGCCATTCCGAAGGATGCGAAGAACGTGGCCAATGCCCACCGGTTCATCGACTACGTCCTGCGCCCAGAGGTGCACGCCTCGCTGACCAACAAGGTGTTTTACGCCAACCCCAATGCGGCCTCGCTGCCCTTCGTCAAAAAGGAAGTGGCCCAGAACAAGACCATTTTCCTGAGCGACGCCGACAAGCAGCGCCTGACCCCGCCCGACGCGGTGCCGCAGGACATCCGGCGGGTGCAGACGCGGGTCTTCACCGCGTTCAAGGCCGGGCGCTGAGCGCCTGAGGGGCGGCGGCCGATCGGACAGCCGGTGGACGGGCCCTGGAATCGGGGCCGTTGTCCGGCGGCCGCCTCAGCGCACGCCGGTGGCCACCCGGGCCTGAGCGCTGGTGGCGGTGCCGGTGGCGGACTTCGCACGCACGGTGCTGTGGCCGGTGGTGCCGCTGCGCACGCAGCTGGCCAGGTGCTCGATGCGCCGCTGAAAGGTCAGCTCGAAGGTGTGCTGCGAGGCGAACTGCAGGGCCCGGTGAGAGGCCTGGCTCATCGGGTCGCGCTGGCGGTCGAGCACGGCGATGCGCTGGGCCATGGCCAGCGGGTCGTTCAAGGGCGTGATCCAGCCGGCGCTGGAGCGGCGGTTCAAGCCGTTGAAGGCCTCGTTGTCGTAGCCGACGATGGGCACGCCGCACGACAGCGTTTCCAGGTAGGTGCACGACGGGTCGCCCTGCGGATGGCAGCACACGAACAAGTCGGTCTGGTGCTGGACGCGGGGCATCAGCTCGGTGTGGAAGTCCAGCACACCGACCATGTGCACCTGCGACTCGAGGCCATGGGTGGCGATGGCGGTGCGCATGGCCTCGCTCGATTCGCCGTCGCCGCAGATCGTCAGCTCGAAGGGCACGCCCAGGCCTTTCAGATGGCGCGCCATCTCTACCAGGTCATGGGCGCCTTTCATCGGCACCAGCCGGCCTGAGAACAGCAGCCGCAGCGGCTGGTGCGTGCGGCAGTGAGCCAGCCGCGTGTCCAGTGCCTCCTTGGTGATGAGCATGTCGCGCGTCACCCGGGTGTCGAAATAGAGCAAAGGCTTGGGGTTCAAGGTGGCGTAAGCCTCGAAGGTGGGCGTGCCGTTGCATTGCAGCCCGTCGGCGTCGCGCACCGCCAGGCGCTGCGCTTTTTCCTGTTGCCGCTCCCAGAAGTGGCGCCGCATGCGCAGCAGCCGGTGCCGGGTGCCGGCGTCGACGATCTGGTTGCGCGTGGGCAGGCTGTACTCCGAGGTCAGCACGCACGGCACACCCCGCTGGCGGCACACCCGCACGACGTGGTTCTGGCGGAACCCCAGGCTGCCCAGCACCACCCCGGCGCCCTCCAGGGCGGGCTCGTCCAGCAGTCGGTCGAAGTCGACCACCTTGAGCTCGAAGGGCAGTTCTGCAGGGTTGACGACGTCTTGGTCGAGGTGATCGGGGGTGTCGACTTCGCGTTCGGCCAGCACGCTCACCGGGCCCAGCCAGCGTTGCTGGAAGGCTTGCACGCCGTCCATGAATTTGCGGGTCACGCCCAGCCGGCCGTCGGGCTTGACGGACACGGCCAACGTGGGCAGAAGCACCAGCTTCTGCAGCTTGGGATCGGACATGAAGATCCTTTCAGGGCACCATGGAATGGGGGGCACCGGCGCAGGATTGGGAACCTGCTGCGCCAGGGTGCCCCGCACCGGTCGTCGCCTGACTGCGCGCTGGTGCATTCTCAAGCAATGCGGCGGGTTGCGCACGGGGATCCACCCTGCCTGGCGCCGGCGTTGCGCAGGCACCACCCCGCGCGCGGCGAGGCGGCTGGCCGAGGGCATCTCTCTGCGCCTTTTCCTGGACGCTGGCCGCAGGGCCGGTGGGCACCGGACCGCTGCGGCCTCAATCAAGGCGTGCGGCACGTTGGGCGCGCCGCCGGGTCGGCCCTGACCGGTCTCCTCAGTCCTTGGCGTAGATGTCCACGTCCTTGGTCTCGCGCACGAAGAGCGCGCCCACCACCACCGTGAGCAAGGCGACGCCCACCGGGTACCACAGGCCGGCGTACATGTCACCGCTCTGCGCCACCATGGCAAAGGCAATGGTCGGCAGCAAGCCGCCGAACCAGCCATTGCCGATGTGATACGGCAGCGACATCGAGGTGTAGCGGATGCGGGTCGGGAACAGCTCGACCAGCATGGCCGCGATCGGCCCGTAGACCATCGTCACGTAGATCACCAGGATCGTCAGGATCAGCACCACCAAAGGCTTGTTGATCTTGGCGGGGTCGGCCTTGGCCGGGTAGCCGGCCGCATTGAGCGAATCGCGCACGCTCTTCTTGAACGCCGCGTCTTGGGCCTTGGCATCGGCCGCCGACAAGCCCTGGGCGGAGTAGCCCGGGATCACCTTGTCGCCAATGCTGATGGTGGCCACCCCGGTGCTGTCCTGGGTGCTGTAGCTCACCGAGTTGCTGGCCAGCACCTGCTTGGCGATGTCGCACGAGCTGGTGAATTTCTTGGTGCCGGTGGGGTTGAACTGGAAAGAGCACTCGTTGGGGTCGGCGGTGATCTTGACCTGGGCGGTGGCCTGCGCCTTGGCCAGGTCCGGGTTGGCCGCGCTGGTGAGGGCTTTGAACAAGGGGAAGAACGTGGCCGCCGCCAACAAGCAGCCGATCAGGATCACCGGCTTGCGGCCCACCTTGTCCGACAGGGTGCCGAAGACCACGAAGAACGGCGTGGCGATGATCAGCGAAATGGCCACCAGGATGTTGGCGGTGGGCCCGTCAACCTTGAGCGACTGGGTGAGGAAAAACAGGGCATAGAACTGCCCCGTGTACCAGACCACCGCCTGGCCCGCCACCAGGCCGACCAGCGCCAGGATGACGATGCGCAGGTTGCCCCACTGGCCAAAAGCTTCCGTCAGTGGGGCCTTGGAGCCCCGGCCTTCGGCCTTCATCTTGACGAAGGCCGGCGACTCGGCCATCGACAGCCGGATCCACACGCTGATGCCCAGCAGCAGGATCGACACGCAGAAAGGAATGCGCCAGCCCCAGTCGGCAAAGGCCTCTTCGCCCATGTAGGTGCGGGTGCCCAGGATCACCAGCAGCGACAGGAACAGGCCCAGCGTCGCGGTGGTCTGGATCCAGGCGGTGTAGGCGCCGCGCTTGCCGTGCGGTGCGTGCTCGGCCACGTAGGTGGCCGCACCGCCGTACTCGCCGCCCAGGGCCAGGCCCTGCAGCAGGCGCAACACGATCAAGATCACGGGGGCCACCACGCCCCACTGCGCATAGCCGGGCAGGATGCCGACCGCGAAGGTGGCCACGCCCATGATCAGAATCGTCACCAGGAAGGTGTACTTGCGGCCGATCAGGTCGCCCAGGCGGCCGAAGACCAGCGCGCCGAACGGCCGCACGATGAAGCCGGCCGCGAAGGCCAGCAGCGCGAAAATGAAGGCCGAGTTTTCATCCAGGTTGGAGAAAAACTGCTTGGCGATGATCGGCGCCAGCGCACCATAGAGATAGAAGTCGTACCACTCGAAGACGGTGCCGAGGGACGACGCGAAGATGACTTTCTTTTCTTCGCGGTTCATCGGACGGTCCGATGAGGCTGGGACTGCGACTGTGCCTGCGGGGTTGGCCATGGACGTGTCTCCTGGTGGGGTGCCAGCCCACACGGGGCCGGTGCTGGATGTTTATCCAGAAAACGCGACCTGGGTCACGCATGACGGCCTGACCAAGGGATACCCCGGATATCGTTTTCCTTGACAGACAACCAAGCCCCGAACCGGCCCCGCCCGGCCTGAGCGCCGGTGAGGCCCGCCGGTCAAACGGTCGGCACGGCGGTGAAACTGGCGGCCTGCGATTTGGGCCAGTACAGGCGGAAGACGGAAGGCAGCGCGGGCGCCAGCGGCTCCGTCAACAGGTCTCCGGGCTGCAGGAACGACAACTGGTTGGCCAGCAGCTTCACACCGTGTTCAGCGTCGCGCCGAACGATGTGAAAGGCGGTGATGTCGCGGGGGTGCTGCAGGCCCGCGGCCTGCA